>NZ_JARJBE010000006.1:0-391063 GCF_029269915.1 Rhodococcus sp. C3V
ACGACAAATCGTCCACCGCTTTCGTCGGTCCGTAAACCTTGGTCAATCCCCTCAGTTCAATCATGAGGAGAACTGTGCCCTACCGGCACTGACCAGCACATCGGTCCCGAGGATGACATGAACCCTGAGATGTGAATACGGCAGTTCAGGGAAAACCCTGTGCTCGACCGGAAGTCGGAACTGGCGCGGCATGCGGGTAGGGCGCATCGAAGTCGCCGTCGAACAATCGCCAGTAGAAGTCGTTCATCCTCGCAGCGACGGGCGCGTGCCGTGTCACGATCGCGGCCACCTCTGGTGTCACATCACCTGGAATATGACCTGTGGCGCATCGTCGTACGTACTGGTTGCGGGCGACTGGTCCGCCGCTCGTCGGCCTCGGTACCCCGCAGACCTCGGTCACCAGCCAGTTGACCAGAAGCATGGCGGCGTAGTCGGCGTCATGAGTGGCGTGGCGCCGGACGAAGTCGTGCTCGGCAGTCGACAGGTCGAAGTGTGGGGATGTGGCCAGTCCGAAGTCGGTGAGATAGATCCGCTCCATGTCGGTGCGCATGTTGCCGAAATGTCCGTCCATGTGCAGCAACTGTCGATCGCGCAAGAATGCCACGATCTCCGAAAACTGTCGCTCGACTTCGGCAGCTTTGGCGGACGGGTTGTCTTCCAGCCAATTCGAGATCGGGTGTTCGATGTACTCGCAGAACAGTACGAGGCTGCACGGCGCAGCGGCAAGCGCTTCGAGACGGGTCCGCACTTCACGGCTGGCGCCGGCGGTGTGAACGGAATCGATGTCGGCGTGTTCGGCCGCAACGGGCGAACGTCCGGGAAGTATCCGCCAGTGGTAAAGCATTGGGAACGACTGTGTTTCGCCGGCCAGAACGGCATCGGTGACCACGATGTTCGCGGCCAGTTCTCGCCAGGCGTTGAAGCTTGGGCCACCAATGCCGTACTGGCAGAACGTCGGCAGATCGAAATGGTTGGAAGTAGAGCCCACCTCGGCGATTTCCCGCACGCTCAGTGGGATGCGTTTGGTGAATACCGGAACGCCGTTGAGCCTGTTGTCATAGACCCTGATCACTCCTGCGGCGCCACCTACACCGACACTCGAGATTTGAACGGTGTCGACCAGTCGGGCCAGTTCGACATCGTTCTGGGAAGACAGGAACGCCGACAGCATTCGGTGGCGGTCAATCCTGACGTCTGTCATTCCACGACTGTGCCACAGGCTCGTCCGGCTTCGATTTCGCGGAGCCGCCTGTCGAAGTCACCGATTCTGGCGGTGTCCTCGTAGTAGTCCTCTTGCTCGATGATCTTTCCCACTTGGTCCGAACGAGAAGCACTGTTCGATTTCGATAGATGACGGCGCTGTCGGGGCCGAGGGCTCGGTCGTCGAAACGGGCGAGCAGGGTCATGCGCCAGAGTGGACCACCGAAATACGCTTCGGTGACCGCGCCTTGAAGCCCCGCATCGACAAATTCTTGGAGAAACGTCTCGATTCGGTCCCCATCGTTTCATCTTCGAAGCTTGTCGTGGCATCGAATGCCCTGTCAACGAAATGCCCGGGTCTGCTGATATCTGACAGAGAATTGGATATTGACAGTGACTGTCACAATAGGTGAGACTCGCATTATCGAGAACGGCCGGATCTCGGCCGAGGCGGGAGGACGTTGCTGATGTCACTACGGGAGAGACAGCGGTTGCAGGTGCGAGCAGACATTCAACGTGCGGCATTCGATCTGTTCGCGCGTGACGGTTTCGAGGACGTGACCACCGAGCAGATTGCGGCGGCAGCGGGGGTGTCGGCGAGTACGTACTTTCGGCACGTTCGTAACAAGGAGGATCTGCTGTTGGATCCGGTCAGGCAGGGCGGTGCCGGAATCGTGACGTTGCTCGAGGATCGCCCACCGGCCGAGTCGGCTGATCTTGCGATATCACGGGCAATCCTCGAGCGTTCCAATGCTTTCGAGTCCGCGGAGATCGATCAGTGGCGATCGGCGTTCCGTACCGCGCCGCACCTGATGGATCGTGTCGCTCTGATCGCGCCCGAGCATCGTGATCGGTTGGTCGAGTTGGTGGCGCAA
Organism: Rhodococcus sp. C3V; assembly: GCF_029269915.1. Taxonomy (NCBI): domain Bacteria; kingdom Bacillati; phylum Actinomycetota; class Actinomycetes; order Mycobacteriales; family Nocardiaceae; genus Rhodococcus; species Rhodococcus sp. C3V. The sequence goes on from NZ_JARJBE010000006.1 coordinate 2,076, forward strand.
CGTATGCAACTCGATCCGGAAAACGACAGCCGCCCAGGACTTCTCGTTCATTTGATGTTGGCGGCGGCGGAGTTCGGTTATCGGCAATGGATACGTAACCCTCACAAGCGCGGGGCATCACTTCCCGTGTGCGTCGAGGGGGCGCTCGACGCTGTTCGAGGATCCCGGTGGCACACGCAGGACGAAGATGACACGAAAGGTCGTGACCAGTGATGGACGAGAACCCTCAGGGCGCCGTGCCGCCCGTAGTGGATGTCGTTGTTGTCGGATCGGGGGCTGCCGGCATGTCTGCAGCCATCACCGCAGCCCGCAACGGACTCTCGACGATACTCGTGGAGAAGTCCGAATACTGGGGCGGTTCGTCGTCCCGGTCCGGGGGCGGCGTGTGGATTCCGGGAAACTCGATACTTCGCCGCGAGGCACCGACAGATGATATCGACTCTGCGCGAACATATCTGAAGAGCATTGTCGGAGAGGATGCAGACGCCGACCGAATCGACACGTATATCGATCGGGGTCCGGAAGCCCTCGATTTCCTGATTCGTCACTCTGCGTTGGAGCTCGAATGGGTGAAGGGGTACTCCGACTACTTTCCCGAGGCACCTGGCGGACGTGCAAGCGGCCGCTCGTGCGAGCCGCGCCCGTTCGACGCGCGAGCTCTGGGCGACGATCTTGCGACACTTCATCCGCCGTACATGAAGGTTCCGCTCAACATGGTTGTCCAACAATCTGATTACCGTTGGCTGAGCACGGGGATCCGGCATTGGCGGGGTCCGGTGCGGATGCTTCGGGTAGGAATGAGATCCCTGGCCGCAAGAGCTCGGAGGAAGAAGCTGATCGGGCTCGGGCCGGCGCTCATGGCCGAACTGATGCTCGGAGTTCGGGACGCCGGAGTGACGGTGGAGCTCGGGACGAGGCTTGTGGATTTGGTGACCGACAGTGATCGTGTCGTGGGTGTGCGACTCGAGTCCGGGGGAGTGCAGACCACCATGCACGCTCGACGCGGTGTCATCCTCGCGTGTGGCGGGTTCGACAACAACGACGACATGCGAGGCGAGTACCAGCGCCGGCCGAGTAGCGCGCAGTGGACTCTCGGGGCACCGACCAATACCGGGGACGGTATCCGTGCAGCTCTACGCGTCGACGCCGCGATTTCGTACATGGACGACGCGTGGTGGGCCCCGTCGATTCCACTGCCCAAAGGCCCGTGGTTCGCCTTGGCGGAACGCTCGTTGCCTCGCAGCCTCATGGTCAACGCCAGCGGTCAGCGCTTCATGAACGAGTCACTTCCCTATGTCGAAGCGGCACACGCCATGTTCGGCGGAAAGTACGGCCGAGGTGAAGGACCCGCTGAGAACATCCCGGCTTGGCTGATCTTCGATCAGACGTACCGTGACCGTTACCTGTTCGCGGGGGTTCCGGCGCGCAGGCCGATACCTCGGTCGTGGATCGAATCGGGTGCGATCGTGCGAGCTGGATCGATTGCCGAACTCGCTGCCGAGATCGGAGTGCCGGGCGATGCGCTGTCCGCGACCATCACACGATTCAACAGTCACGCGCGCGACGGAGTCGATCGCGACTTCGGCCGTGGGACAAGCAGATACGACCACTACTACGGCGACTGCACCAACAAGCCCAACCCCAGCCTCGGAGAACTCACGAAGGGTCCGTTCTATGCCGCGAAGATGGTGCCTGGAGACCTGGGGACCAAAGGCGGCATCAACACGGACGCTCGCGCGCGAGCGTTGCGCGCCGACGGTTCGGTCATCGACGGGCTCTATGCAGCAGGTAACACCAGCTCACCGGTGATGGGTCATACCTATGCCGGTCCAGGTGCAACTATCGGTCCCGCAATGGTTTTCGGATATCTGGCGGCGCTCGATGCGGTCGGACGATCCCACGACGGTAGTGAGCTCGAGACCGAAGGCAGGAATAATGGTTTGGCAGATCGCCGTGGGTAGGGTTCTCTTGACAGCGTGACCCACCTCAACATCGCCGACGTCGACTACTTTCTCCCTGATGGTCGGCAACTGCTCAGCGGTGTCAGCTTTCGGGTCGGCAACGGTGCAAAAACTGCACTGATAGGCCCCAACGGGACTGGTAAGACGACGTTGCTCCGCATTGTCGCCGGAGACGTCGTCGCCGACGAGGGCGCTGTCACTCGATCCGGAACACTGGGCGTGATGCGGCAATTCGTCGGCCAGGTTCGCGACGAGTCCACCGTGCGCGATCTTCTGTTGTCCGTCTCGCCGGCACGGATCCGGGACGCAGCACTGGCGCTCGATACGGCAGAAAACGCGATGATCGAGCGCGACGAGGAATCAACTCAAATGAAGTATTCGCATGCGCTGGCCGATTGGGCCGACGTGGGCGGCTACGAGACCGAAGACTTCTGGGACAAGGTCACTACCGCGGCTCTCGGTGTTCCCTATGACCGTGCGAAGTGGCGCGCGGCTAACTCCCTCAGTGGTGGCGAGCAGAAACGGTTGGTTCTCGAAGCACTGTTCGCTGGGCCCGACGACGCACTCCTGCTGGACGAGCCGGACAACTACCTCGATGTTCCGGGCAAGCGATGGCTGGAAAAGACGATCTCGGAATCGTCGAAAGTGGTTTTGTTCGTCAGCCACGACCGCGAACTGATCGCCAACGCGGCCACCCACATCGTGACGCTCGAGCCCGGAATCAGCGGCGCAACGTCGTGGACGCACGGCGCTGGGCTGGCCAGCTACCACCAAGCCCGCGAGGATCGCAACGCTCGATTCGAAGAACTGCGCCGACGCTGGGACGAGGAGCACGCGAAATTACGGGCCCTGGTTCTGCGATTGCGTGAAAAGGCCAAGTTCAACGACGGCGTCGCTGCGCGGTATCACGCCTCGCAAACCAGGTTGGCGAAGTTCGAGGAGGCAGGGCCACCCGAAGCGATTCCACTTCAGCAGAAGGTGACGGTTCGGCTGGCGGGCGGGCGAACCGCCAAGCGCGCGTTGGTATGTCAAGATCTCGAGCTGACCGGATTGATGAAGCCTTTCGACACCGAGATCTGGTACGGAGATCGGGTTGCCGTGCTGGGCTCCAATGGATCCGGAAAGTCGCATTTCCTTCGGCTCTTGGCGGGTGGGGGGACCGATCCGGGGAGCGAGCATCTGCCTGTCGAGGCGCTCGACATCGCGCCGGTCGAGCACGGGGGTACTGCGACGCTGGGTGCCCGGGTACGTCCCGGATTGTTTGCGCAGACACACTCCAGGCCCGATCTGACCGGAAACACGCTGCTCGAGATCCTGCACATGGGCGACGAACACCGCAGCGGAATGGGACGCGAAGCGGCGAGCCGCGCGCTGGACCGTTACGGATTGTCCCAAGCTGCGGAACAGAAGTACGACGACCTGTCCGGCGGTCAGCAGGCACGATTGCAGATCCTGCTCCTCGAGCTCTCCGGCGCCACGATGTTGTTGCTCGACGAACCGACCGACAACCTTGACCTTCATTCGGCTGACGCGCTCGAGCAGGGCATTGCTCAGTTTGCCGGCACGGTCATCTCGGTCACGCACGATCGCTGGTTCGCGCGCGTGTTCGACAGGTTCCTCGTCTTCGGATCGGACGGGAACGTGTACGAGAGCGAGTCGCCGGTGTGGGACGAGGCCAGGGTCGAACGAGCGCGCTGAGATCGAGCAGCCACTCCCTACCTGGGGAGAGGCGGCAGCTCGTTGATCATCGCGCGAAGGAGGCCCGGATCGCTGCGATCCGATCGAGGCGGGGGACAGCGCGAAAGATCGAGCTGTGTCGGAAAGCGCCACACAACGCGACCTGGATCTACCCTGTTCACCGCCGAGTACCAGTGGGTGAGGGGCTCGGCGAGCGCCGCGTGAAGCTCGAAATGCCGTCGTCGGCGGCTGGGGTCTCCTTCGCGCTGAAGTAGAAGCTGCTCCGGTGACGGTATCGAGATGACGGTCAGATCCGCGAAACCCAGTTCGAGGTGCTCGAAAGCTGTCTCGACTGCCGCGAGCTCGTACTCGAATCGCTCCCGAGGTGCTGCGCCCACCGCAGCGAGACACCAGCTGTAGTGCAGTTTCAGCGGGTCGCTGTCGCAGAGCGCGATACCGGTTCTCGCTTCGAGATCTTCCGCTTGCGACCATCGCTTCGAATTGACCGTTGTCCAGTAACTTGCCTGAAGGTCGAGATCCGTACCGTCCGGCTCGAACCCGGTGGGCTGATACTCGGCGACGAATCTCTCCGCCGCGGATTCGCCACCGAGTTGGGTTCGGCACCAGGTGGTCTTGCCGGCGGCGCTGGGTCCTTCTACTGCGATGATCACCAGTCCATTCTCCATAATGATTGGGGCGGTTGGTTTTTCCCGTTGCCAGGAATCTCTTAACATCCCCAGGATCCTCGTTGGCGGTCCGACACGGCCTGTTTCGGTGTGGTGGGTCACAAAATCACCGTGACGGTTGCCACATAACGGACGGATAACGATCGGTATGGTTGAAGCTCGAATCAATTAGTTGACCTGTGGTTATTGCTCGAGTTTCGACTGAGTCTGGTACAGCAGTGCCGGAAAACTGCCCCGTGACCAATCCGTGACCATCACCTACGGTCGTTGACAGCCCGAAACTACCGGGCAAACACCGACCCGCAACTGCGTGCTTCTGCCCCGCGGGTCCGGTACTCCCGAAACCTTCGCGGGGCAGGAGTGAAACAGACGAGTCGATCGACGAGACGTGAAAGCGTCCGGGCCGACCTCGTCCGCGGTAGCGGAGAGGATTTACCCAATGACCAGCATCACCTTCAAGCGCGCCCTCGGCGCAGTTGCAACCGCAGGCGCAGTCGTCGCGATCCCGCTCGCCATGAGCACCGGCACCGCTTCGGCAGCCGGCCACGACTGGTCCGGAGTCGCAAACTGCGAGTCCTCCGGTAACTGGGCCGCCAACACCGGAAACGGCTTCTACGGTGGTCTGCAGTTCACGCAGAGCACCTGGAACGCATTCGGTGGATCGGGCAACGCTGCCAACGCCAGCCAGGCCGAGCAGATCCGTGTCGCCGAGAACGTTCTCGCAGGCCAGGGCGTCGGCGCATGGCCCGTCTGCGGTCAGTACCTGACCACCGGCACCACCGCAGGCAACTACGAGGCCGCAGCCGCCCCCGTTACCGCTGAGGCTTCCGTCGAGTCGGCTCCGGCAGCAAGCACCGGAAGCGGCAACTACGTGGTCAAGGCAGGCGACACCCTGTCGAAGATCGCTGCTGCACACGGCATCTCGCTCGAGAACCTTGCCAGCCAGGTTCCGAACATCAACCTGATCTTCCCGGGACAGTCCCTCTCGGTCTAGTCTCGTGGCCGTTTAGGTCCTCAATGCGTCGAAATTGTCCGGAGCTGATGCAGCCCCGGACAATTTCGGCGTTTCTGCGTTCGCAATGAGCGTTGCCGCTTCCGTATGGATGGGGTCAAGATCCTGGCGCCACCCAAGAATGTGCAGCGCCGACCCGGCGATGACAGCGGCGTCGGGAATCGGGGTGCCTTCGAGCGCGTCGGCTCGCGCGCTGATCACGCTTTCTACCAGGCGAAACGGAAGCTCGGCCAGGTGCGTTGATGATGGATCGTCAATCGCGTCGAGCACATCCTGGGCGAGTGCCCGGTATTGCTCGCGAAGCCGATCGCGATCGGCTCGGAACGACATGAACCTGTCACTTCTCAGTTCCGGTAAGAGATAAAGGACGCCGAGGTTCCACCGTCCGGTGATCAGTTGTGCCGCGTCGATGTACGAAAGTGCGTACAGCTTGACCTCGGGTGCGGTGTCGAGTGGCCTGAGATTCTCCGCGAAGTCGAGCGCCGGCGTCACGGTGTCGGCGAGAAGTGCAACCAGAATGTCGTCCTTGGTGGCGAAATGGTTGTACAGCGACGCCTGACGCATTCCGACTGCTTCGGCGATGTGGCGTGTGGACGTCGCGGCGAAGCCTCGGATGGTGAACAGTTCAGCGGCTGCATCCAAGATCTCCGCCCGGGCAGTGCCACCCGGGCGTCGGCGAGCGGTCAGGCGGGGTCTTCCGGGGCCGGCGTTGGTCACGCCTTCCATAGTGGCAGGCTGCGGCCTTACGTGCGGGATGGCCGCCGCTGTGAGCATTCGGTCACGTGCTCGAAACGTACTCAACGAGCCTGTTACAGAATCAGGCGAATCGTATACGCGGGCGTCACCTGCGGCGAGTGGATTTCGCGAAAACTATCAATCGACAGTTATTCGCCTCTGAATCGCTTCGCCGAAGGAGTACGCCGTTGAGTGCAACAACCCCGGCTGCGCAGCCCACCACCGCTTCCGCACTCGCCTCTTCGCCTCACGACGACGGTGACCTCGCGGAAATCGGCTACGAGCAGCAGCTGCATCGATCGCTGGGAAAGTTCGCGTCTTTCGCCGCGGGCTTCTCCTTCGTCTCCATCCTCACCACGATCTTCCAATTGTTCGGCCTCGGTTTCGGTTTCGCGGGTCCGGCATTCTTCTGGACGTGGCCGGTCGTCTTCATCGGTCAGTTCATGGTCGCTCTCAACTTCGCGGAACTTGCTGCCAGATATCCGATTTCGGGTGCCATCTACCAGTGGTCGCGGCGGATGGGTGGTGAGATCGTCGGCTGGTTCGCCGGTTGGTTCATGATTCTCGCTCAGATCGTCACTGCATCGGCCGCCGCGATCGCCTTGCAGGTCGTGCTCCCCAATGTGTGGAGCGGGTTCCAGATCATCGGCGAGGACAGCGCACTCACCTCATCGAGTGGTGCCGCCAACGCCGTGCTGCTCGGATCGGTACTTCTGGTTCTGACCACCTTCATCAACTGCATCGGCGTCAACTGGATGTCGCGTATCAACAACATCGGCGTGACCTGCGAAATCGTCGGTGTCATCGCAGTGATCGGGATGTTCTTCACCCACGCTCAGCGCGGACCGGACGTCGTCTTCGACACCGGCAGTGCCGGTGGTCAGCCCGGATACGCCTGGGCGTGGATCATGTCCGGACTGATGGCTGCCTACGTCATGGTCGGCTTCGGTTCGGCAGGCGAACTGGCCGAGGAGACCCGCAACCCCCGACGCGTCGCACCTCGTACGATCCGGCTTGCACTGTCCGCTTCCGCGCTCGGCGGCGGCTTGATGATCCTCGGCGCGTTGATGGCAGCGCCCTCACTCACCGACGGACGCCTGGCCACGGAAGGTTTGCCGTACGTACTGACATCGATTCTCAGTTCCCCGTGGGGCACGGTCTTGTTGATCGACGTCTCGATCGCAGTGTTCGTGTGCACCTTGGCCATTCAGACTGCTGCTTCACGGCTGATGTTCTCGATGGCCCGCGACGGGCGGCTTCCTGCCTCGCAGGTACTGGCAAAGGTCAACCCCCGCACCGGAACACCTATCGCGCCGTCCGTCCTCATCGGTCTGGTCTGCATTGCCGTCCTGGCCGTCAACGTGGGCAACTCGGCAATTTTTGCAACCCTGTCCAGCGTATGCATCATCTTGATCTACTTGGCCTACCTCATGGTGACCGTGCCGCTGCTGGTTCAGCGTCTCAAGGGATGGCCTCGCACGGCAGTCGGCCCCAAGTTCGACGCCGAAGGCAAAAAGCTTTTCTCCCTGGGCATCTGGGGAGTTCCGGTCAACATCGCCGCGGTTGTGTACGGCGCGCTGATGGTGATCAACCTGTCCTGGCCACGAGCCGAGATCTTCAACCCCACCGGGGAGTACCCCATTCTGCAGTGGGCCGCGCCCATCACGGTAGCGCTGGTCGTGGGGCTGGGAGTCGCTTGCTTCCCACGTGGCCGCGCCACCCCGAATCCCGTCACGATCGGAGCCTGACCATGAGTACTCAGACCACCGCCGGAGCGCGCGAGCATGCCCGGTCCCAAGCTGGAACGATCACCGATTCCATGCCCGTATTGCCGGCAACGCGTTGGCCGAACCCACCCGAAGACGTCGCGCCCGAACGTCTGACCTGGGCTGAGACCGTGCCGGGTGGGCGGTACACGACCAAGGTTCTCGCACGTGGAACCCGATTGCGACTTCGCGACATCGCTGGCAGCGCCTGCGCAAACATCTTGCTCTATCGCGCCGACGCCCCCTGGGAGCGTCTCAACGTCGCCGATACCGTCAAGGTGCCATGGCAGGCCTATCTCGGCGTCGGGCACCCGTTGCTCTCCGATCAGGGGCGAGTACTTGCGACCGTGGTCGCAGACACGTCGGGTCACCACGACGCGTTCTGCGGAACGACGTCACGCGCCACCAACGAGGCGAAGTACGGGCAGGGTTCGCTGCACAGTGCCTCACCCGCCGGTCGTGAACTGTTCACCGTCGCTGCCGCGAAGAACGGACTCGGGCCGCAGGACATAGCGCCGCCGTTGTCCTTCTTCCACGGTGTCCGCGTCGAGGCGGACGGCGCTCTCACCAGTACGGGGTCCGCCGGCTCAGGCGCAACGGTCGACCTTCTGATTCACCTGCCCGTCATCGTGATGATCGCCAACACCGCGCACCCACTCGATCCGGCGCCGCAGTTTCCCACCACGTCCCTCGAAGTGCTCGCGTGGAAGGCCGCCGACGAACTCGGCAGCCTTGACGATCTCGGGCCGGAATACCAACGCGCAGTGCTCAATACCGAAGGTGCCTGGACGGCTTCGAACCTGGAGGAGATCGCATGACCACCACCTTGGATGTCCCCGCCCTCGTTCCCGGAACGGTGATCCTCGACGAGATTGCTGACGCATTCGGGCCGTGGTCCGCAGTTGTCCGTGCCGGTGACGTTCTGACCATCGTCGATCTACACGGAAATCAAGCCGTCGACACCCTCGTCTACGCCGGTGACGATCACAGCGTTCGGTACTCGGCAGCAGCGACGGTCACAGCCCAGAAGAACCTGTTTCTGTCCACAGGCTCCGTGCTCCGCAGTGACGACGGAACTCCACTCATGACCCTGGTCGCAGACGAGGTCGGAAACCACGACACCGTCGGCGGCGCGTGCTCACAGGAATCGAACACCCTGCGATACGGACACCACACCAAGCATCAGCACGCGTGCGTCGAGAACTTCCTCGTCGAGGGCGCAAAATGGGGGCTCGGTAAGCGGGACCTGGTGTCCAACATCAACTTCTTCATGAACGTCCCGGTCGACCCCGACGGCACACTCGGAATCGTCGACGGACTGTCGGCACCAGGCAAGCGGCTCGCGTTGCGTGCCGAACGTGACGTGCTCGTCCTCGTGTCCAACTGCCCGCAGATCAACAACCCGTGCAACGGCTTCGATCCCACGGCCGTCCGCATGATCGTCACACGGCCGGGAGCAGACGAATGAACGCAAAACTGACCATCGTGCGTCCCGGAATGCTGACGACGGTTCAGGACTATCCAGGACGCGTCGGATACTGGCAGATCGGAGTCCCACCATCGGGCCCGATGGACGACCTGTCGTTTCGGTTGGGAAACACCGCACTCGGAAACCCCGAAGGCGCCCCCGGCATCGAATGCGCGATGGCCGGACCTGCCATGACGTTCGACGAAGACACCACGGTCTGCATCACAGGTGCCCCGGTGTCGGTGACCGTCGACGGCGTCGTACACGGTCAGTGGCGTCCCGTTCTCGTCCCCGCTGGATCGGTGCTCGACGTCGGAACGGTCAGCGGCCCGGGACTGCGCATCTACGTACTCGTACAGGGCGGAATCGAGACCGACGACTATCTCGGCAGTGCGTCAACCTTCACCCTGGGCAGGTTCGGGGGACACGAAGGTAGGACTCTGCGGGCAGGAGACGTTCTAAAACTCGGACAGGCGACCGGGGTCGCGGGAGCTGTTCCCGCCGAGCATGTTCCGGCGATACACACGTGCTGGGAACTTGCGGTGACCGAGGGCCCGCACGGGGCGCCGGAGTTCTTCACCCGCTCCGACATCGACACGCTGTACGCGACCGAGTACGAGGTCCACTTCAACTCCGACCGCACCGGTGTCCGGTTGATAGGTCCGAAACCAGACTGGGCCAGAACCACCGGCGGCGAAGCCGGACTTCACCCTTCGAACATCCACGACAACGCGTATTCGATCGGTGCACTCGACTTCACCGGCGACACGCCCATCCTCCTCGGACCAGACGGACCGAGCCTCGGCGGCTTCGTCTGCCCGATCACAGTGGTGTCCGCTGATCGCTGGAAGCTCGGACAGTTGGCTCCAGGGAACAAGATTCGCTTCGTGCCGGTCCGCGCCGAACGGGCAGCCTCCCGGCGTGACCTCGGAGTATCGCGTCGAGCCTCCAATTCGGTTGTTCATTCCTCCGGTGGTGACGGCGACGACGGCGTCATAGCCCGTCGTGACGGCGACACCGTGGTCACGTACCGGCGCTCAGGCGATGACAACGTGTTGGTCGAATACGGCGACATGAATCTCGACCTGGCGTTACGTGCGCGTGCTCATGCACTGCATCAGCGACTCGACGCCGAGAAGCCGGCCGGACTACTCGATCTCACCCCGGGAATCCGCAGCCTGCAGGTCCGCGTCGACCCGGACGTGCTGCCCGTCGGCAAACTGATGGGAATGCTCGCCGAGGCGGAGGACACCTTGCCGGCGGCCAACGAACTCGTTGTGCCCAGTCGCACTGTGCGGATGCCACTGTCGTGGGACGACCCGGCTACGCGCGAAGCGATCCAGCGGTACATGCACGGGGTTCGCGCCGACGCGCCGTGGTGCCCGTGGAACATCGAGTTCATCCGCCGGATGAACGGTCTCGAATCCGTGAACGACGTGTTCGACACCGTCTTCGGCGCCGAATACATGGTGCTCGGACTCGGTGACGTCTACCTCGGAGCGCCGGTCGCGACGCCGCTCGACCCACGTCATCGCCTTGTCACGACCAAGTACAACCCCGCCCGCACCTGGACCCCGGAAAACGCCGTCGGGATCGGTGGGGCGTACCTCTGCATCTACGGCATGGAAGGCCCGGGCGGGTACCAGTTCGTCGGACGTACGACGCAGGTATGGAATCACCGCCACCCCGCGAAGTCCGGGCCGTTCGAGGAGGGCACTCCGTGGTTGCTGCGATTCTTCGACCGGATCTCCTGGTACCCCGTCGAGCCGGAAGAGTTGATGGATCTGCGCGCGGACACCGCCGCCGGCCGCGGCGGGGGCGTCGAGATCGAGGACGGCAGCTTCTCGCTGGCCGAGCATCAGGAGTTCCTCGCGTCGAACTCGCGCTCGATCGAGGAGTTCCGCGCGATGCAGTCCGTCGCGTTCGGGGCCGAGCGTCAGCGCTGGTCCGACGCAGGAGAGTTCGCGCTGCCCGGTTGATGGTCGAGTGAGCACCCTTTTCCTCGAGTGAGCACCGCTTCCAGAGTGTCGGAAGCGGTGCTCACTCAGCAGTAAAGGTGTTCAGTCCCCACCGGCGGACATCTTTGGTCGTTGCGCTGGTCGACGACGTGGGCGACACTCAGCCATGCGATTCGTGACACTGCCCCAAGGAAGCCTGGACGCGGACGAGTACGGCAGCCGGAACATCACCATGATGCAGCTCGCCCGTTCGGTGGACGGTGGAGAATTCAGGAGTCACTTCGCGTGGTGTCGGCCGAACAGCCTGTTGGGGAAGCACTCTGCGAACCTCTGGCAGCTGTACGTCGTCGTGGACGGCTCGGGCTGGGTAGCCGAAGACGACGGTCGACGGGTCTCGATGGCGTCAGGCGAGGCAGTGTTGTGGAGCCCTGGCGAGATCCACGAGTCCGGTTCGGATGACGGGATGCTTGTGGTGATAGTGCAAAGCGGCGCTCCGTTAACTGGGCTCGTCAGCGAGTCAGCGCGCGATTGAACAGATCGATGAACGGGCGGGGTGACGGGGTTCCGGTGGGCCGGAAAGGCGCAGAATCCCTCGACGCGGATACCCACTCGGTTCTGCTCACCCGCGACAAGTCGAGCTGATACCGGGTGTCGGCGGCGAGTCGGTGCAGGAAGAGGGTTCCGGTTCGCCCGTTTCCTTCCCGAAACGGGTGGACATGATTGAGCGTCGAGTACACCGATGCGAGCGCGAACGACGCAGCGCCGTGATCGAGTGCTACCCAATCGACGGCGGCGATGATCTCTTCGACCTCGGACAGGTAGTTCCGAATCGCCGAGACCGGAGCAAACGTTGCCGCACCTTTCCTGATGTCGACGGTTCTGATGTGTCCGGCCCACTGGTACAGATCTTGGAAAACGTGCTGGTGAAGTAGGAGAAGTTCGGCTGTGTCTCGCGTGTGCGGTACGAGGTCGCTGCCGAGATGCGCCTCACCCAGACGAAGCGCGGTCGCCGCGAACTCGAGTGATTGCAGTGCGGCGGGATCTCGTACGTCGAAATTGTTCTCGAGAACCGATGTACCGCGATAGACGTACGGCGCTGATCGTCGCCAGCGGATCCGCGGGGGAATCGCAGACGAGAGGCCGACGGCTCGCGCCAATTCCTGCTCGAAATACTCACGCCGAGAGAGCATCCCGATCATGACGGCCTCGAGTTCCGCGATCTGCTCGTTACTCGGATCCCAGCCTTCGAGGCGCTCTGCCGCTAGAACCTGTTCGAGCGCAGTGCGATTCACGGGTCGATGTCGGGTAGCGCCGACGCGGACGCGGCATATTCGAGTCGTCGTTGCACACCTGCGACCTCGCGCACTGCATTGCTCAGCAAGCTCCGCGAGAGCGGAGTGAGTTCGGAGATCACGACTTCGTCGGTCGGTGGCCGACCTGCCGCGAACTGATCGGTCTGGTGGCGGACACGAATCTGCTGCAACACCTCGAAAGATTCGATCAGTACCTGGGCGTCGTCGTCGAGTAGGAAACCGCTTCCCGCTGCAGCCTTGAGGCGTTCGAGTGTCGAACTCGTGCGGGCGCCCACGGAAATCCCCGCCCAACGAGCGATGTTCACGATCGGTTGGACGGCGCTGGCTTTGAGGTCGACGGTTCCGGTCCGACGCGTCATCACGTCCTTGAACGAATGGAGCTTTGCCTTGTCTCCGACGGCTTCGCGAAGGAGCAGTCGCATGACGGCCGGGTGCAGTCGCAGTTGATCCAACGCCGCAGGGCGAGGATCCAACGCCGGATCGCCCGCGACGACGCGGGCATCCGCCAGCATCGACAACATGACCAGGGCCTGGTCCTGGTACGGATTGGATACCCATTTCCGCAGCGCAGTGCGCCATTGTGGGAGCGTCCGAGCGAACCTGGCCTGGGTCGCGACGGCGTTCTTGGTGTCGCGAGGGAACCCGCAGAGATCGAGGATGTCGTGGATCGTCTTCGCGGCGTCGGCTCCCTCGTGATGAGATTCGCCGCCCCACACCAGCGCACTGTCGATATCCGAAGAGGGGAGCGCTTCACGTCTGGCGACGCTGCCGAGCGACAGCCACGCGAAATCCGGTCGCTCATCTCCGCCCACCACCAATTCGATGGCTCGCCTGACCGTCACGTCGATCAGCACGGCCAGCGTCGCGCCGATGTCGAGCGGAGAGACCCGTGACGCCACCAATTCCGTCACCAGAACAGGGACCGCGCGGGCTGTTTCGACGAGGTGGGCGTCATCCTGTGCTGTGGCGAGCGCTGCGCGCAGTTCGAAACCCTGATTGGTGGCCGAAGTCAGGAGGTCGCTGAGTTCGAGCACACCCATCAGTGCGCCTGCCTCGGTCACGACCGGGAGATGGCGCAATCCGTACTCGAGCATGTCGGTCACGGCGTCGGCGCCCAATCGATCCGGATCGACTGTCACTGCTGACGGCGTCATCACCGTTGATACCGGCTGACTGCTGTCGATACCACCGACTACCACGCGAGCACGTAGGTCACCTTCGGTGAAGATTCCGAAACCGGTTGTAGCCGTCGGGATCACGACAGCGCGGCGGCCCGCGTCGGTCATCAACTTCGCGGCCTCGCGGATGGTGGCCTGTTCGCTGCAGACAATTGCGGGTCCGCGCAACAGGTCTCGTACCCGGCGCATGGCGGGACTCTGCATGCCTTGCCCTGCCGAGTGCCCCGTCATGGGGTCATTGTCTCAGGTGTGTCCGTTTCAGGCAGCGGAGGGTGAGATGTCAGAGACCGCCGAGTCGCGAGAGTATGTCGAGAGCGGAATCTGTAGTACGCCAGAGCGCGTCGATCTCCTGTTCTGCGCCGGGACGTGTCTGCGGATTCTGGAGGGCGAACCCGTTGGCCAGCGTGATGGTGTTGTATCCGCTGTCGGCGGCGCGGAGCAACAGTTCCGAGGGCTGCGAGTTTCCGGCCAATCGGTCGAGTCCTTCGCCGACGAAGTAGAAGCGCCAGAGGGGCCCGAGATCGGCGTCGTACTCGGCCTTGGTGAGCGTCACGATCGAACCACCCTTGACGGCAATGGAATCGACGATCTTGTAGAAATCGGGGACATCCTCTGCGGTGGTTCCGGACGTGGCGACGGCGTGAGCGAGGTCGACGGTGAGATGCGCGTTGTAGCCGGCCATGGCGACTCGTGCCGGACTGGCGTCGCACTGACGCGTCAGGGTGAAGTAGTTGTTCCACGCCGGATCTGTGGGAGTGCCGGTGAACTCCGCATGGACGTTCACCAGGTACCTTCGCAGCAATTCGTAGCTGACCGAATGGGCCCACTCGTCATCGTCGAAGGCCGCGGGGTCTCGCTGCAGCGGCATCACCGCCTCGTGTTCGACAGCGTCGAGGCCGACGGAGAACAGGCCTCGCCAATCGTGGTGGGAGACGAGGATCGACGTGATCTCACGATGACGTTCGACAGCGGTCTCGAGGCGAGGTAGCCCGCCGCCGGTCAGTGTCGTGACGTCGCTGAGTTCGGCAATCCTATCGACCTCGGCATTGCTCAGCGGGCTGCCGCAAGCCGTCGAAAGACTCTCGCCCGGTTCTGCGAGTGCAGAGCCGGGCGAGAGGAAAGTGAGGGTGATGCCGAGCGCGAGCGTCAACGGATACAGCCGCATCGGTTTCATCGGCTCAGACTAGGCGCCCACTGTCACAAACGTCCGGATTGGCGATCAGCTGAGGACCGCGTCGGCCTCGATCTCGATGAGCAGAGCGGGGTCGATCAGCGAGCTGACCTCGAGGATGGTCGTGGCGGGACGAATCTCGCCGAACACTTCACCGTGCGCGAGAGCGGCCTGCTCCCACTGCGTCATGTCGCGCAGGTACATGCGAGTGCGGATGACGTCGTCGAGCGAGGCGCCGGCCTCGACCAGTGCTGCCTTGATCGTTTCGAGCGCTGCGCGGGTCTGATCTGTGAGGGTCTCACCAGGAGCGGTGGTGCCGGAGACTGCGATCTGGTTACCGATGCGCACGGCACGGGAGTAACCGATCTTGGGTTCCCATTCGGAACCGGACGAAATATTGATTCTGTTCGACATGCACCGAATTCTGCCAACAACTTCCCGGCCGTGGTGAGGCACGGTCGGGTATTCGCTCCATCTTGACATACCTTAGAACAAGTGTTCGACTTGGGGCCATGAGGTGGTCGGGTCAGGCATTGGATGCAGATGACGGAGCGCTACCCGGACTCGAACGGGCCGGGTTGGTTCGCTCCGTGCAGACTCCCGAGTTCGAGGGAATCACGTTTCACGAGGTGCTCTGCAAGAGCGCGCTCAACAAGATGCCCGAAGAGTCGACGTTGCCGTTCAGCTTCACCGTCAACGCTTTTCGTGGTTGTTCGCACGCATGCCGATATTGTTTCGCGAGACCGAGTCACGAGTATCTCGACCTCGACGCCGGCGCGGATTTCGATTCCCAAGTGGTCGTGAAGACGAACATTGCCGCGGTGCTCCGCAAAGAGTTGGCGCGAAAGTCCTGGAAACGGGAGGCGGTGGCACTGGGTACCAACACCGATCCCTATCAGCGAGCCGAGGGCCGATACCGCTTGATGCCCGGCATTATTCGCGCGTTGACCGAATCCGGAACTCCCTTCTCGATCCTGACGAAGGGAACTCTGCTCCGACGGGACCTGCCGCTGTTGAAAATGGCGGCAGCGCAGGTCGACGTCGGAATCGGTGTGTCGTTGGCGATCAACGACGCTGCACTTCAGAAGCAGATCGAGCCTGGTACCCCGTCGCCGCGGGCGCGTCTCGAGATGATCCGCGCCATCACCGACGCGGGATTCTCGTGCAATGTCATGGTGGCGCCGGTCATTCCGTTCCTCACCGACTCCACCAGTCATCTCGACGGGCTGTTCGAGGCACTGTCCGAAGCCGGTGCGACGAGTGTGACGGTCTTCCCGATGCACCTGCGGGGGAGTACTCGGGGTTGGTTCATGAATTGGCTTGCTCAGGAACATCCGGCGCTCATCCGTCGCTACCGCGAGCTGTACGGGCGGGGCGCGTATGTCACTCCCGAATACAAGCGTTGGCTCGCAAGCCGTGTCGAGCCACTGGTCGAGCGCCATGGGTTGGGTGGTCGTTCGGGGCATCGAGACGTCAGCGCAGCTGGCAGTGAGCCGCGTGAGGCGCCCCGGGAACTGGTGGGTGCGGGAGCAGCTCTCACTTTGTTCTGACGGCCGCGGGCGCGTAAATCGGAGGCGCCCCGGACGTTTGCCGGGCTACATTCGCCTGGTGCTACTCACACTGACGTCCACCCCGACCCCGCAGACTCCTGATGCGACCGCGTTGAGCTACCTGCTGCACAAACATCCCGACCGCGTGCAAAGCTTCGACTTGGCGATCGGCACCGCCACGGTTCTGTACCCGGAGGCCTCAGCCGAAAAGACCACGGTGGCAGTGATTGTGGACGTCGACCCCATCGAACTTGTGCAGAGTAGGTATCGACGCGGCAAGAGTGGCGACAACTTTTCGCTGGGTGAGTATGTCAATGATCGGCCGTATGCGGCGTCGTCCATACTCTCGGTTGCTCTGTCGAAGCTGTTTCGCACCGCGTTGACGGGAACGTGCAAGTCGCACCCGGAACTCGTTGGAACCGAACTCGCGTTGACCGTCTCGATTCCGGTGGTTCCGTGTGGCGGCGATGCGGAATTGCCTCGTCGGTTGTTCGAGCCGCTGGGCTGGGATGTGACCGCGATACCGGTGCAGCTTGATCCGCACCTGCCGACGTGGGGAAACTCCGACTTCGTGTCGTTGACGCTCACCGGGGAACACACGGTGCAGAGTGCCCTTCGGCACCTCTACGTGCTGTTGCCGGTCCTCGACGACGTGAAGCACTACTGGGTGGGACCCGACGAGGCAGACAAGTTGATCCGCGTCGCTGGAGAGTGGTTGGCGTCGCATCCGGATTCCGCGCTGATCATGTCCCGCTACCTGGCGCGTCGACGCGACCTGGTCGAATCGGTGGTCGATCGACTGATTCCCGACCAAGCAGAGGCGCAGATCGAACTACCGCGACCGGATCCGCCGCTGGCACGGCTTCGCGTCGACGCAGTTTTGGCGACGCTTCAGCGACTGCACGTCAGAACGATTGTCGACATCGGTTGCGGCGAAGGCAAACTGATCGAGGCGCTGATGCCGCACGCTCAATTCGACAAACTTGTCGGCGTCGATGTGAGCGCGCGCGAACTGACACGGGCGCAACGCAGATTGAAGTTCACCGAAATGTCCGACGCCCAACGTGATCGTGTGTCTTTGATGCAGTCGTCCGCGACGTACCGCGACGCACGCTTGAAAGGCTTCGACGCAGCCGTGCTGATGGAGGTGGTCGAGCACGTCGACACGGCGCGCCTGCCGGCTCTGGTCAGATCGGTCTTCGTGGACGCAGCACCGCAGTATGTGCTGCTGACTACTCCGAATGCCGACTACAACGTGCTGTATCCGGCGTTGGCAGAGGGAGAGTTCAGGCACCCGGATCACCGGTTCGAGTTCTCACGGACCCAATTCCGCGACTGGGCAACCGAAACGGCCCGAGTCCACGGCTATTGCGTGGAGTTCGAATTTGTCGGAGCAATTGATCCGGTCCTTGGCGGACCGACACAGATGGCAATCTTCACGAAGGAGGCACGAACGTCATGACGGTGTACGAGATTCCAGATCTCGCCCTGGTAGTACTCATCGGCGTCAGTGGCTCGGGAAAGTCGACCTTCGCGGCGCGCCACTTCGGTGAGTTCGAAACTCTCTCGAGTGACACATTCAGAGGGTGGGTCAGTGATGATCCGAACTCACAGGAGTCGACGTCCGATGCTTTCGAAGTGCTGGAGTTCGTCGCGGCCAAGCGTTTGCGACGCGGACGCCTCACGGTGGTCGACGCGACCAACGTCCAGCCCGCCGCGCGCAAGCGACTCGTTGCGTTGGCTCGCGAGCACGACATACTGCCGGTGGCAGTCGTGCTCGATATTCCGGAATCGGTCTGTTCTGCGCGCAACGACGCACGCTCTGATCGGACGTTCGGACGCGACGTCATTCGCCGCCAGCACCAACAGCTGACTCGCTCGCTTCGCGGGTTGGGCAAGGAAGGTTTCCGTTCGGTTCACATACTCAGAGGTGAGGACGCGGTTTCCGAAGCCACATTCTTGCGCCACCCGCTCCGCAGCGATCTGCGTGTCGAGCGTGGTCCGTTCGACGTCATCGGTGACATCCACGGATGTCGAAGCGAGCTCGAGACGCTCCTCGTGAAACTCGGCTACACCGTCGACTACGGGACCGATGGCAGAGCTGTCGATGCGGTGCCGCCGGAAGGGCGAACTGCCGTCTTCCTCGGTGACTACGTGGATCGAGGACCGGATTCGGTCGGTGTGCTGCGTCTGGTCATGGGGATGGTCGCGGCGGGACATGCGATAGCGGTTCCGGGTAACCACGAGAACAAACTCGTCAAGGCCTTGCGCGGTAAGAAGGTCACGGCCAGTCACGGACTCGCCGAGACCCTCGAGCAGATGGCCACCGAGTCGGCGGAGTTCCGCGAAAGCGTCGTCGACTTCTGTGACGGCCTCGTCGCGCACCTCGTCCTGGACGACGGCAAACTCGTTGTCGCGCACGCCGGTCTCAAGGAGGACTACCACAACAGGGCATCCGGTCGAGTCCGGAGCTTTGCGCTCTACGGTGAAACTACCGGTGAGACGGACGAATTCGGCTTACCCGTTCGATACCCGTGGGCGCAGGACTACCGAGGATCAGCGACGGTCCTCTACGGTCACACGCCGGTGCACGAGGTGGAATGGATCAACAACACCGCGTGCCTCGACACCGGGTGCGTCTTCGGTGGATCCCTCACCGCCCTTCGATACCCGGAACGAGAGATCGTGTCGGTTCCGGCGGAGCAGGTTTGGTACGAGCCGGTGGTACCGCTGGCACCGCCGACTCGTGATCCGGATGTGCTCGATCTCGCCGACGTCCTCGAAACGACCGGCGTCGACACCGAACTGCGCGGTCGAGTGTCCGTTCGCACCGACAACGCTGCCGGCGCCTTGGAAGTGATGAGCCGATTCGCGGTCGCGCCGCAATGGCTGCGGTACCTACCGCCGACCATGGCGCCCTGCGCGAGCGCCCAATCCGATGACTATCTGGAACACCCGTCGACCGCGTTCGACGCATACCGGGCCGGCGGAATCGGAACAGTGATCTGCGAAGAGAAGCACATGGGTTCGCGGGCAGTGGTGCTCGTGTGCCGTGATCGATCGGTTGCTCAGTCCCGCTTCGACGCACCGGATGCGCTCACCGGGATGGTGCACACCCGCACCGGCCGCCAGTTCTTCGACGACGACCTGACTCAGCAGTTGATCGACGACATCGCCGCCGCAGTCACCTCCGCTGGGTTGTGGGAAGAGCTGGGCACCGACTGGCTGCTCCTCGACTGCGAACTGTTGCCGTGGAACGTCAAAGCGGAAGGTCTGCTGCGCTCGCAGTACGCGTCGGTCGCGGCGGCCGGGCGATCAGACCTCACAGCTCGCGAGGCCGTGCTGGCGCGGGCCGGGTCGCGGGGCCTGGACGTGGCGGAGATGTTCGAACAGACAACTGTTCGGGCCGCCAGTATCGAGCGCTTCGGCGAGGCGTACCGACGGTACGTGTGGCCGACGAACGGACTGGACGGCGTCACCATCGCGCCGTTCCAGATTCTGGCGGCCGAGGGCCAGTCGTACGGGGAACGGGATCACGAATGGCACCTCGGTATTTCGGACCGCCTGGCCGCGGCCGACCCGAGTCGATTTACCACTACACGTCGCCTGGTGGTCGATCTCGGTTCCGAGGACTCGGTGTTCGAAGCGACGAAGTGGTGGGAGTCGCTCACCGGCGACGGTGGTGAGGGGATGGTCGTCAAACCGCTGGCGAATCAGATTCACGGACCGCGGGGGTACGACGCGAAGGTTCAGCCAGGGATCAAGGTCCGCGGCCGGGAGTACCTACGGTTGATCTACGGTGCCGACTACCTCGAACCGTCGACACTTGCTCGGCTACGCAATCGCAACCTCGGACACAAGCAGTCGATGGCGCTGCGCGAGTACGCGCTCGGCATGGAGGCGGTATCCAGGCTCGTCGACCGTGAACCTTTGTGGCGAGCGCACCAGGCCGTGTTCGCGGTGTTGGCTCTCGAATCGGAGCCGGTCGACCCGCGGTTGTGACGGCCGGTGCGCAGGCTCGGATTGATACCGTCGGGTATGGGTGTGATTGCTCGCGTGGACGGTTTCAACCGACGCCATCCGTGGAGTCACAACGATTACTACGGCCGGTGGGTTCTACGTAATCTGCGCGGGGTCAGGTCCGGTCGCGCTCTCGACGTGGGGTGCGGGACCGGCAATCTGATCGACCTCTTGCGTCGGCGGTTCGACGTGGTGGTCGGTGTGGAACCCGACCTGACAACCTCGGCCGCCGTGCGCGCAAGGTTTGTCGACGACGGGAACGTGATCATCGACGCGCAGCGGATCGAGGACTTTGCATCCGAGGCGAAGTACGACGCGATCACAGTCGTCGCAGCGTTGCATCATCTTCCACTCGAAGAATCGATGAAGCAGCTGAGTAGCCTGCTCGAACCGGGCGGGCGGCTCGTCGTGGTCGGGTGTTATCGGTCGACCACACCCACCGACGCACTCCTGTCGGTGTTGGCGACCGTGTGCAATCCCGTCGTCGGCGTCGTCAAGCATCGACGGGTTGCCTCCGAGCCACTGAAGGCGATGACAGCTCCCACCGCGGAACCGGGTGAGTCGATGGCTGACGTCCGACGCGCGGCCGCGTTGTATTTGCCAGGTAGCCGGATCAGGAGACGACTGTTCTGGCGATACACCCTGATCTACGACGAGAGTCCGGCCGGCGCGTCGGTGGGGGAGTGAGTAGACCGTTCCGGTTCCTGGGGAAACGCGCGTCGGCCGAACCCGACTATCGCCAACGAAGCGATCATCAGAGCGACCCCGATGCCCGCCAGATGTGAGAGCCCGCCACTGTCGACGACGGCCGCACCGAGCAGAGCGCCCGTTGCAATCGCGATCTGGAACACGACGACGTAGATGGCCGAGGCACGGTCGGTCCCGATCGGGACGGCGCGCAGAACCGAGGGCTGGAGGCAGATCGGAACGGTGGTGAACGCCGCACCCCACAAGATCGTGGCGACGACAGCGAACGCTCCCATCGACGGCGCCAAGAGCCAGAAGATGGCCAGCGCGCCTGCCACCGTCGCGATCGAGATGAGCGTGAAGAGGCGCGGTCGGCGGTCGTAGTACTTGCCGGCGACCCACACTCCGACGGCGCCGGCGGCGCCGTAGACCAGAAGCATCGCGGTACGGATGCCACCGGACGAGCCGAGGCTTTCCTCCACCAGAAGTGTGAAGAACGTGTACGAAGCGAATTGCCCAAGGGCGGCAAACAGCGTTGCCGCGCAGATGACGGCGAGTGCCCGTTTCATCGCCGGTGTCGGCTTCGGTTTGTCTCGCTTACTCCGATGGTGTTGATCGACCGGCATTTCTGGCAACGCACGATGCAGTGAGAAAGCAATGCCCACTGCCACCACACCGATTGCCGCCGACGCGGTCCGCCAACCCCAGGACTGGCCGATCGCCGAAGACAGGGGTCCTCCGAGAACAAAAGCGAGAGACGTACCGGCATACACCATCGCGATGGCCTTGCCCTGTTGTCCGCGCGGAACCAGGGTGGCAGCGACCGGTGCAACGACAGCCCAGAACACTCCGTGCGTCGCAGCGCAGAGCAATCGTCCGATCACGAGCATCGGATAGTTGACGGCCAATGCTGCGACCAGTTGCGACACCGCGAGGGTGGCCACCGTCAGAACGACGACGCGTCGTCGCGGCCAGGTTTTGACCGCTCCGATCAGCGGAAGCGTCAAGACCGCGACACCGTATGCGTAGAAGGTCAGCAGTAGGCCGACACGCCCTTCGGTGACGTCGAGGTCCGTCGAGATTTCGCTGAGCAGTCCGACGGGGAGCATTTCGGCCGTCACGTAGGCGAAGGCTGCTCCGGCCAGTGTCATCAGCCGTAGCATGGTTGCCTTCGGCAGTCGAGCAGTCATGTTGTGTAACGATACATGTATCGATACACACCTGCGCAATGGATATTTTTCACTCGCTATGCTGATGCTCATGGCCATACGTGCGCAGCGTTCGAGTCGTCCGACGATGGCCGACGTCGCCAAAGCCGCAGGCGTGTCGGTGATGTCGGTGTCGTACTCCTTCGCGCAGCCCGAGCGCGTGTCTGAATCAACGCGGGCCAAGGTGTTCGCCGCCGCCGAAGAGCTCGAGTACGCGGGCCCGAACCGGGCGGCGCAGTCCTTGCGGAGCGGGAAATTCAACAACATCGCGGTCGTCTTCAGCGAGAAGCTGACGTACGCCTTCGAAGACGCAGTAGCTCGGCGATTCCTCTCGGGAGTCGCCGAAGCGTGCCTGGATGCGAACGCCGGGCTGATGATGCTGCCGAACTCGGGGAAACCGGGAGACGTCGACAGAGTTCGCGACGCGGCAGTAGACGGTTTTGTCGTCTGGACCACCGTCTTCGACGATCCCATCCTCGACGCGATTGTCGGCACCGGAAAACCCGCATGCATCCAGGGTGGTCCGTTGCACGAGGGTGTGGATCTCGTCGGGATGGACGATGTTGCCGGCGCCGTCGCGATCGCGGCAGTCGGGTTGTCGGGGGCGCAGCGGCCCGCGGTGATCAGCCTTCCGTGGGATCGTGAGCGTCGGTCCGAGATTCGGATGGACGTGGATCCAGGTGAAGCGTTCTTTCCGGTGTCCCGCCATCGGCTCGAGGGCTACGAGCGCGCCGTCCGCGACGCGGGCCTCGATTGGCCCTCGGTGCGGGTAGGGGTCGTCACTGTCAACGAGCGGAGCGAGGGTGCGCGGATGGCTCGGTCCCTGCTCGACGTTCCCGAGAGCCGAAGGCCCGATGTCATCTTGGCGATGAGTGACGAACTGGCTCTGGGGGTTCTGGACGCGATCCGTGAACTCGGCCTCGCGCTGCCCGACGATGTCGCAGTCGTCGGATGGGACGACACAACAGCCGCATCGGACGCCGGCCTGACAACGGTTCGCCAGTCCCTGTTCGATCAAGGGCGCAACGCAGCTCGCGTGGTTCTCGGGCTCGACGATGCGGTCGAGCCGGTCGAATGGTCGGTGCGTCGGCGAACCTCGACGCGATGATCACGCCGGTAGTCATCGACGGTCTGCGTTTTCGGTGGTTTGTTCCTCCAGAATTGGGGGAGACCGTCCGGTGGGGACTCTCCTGGAATGTCGACAACCCGCGCCGGTGGGCGGTTGCCGAAGTCGCGGGTGCATTGCACCTACTTGCCGGAACTCCTCGTGACGACCCAAACGCGCGTCAGGCGTGGATAGACTTCGGCGCAGATGCCGCCACGACCGGGGTAGTTCGGCGCCTGCGGCTCATGTCGATGGAGTCCGACATGCTGCCCGACCCGAAGTTTCCGCACGGCCCGAACTGGGGTTGGGCTACGAGGCAATTCGTGCCTGGCTCCGAGCGCTTCTACGAGTTGGCGCGTGCACCTCGTGCGTTGCGCTCGTACCAGCTGACCGATCGTGAATACGGGCCGCGGCGCGAGGACTTCCTCCTGGTCGACCTCGAGACGGCTGCTTGATCGTTGGGACCTGACACCGTTTTTATTCAGTGGACACAGACTCCAGCTGACCGGAACCAGTGTCTGCTCGACGAAACCGGTGCCAGGTGCTGCGACTAGCGCGCTCCACTGGCCACGTTCAGTGAGTATTTGCCGGGCGGCGCCCCGACATGCTTGACGAAGTGCCGCGACAGGTGGGATTGATCGTGGAATCCGACGTCGACGGCCACGTCCGCCAATTCGCGCCCGGCGAGGATTGCGCGTCGCGCCAGATCGATTCGACGTCCCGTCACGTACTTGTGAGGCGGAAGCCCGAAATGCTTCGCGAAGTTCTTGATCAGATACGTGGGCTTCCGCTGCAGGATGTTCGACGCTTCCCGCATCGTGATTCCCGTTGTGAGTCGCGCATCGAGCAGGTCCCGAAGTTGATCGGCAACGCGTTCGTCAACGGTCGGCGTGTGAAGGGATCGACCTGTGGCCGGTGTGAGGATCTCGTTCAATCTTTCAGCGAGGAACCCCAGGCGACTTTCGGCCTCGAGTGATTCGCCGTCCGGGCCGAGTGCAGAGTGCAGTTGATCGATGCGATGGCGCAGCAGAGGGTCTCGAATCTCGGGGCTGTCCACCGCCGGGCCTATGAGGACCTCGCCGAGAACTGACGTGTCGAGGTAGAGGATTCGTTGACGAAATCCGGCCTCGGTGACCGGAACTCCGTCGTGTGCAATGCCTGGCGGCAACAGAGTCACGATCTCTGGTGCTGCGCCATGAGCGCGATGATCGAGGTCGTATGCAATCGTGCCGCGGTCGACGAGCATCAGGGACCACTGATCGTGCGTGTGTTTGGGATAGGCGTGTCCGACGAAATCGGCATGGAAGACCTCGGTGATTCCCGCGAGGCTCGGTGCCCACGCGGTGATCTGTGCGCCGCGGGGGTCCATGTCAGAAACGTACAAGACGCAGCTGCCTCGGGTGACGAAGAGTGGCGGGGTCGTCATCGCAGTGGTGGCGCGCCCGAGGGAGGAACAACATGAACAGTTCGGCAACAGCGGTATCGCTCCGCGAGAAGTTCGGTCAGTTCACCGAGCACTGGTCGCCCAAGAAGATTGCGGCCCTCAATGATTACGAGATCAAGATCGTCAAGATCAAAGGTGAATTCGTCTGGCACTCCCACACCGACACCGACGAAATGTTTCTGGTGACAAAGGGGCAGATCCGAATCCAACTGCGCGACGGAGATGTTTCGCTGGGGCCCGGTGAATTGTTCGTTGTGCCTCGCGGAGTCGAGCATTGTCCCATCGCCGAAGAGGAAGCGGAGGTGATGTTGATCGAACCCGTGGGCGTGGTGAATACCGGGAACGTCGGAGGATCACGAACCGCGGTGCTCGAGGACTGGACGTAGCTAGCGGCTCTTCCAATCCAGGGGATTGGTTCGGAGCGGCAGTGCCATGCCCGATCTCCAGAGCGTCGCCGCGCGAGAGTGCGGACGGAGCTGGACCTCGCGCCTCATCGACTGCGTGAACTCGTCGGTGAACCCTGTTCGCGGGTACTCCGCGATTGCTGCATCAACAGTTGCTCGCGGAATTTCGGGCGCACGCCGACCGGCAACGTCGAAATGCGCTGCGGCATGCAGTAGATAGGCGTCAGCGCCCGCGCCGCGGTCGACGGTCAGATCCATGTGCAGACGGATCGCTTCGCCGATTCGCTGTACCGACCTCTCCGAAGTTCCCACTCGGGTCGCGAGTTCTTCTGCGTCTGCGGCACTGATGTAGGTGAAACACCCGTGCTCGGCCGATCCTTCTGCGCCCAGTCCGACATCGTGAAGGGCGCACGCAGTGAAGAGATCTTCGGGGTCGTACTCGATCGCATCGATCTGCGCGAAGGCGTCGGCCCAGATCCAGCAGCGCAGGCTGTGGTTCAAGACCGCGGGGGAGAGGGTTCCTCTGGCGTGATCGAGCGCTTCGCTGCACAGCTTGGTGTCGGGGAGTGGGCGTTTGCGCAGCTCGGGTGTGCGAGTGGGGTAGCGGCCGAGCCGCAGTCGGAGCATCGACGGAGCACTCATGGCCTGCGCAGCAGCCGCGCGGGCCATGAGTTGTATCTGCTCGAGAGTGGTGAGCTCACCAGGGCGCATCGAATTCCTGTTCTGGGTGGGGGACAGCTGGATACGAATCTAGTTGGCAGGGAAACTTCTTCACAGATGTCCAATATCTGTCAATGACGGAAACACGGAATTATCCGAATATTGGTTGAAAGCAAGTGCCATCCAACGGCAACCCCCAATCTGTAGCCTCACCTCTGCACATCGCAAGAACCATCAAGCAACGACGGTGGGGCTCGGGCTCAGATGACGCCGAACCCGACGATCCCCGGGACTTCCGACGGGACGATGCGATGGAGCATGACCTTGTTGTTCTCGTTGCCGCCGACGGTCGTCAGAGTGCCGGCGTCGTTGACCAGAACGACGTTGACGTGTTGGCCGAAGGGGCTCGAGTCGCCGTACAGGATCGTGTCGCCGACCTTGGGTTGGTAGTCCTGACCGTAGGGGACAAACGCGTCGACGGACTCGTAATACTCCTGCAGCGTGTACACCCCGGGGATGCGCCACGACCCTGAGTTGGGGTTCGAGAACGGCGTGCCGATCTGGTTCATCGACCAGCTCACGAAATCGGCACACCACGATTCTTCGACACCCTCGGCGTATTTGGTGCCGGGACTCCCTGACTCCCACTCCTGCTCGAGGACGCCCAGTAGCGCACTCTGCTGAGCGCTGAGAATGCTGTGGTCGACGGCCGGGAACGAATCGAGATTCTCGCCGGCAAGAGCGTCGTCGCCGCGCGCGAACCACCACAGTGCGCCGGCGACAACTACGACCACCACAACGCCGAATACGCCCAGAACAGCGAGAGTGCGTCTGGGCGTATTCGGTGCGTGCGACATCACGCCACGATAGTCAATTACTCGAGCGGGGGCGCCGAGCGATCGATCGTCGTCGCGAGGGGCTTCTCCTTGACGAAGAGCAACAGGACAACCGCCGCGATGACCAAGGGGACGAGGTACAGGAAGATCGGCGCCAGCGCGTCGTTGTATGCACCGACGATGATCTCGCGAACCTGGCTCGGCAACTTCCAGAGGATTCCCGGGGTCAAGGAGTTCTCGTCACCACCGACCGCGCCGCCATTCGCCGGGAGTCGCTCGGCCAGGAGATTGGTCAGACGCGAGGCGAACAGGCTGCCCACGATCGCGCTGCCCAACGACGCACCGATCTGGCGGAAGAAGTTGTTCGACGCGGTGGCCGTTCCCACTTCGGCCGCGGGGAAGGTGTTCTGCACGATCAAGATCAAGATCTGCATGACGAGGCCGAGTCCGATACCCATGAGTGCGATGTAGCAACCGAAGACCAGCAGTGAGGTCGACGGCGTCAGACGTGAGAGCAGGACCAGAGCAACAGCGACGATGGATGTTCCGACGATGGGGAAGATCTTGTAGCGGCCGGTCTTGCTGACCAGCTGGCCGGACCCGATGGAGGCGACGAGCAGGCCCGCCATCATGGGAATCATCATCAATCCAGCTTCGGTGGCGTTCTTGCCTGTCACCATTTGGATGTAGGTCGGCAGGTAGGCGAGCGCACCGAACATGGCGATTCCGATGATCAGGCCGGCGACGGTGGTCAACACGAAGTTGCGCTGAGCGAACAGGTGCATCGGAATCACCGGTTCGTCGGCACGCTTTTCGACGAAGACAAAAGCCACTGCCGTCACGACGCAGCCGACGATCAACCCGATGATGACGGCCGATCCCCAGGCGTAGGTGTTTCCGCCCCAGGTCGTGAACAGGATCAGACACGTCGCTGCCGTCGCGACGAGAACCATGCCCAGATAGTCGATGCGAGGCTTGCCGAGGTTCGGCTTCCGCAGGTGCAGAAATGCCATCGCGCTCGCGATGGCGAGTAGGCCTAGGGGGATGTTGATCCAGAAGGCCCAACGCCAACCGATGCCCTCGGTGAACCAGCCGCCGAGTAGGGGACCGGCAACCGAAGCCAGTGCGAACACCCCGCCCATCGCACCCATGTACCGGCCGCGTTGCCTGGCGGGGACGACGTCGGCGATGATCGCCTGGGACAGCAGGATCAATCCGCCGCCGCCGAGTCCCTGCACGGCTCGACCAGCGATGAGTGTGGTCATGTCGTGGGACAGACCGCCGATCACCGAACCGACGATGAAAATGCTGATGGCGCCGATGAAGAGGCCCTTGCGGCCGATCAGGTCACCGAGTTTTCCGTACACCGGCATCATGACGGTCGAGGCGAGGATGTATGCCGTCGTCACCCAGACCATGTGGTTGACGCCGTTCAATTCGCCCACGATGGTGGGCAAAGCGGTACTGAAGATCATCTGGTCGAGCGAAGCCAGAAGCATCGTGATCATCAGCCCGACAAAAACGAGGATGATCGACCGTTTGTCCGGCGAGGCCTCGGTGTCGGTATGCGTGCCGTCGGGCTCGACGGTCGCAGCTTCTCGAGTGGACATGTAGTTCCTTAGTTGAGTGACGGCGGGTGCGAGAGTGTGGATCAGCTCTCGGACCTCAGTATTCGAGCCATCAGGAGTAGTGCCGGATCGAGCAAATCTGTTCTGGGGCTTGCCCGTTCACTGTTCTGCCATTTTCGGAAGACGTAACGCATCGCGGCGCCTGCGGTGATGACCGTTGCTGTGGCTTCGTCGGCAGCGGCTGTGTCCGAGTGCAGGCGGCGATACTCGGTTCTGTTCGACAACTCCCGCGTGAGGATCCGGGTGAGCGTGTCTTCAAGATCGTGGAAGGTGGCCAGATGTTGTTGCAACAGCGTGGGATGACGCTCGAACAATTCGCGTCGATGCGCGAGCAGATCGGGTCGCTCGTCGACGATTTGCATCGCCGCCTCGAATACCGCGAGGGCGCCGCGCAGCGGATCGTCCGGGTGGTCGCCGATGAGCGTGAGCATGGTCGTCTCACTTGGCACGACGAGCATGAGCCCACCGATCGCTGCGTCCTTGGTGGGGAAGTAGTTGAAGAACGTGCGTGTCGACAGATTGCAGGCTTCGCAGATTTTCTCGACGGTCACTTCGTCATAGCCCAGGTCGAGAACGAGTTCGACGGCGGTGTGCTCGATCAGCTGCCTCGTCGCAATTCGTTTTCGTTCGCGCAATCCGAGAGTTTCGGTTCCCATTTCATCCATAATTGCACAGAGTGCAAAGTTTCATCGAATGCAATATTTCGCCCAAGAATGTCTCATGAAATGCAAAAATGGGGATCGGGTGCCTGGTGGATAGGATGAACCGCGTGGAAGACACCTTGCCCCCTTGCCCTGAATGCGCCGGCGAATACACCTACGAGATGGGCGCGTTGATGGTCTGCCCGTCCTGCGCGCACGAGTGGGCGCCGACCGATAGTGCCGGCGAGGACCTGGGTGTGGTGAAAGATGCCGTAGGCAACATTCTTGCGGACGGCGACACGGTGACGGTCGTCAAGACGCTCAAGGTGAAGGGCAGTCCGACCGGCATCAAGTCAGGTACGAAAGTTCGCAACATCCGCCTTGTTCAGGGTGTTGGTGACCACGACATCGACTGCAGGGTCGACGGCATCGGACCGATGCAATTGAAGTCGAGCGTCGTCAAGAAGGTGTGACCGGACAGCGATAGTTGTCGGCTCGAAATCCTGTTCAGTTTCGACGGTTCGATAGCCACAATCGAGGTGATTCTCGACCGCTCGAACGAATGGACCGAACTGTGCCGAACTCGATCTGCCTGGCGCCCGCACTCGATAACACCGCACTCGATACAGACGAGCAGTGGAAACGCATCGTCGATGCGCTGACGCGCAGGGGTTTCCTCGGCGCCGGGCTCGGTGCCGCGGCCGCGACCTTGCTGGCAGCGTGCAGCAGCGACGAAAACGGCTTGGAGTCAGGCGGTCTCGTCACGGTGCAGGACGAGACGGGCAGTGTCGAGATCCCTTCGGATCCGCAGCGAATGGTCATCGCCCATGTCAGCGCCATGGCGACGGTGCTCGACCTCGGTGTGCCGCCGGAGAAGATCGTCGGCGGCTTCTTCGGTCTCGAGGGTGTGAGCGGTGACGCGGTGTTGCGCACGATGCCGGAGGCTGCGAACATCCCGAACCTCGGCACGGCGGGAACGTGGAACAAGGAAGCAATCATCGGCGCGTCGCCGGATCTGATCGTCATGCTCCTGACCGCCGGAAATGCTTATGCGGCAAAGTCCTACGACGAACTCTCCGCGACCGGTGTTCCAGTATTCGCCGGCTTCAACGGCTACCTCACGTGGGCCGAGATGAAGAAGTTGGTCACCTCGATGGGCGTCGCGGTCCGACGCGAAGACGCGGCGGCCGAATTGAACGCGCGAACGGAAGACCGACTCCTGGCAATCAAGGATCGACTCTCCGCACTCGGTTCGTTGCCGTCGGTGACCCTCCTCCGCACCGGCGAGAACGGTGTCGTCTACAACCAGGTCGACGCTCTTCTCGACGCCCTCGGTTTCCCCGGCGATCGAGCTACATCGGAGGAGTTCACGCGCACACTCACAGCGGAGCAACTCGATCAGGTGACCAGCGACGTGATCATCGTGGGTGCATTCCAGGACCAGCAGGACGTCCGCGCGCAGTTGGCAATGAACCCGCTCTGGGAGCGTCTTCCCGCTGTCCGCTCGGGGAACGTCCATTACGTCGACGACAGCCTGTGGGGCTCGGGCTATTCTCCTCGCGCCACCGAGCTGCGACTCGACGACATCGAGCGGATCTTCAGCTGACGCCGTCGTGTCACCTCGACTTATCGGTGCATTACCTCGAGAATCATGATCATGGACAAAATCAGGTTCTTCGAGCTGGTCACCGAATGGTTCGAGGTACTCGGTGTTGTCGCCATGGTTCTCGGGTTCCTGTTCGCATTCGTGATCGCGGGGCGCGCATGGAGTCGAACGCGGGACGGTAGTTCGGCGTTTCGTACTCTGCGCGAGACCATGGGCGCGGTCATCCTTCTCGGCCTCGAGATCCTTGTCGCCGCTGATCTGGTGAAGACGGTGACGTCGTCGCCGTCGCTGACAGACGCCGCAGTTCTGGGCATGATCGTTCTTATTCGGACCGTGCTGAGCCTGTCGATTCAGATCGAGATCGACGGGGTACTTCCGTGGCGCAAGGCGTTGGTGTCAAGTCCGGAACTCCTGGTACGCGCAGCGCGCGGATCAGGAGGCCGCACGACGCCCGACGCGTCGAGTTCGTAGCGATAGCCGTTGCGAGTGAAAGGTCGGGCAGATGACAGCAGTGCGTACCGAGCACCTCACGGTCGACGAAAGGCGGGCGCGCGGGCGCCAGGCGCGTAGAGATACGCCATTGGCCGCGCTCGCGGATCTGGCAGAGAGTGACCGTGATCCGATATCACTGCTCGAGTTGCAGGCGAAGTCGCGGGTACAGGATCTGGTGCCCATCCGATACGGGCGGATGTCGGCATCGCGGTTCTCGTTCTTCCGCGGCGCTGCTCTGGTGATGGCCGACGATTTGTCACGCAGTCCGGATTCGGGTCTTGCCAGCCAACTCTGCGGCGACGCGCACCTGAGCAACTTCGGTATCTATGCGACGCCCGAGCGAAAGCTTGCGTTCGACATCAACGACTTCGACGAAACGTACCCGGGACCGTTCGAATGGGACGTCAAGCGTCTGGCCGCAAGTTTGGTGATCGCCGCAAAGGACAACGGATTTTCGGGCAAGGAGCGAAAGAAGATCGTTCGCGGATGCGCGGCCGAGTATCGGGAAACCATGATCACCCAGGCAGGATTGGGAAATCTTGCAGTCTGGTACTCGCACATCGCACCCGAGGACGGGCTCGAGGCTCTCCAGCTCGACCTGAAGAAGCGCATGCTTGCTCGCACACAAGCGACGCTGGACAAGGCTCGTCGCCGCGACAGTGTGCAGGCGGCAGGCAAGTTCACCGAAATCGTCGACGGCCGGCGGCAATTCATCAGTGATCCGCCGCTGATCGTGCCCGCAAACGAGTTGTTCGCAGGGACCGATCTCACGCAGATCGAGGAGTTGCTACGTCAGCGCGTTCGGTCGTATCGGAGCACGCTGCAGTGGGACCGTCGGGTGTTGCTCGAAAGCTTCGAGATGACGCACATTGCGCGGAAGGTTGTCGGTGTCGGGAGCGTCGGAACACGCGCATGGATGATCCTCATGAAAGGAGTCGACGACGACGATCCGTTGATTCTGCAGGTCAAGGAAGCGCAACCCTCGGTATTGTCCGGCTACGTCGACGGTCCGACCTTCAAGAACGAAGGGGAACGCGTCGTCAACGGGCAACGCTTGATGCAAGCGACAAGCGACATCTTTCTCGGCTGGGAACGAGGGCCGGGGCTCGACGAGGGTGAGCACGATTTCTACATTCGTCAACTGCGTGACGGTAAAGGGTCGGCAGTCATCGAAGAGATGGTGCCGCAGGGGCTGGAACTCTACGGGCGCCTGTGCGCCAGGGTCCTTGCCTACGCACACGCTCGCTCGTCCGATCGGATAGCGATCGCCGAATATCTCGGTGACGGAACCGAATTCGATTTCGCGATCGGGGAGTTCGCGGCTGCCTACGCCAAGCGCAATGCTCGCGATCACGCCGCTCTACTGACCGCGATCGACGACGGTCGCGTGTCAGCAGAGCGGGGAGTGTGACGACTCAGGCGAACGCGCCGTCGAGCCAGCCCTGCCACGCTGCCGTTGCTGATGCACCGTCAGCACCCTCTGCGAAGAGGTGATGGGCCGCGTCGACGGTGCCGCCGAAAGCATTTCGGCCGTAGAACCGCAGCAATGCGTCCTGGGTGCGCAAGCCGATGAACCAGTCGTTGATGTAGTCGACAATTGCGTCGACGGTTCCGATTCCGGGGACTTCCACCGACGCGGAGTCACCGACAGCGGCGCCCGAGGTGATTCCGAGGGCGCTGCGAAGCGTTCCCATCGCTTGCGGCGCGGAAGAGGATTCCGGGCCTTCAGCCGAGACATAGGTGGTGGGCCTGCCGGCGAAGTACCGCACGTACTGGCCGAGACTGTGCAGATAGAAGTCCGTGTGCTTGCTCGCGCCGTCGTACTGGTTGTCCCAGTCATCGGCAAACACTCCGGCGTGGACGTAGCGGACAACGGCGGTGCTCTCGTCGCGTGCTTCGACGACGTATTCG
Organism: Rhodococcus sp. C3V; assembly: GCF_029269915.1. Lineage (NCBI taxonomy): Bacteria > Bacillati > Actinomycetota > Actinomycetes > Mycobacteriales > Nocardiaceae > Rhodococcus > Rhodococcus sp. C3V. Next base: position 35,193 of record NZ_JARJBE010000006.1, read on the forward strand.
AGGTTGTTGAACCAGCCGTCGGGGCCTTGCATGTGGATGGCGAGTTCGCGGGGCGGCTCCCAGGTCGCGATGATCGGGCTGTCCGGGCGGCTGCCGTCGGCGGGGATCTCGAGAGGGGAGGGGAACATCCATCCGGCCGTTTCGGCCGAGATGGCGGCCCAGATCTGCTCGGGGGTTCCTGGGACGACCACCTCGCGGCGGATTTCGAATTTCTCGGACATTGCTACTTCTCCGTTTCGGGCGCGTCGATCGCTTGGGTTGTGATGGTTTGGGGTGTGGTGAGGCTGGGATGCAGGGCGACAACGAGGCGGTGTTTGCGTCCGCCTTCGGAATTGCCGTCGTGATACTTGGCGACGAGTGAGTTGATCGACTCGCCGAGTTCGCCGGCGAAGGCGGCACGGTCGGCCGCCGTGGCAAAGGTGATGTCGCTGTCGATGGCAAAGGACGCCAACGGTTTTCCGGCTGCAGTTGCTCCGGCGATCAGTTCGCCGACCTCTCGGACGATCCGCGCTGCGAGACTGACGAGCCAGCGCGCCGAGAGTTGATCGGGGAACCGGCCCGGGTCCGGGGCGAGCGCCGACATGGCGGCAGGGGATATGACGTACGACGCGGCACTGGCCTGCATGATTCGCTCGGTCATGTTGCCTCGCTTGCGTTCCTCGACGAGCTCGACAAGTCCGTGGTCTTCGAGAGTGCGCAGGTGGTAGTTCACCTTCTGGCGTGTCAGCCCGATCCGGGGCGCCAGCGAGGATGCCGATCCCGGCACCGCCAATTCGGCCAGAATCCGTTGCCGAATCGGATCGAGCGACGCCTCGGCAGCTCCGGGGCGATCGATGACTGCTACGTCCAACATGAGAAAACCATCCCACCGACAACTAAATCTGTCAAGACAGAAAAAATTGTCGGTGGGATGGTTTCGGAGATTCGCTATCGCTTGAGGTCGGGCGGGTTGTTCAGATCCCGCGCCGAGTACGTGTCACACGACGAAATCTGGCCGGTCTGGTATCCGGTCTTGAACCACGCCTGCCGCTGTGCGGAGGAGCCGTGTGTCCAGCCTTCGGGGTTGACCCGACCGGTCGTGGACTTCTGGATGCGGTCGTCGCCCACCGATGACGCCGCCGAGAGGGCGTCTCGAATATCGCTCTCGGACAAGGGCTTCAGGAATGGTTGACCGGTCGCTTCGTCGGGAATCGTGTCCGCAAAATGTGCCCAGACGCCTGCGTAGCAATCGGCCTGGAGTTCGGTGCGAACCGCACCCGACTGCTCACCCTGCGGGTCGGCCTGCGCGCGGCCGATGTCGCCGAGCTGATTCTGGATGTGATGTCCGAACTCGTGCGCGACCACGTACTCCTGTGCGAGCGGTCCGGCGCTGGAACCGAAACGGTCGACGAGTAGTTGGAAGAAACTCGTGTCGAAGTACGCCGTTTGGTCCGCCGGGCAGTAAAACGGACCGACATCACTCGACGCCTGGCCGCAACCGGTGTTGACCGAACCGCTGAACAGAATGACTTCGGGTCGCACGTACGCCGTGCCGGACTGCTTGACCAACTGCTGTTCCCAAACGTCGTCGAGGCTTCCGACGGTCAGCGTTACTCGGCAGTTCACATCGGCGTTGGCCTGAGCGCCGGTGCACTCGTCGACCGACGACAGTCCGGTCGACGAACTCGAAGTCTCGGTGGACGTGCCCAGTAATGAGCCGGGATCGCCGCCGAACAACAGCGCCAGGATCAGAACGATGATGCCGCCCGCGCCACCGCCGATCGCGATTTTGCCGCCGCGGCCACCGCCACCCCCGCCGCCTTGAACCTGAACGCGTCCCGCTTCGCCGCGGGCCCCCTCGTTGAAGGTCATCTATGTCCGCTTTCTGCTGTCGTGAACAAGTGCTTGCCGTCACTTCTGGAGATAGCTTCGCATGCGATGCGGGTCCGCGTTTCCGCTCTGTGCAGTTCGCTCCGTAGGATCGCAGGCAAAGTAGTCGGTCGTCGGTTATTGGAAGTAGTTCGAAAGGAATCCCGTGCTGCGCACACATCTCGCCGGTTCATTGCGACCCGAGCAGGCAGAGCAGACCGTAACGCTCACCGGTTGGGTAGCCAGGCGTCGTGATCACGGCGGAGTGATCTTCATCGATCTCCGTGATGCATCCGGAGTTGCGCAGGTAGTTTTCCGGGCAGGTGACGTGGCCGAGCAGGCGCACCGTCTGCGCGCGGAATACTGCGTTCGCGTGACCGGAACGGTCGAGGTTCGCCCAGAGGGCAACCAGAACTTCGAGATCCCCACCGGAGCGATCGAGGTCAACGCCACAGAACTCGAGGTTCTCAACGAAAGCGCACCGCTGCCGTTCCAGCTCGACGATCAGGTCGGCGAAGAAGCGCGCCTCAAGTACCGCTACCTCGACCTGCGTCGTGAAGGCCCCGGCTCCGCAATTCGCTTGCGCTCCAAGGTAAGTGCTGCAGCGCGCGGCGTTCTCGCGCATCACGAGTTCGTCGAGGTCGAGACTCCGACGCTCACGCGCTCGACGCCCGAGGGTGCCCGTGACTTCCTGGTGCCGTCGCGCCTTCAGCCCGGTAGCTTCTACGCACTGCCGCAGAGCCCGCAGCTGTTCAAGCAGCTCCTCATGGTCGGCGGCATCGAGCGCTACTACCAGATCGCACGTTGCTACCGCGACGAGGATTTCCGCGCCGATCGCCAGCCCGAGTTCACTCAGCTCGACATCGAGATGGCTTTCGTCAACCAGGACGACATCATCCTGCTCGCCGAGGAAATCCTGACGGCGCTCTGGAAGCTCGTCGGCCACGAGATCAAGACGCCGATCGACCGCATGACCTACACCGAGGCAATGCGTCGTTACGGCAGCGACAAGCCGGACCTGCGTTTCGACATCGAACTCGTCGAGTGCATGGACTTCTTCAAGGACACGACGTTCCGCGTGTTCCAAGCGGAGTACGTCGGCGCCGTAGTGATGCCCGGTGGTGCAAGCCAGCCGCGCAAGCAACTCGACGCCTGGCAGGAATGGGCCAAGCAGCGTGGGGCCAAGGGTCTGGCGTACGTGTTGGTCGGTGAAGACGGCACTCTCGGTGGACCTGTTGCCAAGAACCTGACCGACGCCGAGCGTGAGGGCCTGGCGGCTCACGTCGGAGCTCAGCCGGGAGACTGCGTCTTCTTCGCAGCTGGTGCAACGAAGCCGATGCGCGCCCTCCTCGGCGCTGCCCGTGGTGAGATCGCCCGCAAGAAGGACCTCATCGATCCTGACGCGTGGGCGTTCGTGTGGATCGTCGACGCTCCGATGTTCGAGCCGACCGCCGACGCCACTGCATCCGGTGACGTCGCTCTCGGCCACTCCGCGTGGACCGCCGTGCACCACGCGTTCACGTCGCCGAAGCCGGAGTTCTTCGACACGTTCGACACCGATCCGGATTCCGCTCTCGCCTACGCCTACGACATCGTCTGCAACGGCAACGAGATCGGCGGCGGCAGTATTCGTATCCACCGCAAGGACATTCAGGAACGAGTGTTCAAGGTGATGGGTATCTCCGAGGAAGAGGCGCAGGAGCAGTTCGGCTTCCTCCTCGACGCCTTCGCCTTCGGTGCGCCGCCGCACGGCGGAATCGCATTCGGCTGGGACCGCATCACCGCGCTCCTCGCCGGCATGGATTCCATCCGTGAGGTCATCGCGTTCCCGAAATCCGGCGGCGGCGTCGACCCGCTGACGGATGCTCCGGCACCGATCTCGGCTCAGCAGCGCAAGGAATCGGGTATCGACGCGAAGCCCGAGAAGAAGTCAGAGGACAAGAAGTCCGAAGGCGACACCGGCGAAGCCAAGTAGAGCCGACACCGGATCGCCATGCTGCATTTGCGGGTGATCTGCCCGACCGAGCGCACCGAGCAAGTTCTCGGTGCGCTCGCGTCGCAGCGGGGCGCGACACACATCGTCGTGATGCGCGATGTCGCGGTTCATCCTGCCGGCGACATGGTGGAGGCCGACGTCGCCCGTGAGGCGGCAAACGACGTCGTCGATGCCCTGAACGAACTCGGCGTCGCCGAGGACGGCGGAATGACGCTCGTACCGGTCGAGACGGTGTTGTCGGCGTCGGCGCGCAAAGCCGAGCGTGACGTGCCTGGTGATCCCGCGGATTCCGTCGTGTGGGAGGAATTGCTGTCCCGCACTCGCGAAGAGTCGACTCTCAACGGATTGTTCGTCGCGTTCCTGACCATTGCGTGTCTGCTGGCCGCGATCGGCGTCGTCACCGACTCTCAGATCACGATCGTCGGCGCCATGGTCGTCGGTCCGGAGTTCGGTCCGCTGGCTGCTTTGGCAGTCGCACTCGTACGGCGAGATCGACGGTTGCGTCGACGTTCGATTCTCGCGCTTGCCGTCGGATTCCCCATCGCGATGGGCGTGACGCTTGCCGCAACGTTCGTGGTGAAGTTCTTCGGATGGATGGACGTCGTCAGTCTCGAGTCACTCCACGAGGTCGATTTCGTATACAAGGTCGGGCCCATTTCGTTTGTCGTCGCGCTTCTTGCCGGTGCGGCTGGGATGCTGGCACTCGTCTCGTCGAAGTCCGCTGCCTTGGTCGGGGTGTTCATCTCTGTCACCACGGTTCCTGCCGCCGGTTTCGCGGTGGTTGCGGCAGCAAACGGAGAATGGCGGATCGCCGGGTTGTCGTCTCTGCAACTGGCTGTCAACCTGCTTGGGATCGTCACTGCCTGCGTGCTTGTTCTCTGGCTCAGAACCCGGGCCGACGAGGAATTCGAAGCAGCGTTGAAAGGCATTTCTCGATTTGTCGACGAGGACAAAACTCCATGACGTCGCCGGTGCGGAGTTCTGCTCACCGACAGCAAAATTCTCGAGAGAACTGTGTGCCGGTGTGGCGATTGGGGACTTTTGTCATCACCGCAGGTAGTCGGCAATTTCTGTTGCTGTGAGGCCTTGAATTCTCCGCTGCGAGCGGACGAGCTGGGCATGATCGGAGTCACTAACGGGTAAGTTGGTCGGTGATGACCGCATTACTGGCAGACCCCGTTTCCGAAGTCGTCGCAGCTGCTGAGCAGTTGCTGACACGCCGCACAGGGGCACCCGTAACCCTGGTGGATCCCGTAGATCTCGGGGGGAGTGGCCGCACCGTCGTGCTGCGCGTTCGCGTCGCCGAGAACCCTTTCTCCCTGCCCCGAACTTTGGTGATCAAGCAGGTCCGCGACAACTTCCAGGGAGCTACCAAAACAGCGATTGCGCTCCCGTCCGCGTCCGAAGGTGACTTCGACGTCGAGACCGCATTCCTTCGTGAAGCGGTGTCGTATCAGTTCGCCAACGCGCTTGCCAAGGACGCACGCCCCGGCGCCGAACTGTTGGCGTCCGACCTCGATGCTCGCCTCCTGATCCTGAGTGATCTCGGCGACGCCACCGCAATCAGCGTCCGACTCGAAGACTCCGACCCGGACACCGTCACTTACACGTTGATGGCCATGGCTCAGGCAATGGGACGCATGCACGCCGCGACCGTCGGCCGGGAGGACGACTTCACCGCACTGCTGCGTCGAGCCGAGGTTGCCCATTGCTCCGATGAAGTTGCGGATCAGGTGGGACGTGCCGTGGCCGGTGTTCCCGCGATGCTGGTGGAAAGTCTCGGCATCGATGTGAGTTCGGACATTCTCGAGCAGGTTCAGCATGCGCAGACACTGTTCAGCGGTGGCCGGTTCCGTGCCTTCAGTCCGTCGGACCTGTGCCCCGACAACATAATTGTCAACGACGACGGCGTGCAGTTCCTCGACTACGAGTGGGGTGGCTACCGCGATGCCCTCCTCGACATCACCTACGCGTTGGTGTCTTTCCCCGGTTGCCTGTGCAACATCGACCTGACCGAAGAGCGGGCGTCGGCGATGGTCGATGCCTGGCGGGCCGAGGTAGTGGGGATGTGGCCCGCCCTGGCCGACGAGGCCGAATTGGGCCGCCGGATCGTCGAGGCCCAACTCATCTGGGTCTGGCTCAGTACCTATCTGTACCTGCCCGAGGATCATTCGCGTATCGCCGCCGTCCGCGAACATTATCTCTCGATTCCACGCGCCGACGCACTGGTCGGACGCTGGGCCAGGCTCGCACGCTCGGCTCAGCTCGCCGGCAACGCCGCCGTCGAGGCACACGCCCGCGACGTCGTGGCGGCGCTGCGGACCGAGTTCAGCTGAGGCCCTGACCGATCACACACAGAAGGGCGCCCGTGCACGAAGCACGAGCGCCCTTTCTCGGTCGAGTCCGCTCAGTTGTCGGAGACCAGATCGTTCTCGGACAGGTCCGTCGCCGCGAGCGCCGTCGCCAGATCGGGATGCCGGAACGTCGACGTCACCTGGTCGGCCACGACTCGGAAAGCAGAGGCCAGGGTCGCGGACTTGTCCGGTTCGGCCGCCCACGTTGCGGTCTGTTCGACGACGACCACGCCGTGGTGGACGTACATCTTTCCGGGGACGAGCGTGATGCCGGCGTTGGTGGCCCACTCGCGCAGGGCAGCGAGTCCCTGGCTCGCGCCCTTGGGGCCGCCTACCTCGATGTCGTCACTCGACAACTGCAGCAGAGTGTCGACGTCTTGGGAGTTGAGTGCATCGTGCCACGCGAGGACGGTGGCGATCTCGGAGGTGCTCATGGCGACAACGCTATCCAATGCGGATTCACGACTGGGTGAGGGCTGGCGGAACAGCGGATTGTGTCGGGCGTCGGTGGTCTCTAGTAGCGTCGATTCGTGAGCGATTGGCAAGCGGAAGACAGTGTGGGGGCGAAAGACGGCGTGGTGGCGGAAGACGGCCTGTTCGAGGCAACTCCGGAGGAATCCGCGATCGTCGACGAACCAGATGTCGTGTCTGTAGCCGAGCGCGCCCTGTCCTCGGTGCCGCCCGGTGCTCCTCTGGCTGTCCGCATGCGTCCGCTCACTCTTGGTGAAGTTGTCGGCCAACAGCACTTACTCGGGCCCGGCGCGCCACTCCGCAGAATGGTCGAGGGGTCCGGCGCCGCATCGGTACTTCTGTACGGACCTCCCGGCACCGGCAAGACCACGCTCGCATCGTTGATCTCGGGTGCTACCGGCCGCCGGTTCGAGGCTCTGTCGGCTCTGTCCGCCGGAGTCAAAGAAGTCCGCGGTGTCATCGAACTCGCGCGCCGCCGCCTGCTGAACGGCGAACAAACCGTCTTGTTCATCGACGAAGTTCATCGCTTCTCCAAGACCCAGCAGGACGCCTTGCTCGCCGCGGTCGAGAACCGCATCGTGCTCTTGGTCGGCGCGACCACCGAGAACCCGTCGTTCTCGGTCGTCTCCGCTCTGTTGTCGCGCTCGTTGGTCCTGCAACTGCAATCGCTCACCGCTGCGGATGTCCAGGAACTGCTCGAGCGCGCTGTCGCCGACGAACGCGGGTTCGGCGGAGCGATCACGATCGACGACGACGCGATGGAACACCTCGTTCGTCTGGCGGCCGGCGACGCCCGCCGAGCCCTGACGGCACTCGAGGCTGCCGCCGGAGCTGCACTGGACACGGCCGGTGACGCTTCGGGCCCGGTGGTGCTCGACCTCGCGACCGTCGAGGCCAGTGTCGACAAGGCCGCGGTTCGGTACGACCGTGCCGGAGATCAGCACTACGACGTCATCAGTGCATTCATCAAGAGCATTCGTGGATCAGACGTCGACGCCGCCCTGCACTACCTCGCACGGATGCTGACCGCGGGCGAAGACCCTCGCTTCATCGCACGGCGTCTGGTGGTTCACGCCAGCGAAGACATCGGCATGGCTGATCCGATGGCGCTGCAGACTGCCACCGCCGCGGCGCAGGCAGTGCAGCTGATCGGTATGCCGGAGGCTCGTCTGGCGCTGGCACAGGCCACCATTCATCTGGCGACGGCTCCCAAATCGGGTGCGGTCATCGCCGCACTCGGCGCGGCCATGGCCGACGTGGCCGCCGGAAAATCCGGACTGGTACCGCCGCACCTGCGTGACGGGCACTACAAGGGCGCCGAGCAATTGGGCAACGCAGTCGGATACAAGTACCCGCACGACACACGTGATGGTGTTCTGCGGCAACAGTATCCACCGGACGATCTGGTGGGTGTCGACTATTACCAGCCCACCGCGCACGGCAACGAGCGGGAGATCGCCGATCGGGTGAGCAAACTTCGCCGAATAGTTCGTGGCTGACGCCTGCCAGGTTCCACCGGCCGACGCGTTAGTCTGGACACCCATAGCTCGACGCTCTTGAAGGTAAGGACCGGTTAGTGCAAACCCACGAGATCCGCAGGCGATTCCTCGACCACTTCGTCAAGGCCGGCCACACCGAGGTGCCCAGCGCCTCGCTGATTCTCGACGACCCGAACCTTCTGTTCGTCAACGCGGGCATGGTTCCGTTCGTGCCGTTCTTCCTCGGGCAGCAGACGCCGTCCTACTCACGGGCGACGTCCGTGCAGAAGTGCGTCCGCACCCTGGACATCGAAGAGGTCGGCATCACCACCCGCCACAACACCTTCTTCCAGATGGCGGGCAACTTCTCCTTCGGTGACTACTTCAAGAAGGAAGCCATCTCCCACGCCTGGCAGTTGCTGACAGGTTCGGTCGAGGACGGCGGATACGGCATCGATCCCACGCGCCTGTGGGCCACCGTCTACCTCGACGACGACGAAGCGTTCTCGATCTGGCGCGACGAGGTAGGAGTGCCCGAAGAGCGCATCCAGCGCCGCGGCATGAAGGACAACTACTGGTCCATGGGCATTCCCGGGCCGTGCGGCCCCTGCTCGGAGATCTTCTACGACCGCGGCGCCGAATACGGCGTCGAGGGTGGCCCCGAAGCCGACGAGGATCGCTACATCGAGATCTGGAACCTCGTGTTCATGCAGAACGAGCGCGGCGAGGGCACCAACAAGGGCGACTACCCGATCCTCGGACCGTTGCCGAAGAAGAACATCGACACCGGCATGGGCGTCGAGCGCGTTGCGTTCCTCCTGCAGGGCGTCGAAAACGTCTACGAGACAGATCTTCTCCGCCCCGTCATCGACAAGGCCGCCGAACTGACCGGCAGTGTCTACGGGACCGACCACACTTCAGACGTCCGTTTCCGCGTCATCGCCGACCACGCACGCACCGCAGCGATGTTGATCGCCGACGGTGTGAACCCCGGCAACTACGGCCGCGGCTACGTCCTGCGCCGGTTGCTGCGTCGCATCGTGCGTTCGGCCAAACTGCTCGGCAGCGAGCAGCCCACCATGCGCGAGTTCATGGTCGTCGTCCGCGACACGATGGCGCCGTCGTACCCGGTTTTGGAAACCGACTTCACGCGCATCGAGAACGTCGCCGTCGGCGAGGAGACCGCGTTCCTCAAGACGCTGGCTTCGGGTTCTGCTCTGTTCGAGAATGCTGCCGAGACGGTCAAGTCGTCCGGAAAGTCGGTCATCGCCGGCGATCAGGCGTTTGCACTGCACGACACCTACGGCTTCCCGATCGACCTCACGCTCGAGATGGCGTCCGAGGCCGGTCTCACCGTGGACGAGGACGGCTTCCGCACGCTCATGGCCGAGCAGCGCAAGCGCGCCAAGGACGACGCTCAGGCTCGTAAGCACGCCCACGCCGACCTCACGGTCTACAAGGAACTGCTCGACCGAGGCGCCACCGAGTTCACCGGTTTCGACGAACTCGTCTCCGAGGCTCACGTCCTCGCACTGATCGTCGACGGCGTCCGTGTCCCGGTCGCGAAGGCCGGTCAGGACGTCGAGGTCATCCTCGACCGAAGCCCGCTCTACGCAGAGTCCGGTGGACAGATCGCCGACATCGGTTCGCTCACCGCTCCGGGTCTCGAAGCCAAGGTCAACGACGTACAGAAGATCGCCAAGAAGGTCTGGACGCACAAGGTGACGGTGCAGAAGGGCGAGATCACCGAGGGCGACGTCGTGCTCGCGCACGTCGACGCCGAGTGGCGCAAGGGTGCAACCCAGGGGCACTCCGGTACCCACATGGTGCACGCGGCGCTGCGTCAGGTGCTCGGCCCCAACGCGGTGCAGGCGGGCTCGCTCAACAAGCCGGGTTACCTCCGCTTCGACTTCTCGTGGCAGGGCGCGCTGTCCGACTCCCAGAAGCAGGACATCGAGGCACTCACCAACGAAGCCGTGGCGTCGAACTACGCGGTCAACACATTTGTCACGGATCTCGACAAGGCCAAGGCGATGGGTGCGATGGCACTCTTCGGTGAAAACTACGGCGACGAGGTTCGTGTCGTCGAAATCGGCGGCCCGTTCTCGATGGAACTGTGCGGTGGCACTCACGTCGGAAGCTCCGCACAGATCGGTCAGGTAACGCTGCTCGGTGAGCAGTCGGTCGGCTCCGGAATCCGACGCGTCGAGGCGTACGTCGGTTTGGACTCCTACCGCTACCTCGCCAAGGAACGCGCGCTCCTGGCCGGACTCTCCTCCTCGCTGAAGGTTCCTTCGGAAGAGGTGCCCGCCCGCGTCGAGGCGCTCGTCGAGCGACTCAAGGTGGCCGAGAAGGAACTCGAGCAGACAAAGGCCAAGGCGGTGCTGGCGTCGGCAGGCGAGTACGTCGCCAAGGCCAAGCGCATCGGCAGTGTCCTCGTCATCGCCGAGCCTGCTCCCGCCGGAGTCGGCGGAAACGACCTGCGCAGCCTCGTCACGGACATCAAGGGTCGCCTCGGCTCCGAACCTGCCGTCGTAGCTCTGCTCGGTGACGTCGACGGCAAGGTCCCGTTCGTGGTCGCATCCAGCAAGGCAGCCCAGGGTCTCGGTGTGAAGGCCGGCGAGCTTGTCGCGTCCTTCGGTCCCAAGATCGGTGGCCGCGGCGGCGGAAAGCCCGACATGGCCCAGGGTTCGGGTTCGGACTCCGCAGGAATCCCGGCGGCGCTCGATGCGATCCGGGACAGAGTCGGAGAGCTGGCGGGCGGCAGCTGACGGTGGTGGCTACGCAACAGGGTCCCGATCGCCCCGGCATCGACGACCCTGGTCGCGGGCGGCGCATCGCCATCGACGTGGGCAGTGTTCGCATCGGCGTCGCGTCCAGCGACCCCGACGGCATCCTCGCGACACCGGTGGAAACGGTTCCACGCTCGAAGGAGCGTGGGCCCGACGCGCCGGATATCCGGCGCATTATCGCCATCGTGTCCGAATACGAGGCCGTTGAGGTTATCGTCGGACTGCCACAGACGCTGCGCGGTGAGCAAGGTAAAGCCGCCGGTATCGCGACTGCATTCGCCAAACGACTGCAGCGGGCCGTCGAACCGATCCCGGTGAGACTGTCCGACGAACGACTGACGACCGTCACGGCTGCGCGCAATCTCCGCGAAAGTGGAGTCAAGGCACGCGGCCAGCGACCGATGATCGATCAGGCTGCGGCGGTGGAAATCCTGCAAGGCTGGCTGGACGAGCGGAGTAGAGCTGTGAAACCAGGGGAGTCGTCGAAGGACGCTGCACTGGAGGGCGATCTGTGAACGCGCGGTGGGATGAGGGCGGCGGAAGCCGGCCCACCAGTTCGTTCGACTTCGACAACGACGAGACCATGGTCATGCGTGCACTGCCGCAGAACATCGATCCGCCGCACATGTCGCGAGCCGAGGCACGCAAGCAACGCGAAGCGCGCAACAAGCGCGCCAAGCGTGGCAAGAAGGTCGGCGTTCTCGCCCTGCTGGTGTTGGTGATCGCAGTCCTCGGTGTCGGTGCATACGGCGCTCTCTGGTACATGGATCGCAACAAGACCGCGGAGGATTTTGCCGGCCCCGGCGGCGCACCCGTGGTCATCCAGATCAACAGTGGAGAAACCGCATCGGAGATCGGTGCGACGCTCGAGGCGAAGAACGTCGTCGCGAGTTCCGCTGCTTTCTACAACGCGGCGATCGCCAATCCGTCTGAGATCCAGAAGGTGCAACCCGGCTTCTACCAGGTGCCGGTGCAGAGTAGCGCCGCGAGCGCACTCGACACCTTGGTTGCCCCGGACTCCCGAGTCGGCAGTGTTGTCATCGCCGAAGGGCGTCAGCTGCACGACAGTTCGGACGCGCAGACCGGCGCGCTCAAGAAGGGCATCTACAACCTCATTTCCGAGGCGAGTTGTGTCGGCCCGGTTTCCGCTCAGAAATGTGTCTCGACAGACGAATTGAACACTGCGGGAGCATCTTCCGATCTGGCTTCGCTCGGCGTGCCCGAATGGGCGATGTCGTCGGTCAAGAGCGTGCCGGACAAGGACCGTCAGCTCGAAGGCCTGATCGCCGCCAGCAGTTGGGATTTCGATCCCACTGCGACGCCCACCGAGATCCTGCGGTCGTTGGTCGAGGGTAGCGCCGCCAAGTACGAGGCCACGGGAATTCTGACAGCCGGCAGCGGGGTCGGAATGTCTCCGTACCAGTTGTTGGTGGCAGCGTCGCTGGTCGAGCGTGAGGCGTTGCCCGCTGACATGGCCAAGGTCGCGCGGGTGATCGTCAACCGACTCGCAGTCGATCAGCCTCTGCAGTTCGACTCCACGGTCAACTATTCACTCGACACCACCGAGGTCGCAACCACGGATGCCGACCGTGAGCGCGTCACGCCGTGGAACACGTACGCAATGCCGGGTCTGCCTGCAACGCCCATCGCTTCGCCGAGCATCGACGCACTGAAGGCCGTGGAATCGCCGGCGGCCGGTGACTGGTTGTACTTCGTCACGATCAACAAGGAAGGCCAGACGCTCTTCACCAAGAGCTACGAGGAGCATTTGGCCAACATCGAACTGGCACAGCAAAGTGGGATTCTCGACAGTGGACGGTAGTACCGCGACTTCGCTCGCGACGCCACGTAAGGCGGCAGTTCTCGGAAGCCCGATCGCTCACTCGAAGTCCCCGTTGCTGCATCTTGCGGCGTACGCGGCTTTGGGGCTGAGCGATTGGACCTACGAGCGGATCGAATGCACCGGCGAGCAGTTGCCTGCCCTCGTCGACTCACTCGGCCCCGAATGGATCGGCCTCTCGGTGACGATGCCGGGCAAGATCGCAGCACTCGAATATGCCACCGAACGCACACCGCGAGCGGTGACCATCGGCTCGGCCAACACCCTGGTTCGCATCGACGGCGGTTGGCGTGCCGACTGCACGGACGTCGACGGAGTCAGCGGTGCGTTGATCGCCGGCGGTGTCGGCGATCTCAGCGGCACTTCGGCGGTAGTTGTCGGCGCGGGCGGCACCGCGCGGCCGGCATTGGTCGCGTTGGCCGACATGGGAGTTCGGACAGTCACCGTGGTCGCGCGTGATCCGGGGCGCGCATCCGGTGCCATCGAATGCGGTGGTGCGGTCGGGTTGGACATAGATCTGGTCGCCTTCGACGACGCACGGCTAGGCGGGATCTGTGCCGAATCCTCGGTCTTGGTCAGTACCGTTCCCGCGGAAGCGGCAGCGCCCTTTGCCCAGCAATTGGGGAAGGCGCGATTTGTCCTCGACGCGATCTACAACCCTTGGCCGACGCCACTTGCTTCGGTTGTCGAGGCGGCCGATGGCACGGTGATCGGTGGCCTCGAGATGTTGCTCAATCAGGCCTTCGGGCAGGTAGAGCAGTTCACGGGCAAGCCCGCTCCGCGAGAGGCGATGGCAGCCGCTATCGCTTAGGTCTGTTCACAGTGTCGAGGTAGTCCACAAGGCGATTCGTAATCTGCCGCTGGTGAACGGCAGACGCCAAGCTCGAAACCATGTGGACGTTGATGGTCTTGGCAGGCTCGGGGGTAGTCGCTGGTTTCGGTGCTCGGGCGATCGTCGACAATTGGTTGTGGCGACACGGTTATCGACCAGTCGTGACTTTCTGTTGTGTGCCGCAGTGCGCCGTCGCAACAGGCTGGGTTGTCGTCGGTGCGCTGAATACTTCGGTGGTGCAGCTATTTTCCGGTCTCGCCGTGGTGTGGTGGTGCGTCGCGATCTCGACTGTCGACGTGGCTGTGCGTCGGCTGCCCAACAGTTTCACGCTGCCGGGCTACGCCGTCGTGATGGTCTACGCGACGGTGTCGGGAACGGTGTGGGTGGCGGTGGTGGGGTCGGCACTGCTCGCCGGAATCCACCTCCTGGCGCACGTGATGTCGCCTGGTTCCATGGGCGTCGGCGATGTGAAGCTCTCGCTTCCTCTGGGCGCCGTGACCGGATTGGTGGGAGCGGACGCCTGGCTGTGGTCGTTGGTGTCTGCCTCGGTGCTCACCGCAACGCTGGGCACCGCGCTGGAACTGCGAAGACGAGGGCCGGTAGCCCACAATTCGCCCATTGCGCACGGACCCTCGATGTGCCTGGCAGCCTGCGGTTCGATTGCGTTTGCCTGGCTGACGTGACGAGTGCAACATCCGCGAGAAGTCTGGCGTTATTGACCGTTCAACGACGGACGGTGAACTGCAGGAAAGACGTAACCGTCGGTTTCATAAATGCGGGTATTGCCAGCGCGCGGTCCCAATATGCGGCGAGTCGGACTTGCCGAATGTCCACATCCTGACGTTCACTGAGGTTTCGGAAATGGGACAAAACGAATCTCGTTTCGCACTCGATTATCGGGGGAACCTATGCGCACAAGGCTTTTCGTCGCCGCGGCAGCCTGTTTGGCGGCTGTGGCTGCAGGAGCGGGCGTCGCCGGCGCCGCGCCTGCACCTTCATCGGTGGCACTGGGCGGGGGCTCAGGAATCCTGCTGCCGGACGTGGATCACTCCGATCCTGACCGAGTTGCAGCATGCACGTTGACCGCGGTCGGCTACGACAACGCCGGTTCTCTCGTGGCACTCACCGCCGGACACTGCGGAGTTGTCGGGGACCGGGTGTTCGCCGAGTATCTGCCCGAGGCCGGACCCATCGGTCGGTTCTCTTACTCGAGTCCGGTCTCGGACATCGCCGTGATCGATCTCGACGACGCCAAGGTAGCTCCGCTGCGTACCGTCGGCGGCACGACGATCAACGGAATCGGCGCCCCGCCGGCACCGGGCACGATCGTGTGCAAGGAAGGCCGTTCGACCGGCAACACGTGCGGTATCACCTGGGGTTACGACTCCGTCTACGGTGAGATCGTCGAGCACACGTGCTCGATTCCCGGTGATTCCGGTGGACCGCTCGTCGTCGGTGACCGCCTGGTGGGCTTGATCAGCAATGGCTACCCGCCGTACTGCTTCGAGCCGCTTCCGCCGCCGTTCCACGCTCCCGACAACTCGGCGGACATCAACATCGGTTTGGCTGACATCAACGCAAACGGTGGAGGATTCCGCCTGTTCTAGACCCACAGGTACCTCTGAGATGGCCCACACGCCTCGTGCGTGTGGGCCATCTGTGTTCACCGGGAGGACCACTGTGACAACTGAGGTCTGCGACGTGGAAAGATGGTCGGCGTGCTGCGTTGGATAACTGCCGGAGAATCCCATGGTCCCGCCCTCGTCGCGATGCTCGAGGGCATGGTCGCGGGGGTCGAAGTGACCTCTGAGGCCATCTCGTCCGAACTTGCCCGTCGTCGACTCGGTTACGGCCGTGGCGCACGGATGAAGTTCGAGGCCGACAAGGTCACCATCATCGGCGGTGTCCGCCACGGATTTACGCTCGGTGGCCCCGTGGCCATCGAGATCGGCAACACCGAGTGGCCCAAGTGGGAAACCATCATGTCCGCCGACCCGGTCGACCCGGACCTGCTCGCCGATCAGGCTCGCAATGCCCCGTTGACGCGCCCGCGTCCCGGACACGCCGATTACAGCGGCATGCTCAAGTACGGCTTCAACGACGCGCGTCCCGTCCTCGAGCGTGCCAGCGCTCGCGAGACCGCAGCCCGCGTGGCCGCTGGAACCGTCGCACGGTCCTTCCTGCGTCAGGTATTCGGTGCCGAGGTCGTTTCACACGTTATTTCCATCGGTGCTTCCGAGCCGTACGTCGGACCCGTGCCGGAGGGCAAGGATCTCGACGCGATCGACGCGAGCCCGGTCCGCGCATTCGACAAGGCTGCAGAAGAGTCGATGATCGCCGAAATCGAATCGGCGAAGAAGGACGGCGACACCCTCGGTGGCGTCGTGGAGGTCGTCATCCACGGCCTGCCGGTCGGACTCGGCACTTTCGTCAGCGGCGCCGAGCGTCTCGATTCACGACTTGCTGCTGCTCTCATGGGAATTCAGGCCATCAAGGGTGTCGAGGTCGGCGACGGCTTCGAGACCGCGCGCCGTCGTGGCAGCGAAGCTCACGACGAGATCCGTCCGGGCCCGGACGGCATCGTGCGCTCCACGAACCGCGCAGGCGGAATCGAAGGTGGCATGACCAATGGTGAGGCTCTTCGAGTTCGCGCCGCGATGAAGCCGATCTCGACGGTTCCGCGCGCTCTGGCGACGGTCGACATGGAGAGCGGCGAGGAAGCGGTTGCCATCCACCAGCGCAGCGACGTGTGCGCGGTTCCGGCCGCCGGCGTCGTCGCCGAGTCGATGGTCGCGCTCGTCGTGGCTCAGGCCGCACTCGAAAAGTTCGGTGGTGATTCCATTGCTGAAACCACTGCCAACTACCGTCGTTACGCCGAGGGCATCGCAGCCCGACCGCCTCGATAGGACTCACGTATCGATGAAGCCGAAGGCTGTACTCATCGGTCCGCCCGGTGCCGGCAAATCGACCATCGGTCGACGTCTCGCGCAGGCACTCGAACTCGAGTTGGTCGATACCGACGCCGAGATCGAACGGACCACGGGTAGGACGATCCCGGAGATCTTCACCCATGACGGAGAGCCTCGGTTTCGTGAAATCGAGGAATCGGTGGTTCGCGAAGCGTTGCAGGCCACCGACGGAATCGTCTCGCTCGGCGGTGGTGCGATCCTCTCCGATCGCACGCGCGAACTGCTCCAGGGGCACACGGTCATCTACCTCGAGATCAGTGTCGCCGAAGGGCTTCGCCGCACGGGGGCGAACAATCATCGCCCGCTGCTGGCCGGCGGAGATCCCAAGGTCAAGTACCAGGAGTTGATGAGGCGTCGTCGTCCGCTGTACCGGCGTTCGGCCACGATTCGGATTCGGACCGACGGCCGAAGTCCGGCGCGTGTCGTCGGGCAACTGGTGTCGAAACTTCAAGACAAATGAACAACCGGAGCGGAGTAGTGGAGCAGTGACCGAACCCGTACGTGTAGAGGTGAAGACCGCAAGTCCTTACCCGGTCGTGATCGGCCGCGGCCTGCTCGGTGATCTCGTTGCCGAGTTCGACGGCGCGCGCACTGTCGCGATCTTCCATCAGCCGCCGCTGGCAGAGACCGCGGAGGCCGTACGGGCTGCGTTGGCGGAGAAGGGAATCGACGCCCACCGTATCGAGATCCCCGATGCCGAGGACGGCAAGGATCTTGCTGTGGCGGGCTTCTGCTGGGACGTGCTCGGCCGGATCGGCCTGACTCGCAGCGACGCGATCATGAGCTTGGGCGGGGGAGCGGCGACCGACCTCACCGGCTTCGTCGCGGCTACGTGGATGCGCGGTGTCAAGGTAGTTCACGTCCCCACCACCTTGCTCGCGATGGTCGACGCAGCAGTGGGCGGCAAGACCGGTATCAACACCGAAGCGGGCAAGAACCTCGTCGGTTCGTTCCACGAGCCGGGAGCGGTGTTCATCGATCTCGCGACGCTCGAGACTGTGCCGCACAACGAGATCGTTGCAGGCATGGCCGAGGTCATCAAGACCGGATTCATCGCCGACCCGGTGATCCTGGATCTCATCGAAGCCGATCCCAAGGCAGCTCTCGATCCGTCGGGAACTGTTCTGCCCGAGTTGATTCGGCGCTCCGTGGAGGTCAAGGCCAAGGTCGTGGCCGCGGATCTGCGCGAGTCGGATCTGCGCGAAATCCTCAACTACGGCCACACCCTCGGCCACGCGATCGAACGTCGTGAGCGCTACAAGTGGCGCCACGGTGCCGCTGTCTCCGTCGGCCTGGTTTTCGCTGCCGAACTCGGACGGCTCGCGGGCCGACTCGACGACGCCACCGCGGATCGTCACAAGTCGATCCTCGATCTCGTCGGGCTGCCGACGTCGTACGACGGTGATGCGTTCGGCGATCTGATGAAGGGAATGCAGACCGACAAGAAGAACCGTGCCGGGCTGCTGCGTTTCGTGGTCCTCGACGGACTGGCCAAGCCGGGTCGCCTCGAGGGGCCGGATCCGAGTCTGCTGGTTGCGGCGTACTCCGCGATTGCCCGCGATGCGCGGCCGGCCGGCGGAACGGTCCTGTTGTGAGGATCAACGTCGTCAACGGACCCAATCTGGGGCGTCTGGGTAAGCGTCAGCCCGAGGTCTACGGCGCGACCACACACGACGATCTGATCGAATTGTGCGTCGCGGCAGGCAAGGAGCTCGGCGTCGAGGTGATCGTCCGTCAGAGCGATCACGAAGGCGATCTGCTCGGTTGGATCCACGACGCGGCGGACGCGGGGGAACCGGTGATCCTCAATGCCGGTGGCTTGACGCACACGTCGGTGGTCCTGCGAGATGCATGCGCCGAACTGACCGCAGGTCTCGTCGAGGTACACATCTCGAACGTTCATGCGCGAGAAGAGTTTCGGCACCACTCCTACCTGAGTCCGATTGCGACCGGAGTGATCGTCGGACTCGGCGTCGCCGCGTATCCGCTGGCGATCAGGTTCCTCGCCGAGCGAGGCTGAACGAGGGAAGTCGAAAAAACAGCCACACGAATGCGGCCCCGAGGAAAATATCCTCGGGGCCGCATTCGGTTGTGTGGACGGTGGGCGTTACTGCTCGCGCTTGCCCAGATCGATCGCCGGGAAGACCGCGGTATCGGCGTCGGATTCCTCGACGGACATGGCGGCTCCGCTGTATGCGTGCTGCTCGGTGGGGGAGTCGTAGCCCTCGCTGACGGGCACCGGTTCGTGGTGACGCTCGTGGGACGGGGTCTGCGGAGCTGTTCCGTTCTTGCGCTGTTCACGGCTGACGAAGAAGCGTCCGACGGTGATGGCGATCATGGCGGGGACGAAGATGAGAAGGATCGTGAACGCCGCACCGGAGGTCACCTCGAAGAACAAGCCCTGCTGGGTCAGTTCGAGGGAGGGGACGAGGCTGAGTGCCCAGCTTGCAGCGCCGGCGACGAACCCGCCGACCAATGCGGCCTTGAGCCACAGCATGGTCAGATCGGCGCCGTCCTCGGGTTCGGGGAAGTTCCGGCGGTCACGAATGCCGTCGATACCACCCCAGATCGCGGCGAAGACGATGACGATCAACAGGGACAGCCAGCGCAGGGTGGACCCCTGAAGTGGCCACTGTGCGATCGCTGCACCGAGCAACGCACGAAACACAACATGTATCAGGGCCATGCCGAGGCCACGTACCAACCACGCATTCATGGGTACAGCCTAACTAGAACCCATTACACCTTGTGGCCTAACCCACAGTTATTGCTGTAACCGCGAGTTTCGAGTTGATCGGCAGGTCTGCGCGGGCGGTAGGTTCGAGGGATGCCGGTCGACTTCAGAACACGCCGTGAATCCCTCAGACGCCTCCTCTCGGACCGCGAACTCGACGCGATTCTCGTCACAGATCTCCTCAACATCAGATACCTCACCGGTTTCACCGGTTCCAATGCGGCGCTCGTCGTCAGTGCATCGGATTCAGCGTCCGACGAGCGTGAGACGGTGATCTGCACCGACGGCCGCTACGTGACGCAGGTGTCAGAGCAGGTGCCGGACCTTCGGGCCGAAATCGCCCGTTCGAGTGCTGCGCACTTGATCGAGAAGTCCACGGCGCCCGTTCTCGCGTTCGAGTCACATGTGGCGACGTTCGCCGAACATCGGGCTTGGACCGAAGCAGCGCCGAAGATCCGGTTCGAACCGGTGAGCGGACTCGTCGAACAATTGCGCATGGTCAAGGACGAGTACGAGGTGGAGTTGTTGCGAGCCGCGTGCACCGCAGCCGATGTCGCGTTGGCGCAGTTGATCGCTCGCGGTGGCCTGCGACCTGGCCGAACGGAACGAGAGGTCGGCCGCGAGCTGGAAAATCTGATGCTCGACAACGGGGCGGACGGTATTTCCTTCGAGACGATCGTGGCGGCCGGCGCCAACTCGGCGATTCCGCATCACCGACCGACCGACGCGATCCTGGCGTCGGGTGACTTCGTCAAACTCGACTTCGGCGCCCAGGTCGGTGGGTACCACTCGGACATGACACGGACCTACGTGCTCGAGTCCGTTTCCGATTGGCAACGGGAGATTTACGAGCTCGTCGCGCGTTCGCAAGCTGCCGGTTGCGACGCGCTCGCGCCGGGTGTCGAATGTGCGGCAGTCGACGCCGTCGCCCGTGCGGTGATCGACGATGCAGGCTACGGCGAGTTGTTCCTGCACGGCCTCGGCCACGGTGTGGGGCTCGAAATCCACGAAGCACCGGGGATCGGCAAGCTCGGCACCGGTACACTTCTTTCCGGCGCGGCGGTGACCGTCGAGCCGGGCGTGTACTTCTCCGGGCGCGGAGGTGTACGGATCGAGGACACGCTCGTTGTTCGTGAGCAGGGGCCAGAGCTGCTCACACTGACCGCAAAAGACCTTACCGTCGTCTGAGACGGTTTCCCGACCCCTAGGAGACGCGAAGCAAGTGGCTTCCACCAGTGATTTCAAGAATGGTCTGGTTCTGCAGATCGAAGGCCAGCTGTGGACGATCATCGAGTTCCAGCACGTCAAGCCCGGCAAGGGCCCTGCCTTCGTGCGCACCAAGCTCAAGAACGTGCTCTCGGGCAAGGTAGTGGACAAGACGTTCAACGCCGGTGTGAAGGTCGAGACCGCCACGGTCGACCGTCGTGACATGACGTACCTGTACCACGACGGCAGCGACTACATCTTCATGGACGGCGACACCTACGACCAGGTGTCGATCAGCGAATCCACCGTCGGCGACCAGTCGCGTTTCCTGCTCGAGAACATGGCAGTCCAGGTCGCGACCCACGAAGACGTTCCCCTCTTCGTCGAGCTTCCGGTCACCGTCGAGCTCGTCGTCAAGCACACCGATCCGGGCCTGCAGGGCGACCGCTCCACCGGCGGCACCAAGCCTGCCACCCTCGAGACCGGTGCCGAGATCAACGTCCCGCTCTTCATCAACACCGGTGACAAGCTCAAGGTCGATTCCCGTGACGGCAACTACCTCGGGCGTGTGAATTCCTGAGTGTCCGGCACACATAAGAAACTCGGTGCACGCCACAAGGCGCGCAAGCGTGCCGTCGACTTCCTCTTCGAAGCCGAGGCACGTGACCTCGATCCGGTCGCACTGGCGTCGGAGCGTTCCGATCTGTCCGTCAAGGACGACGCGGTAGCACCCGTCGCGGCCTACACCGTCACGTTGGTGTCCGGCGTTGCGGAGAATCTGGACCGGATCGATCAGGTCATCTCCTCGCATCTGCAGGACTGGACGCTCGAGCGTCTGCCCGCCGTCGACCGTGCGATTCTGCGTATCGCCGTGTGGGAGCTCTTCCACGCGACGGACGTTCCGCCGGTTGTCGCCGTGGACGAGGCCGTCGAACTCGCGAAGCAGCTCTCGACGGACGACTCTCCGGGATTCGTCAACGGAATCCTCGGCCAGGTCGTTCTCGTTGCGCCGCAGGTTCGATCGGCTGCGGCCGCGACCTCCCAGCGCGCGCAGGAATCGGATTCGGGTACCGAGTAGCAAGTTTTGTTCCACCACCGCCGTGCGAGTGTCACCGAGCGCGTTGTGTGTCTGCACACAACCGGTCGGAGTCGCTGCTCGCACGGCGGGATCAGGTCTGTCGGCTGATAGGGTGGGGACCGTCAGACATCCTTTAACGATCCGTCCAGTGAGGCGGAGAAGGAGGTCGCTGCATGAGCGTGCCCGAAGGGTCTCGCCCATCCGATCTTGCAGGTCCAGGTAACTCGAAGGCGCCGGTCGGTGCCGAGGCAGGTAGCGAAACCCGCGAATTGTTGTCCGCCCAGGATGTGGGCCGGACCATCGCGCGGATCGCTCACGAGATCATCGAGAAGACCGCACTCGACGGACCCGAGGGAACTGCCCCTCGTGTGGTCCTGATCGGTATCCCGACGCGTGGAACCACCCTCGCCACGCGACTGCGCGCCAAGATCGAAGAATTCTCCGGTGTGCGACTTCCCATCGGATCTCTCGACATCACCCTCTACCGCGACGATCTCCGGAACAAGCCGCACCGCCCGCTCGAGCGCACGTCCGTCCCCGAGGGTGGCGTCGACAATGCGCTGGTCGTTCTCGTGGACGACGTCCTCTTCTCCGGTCGCACCGTGCGCTCGGCACTCGACGCGTTGCGCGATCTGGGCCGCCCCCGCGCGGTCCAACTCGCAGTGCTCGTGGATCGTGGTCACCGCGAACTCCCGCTGCGCGCCGACTACGTCGGCAAGAACGTCCCGACCGCGAGGTCCGAGGACGTCAAGGTTCTCCTCCAGGAGCACGACGGCAGGGAAGCGGTAGTCATCTCCGGGGGTAAGAGCGCGTGAAGCACCTACTTTCCATCGCGGACCTCGATCGTGAGTCCGCGGTAGAACTTCTCGACGAGGCAGAACGGTTCGAGCAGGCACTTCTGGGACGAGAGGTACGCAAGCTCCCGACGCTGCGCGGACGCACGGTCATGACGGTGTTCTTCGAGAACTCGACGCGCACCCGGGTGTCTTTCGAGGTGGCAGGCAAATGGATGAGTGCCGACGTCATCAATGTCAGCGCATCCAGTTCCTCGGTGTCCAAAGGTGAATCCCTGCGCGATACCGCGATGACCCTGCGCGCGGCCGGTGCCGACGCACTCATCGTGCGCCACCCGGCTTCGGGCGCCGCCCACCAGATCGCAAAGTGGACCGGAGCGGCCGACGACGGTGGCCCGGCAGTCATCAACGCAGGTGACGGCACGCACGAGCACCCCACTCAGGCGCTTCTCGACGCTTTGACCCTTCGCCAGCGTCTCGGCGACATCGAGGGCAAGCGGATCGCCATCGTCGGCGACATCCTGCACAGCCGTGTCGCCCGCTCCAACGCACTGCTGCTCTCGATGCTCGGTGCCGAGGTTGTTCTTGTTGCGCCGCCGACACTGCTGCCGGTCGGTGCGCACACGTGGCCGGTCACGGTTTCGCATTCGCTCGACGCGGAACTGCCCGGACTCGACGCGGTGCTGATGCTGCGGGTTCAGGCCGAACGCATGAACGGTGGCTTCTTCCCGTCGCAGCGCGAGTACTCGATCAACTACGGCCTGTCCGAGAAGCGGCTGGCGATGCTGGCCGATCACGCGGTGGTCCTGCACCCCGGCCCGATGCTGCGCGGCATGGAGATTGCATCCGCCGTTGCCGATTCCTCCAAAACTGCTGTACTGCAACAGGTTACCAACGGCGTACACATGCGCATGGCTGTCTTGTTCCGACTGCTGGTCGGGTCGGAGGACGGTGCGCTGTGACCAGAAACGAGAACGGAGAATCACCCGTGAGTGTCCTGCTCCGCGGAGTCCTGATCTACGGAGAAGGTGAGCCCACCGACGTACTCGTCGGCGACGGCACGATCCTCGAGATCGGCGTGGACCTCGATCCGGCCACGGCATCCGAGGTGATCGATGCCGGCGGGCAGATCCTGCTTCCCGGCTTCGTGGACCTGCACACACATCTGCGTGAGCCCGGCCGCGAAGACACAGAGACCATCGAAACCGGAAGCTCGGCAGCGGCTCTGGGTGGATACACCGCGGTCTTCGCGATGGCCAACACGAGTCCCGTCGCCGATTCGGTGGTCATCACCGATCACGTCTGGCGACGCGGGCAGGAAGTCGGCCTCGTCGACGTCCACCCCGTCGGCGCAGTCACAGCAGGCCTGGAAGGCAAGCAACTCGCCGAGATGGCGACCATGGCCGCAGGCGTCGGCAAGGTCAAGATGTTCTCCGACGACGGCCACTGCGTCTACGACCCACTGATCATGCGTCGCGCGCTCGAATACTCCAGCTCACTGGGCGTCCTGATCGCCCAGCACGCGGAAGAGCCGCGCTTGACCGTCGGTGCGGTCGCCCACGAGGGACCCACGGCCGCGCGTCTCGGCCTGGCCGGATGGCCGCGCGCAGCCGAAGAATCGATCGTGGCCCGCGACGCACTGCTCGCGCGTGACGCCGGCGCCCGCGTTCACATCTGCCACGCCTCCACCGCCGGAACCGTCGAACTCGTGAAGTGGGCTCGCAGCCAAGGGATTTCGATCACCGCCGAGGTCACCCCGCATCACCTGCTCCTCGACGATTCACGGCTCGAAACGTACGACGCGATCAACAAGGTCAACCCGCCCTTGCGTGAGGCCAGTGATGTTGCCGCGCTGCGCAAAGGTCTGGCCGAGGGAATCATCGACTGCGTCGCGACCGACCATGCTCCGCACGCCGAGCAGGACAAGTGCTGCGAGTTCGCAGCCGCTCGCCCCGGAATGCTCGGCCTCGAGACCGCACTCTCGATCATCGTGCAGACGATGGTCCAGCCCGGCCTGCTGGACTGGCGCGGTGTTGCCCGGGTCATGAGCGAGCGCCCCGCGGCAATCGTGGGCCTCGACGATCAGGGCCGTCCCATCGAGGTGGGGGAGCCCGCGAACCTGACATTGGTCGATCCGTCGGCCGAGTGGACGGTCCACGGTCCCGACCTGGCGAGTGTCGCGCATAACACTCCGTACGAGTCGATGACATTGCCCGCTCGGGTCACGACCACACTGTTACGTGGCCGCATCACCGCACACGACGGGAATGTGCGGCTGCGGAGTAGCGAGGAGTAGCGCGTCATGGACAGAGCACTGTGGATCATCGGTCTGGCGATCTTCTGGGTCGCGATGATCGGCCTGATGTACGTCGGCTGGCGTGGACGCGCTCGACGCCAGAAAGACAAGATCGGCGAACTGCCGACGGTACCGGCAACCCTGGGTGAACTGCTCGTCCTGCCGACCACCGGCCTGTACGTCGGCAGCACCATCGCACCCAGTTGGCAGGACCGAATCGCCGTCGGCGACCTCGGTTTCCGCGCCACCTGCGAGATCAGCCGCTACAGCGGCGGAATTCTGGTCGAGCGTGACGGCGCGTCGGCCATCTGGATTCCGGAGAAGTCGATCCGCGCGATCCGCACGGAGAACGGTCTTGCCGGCAAGGTCATGAGCAAGGACGGCGTCCTGGTGATTCGCTGGGAATTGCCGAGCGGAACCGAGATCGACACGGGCGTGCGCGGTGACGACAAGACGGTTTATCCGGACTGGGTCAAGCCGGTGACTGCTTCGAACAAGACCGCTTCGAACAAGACGAATGACAACGAAGACGCAAGCTCTGGCGACATCGAGCAGAACGGAAAGAACGCATGAGCGGCTTTGACAACAGCCCCGCAGTACTGGTCCTCGAAGACGGACGGGTGTTCCGCGGAACCACCTTCGGTGCGGTTGGACAGACCCTGGGCGAAGCGGTGTTCAGCACCGGAATGACCGGCTACCAGGAAACGCTCACCGATCCCAGCTACCACCGCCAGATCGTCGTCTCCACCGCACCGCAGATCGGCAACACCGGCTGGAACGACGAAGACGACGAGTCGGTCGGACCGACCGGCGAGCGTGCCGGCGCCAAGATCTGGGTTGCCGGGTACGTCGTTCGTGACCCCTCGCGCGTCACCTCGAGCTGGCGTGCAACCGGTTCGCTCCAGGCCAAGCTCGAAGAGCAGGGCATCGTCGGAATCGCCGGGATCGACACCCGCGCCCTGGTTCGCCACCTGCGTACTCGCGGTTCGATGAAGGCCGGAATTTTTTCCGGTGAAGCCATCGCCGCCGATGACGAACTGGTCCGACGGGTTCAGGATCAGCCGACCATGCTCGGCGCCGATCTTGCCGGTGAGGTCAGCACCACCAGCGGCTACGTCGTCGAGCCGAAGGGCGGGGAGGCGCTGTACACGGTTGCCGCCATCGACCTCGGTATCAAGACCAACACCCCGCGCATGTTCGCCGAGCGCGGTATTCGCGTCCACGTGTTGCCGTCCAACGCGAGTCTCGAACAGATCCTCGACCTGAAGGCCGACGGAGTGTTCCTCTCCAACGGTCCCGGTGACCCAGCCACCGCCGACGGCGCAGTCCACCTCACGAAAGAGGTCATCGGACAGGGCTTGCCGCTGTTCGGTATCTGCTTCGGCAACCAGATCCTGGGCCGCGCCCTGGGCCTGAGCACCTACAAGATGAAGTTCGGCCACCGCGGAATCAACATCCCGGTGATCGAGCATCAGACCGGTCGCATCGCGATCACCGCTCAGAACCACGGCTTCGCGCTCGAAGGCGAAGCCGGTCAGGAATTCGACACCCCGTTCGGCCGCGCGGTGGTCAGCCACACCTGCGCCAACGACGGAGCCGTCGAAGGTGTTCGCCTGCTGGACGATTCGGCCTTCTCGGTGCAGTACCACCCCGAGGCGGCAGCCGGCCCGCACGACGCCGCGTACCTCTTCGACCGCTTCACCAGCCTGCTCTCCGCACGGAAAGAAACCGGAGTCAAGAACTAATGCCACGCCGTACAGATCTCAAGCACATCCTGGTAATCGGCTCCGGTCCGATCGTCATCGGTCAGGCCTGCGAGTTCGACTACTCGGGCACCCAGGCCTGCCGCGTCCTCCAGGAGGAGGGCCTGCGCGTCAGCCTGGTCAACTCCAACCCGGCCACCATCATGACGGACCCCGAGTTCGCCGACGCCACGTACGTCGAGCCGATCACGGCCGAGTTCCTCGAGAAGGTCATCGCCAAGGAAGCCTTGCAGGGCAACAAGATCGACGCCGTCCTCGCGACGCTCGGCGGTCAGACTGCGCTCAACGCCGCAGTGGCGCTGCACGAGCAGGGCATCCTCGAGAAGTACGACGTCGAACTGATCGGCGCCGACTTCGACGCCATCCAGCGCGGCGAGGATCGCCAGAAGTTCAAGGACATCGTCGCCAAGGTCGGTGGCGAATCCGCGAAGTCCGCAGTTTGCTACACGATGGACGAAGTACACGCCACGGTCGCCGAACTCGGTTACCCGGTTGTCGTGCGTCCGTCCTTCACCATGGGCGGCCTCGGTTCCGGCATGGCGTACGACGTCGACGATCTCAACCGCATCGCCGGTGGCGGTCTGGCCGCGTCGCCGACGGCGAACGTCCTGATCGAGGAATCCATCCTCGGTTGGAAGGAATACGAACTCGAGCTCATGCGTGACAGTCGCGACAACGTCGTGATCGTCTGCTCCATCGAGAACGTCGACCCGGTCGGTGTCCACACCGGAGACTCGGTCACCGTCGCCCCGGCGATGACGCTGACCGACCGCGAGTACCAGGCGATGCGCGACCTTTCCATCGACATTCTGCGTGAGGTGGGCGTCGACACCGGCGGCTGCAACATCCAGTTCGCGATGGACCCGAAGGACGGCCGCCTGGTCGTCATCGAGATGAACCCGCGTGTCTCCCGCTCGTCGGCTCTGGCGTCGAAGGCGACCGGTTACCCGATCGCGAAGATGGCGGCCAAGCTTGCCATCGGCTACACGCTCGACGAGATCGTCAACGACATCACCAAGGAAACCCCGGCTTGCTTCGAGCCGACGCTCGACTACGTCGTCGTCAAGGCTCCGCGGTTCGCTTTCGAGAAGTTCCCCGGTGCCGACGGAACTCTGACCACCACGATGAAGTCGGTGGGCGAGGCCATGAGCATCGGCCGCAACTTCACCGAGGCTTTCGGCAAGGTCATGCGTTCGCTCGAGACCAAGCGTGCGGGTTACTGGACCGGCGCCGACATCGAGACAGAGAGCCTGGATGCACTGCTCGCCGATCTGAGCGTTCCGCAGGACGGCCGCATGTACGGCATCGAGAAGGCATTCGCGCTCGGCGCAACTGTCGAGCAGCTCTTCGACGCCACCAAGATCGATCCGTGGTTCCTCGACCAGTTCCAGCAGATTCACGAGCTCGGTGAAAAGCTGCGCGCTGCAGAGTCTTTCGACGAGGCTTCCCTGCGTCAGGCCAAGTACCACGGCATCTCGGACCGCCAGATCGCGGCTCTGCGCCCCGAACTCGGTGGTGACACGCACGCAGGTGAGGACGCCGTTCGCGCTCTGCGTGATCAGCTGGGCGTGCGCCCTGTCTACAAGACCGTCGACACCTGCGCCGCAGAGTTCGAGGCCAAGACGCCGTACCACTACTCGACCTACGAGCTCGATCCCGAGGCCGAGTCCGAAGTTGCTCCGCAGACCGAGCGACCCAAGGTTCTGATCCTCGGATCCGGCCCCAACCGCATCGGTCAGGGCATCGAGTTCGACTACTCGTGTGTCCACGCGGCGCAGACGCTGTCCGAGGCCGGGTACGAGACCGTCATGGTCAACTGCAACCCCGAGACCGTCTCCACGGACTACGACACCGCTGATCGCCTGTACTTCGAGCCGCTGACGTTCGAGGACGTCTTCGAGGTCTACCGCGCGGAGGCGCAGTCGGGCACCGTTGCCGGCGTCATCGTCCAGCTCGGCGGCCAGACCCCGCTCGGACTGGCGAAGCGTCTCGAAGCTGCCGGCGTCCCCATCGTGGGAACCAGCCCCGCAGCCATCGACCTGGCGGAGGACCGCGGCGAATTCGGTCGCGTACTGACCGAAGCCGGTCTGCCCGCACCGAAGTTCGGTACCGCCACCACGTTCGACGGCGCCCGCGAGATCGCAGCAGGCATCGGCTACCCGGTGCTGGTGCGTCCGTCGTACGTGCTCGGTGGACGCGGCATGGAGATCGTCTACGACGAGGCTTCCCTCGCCGACTACATCTCGCGCGCCACGGAGATCTCCGACGATCGTCCGGTCCTGGTCGACCGCTTCCTCGAAGACGCGGTCGAGATCGACGTCGACGCTCTGTGTGACGGCACCGAGGTGTACCTCGGCGGCGTCATGGAGCACATCGAGGAAGCCGGCATTCACTCCGGTGACTCGGCGTGTGCGCTCCCGCCCATCACTCTGGGCCGGGCGGATCTCGAGAACGTCCGCCGCTCCACCGAGGCTCTCGCGAAGGGCATCGGCGTCAAGGGCCTGCTCAACGTCCAGTACGCCCTCAAGGACGACATCCTCTACGTGCTGGAAGCAAATCCCCGCGCCAGCCGCACGGTTCCGTTCGTGTCCAAGGCGACGGCCGTCCAGCTGGCCAAGGCATGCGCCCGCGTCATGCTCGGCGAATCCATCGCGGAACTGCGTGCGAGCGGCATTCTGCCGGCGAAGGGCGACGGCGGAAACACCCCGGCCGGTGCACCGATCGCGGTCAAGGAAGCTGTGTTGCCGTTCAACCGCTTCCGCCGCGCCGACGGTACCGGCGTGGATACCTTGCTCAGCCCGGAAATGAAGTCCACCGGTGAAGTCATGGGAATCGACTTCGACTTCGGTACGGCTTTTGCCAAGTCGCAGACTGCCGCCTACGGTTCGTTGCCCACCACGGGCGCGGTGTTCGTCTCGGTCGCCAACAAGGACAAGCGTTCGCTGATCTTCCCGGTCAAGCGCCTGGCAGACCTCGGATTCACCATTCTTGCCACCGAAGGAACCGCAGATGTTTTGCGGCGCAACGGTATCGAGTGCAAGCAGGTGTACAAGCAGTCGGGTGAAGATGTTCCGGCCGGTGCCGAGACCATCGTCGACCAGATCCGCAGCGGCGAGGTCGCCATGGTCATCAACACGCCGTACGGCAACAACGGCCCGCGTGTCGACGGCTACGAGATCCGAAGCGCAGCGGTTGCGTCGAACATCCCGTGCATCACGACGGTGCAGGGCGCCTCGGCTGCCGTGCAGGGCATCGAAGCAGCCATTCGCGGCGACATCGGAGTTCACTCCCTGCAGGAATTGCACGCAGGTCTTCGTCAGCCGGCACAGCAGTCGTGAGTCACAGTTGGGGGCAGCGTCTCCGGTCCGCGATCGCGGACCGGGGGCGGCTGTGCGTCGGTATCGACCCGCATCCCGCGCTTCTCGACGCGTGGGGACTGCCGCGTACGGCCGAAGGTCTCGAGACTTTCGCCGAGATCTGCGTCGAGGCCTTCACCGGTGAGGTCGGACTGGTCAAACCTCAGGTCGCGTTCTTCGAGGCTTACGGCAGCGCCGGCTTCGCCGTGTTGGAGCGGACCATCTCGGTTCTTCGCGATGCGGGAACTCTGGTCGTCGCGGATGCCAAGCGCGGTGACATCGGTTCGACGATGGACGCGTACGCGCAAGCCTGGTTGGGTGATTCGCCGTTGGCCTCCGACTCGGTCACCGTTTCGCCGTACCTGGGATTCGGGGCGCTGACTCCGACACTCGAACTGGCACGGCAGAACGCCCGCGGGATCTTCGTCCTGGCACGAACCTCCAATCCGGAAGGCGGCGTACTTCAACAGTCGTCGACTGACGGTGTGAGCGTGGCTCAGTCGATCGTCGACGCTGCGGTCGATGCGAACGGCGACGGCCGTGACACCGTCGGACTGGTGGTCGGTGCAACTCGGGACCACGGTCTGGACCTGTCGCAGTTCAACGGCCCGATTCTCGCTCCGGGACTCGGCGCTCAGGGTGCGACGGCAGCGGATCTCGCAGACATCTTCGCGGGATCGACCGAGCTCCTGCTGCCGAACACTTCCCGTGGGGTGCTCAAGCATGGTCCTTCGGTATCGGCACTTCGGGAGGCAGCAATGCGTGACCGAGACGAGATCGAAGCCGCATTGGCGAACTGATCCGTGAGTGACCTCGAGGCTCGTTCGAGCGGTGGAACCCGGTGGTACCGTCCGTCGGTGAATCGTTGGTGGCAGATCGGACTTCTCGTCGCGGCGTGCGCGCTGCTGGCCACCGGGTTCCAATCCGTCACCGGCGTACACGGCGACGATCTCGCCGTGTACCGGACGGCGGGTCAGGCCGTCCTCGACGGCTCGAACCTGTACGACGAGTCGTTCAACGCGAGACTGCCGTTCACGTATCCGCCCTTCGCTGCGCTCGTCGCCGTTCCAGTCGCCCTGGGTTCCTGGGGTGCGGTCCAGTGGGGATGGAGTTTCGTCAGCCTCCTGATGCTGGCCGCGATCATCGTGCTCAGCTATCGCGAAGTCCCGTTCACACGTAAGCGGCCAGTCGTCGTCTACGTGGGTTTCCTGGTCCTGTGGACGGCGGCATCGCCGATCTCCGATCACCTCGGGTACGGCCAGGTCGGGTTGTTTCTGACTCTCCTGTGCTTGATCGACGTGCTGGCTCGACCACGGTGGATTCCCGAGGGTGTGCTGGTGGGGATCGCCGGCGCGGTCAAACTGGTGCCACTCGTCTACATCGGTTACTACGTGATCACCGGGCGCTGGAAAGCAGTTGCGGGCGGCCTCGCCGGCTTCCTCGGCGCCACGGCTCTGGGCTTTGCGGTTCTCCCGCGCCAGACGATCGACTACTTCGGCGACATCGCCTCACTCTCGGGGCGCGTCGCCGTCGGTGACCCGTCCGTGTTCGGTAACCAGTCCGTGCGTGGAATGGCCTTGCGGCTACTTCCCGAGGGCCTGGTGGGTCCGGCATGGCTCGTCGCCTGTGCGGTGTTGGGTGTCCTCGGAATTGTCGCGACGCGGCGCGCTCAGCGCCTGCGGGGCGATCTCGCCGGTTTCACGGTGGTGGCTCTGCTGGCGGCAATCGTGACTCCCATTGCCTGGACGCACCACTTCGTGTGGTTGGTGCCGGCGGTGGGTGTACTCCTCGTTCCGATCAAGTCGGGCGTGGGGGAGGGCACTCGATCGGTCCCTGTGTGGTCCTGGATCGCGATCGGTCTCACCGCTGTCGTAGTGCTGTTTCGGCTTCCTCGAGTCGGCGCGGACATGGATATCCCGGTAGTCGGCTTCGTGCTGGAGAATTCATTGCTCTGGGCGAGCCTCGCGGTAGTGCTCGCTCTGGCCGCCCCCGGCGTGAGTCGCATCGAACCCGAGACGGTCGACGCCGGCGATCCGAAATCGTCGCTGCAGACCTGAAAACGGGCCGCGACACGCGCATAGGCGTCGAAAATGCTCGAAAATTTTGGATGTGTCGGCGACCACGTTCATTCCCGCAGGTAACGATTTCGCACACTCGCACGGGGGTGTCGCACGCTATGGGTCGAAATACATTGTGTTACAGTCTATTTCGGTACTGTACGCACGTTCGTGTGGCGTCGAATTCGTCTCGATCCAGCCGAAAACGGTGACGATCCGTGACATCGATTCGACGCGCATAACCCACCGCGATCTGCATCGGACCGCGGGGGGTGGGTTAGCAATTCGCGCCAGGCGTGAGTACGGTCGCTATCGCTGCTGGTTATCAGCGGAATAGACAAAATTTGCACACGACGAGACGGAGGAACCGTGGCCCTTCCCCAGTTGACTGATGAGCAGCGCGCTGCTGCTTTGGAGAAGGCAGCTGCTGCCCGCAAGGCCAGGGCTGAGCTCAAGGAGCGCCTGAAGCGTGGCGGCACCGACCTCAAGCAGGTCCTCAAGGACGCCGAAGACAACGAAATCTTGGGCAAGATGAAGGTTTCGGCACTGCTCGAGGCGCTGCCCAAGGTGGGCAAGGTCAAGGCTCAGGAGATCATGACCGAGCTGGAGATTGCACCGACCCGTCGCCTTCGTGGCCTCGGTGATCGGCAGCGCAAGGCTCTGCTCACCAAGTTTGACTTCGAGGCCTGAGCCGACAAGTGATGATTGCTGACGCGGCAGTGTCTGATGATTGCTGACGCAACAGTGTCAGAGAGCAAGACCGCAGTGCGGAGGGGTCGGCTGGTTGTACTGGCCGGCCCTTCGGCTGTCGGTAAGTCCAGCGTCGTTCGCGAGCTGAGAACTCGGTTGCCTGAACTCGTTTTCAGTGTTTCGGCGACCACTCGCGATCCCCGTCCAGGTGAAGTGGACGGCAAGGACTACCGATTCACCTCCCGTGAAGAATTTCAACGGATGATCGACTCCGGTGAACTTCTCGAATGGGCGGAAATCCACGGCGGCCTGCAGCGCTCCGGCACCCCCGCAGCTCCGGTCGAAGAAGCGCTCGAAGCTGGAAAGCCCGTTCTCGTCGAGGTCGATCTCGCCGGAGCACGAGCTGTCCGCAAGGCGATGCCCGAGGCTCTGTTGGTGTTCATGGCTCCACCGAGCTGGGACGTTCTGGTGCAACGGCTGACCGGACGTGGAACCGAAACGGAAGACGTCGTGGCGCGCCGACTCGAGACGGCCCGAGTGGAATTGGCCGCACAGGACGAGTTCGACACGGTCATCGTGAACGAGGATGTAAGCCGTGCTTGCGATGAGTTGGTATCCTTGTTGGTTGGGAACTGATTCCGCACCATTCGGGAACCGATTTCCACCCCGTTTCTCAGATATCCGGATCGATAAAACTAGTTCTTCAATGAAGATCTAATTCAGGAGACACAAGAGTGAGCAGCACTTCAGCCGCGTCCGCAGCAGGTCAGGGCGCTCTGCCTGCCTACGACACCCCGCTCGGCATCACCAACCCGCCGATCGACGAGTTGCTCGAACGCACCTCTTCCAAGTACGCCCTGGTCATCTACTCGGCCAAGCGCGCGCGCCAGATCAACGACTACTACAACCAGCTCGGTGACGGCATCCTCGAATACGTCGGACCTCTGGTCGAGCCCGGTCTGCAGGAAAAGCCGCTGTCCATCGCGTTGCGTGAAATCCACGCTGATCTCCTCGAGCACACCGAAGGCGAGTGAGCACCACATCTGCCGCACCCGAACCTCGTTCGGGTGTCGGGGGAGTGTCCGACGCGCCCACATCGATACGTAAGCGCATTGTCGTCGGTGTCGGTGGGGGTATCGCCGCCTACAAGGCGTGCTCGATCATCCGCAGCTTCACCGAGAGCGGTCATCACGTCCGCGTGATTCCGACTGAATCCGCTCTGGAGTTCGTCGGGCGCGCGACGTTCGAAGCACTCTCCGGCAACCCGGTTCACACCGGCGTCTTCAACGACGTCCCGCAGGTTCCGCATGTCCGTCTCGGACAGGAAGCCGATCTGGTCGTCATCGCGCCGGCAACCGCTGATCTGATGGCGCGAGCGGTCATGGGTCGCGCAGACGACCTGTTGACGGCCACTTTGTTGACCGCGCGCTGTCCGGTCGTCTTCGCCCCAGCAATGCACACCGAGATGTGGGAGCACCCCGCAACGGTCTCGAACGTGGCGACACTGCGTTCGCGCGGCGTCCACGTGATCGAACCTGCCTCCGGGCGTTTGACAGGGAAAGACACCGGAGCCGGTCGACTTCCCGAACCCGACGAGATCGTCGGGTTGGCATCGTTGCTCCTCGAGCGCTCGGACGCGTTGCCGCGCGACCTGGAGGGTCGCCGCATTCTGGTCACCGCCGGCGGTACTCGCGAGCCGCTCGATCCCGTGCGCTTTCTCGGTAATCGCAGCTCGGGCAAGCAGGGCTACGCGCTCGCCCGTCTTGCCGCGCAACGCGGCGCGCACGTGACACTGATCGCCGGGTACACGGCTGATCTCGCCGACCCCGCCGCTGTCGACGTCGTGCACATCAAGACGGCCGAAGATCTCCGGTTGGCAGTGGAAAAGCACGCACCGGGACACGACGGAGTCGTCATGGCTGCGGCTGTCGCGGACTTCCGCCCCACCACCGTCGAAGGCAGCAAGATCAAGAAGGGCGCAAACGAACCCGACTCGATCAGCCTCACCAGAAATGCCGACATCCTCGCCGGTCTCGTCGAAGCGCGTCGTGACGGCGACTTGGATGCTCGAACGGTGATCGTCGGATTCGCCGCTGAGACCGGTGACGCCCATGGTGACGTACTCACCTATGCCCGCTCCAAGCTTGCCCGCAAAGGTTGCGATCTCCTCGTGGTCAATGCGGTCGGCGAGGGCAAGGCGTTCGAGGTCGATCACAACGACGGTTGGCTGCTCGGTTCCGACGGCTCGGAGTCCGCTCTCGAACACGGATCCAAGGCTTTGATGGCCAGTCGAGTACTCGACGCCCTGGTCAAGCTTTTTCCCGAGTAGCGACACGCGCCCGGTGGTGAGAGTTACCCCACGATAATCGGGTGAGTACAAGGGTGTTGCGCAGGCGGTCCAACCGTTATCGTCGGCTCAGCCCCCAGCTAACAAAGCATGACAAAACGGTCACCGAACGGTGATTCGGATACTTCAATAAGCTGTAGTCAAGAACTCAGTCGTCGAGAGGGAGATCTGTGAGCAAGTCCGGCAGTCGGCTATTCACCAGCGAGTCCGTCACCGAGGGGCACCCGGACAAGATCTGTGACGCGATCAGCGACTCGATCCTCGACGCGCTGCTCACCCAGGACCCGCGCGCCCGCGTGGCCGTCGAGACACTGGTCACCACCGGCCAGGTTCACGTAGCCGGTGAGGTCACGACCACTGCGTACGCGGACATTCCGAAGATCGTGCGCGACACGGTCCTCGAAATCGGCTACGACAGCTCCGCAAAGGGCTTCGACGGTAACTCCTGCGGCGTCAACGTCGCGATCGGCGCCCAGTCGCCCGAGATCGCGCAGGGTGTCGATCACTCGCACGAGGCTCGCGTCGACGGAATCAGCGACGACGAGATCGACCGTCAGGGTGCGGGCGACCAGGGCCTGATGTTCGGCTACGCCACCACCGACACGCCGGAACTGATGCCGCTGCCCATCGCGCTGGCTCATCGTCTCTCTCGCCGGTTGACCGAGGTCCGTAAGTCCGGCGTGCTGCCGTACCTGCGCCCGGACGGCAAGACCCAGGTCACCATCGAGTACGACGGTGACAAGGCTGTCCGTCTCGACACCGTGGTCATCTCCACCCAGCATGCCGCTGACATCGACCTCGACAACCTGTTGACGCCCGATCTTCGCGAGAAGGTGCTTCACTCGGTGCTGACCGACGTCAACCTCACCGATCTCGACACCTCCGATGTTCGTCTGTTGGTGAACCCGACGGGCAAGTTCGTCCTCGGTGGCCCGATGGGTGACGCCGGTTTGACCGGCCGCAAGATCATCGTCGACACCTACGGCGGAATGGCTCGCCACGGTGGCGGCGCGTTCTCCGGCAAGGACCCGTCAAAGGTCGACCGCAGCGCTGCCTACGCCATGCGCTGGGTGGCCAAGAACGCTGTTGCCGCAGGTCTGGCCGACCGCATCGAGGTTCAGGTCGCCTACGCCATCGGCAAGGCAGCTCCGGTCGGACTCTTCGTTGAAACCTTCGGCACCGAGAAGACCGATCCGGCACGGATCCAGAAGGCGATCACCGAGATCTTCGACCTGCGTCCGGGAGCGATCATCCGCGACCTCGACCTGCTGCGCCCGATCTACGCGCAGACGGCGGCATACGGTCACTTCGGTCGCACCGATATCGACCTCCCGTGGGAGAGCACCGATCGCGCCGACAAGCTGCGTAGCGCAGCTGGTCTCTGATCACTGACGTACAGACGGGGCGCGGGTGGGCGCGGAAAGAGTAGCGGCAGAAGTCGATCCGGTCGCCCGGGTGCTGCCGATGCTCCCGCTCGCTCACCTCGACCGTGAATTCGACTACCTCGTTCCTCGTGAACTCGAAGTGGATGCGCAGCCCGGAGTCCGGGTGCGCATCCGCTTCGCTGGTCGTCTGGTGGACGGTTTCATCGTCTCGCGCGAGGCGACCAGTGACCATCAGGGGAAGTTCGGCTGGCTCGAACGCGTCATCTCGTCCGAGCGGGTCTTGACGGCCGAAATCGCGCAAGTCGTCGATCGTGTGGCGGAGCGTTATGCCGGAACCCGCGCCGATGTTCTCCGTTTGGCGGTACCGCCGCGCCACGCGAAGGTCGAGGCGGAACCGTGGGAGCCCGCCGAGTCACCGTCCGCTCCTGAAGCGATCGAAAATGGTTGGCATCTCTACAGATTCGGTGACGCCTTCCTGTCCGCCATTCGCGAGTCGAAAAGCCCGCGTGCGGTCTGGCAGGCGTTGCCTGGTGAAAACTGGCCACTGCGCCTGGCCGAACTGGCCGGGGCCGTAGCGGCAAGTGGTAAATCCGCGATCCTGGTTGTGCCCGATCAACGCGACCTGGACCGCGTCGTCGCCGCTTGTACCGAACTCTCCGGAGCGGATGCGGTGGTAGGTCTGTCCGCGGGCCTGGGGCCGGCCATGCGATATCGGAGGTGGCTCGCTGCACTGCGCGGGACCGCCCGGATCGTCGTCGGCACACGGAGTGCTGTTTTT
Organism: Rhodococcus sp. C3V; assembly: GCF_029269915.1. NCBI lineage: Bacteria > Bacillati > Actinomycetota > Actinomycetes > Mycobacteriales > Nocardiaceae > Rhodococcus > Rhodococcus sp. C3V. The sequence continues at coordinate 72,257 of NZ_JARJBE010000006.1, forward strand.
GCGCCGACGCCCGAGACCGGTCTTGTCGTCGTCTGGGACGACGGCGACGACAACTTGTCCGAGCCGCGGTCGCCGTATCCACATGCCCGCGAAGTTGCCGTCCTGCGTGGCTACGTCGCCGGGTGCGCCGTCGTGATCGGTGGGTTCTCCCGTACGGCAGAAGCGCAGGTACTCGTCGACTCGGGATGGGCGCACGATCTGGTCGCTACGCGGGACGTCGTTCGTGCCCACGCACCCAAGATCACCGCGCTTGCCGACAGCGATCAAGCCTTGGCCCGCGATCCGGGAGCCAGAGCGGCTCGTTTGCCCGCTATTGCATTCGCGGCCGCCCGGCGCGCTCTGGGTGAGGGCAACGGAGTCCTGGTGCAGGTGCCTCGGCGGGGGTACGTACCGACCCTGGCCTGCGGAAAGTGCCGTGCCCCGGCACGGTGCCGTCGGTGCAACGGCCCACTGGCTCTTCCCGCTGCGGCAGGTCCCGACGGCGCCGGGACACCGGCGTGCCGCTGGTGCGGGGTTGCCGATGCCGCCTACCGATGTCACGCGTGCGGGGCGAAAGCGTTGCGCGCGGTGGTGGTCGGTGCCGGCCGGACCGCCGAAGAACTCGGGCGGGCGTTTCCCGGTGTGAAAGTTGTTCTGTCCGGGGGCAGTGATGTGGTCAAGGAACTGCCACACGGGCCCGCGTTGGTGGTCTCGACAGTGGGTGCGGAGCCGGTGATGACCGGCGGCTACGGCGCCGCGCTCTTGCTCGACGGCTGGGCACTGCTCGGCCGGCCCGATCTTCGCGCCGCCGAGGAAACACTCAGACGCTGGATGTCGGCTGCTGCCATGGTGATTCCGCTGTCCGAAGGCGGTGAAGTTGTGGTTGTCGCAGACTCGGGTATCCCGACGGTGCAGGCGTTGGTCCGATGGGATCCAGTGGGGCACGCACAGTCTCAATTCGAGGAGCGAGACGAGGTCGGCTTTCCTCCGGCCGTTCACATGGCTGCGATCGACGGTGGATCCGCGGCAATTGCGGAGTTGGTGGATTCAGCTGATCTGCCGGCAAGTGCTGTACTGCTCGGACCAGTGGAACTGCCTGCGGGGGAGAGGCTTCCGTATTCCGGTGAGGACGAGAGCGGTGTCGCGCCGGAGCGAATGCTGGTCCGCGTTCCACGCAAGGACGGTCGCGGCCTTGCGGACGCTCTGGCACATGCGAGGGCCGCGCGCAGTGCGCGGAAGTCTTCGGGTCCGGTCCGCATTCAGATCGACCCACGCCGCATCGGCTGAGTTTCGAGTTGTCGGAGGAATCCTTGCGCTACCCGATATGACGATATATCGTCGAACTATCAACGATAGTGATGGAGGTTCGACGATGGATGCAAGTTTCCCGAACGAGGGGATGTTCGGCCGGCGCGGTTTCTTCGGCGGTTTCGGCCGTGAGCAACGGCCACCATTTGTGATGTGGGTCCCGACGGACGACGGCGCGTCGGGCGATGGTCCCGGCGATCGAGACGGTGGACGACGCGGTCGACCGCACGAGCGGCCGGGCTTCGGTGACATGCCACGCAGAGGCCACCGGCGGGGGCGTTTCGGTCCAGACGGCGGACCCGGCCCCGGCTTCGGTCCGGGCGCTCAGTTCGGTCGCGGGCGAGGACGTGGCGGACGAGGTCGTCGAGGAGATGTGCGCGCTGCGATTCTGCTGTTGATCGCGGTAGAGCCGATGCACGGCTACGAATTGATTCAGCAGATCGTCGAGCGCAGCGGCGGCGTCTGGAAGCCGAGTCCGGGTTCGATTTATCCCGCGCTGTCCCAGCTCGAGGACGAAGGACTGGTGATCATCGAAAAGGTTGCCGGCCGCAAGACCGCCAAGCTGACAGAAGAAGGCGTCGCGTACGTCGAGGAACATCGCGCCGATCTCGGGGCGCCGTGGGATGACGTTCGTCTCAGCGTAGGGGAGCCGGAGCAGGACCTTCGAGAACTGATCGGCCAGCTGATGGGCGCGGCCGGTCAAGTGGCTGCTGTAGGCACACCAGCGCAGGTCAAGGCCGCAGCCGACGTGCTTGTCGAGGCGCGCAAATCGCTCTACCGAGTGCTTGCCGGTGATGACGCCGATGAAGGCGGCAATTGAGACGTCGGATACCTACTGTTCGGTAGGGTATGCGCCTCGAAGTTTCTGGTGTTACGGTCAGCTCCCTCGTAGGATCAGAGCAGGAGCAGGAACAATGTCTGGCGTCAAACGGTCTGTGGGACTGACATTTTCGGTAGCAGTGGCGCTGCTGATCGGAGCACCGTCGGCTATATCGGGTGCCGCACCGACGCTTCCGTCTGCGAGTGCCGACGCGATGGACGTTCCTCTCGACGTCGGTCCGGGTCAGGCGACCCGTTCCGTTGCTACGGCATATGCGCATGCTCATCCAGCATCCGCACCTGCCGGATCGAACGATTTCGGCTGTGAGCCTTCCGCCACGCATCCCCGACCGGTTGTACTCGCCCACGGAACCGACACCGAGGCGTACGCGGATTGGGCGGCCCTGTCGCCGGCACTGGCAGCTGACGGCTACTGCGTCTTCGCCCTCAATTACGGCGGTGCGATCAAAGAAGTAGACGGGGACGTCGTACACGAGACCTACGGCGTCGGCGACATAGTCGGTAGTGCCACCGCGTTCGGTTCTTTCGTCGATCAGGTGCTGACCGCGACCGGAGCGGACAAGGTCGACGTGATCGGCTACTCCCAAGGCGCGACGGTGACGCGGTACTACGTCAACAAGATGGGCGGCGACGCCTACGTCGATCATTGGGTCGGTTTGGCTTCGCCGACCTACGGTGGGGTGATGTTCGGGTTGGTTCCCATTGTCCGTGCGATCCCCGGCGGAGAAGACTTTGTCGAAGACGTCTTTTCGCGAGCTGTCCGCGAGCAGATGCAAGGGTCGGATATGTTGAACACCCTCAACGCCGGCGGTGACACCGTACCCGGAGTGCGCTACACGACCATCGGGTCCACTGTCGACGAGATGATCCAGCCGTCCTCGAACATCGCGCTCCGCGGTGCCGGTGCAGAAAACATCGTCCTCCAGGATCTGTGCCCGTCTAACCTGACCGGCCACTTCCGCATGCCGTACGACCCCTACGTGATCGACGTCATCCGGACGGTCCTCGACCCCGATGCCGAGCGGCACGCTTCGTGCAGCGTGGTGCCGCTCGGCACGGATATTCCGCAAGTGGTCATCGACGCAAATTCGTGAGCTGCAAATTCGTGAGCTGCTAACTCGTGAGCACCGAGATCACGTGGGTCGGGATGTTTACTCGGCGAGCTTGGCAGTGGCCTGCGCCCACAGGAAGAACTTGTTCGTTCCGAGGTCGCGGACGGTCTTGATGTTGAACGCTGCCTTCAAATGTTCTGCGTCCGAATCGCTTACGCCGTTGAGTGCCGCGACCGGGGCGTCCGCCAATTCTTCGACGGACTTTCCTGCGTAGGCCTTGTCGAACTTACTGTCGATGCCTGCCATCTAAGTTCCTCCGTGTGATCGGTGTATCCCGTATCAGCCTCCGCCGAGTGGCGACGACAGAAACAGTCAATACCGAGGACCGGTGAATGTGCAGGGTTCTGATCAAAGAAATTGCTGAGAAAGTGGTTCGGTGTGGCGCGAGGTAGGTCGTAGCTCTCGCAGTCCTTAGACTGACAGTTCCACCCACCGACACATCCGGGAGCATTTTCGTGAGTTGCAGTCCACCGCGTTCGACAGGCCGATCGGCTGATCAGAGTCCGAAGAGCCCAACGAAACGGGAGAGCTGACATGCGCGTCGTGTTCGCCGGAACACCCGAACCCGCGGTTCCTTCACTGCGTCGGCTCATCGAATCCACCAACCACGAAGTGGTAGCCGTCGTCACGCGTCCGGACGCTGTGGCGGGCCGCGGTCGAAAAGTCACCCGATCGCCGATCGGTCTGCTTGCCGACGAGCACGGCATCCCGGTGCTGACGCCGGCCAAGGCGTCCGATCCCGACTTCGCGGCCGAACTCGCCCGCCTCGAACCGGACTGTGCACCCGTCGTCGCCTACGGAAACCTGTTGCCACAGAACGTCCTCGACATTCCGAAATACGGTTGGGTCAATCTGCATTTCTCATTGCTTCCCGCGTGGCGCGGCGCCGCGCCGGTGCAGGCCGCGATCAGTGCCGGTGACGAGGTGACGGGTGCGAGCGCGTTCCGTTTGGAAGCCGGGATGGATACCGGCCCCGTGTACGGAGTGATGACCGAGCGGATTCGCGACACCGATACGGCGGGCGACCTGCTCGGACGTCTCGCGGAAAACGGCGCTGCCCTCCTCGAATCGGTACTCGACGGACTCGAGGCCGGCGAGATCAACGCGGTTCCGCAGTCTGCCGACGGCGTCTCGTATGCCCCCAAGGTGACGGTGGACGCGGCCCGCGTGCGGTGGGAACTGCCCGCTCGCACAGTGGACCGGCATATCCGAGCCGTCACACCCGCACCCGGGGCATGGACGATGATCGGTGATCTTCGAGTCAAGGTCGGCCCGATCACCGTCACGGACGAGACCCTGGCAGTCGGTGAGATCTCGGTACGCAAGGATGGTCTGTACATCGGTACCGCGACCACCGCGGTGCGACTCGGGCAGATTCAGCCCCCGGGCAAGAAATTGATGTCGGCAGGGGACTGGGCACGCGGTGCCCGACTCGACGCGGAGGTACGAGCACAGTGACCGAATCACGACGACCGGCACGACGGGCACAGGGTCCCGGAGCCAAGAACGGCGGGGGCGGCAAGAACACCAAGCCGAAGCAGGCCAAGCGGCCTGATCCGGCAACCGCCGGGCTCGATCAACCGCGTCTGGCAGCGCGTGACGTCCTGCGCGCGGTCCGCGAGCGTGACGCGTACGCGAACCTGGTTCTGCCAGGGCTCCTGCGTGACCGCAAACTCGACGCACGCGATGCGGCGCTGGCAACCGAACTGGCGTATGGCGCGGCACGTGCTCAGGGACTGCTGGATGCGGTGATCGCGCATGCAGCGGGTCGGCCGATCGAAGAGATCGACGGAACGCTGCTCGATGTTCTCCGACTCGGCTCGTACCAATTGCTGCGCACTCGTGTCGCACCGCACGCTGCCGTCGCAACCTCGGTCGATCTGGTCCGCGCCGAAAACGGCCAGGGCCGAGCAGGATTCGTCAATGCGGTCCTGCGCCGTGTTTCCGAACGCACCCAGGAGGAGTGGGTCGAGCTGCTGGCCCCGAAGGACCCGGTCGGCCGGCTCGCCTTCGAGCACGCTCACCCCCTGTGGATCGCGCAGGTATTTGCCGACTCGCTCGGCGCTGCTGCCGGTGAACTCGAAGACGTCCTGATCGCCGACGACGCCCGCCCTGCAGTACACCTCGTCGCCCGCCCCGGCGAGATCTCCGCCGAGGAGCTTGCACTGGTGACCGGCGGCGAGATCGGGCCGTACTCGCCGTACGCCGTGCATCTCGACGGCGGTGACCCCGGACAGCTCGAGGCGGTCCGCCAAGGCTTGGCGGGCGTGCAGGACGAGGGCAGTCAGCTGGTGGCCCGCGCCCTCAGCATTGCTCCTCTCGAAGGTGAAGACTCCGGACGCTGGCTCGATCTCTGCGCAGGTCCGGGCGGTAAGGCAGCGCTTCTCGGCGCTCTCGCCGGTATCGAAGGCGGGCGACTCGACGCCGTCGAGCCCGTCGAACATCGCGCCGAATTGATCCGCAAGACCACTCGCGAGCTTCCCGTGGACGTACACGTGGCGGACGGCCGCGAATCCGGGCTCGAACCCGGATACGACCGCATCCTCGTCGACGCTCCCTGCACCGGGTTGGGTGCGCTGCGTCGGCGCCCGGAGGCACGTTGGCGTCGCCAGCCGTCCGATGTGGCCCCGCTCGTGAAGTTGCAGCGTGAATTGCTCGCTGCCGCAATCGAACTGGTTCGCCCCGGCGGAGTGGTGCTGTACTCCACGTGCTCGCCGCACTTGTCGGAAACGCTGGCAGTGGTCGCCGATGCGGTGCGGCGTCATGGCGTCGTGGAACTCGACACCAAGGAATTGGTGCCAGGTGTCCCAGACGTCGGCGACGGATCGTCGGTTCAGTTGTGGCCGCACCGCCACGGGACCGATGCGATGTTCATGGCCGCTTTGCGCAAGCCGCTGGCCTGATCGGATGACTTCTGGGCATCGGTAGTCGTATGGTGCCTACATGGTTACGTGGGAACAGGTTGTAGTACTCGGTTCGGCTCTTCCCTCCGTGGAAGAGTCGACCTCGTACAACACCCCGGCACTCAAGGTGGCAGGTAAGACTTTTGCGCGGCTCCGCACCGAAGCGGAGGGCGCTTTGGTCGTGATGTGCGGTCTGGACGAGAAGGAGGCGCTACTCGCCAGTGGCGAGGCGGCTTTCTTCACCACCGATCACTATCACGGGCACGGCTCGATCCTCGTGCACCTCGAACTGATCGACGAGGTGCAGTTGGGTGAGATGCTCGAAGACGCGTGGCGTATCAAGGCACCGGCCAAGGTGCGAAAGCTCCACACCGTCGTCAAGAACTGATCGGATTTCACCGGCTCCGATGTGCATGCACGGTCGGCAATGAGACACAGCTAAACTCGGCGTCGTGGCTTCCCCGATGATTGCACCGTCCATTCTGTCCGCAGATTTTGCTCGACTCGCTGATGAAGCGACTGCCGTGTCCGGCTCCGACTGGCTTCACGTCGACGTGATGGACGCGCATTTCGTTCCCAATCTCACGCTGGGTCTGCCGGTGGTCGAGAGTCTGCTGAAGGCGACGGATATTCCGCTCGACTGCCATCTCATGATCGAGAATCCGGAGCGCTGGGCGCCGCCGTACGCCGAGGCCGGTGCGTACAACGTCACGTTTCACGCCGAGGCCACCGACGATCCGCGTTCGGTTGCCCGCGATATTCGTGCAGCTGGTGCCAAGGCGGGGCTGAGCATCAAGCCTGGAACCCCGATCGACGACTACCTGGAAATCCTCAAGGACTTCGACACCCTCTTGATCATGAGCGTCGAACCCGGATTCGGTGGTCAGTCCTTCATGCCTCAGGTGCTCGACAAGGCACGCGCAGTTCGAAAGCTCGTCGACTCGGGTGAGCTGACGCTCCTTGTCGAAATCGACGGCGGCATCAACGCTTCCACGATCGAGCAGGCCGCTGAAGCAGGGATCGACTGCTTCGTCGCCGGTTCGGCGGTGTACGGAGCGAGTGATCCCGGTGAGGCGGTGCGCAAGCTGCGCGCGCAGGCCGCCTCGGCGTCGCCGCACCTGACGCTGTCGGTCTGAGCCGCTCGATGGCAAAGGGTGGACAGGCGTCGACGGCTGATCTCGACGCCGCGATGCAGATCGCGCTGGCCGCAGCTGATTCCGCGCGCGGATTCACCAGCCCCAACCCACCGGTCGGCGCGGTCATCCTCGCTGCCGACGGAACCATCGCGGGCGTCGGTATGACGCAACCGCCCGGTGGACCGCACGCGGAGGTCGTGGCTCTCGACGAGGCCGGCGATGCAGCGCGTGGCGGTACGGCAGTGGTGACACTGGAACCGTGCAATCACCAGGGGCGAACCGGCCCTTGCTCACAGGCATTGATCGATGCCGGAGTCTCGGCGGTTGTCTACGCCGTCGGTGATCCCAATCCCGAGGCTTCCGGCGGCGCAGCGACGCTCATGCGCGCTGGAATCAGCGTCACGGCCGGACTGAGAGCACCCGAGGTGGAAGCTGGTCCACTGCGGGCCTGGCTGCACAAACAGCGCACCGGTCGCCCGCACATCACGTGGAAGTACGCGGCCAGTCTGGACGGACGCAGCGCCGCCGAGGACGGAACGAGTCAGTGGATCACCGGTCCGCAGGCGAGGGCGCGCGTGCATGCGCAGCGAGCGCAGATCGATGCGATCGTGGTCGGTACCGGCACCGTGTTCGCCGACGATCCGTGGCTGACCGCACGTCAGCCCACCGGTGAGCTCGCGGCGCACCAGCCCGTTCGCGTCGTCGTCGGAAAGCGCGAAATACCCTCGACAGCAAGCATTCTCGACGACACCGCACCGACTCTGGTGCTCAACACCGACAACATCGACGAAGTAGTCGAGGCGTTGGGGGAGTACACGGACGTACTTCTCGAGGGTGGGCCCCGTCTGGCCGGAGCATTCCTTGCCGCCGGATATGTCGACGTCATAGAGGCATACATCGCTCCGATCCTGCTCGGCGCGGGCGCCTCCGCACTCGTCGATGCCGGAGTGCACACCATCACCGACGCCCACCGATTCCGTTTGGAGTCTGCGGTAACGATCGGCCCCGATATTTTGTTGAGTCTGGTTCCGGAGAGTTCTGCTCCGGGGAACGAGGAGTAGGGCGCGTGTTCACAGGAATTGTGGAAGAACTCGGCGAAATCGTCGCCAAGGAAGAACTGGTCGATGCTGCACGTTTCACGGTGCGCGGGCCACTGGTCACCTCCGACGCCGGCCACGGTGATTCGATCGCGGTCAACGGAGTGTGCCTGACGGTGGTCGACGTGCTTGCCGACGGTTCGTTCACCGCAGATGTCATGCAGGAAACCCTGAACCGCTCGAGCCTGGCGAAATTGGATGTCGGCTCTCGCGTCAACCTCGAGCGTGCCGCGGCGCTGAACAGCCGACTCGGCGGCCACCTGGTTCAAGGGCATGTCGATGGAACAGGCCACGTCATTTCCCGCTCGCCGTCCGAGAACTGGGAGGTAGTGCGGATCGCACTGCCCGACTCCATTTCCCGTTACGTCGTGGAGAAGGGTTCGATCACCGTCGACGGAGTCTCGCTGACGGTCTCCGCGCTGGGCGGAGACCGCGGGTTCGAGTACTTCGAGATCTCGCTGATCCCGACAACGCTCGAGTTGACGACGCTCGGAACCGCTGTGGTCGGTACGCCGGTCAACCTCGAGGTGGACGTGATCGCGAAGTACGTCGAGCGGCTTCACTCTGCCGGTCGGTAGGACCAGGCTGATCGGACCCGTCCGATTGGTCGTAGGGTTGTCAGTGCATCCGTCGGATGCACTTGTTGTATTCGATGATGTGAAAAGTCAAGACTTTGGAGTGCGAGCACGTGACCAGGTTCGACAGTATCGAGCGCGCAGTAGCAGATATCGCTGCAGGTAAAGCTGTTGTCGTCGTGGACGACGAGGATCGCGAGAACGAGGGCGACCTCATCTTCGCCGCCGAGAAAGCCACCCCGGAACTGGTGGCGTTCATGGTCCGGTACACCTCCGGCTACCTGTGCGTGCCGCTCGACGGTGACGATTGCGATCGGCTGGGCCTGCCCCCGATGTACGCCACCAACCAGGACAAGCACGGTACGGCGTACACCGTCACCGTCGACGCCCGTGAGGGAATCGGTACCGGCATCTCGGCGTCGGACCGCGCTGCGACGATGCGTCTGCTCGCCAACCCCGAATCCGGTGCCAACGATTTCACTCGCCCCGGTCACGTCGTTCCGCTCCGCGCGAAGGAAGGCGGAGTACTGCGTCGTCCTGGCCACACGGAAGCTGCAGTCGACCTCGCCCGCATGGCGGACCTGCGTCCTGCCGGCGTCATCTGCGAAATCGTCAGCCAGAAGGACGAAGGCGCGATGGCTCAGACCGACGAGCTGCGAGTCTTCGCCGACGAACACAACCTTGCTCTGATCTCGATCGCGGACCTCATCGCGTGGCGTCGCAAGCACGAGAAGCACGTGCTGCGTATCGCCGAGGCCCGCATCCCCACCCGCCACGGTGAGTTCACCGCTGTCGGCTACACCAGCATCTACGACGAGGTCGAGCACGTTGCGCTGGTGCGCGGCGACATCGCAGGCCCCGACGGAGACGGTAGCGACGTACTCGTCCGCGTTCACTCCGAGTGCCTCACCGGCGACGTCTTCGGTTCGTTGCGGTGCGATTGCGGCCCGCAGCTCGACGCCGCACTGGACATGGTCGCCCAGGAGGGCCGCGGCGTTGTTCTGTACATGCGCGGGCACGAGGGTCGTGGCATCGGTCTCATGCACAAGCTGCAGGCCTACCAGCTCCAGGACGCCGGTTCCGACACCGTCGACGCCAATCTCGAACTCGGCCTACCGGCGGACGCCCGTGACTACGGCATCGGTGCCCAGATCCTCGTCGATCTGGGGATCTCGTCGATGCGTCTGCTGACCAACAACCCGGCCAAGCGTGTGGGTCTGGACGGCTACGGCCTGCAGATCACCGATCGTGTTCCGATGCCGTTGCGCGCGAATGCGGAGAACCTCACCTACCTGCGCACCAAGCGCGATCGGATGGGTCACGATCTGATCGGACTGGACGAGTACGAGGCGAACCAGAACACCGCACAGCCGGGAACCGCACTGTGAGCGGGGAAGGTCAGCCGCAGCTCGCGATCGCCGAGGCCAAGGATCTGAAGCTGGCGATCGTTGCCGGGCAGTGGCACGCGACGATCTCCGAGGCCCTGATCGCCGGCGCGCAGCGCGTCGCGCAGGAAGCACAGATCAAGGACGTGACACTGGTCCGTGTCGCCGGCGCGATCGAACTGCCGGTCGTTGCGCAGGCATTGGCGCGCACGCACGACGCCGTCGTCGCTCTCGGTGTTGTCATCCGCGGCGGTACGCCGCACTTCGAGTACGTGTGCGACGCGGTCACCGCGGGCCTCACACGCGTCTCGCTCGACGAAAGCACCCCCGTGGGGAACGGTGTCCTGACCACCGACACCGAGCAGCAGGCTCTTGACCGTTCGGGTCTGCCGGGTAGCGTCGAGGACAAGGGCGCACAGGCCTGCGCCGCCGCACTGGACACCGCAGTGACCCTGCGCCATCTCCGAGCACCATGGACCGAGGATTCGTTTCGATGAGTACACCCGGCGACAACGAGAACTGGGAACTGATCGCGTCACCGCGTAAGTCGACGCGATACGCGATCGGAGTTGCCGTCCTCCTGGTGATCGTTCACGTCACACTTGCACTCCTGCTCCGCCAGGGGTCCACCGGCGTGTACTTCCGTGCCGCGGACCAGATCGCGATGGCAGGCATCGGCACCATTCTGGCTCTCGGTGTGCTGATGTTGACGCGGCCCCGGGTCAAGGTGGGCAAGCAGGGTATCGCCGTACGAAACATCCTGGGCGAGAAGATCGTCGACTGGGATCTGTTCGAGGGACTCTCGTTCCCCGACGGTGCCGCCTGGGCACGCATCGAGTTGCCCGACGACGAGTACATGGCAGTGATGGCGATCCAGTCCAACGACCGCGAGTACGCCGTCGACACGGTCGGTAAGTTCCGCGAACTGGCCGACCGCTACGCACCGGTCGCGCACAAGAGCAACTGACGTCTTCCGACCGGTTCGGTGCCCGCATCCTGCGCGTTTCCGAGTCGGTCGGTGGCGGCGACTAACCTGAAACCGTGCCGGATCCCTCGACTTACCGCCCCGCTACCGGAACCATTCCGGCTGCGCCGGGCGTCTACAAATTTCGCGATCCGCATGGTCGGGTCATTTACGTCGGAAAGGCGAAAAGCCTCCGTTCACGTTTGAACTCGTACTTCGCGGACGTCACGACACTTCATCCCCGTACTCGGCAGATGGTGACCACCGCCGGCAGCGTCGAGTGGACCGTCGTCAGTACCGAAGTCGAAGCGCTTCAGCTCGAGTACAACTGGATCAAGGAATTCGATCCGCGGTTCAACGTCCGGTACCGCGACGACAAGACGTATCCGGTTCTCGCGGTGACGCTCAACGAAGAGTTCCCGCGACTGTTCGTCTACCGCGGTCCGCGGCGCAAGGGTGTCCGGTACTTCGGTCCCTACTCCCATGCCTGGGCGATCCGCGAAACTCTCGATCTGCTGCTACGAGTCTTTCCCGCACGAACGTGCTCGTCCGGAGTCTTCAAACGGCACAACCAGATCGGTCGTCCGTGTCTGCTCGGCTACATCGACAAGTGCTCGGCGCCCTGCGTCGGGCGAGTCAGCGCCGAGGAGCATCGACAGATCGTCGAAGATTTCTGCGACTTCCTCGCCGGCCGCACGGACAAGTTGGTCAAAGATCTCGAAAAGCGCATGCAGCAGGCTTCCGAGGATCTCGACTTCGAGACCGCAGCCCGTCTGCGTGACGATATCGGCGCTTTGCGCAAGGCGCTCGAGAAGCAGGCCGTCGTACTCGGTGACGGCACCGACGCCGATCTCGTCGCCTTTGCCACCGATGATCTCGAAGCCGCCGTTCAGGTGTTCCACGTGCGGGGCGGACGCGTGCGGGGTCAGCGTGGATGGGTCGTGGAGAAGGCAGGCGACGCCATCGACTGGGCCGCACTCGACGCCGAGTCCGACCTGCCGATCCTGGTCGAGCAGTTCCTCACCCAGTTCTACGGGGAGCAGGCGGCCCTCGACCCGGGAGCGGGTTCCGAGGCCGGGATCAGCGCAGTTCCCAAGGAAGTTCTGGTGCCGGTTCTGCCGGCAAACGCGACCGAGATCCAGGCGTGGCTGAGCAAGCTTCGGGGATCGCAAGTGCAACTGCGGGTTCCGCAACGCGGCGACAAGAAAGACCTCGCCGAAACAGTTCAGCGAAACGCGAAAGAGGCTCTGGCGCAGCACAAGCTCAAGCGTGCCGGCGATTTCACTTCGCGTTCTGCGGCGCTGCAGGGCATCCAGGAAGCACTGGACCTGGACTCGGCTCCGCTACGAATCGAATGCATCGACATCAGTCACGTCCAGGGAACCGACGTCGTGGCGTCACTGGTCGTGTTCGAGGACGGGCTCCCGCGTAAGTCGGACTACCGGCACTACGCGATCAAGGAAGCCGCCGGCGACGGTCATTCCGACGACGTCGCGAGTATCGCCGAGATCACGCGTCGGCGGTTCCTGCGCCACAACCGCGACCTGGGCGTCCTCGCGGCGTCGGCGTCGACCATGGACTCGGACGGTGGGGACCTGGCTCCCGAAGCGGCGATCGACCCGGCGACGGGCCGGCCTCGGCGGTTCGCCTATCCGCCCAATCTGTTCGTCGTGGACGGCGGCGCCCCTCAGGTCACGGCGGCAGCGGGGGTCCTCGACGAGCTGGGGGTCACTGACGTCGCGGTAGTCGGGTTGGCCAAAAGACTCGAAGAGGTATGGGTACCGGGGGAAGAAGATCCGGTCATCCTCCCTCGGACGAGCGAGTCGTTGTACCTACTGCAGCGCATCCGAGACGAAGCCCACCGCTTCGCGATCACGTTCCATCGCAGCAAACGCTCGAGGCGGATGACGGCTTCGGCTCTGGATTCGGTCAAGGGGCTCGGTGAAACTCGTCGAACCGCTCTGGTGGCTCACTTCGGTTCCGTGGCGAAGCTGAAAACGGCAACGGTCGAGGAGATCATGCAGGTCCCCGGTATCGGTGAGACCACCGCCACAGCAGTTCTGGCCGCACTCGGCACGGATTCGGCTGCAGCCGACGCGGGCGCTGAAGCTCGAGCGCTGCCAGCCGCGGTAGGGGATGATGAGCTGGACACGGAATCCGAATCGTCTGTTACGTCTGCTGACGCGCCCAGCGCCAAATCCGGTAGCGGCGACGAGGGCTCCGAGTCGCGAGAATTGTCCATGCCGACGACGGGGCCGAGTGCACAGTGACTACCGACAGCGCCAAAGACAGTCGAACGATGGATTTCCTGCTGGTGACGGGATTGTCCGGAGCAGGTTTGAGTACCGCTGCCAAGGTGCTCGAAGACCTCGGCTGGTATGTCGCGGACAATTTGCCACCTGAGCTCATTTCCCGAATGGTCGGTCTGAGCTTGACCTCCGATCCGCCGGTCGATCGTCTGGCCGTCGTGATCGACGTGCGGAGTCGACTCTTCACCGGCGATCTCGGGTGGGTGCTCACCGAGCTCGAGGCGGAACCGATCCACACTCGGGTGCTGTACCTCGAAGCGTCGGACGACGTGTTGATCCGACGGTTCGAACAGGTGCGCCGCAGTCATCCGTTGCAGAACGACGGCATCGACGGCACGTTGTCCGAAGGGATCGCAGCCGAGCGTCGGCAGTTGGCCGTGGTGAAGGCGGCCGCCGATCTGGTCATCGACACGTCGGCACTGAAGGCGCATCAGCTGCGTCAGAAGATCGAAACGGCGTTCGGAAACGATGCCAACCGAACGATGAAGGTGACGGTCCAGTCGTTCGGATTCAAGTACGGCCTGCCCATGGACGCCGATCTCGTCTGTGACGTTCGTTTCCTGCCCAATCCCCACTGGATCCCTGAACTTCGCCCGCACACCGGTCAGGACGCCGACGTTCGCGACTACGTGTTGTCGCGCGAGGGCGCGGAAGACTATCTCGACACCTACCGACATCTGGTGGATTTGACGATCGCCGGATATCGACGAGAAGGAAAGCGCTACATGACAATTGCGGTCGGATGCACCGGCGGTAAGCACCGAAGCGTAGCCATGTCCGAAGCTCTCGCGAGGCGTTTGGGTTCCGAGGACGACATCTCGGTCAGCATCGTGCACCGGGATCTGGGGCGCGAATGAGTGAACCGACACATCGCTCGCGGGAGACACCCGAGGGGCCGGCCATCGTCGCGCTCGGCGGCGGGCACGGATTGTTCGCCACGCTCCAGGCCGTCAGACGCTTGACGTTCGACGTCACCGCCGTGGTCACGGTCGCCGACGACGGTGGTTCGTCGGGCCGGCTGCGCGCCGAACTCGGCGTCATCCCGCCTGGAGACCTCCGGATGGCGCTGGCAGCTCTCGCGTCGGACGAACCCGAGATAGTCGACTGGACTCGGACCATTCAGCATCGCTTCGGCGGTGTCGGCGCACTTGCCGGGCACTCGGTGGGCAATCTCATCCTGGCCGGACTGACCGAGGTGCTCGGCGATCCGGTCGTCGCGCTCGACGAGATGGCGCGACTGCTGCGAATCCGTGGCCGTGTGCTGCCGATGTCGCCGATCGCGCTCGAGATCGAAGCCGACGTTCAGGGACTCGAAGAGGACCCCCGCGTCAGCCGCTGCATTCGTGGACAGGTTGCCGTCGCGACCACCCCGGGCAAGGTTCGGCGTGTGAGACTGCTCCCGTCCAATCCGCCCGCGTGCCCCGATGCCGTGACTGCGATCGATCGTGCCGATCTCGTGGTTCTCGGCCCGGGATCGTGGTTCTCGAGCGTGATCCCACACGTCCTGGTACCCGAACTCGTCGAATCACTGTCGTCGACGAAGGCTCGAAAGGTACTGGTGCTCAATCTCGCACCCGAGCCGGGGGAGACCGCCGGATTCTCCGCGGAGCGTCACCTGCACGTACTCTCCCAACACGTGCCCGATTTCCGGGTCGACTACGTGGTGGTCGACTCGGCGTCGGTACCGGCCGGGCGTGAACGTGAACATCTGCAGCGTGCGGCGGATCAATTTTCAGCCGAAGTCAGGTACGCGGATGTCGCGGACACCTCACCGGGCGCAGCGCATGTACACGATCCGGCAAAACTGGCCGATGTACTGGCTGAACTGTCGAGCAGTGCGGCAGTAGGGGATTCGACACAGTCTTCCCTGCAAGAACAGCAATCCGAAGAACAGAGGGAGAACGCTTCGTGGCAATGACAGCGGAGGTCAAGGACGAACTGAGCCGGTTAGTGGTGACTCAGGTCAGCTGCCGCAAGGCAGAGGTCTCCGCGTTGCTGCGCTTTGCCGGTGGGCTCCACATCGTCGGCGGCCGGGTGGTCGTCGAAGCAGAGGTGGATCTGGGCTCCACGGCGCGACGTCTGCGCCGGGAGATATTCGACCTGTTCACCTACAGTGCCGACGTGCACGTACTCAGTGCGGGCGGGCTTCGAAAGTCCGCTCGTTACATCGTGCGTGTGGCGAAGGAGGGTGAGGCCCTCGCGCGCCAGACGGGACTGCTCGATCTTCGCGGGCGCCCGGTTCGCGGCTTGCCTGCGCAGGTCGTCGGCGGAAGTGTCGGCGACGCCGAAGCAGCGTGGCGCGGTGCGTTCCTCGCGCACGGTTCCCTGACCGAACCCGGCCGTTCGTCGGCGCTCGAAGTGAGCTGCCCCGGCCCGGAAGCTGCACTTGCTCTGGTTGGAGCTGCGCGGCGTCTGGGGATCTCGGCGAAGGCACGTGAGGTTCGCGGAACGGATCGTGTGGTGATCCGCGACGGTGAGGCCATCGGCGATCTCCTGACCCGAATGGGAGCCCAGGACACACGCCTGGTGTGGGAGGAGAGGCGGATGCGACGCGAGGTCCGCGCCACCGCCAATCGTCTCGCCAATTTCGACGACGCAAACCTGCGACGCTCTGCTCGCGCTGCCGTTGCGGCTGCTGCGCGCGTCGAGCGTGCGTTGGAGATCCTCGGTGAGGACGTGCCCGATCACCTCGCGGCGGCGGGTGCACTGCGCGTCGAGCATCGGCAGGCGTCCCTCGAAGAACTCGGCCAGTTGGCCGACCCGCCGATGACCAAGGACGCCGTTGCCGGACGTATCCGTCGCCTGCTGTCCATGGCTGATCGCAAGGCCAAGGAAACGGGCATACCCGACACCGAATCCGCAGTGAATGTGGAGCTACTCGAAGAGGGGTGACCTGCCCTCCGTCAGGGTGGGCTGCGCACGTTCGGGCCACGCGCATTAGGGTATGAGTCACATCGACCGATGAACCCCACGTCCGCGTCGTGCACACACGGATTCGGAGTATGCGTGGGTCAAGTTGCACACCAGAATCATGGTCAAAGGAGCGAATTGTGACTGTCCGGGTTGGCGTAAACGGTTTCGGCCGTATCGGACGTAACTTCTTCAGGGCGGTGGATGCGCAGAAGGCGCTCGGAACCACCGATATCGAGATCGTGGCAGTCAACGACCTGACTGACAACGCGACGCTCGCTCACCTGCTGAAGTACGACTCCATCCTCGGCCGTTTGCCGTACGACGTGTCGCTCGACGGTGACGACACGATCGTCGTCGGCGATCAGCGCATCAAGGCCCTCGCACACCGTGGCCCGTTGAACGAACTTCCCTGGGGCGAGCTGGGCGTCGACGTCGTCGTCGAGTCCACCGGCATCTTCACCGACGCCGCAAAGGCCAAGGGACACCTCGAAGCCGGCGCCAAGAAGGTCATCATCTCGGCTCCGGCCAAGGGTGAAGACATCACCATCGTGATGGGCGTCAACGACGACAAGTACGACGGCAGCCAGAACATCATCTCCAACGCGTCGTGCACCACCAACTGCCTCGGCCCCATCGCCAAGGTTCTCGACGACGAGTTCGGCATCGTCAAGGGTCTGATGACCACGATCCACGCGTACACCCAGGATCAGAACCTGCAGGACGCTCCGCACGCAGACCTCCGTCGCGCCCGCGCAGCTGCCCTCAACATCGTTCCCACCGGTACCGGTGCAGCCAAGGCAATCGGCCTGGTTCTCCCGCAGCTGCTCGGCAAGCTCGACGGCTACGCACTGCGCGTGCCGATCCCCACGGGCTCGGTCACCGACCTCACCGCGAACCTGAAGAAGTCGGCCACCGCCGACGAGATCAACGCTGCGATGAAGGCTGCTGCCGAAGGACCCCTCAAGGGCATCCTGAAGTACACCGACGCACCGATCGTCTCCTCGGACATCGTCACCGACCCGCACTCGTCGATCTTCGACTCGGGTCTGACGAAGGTCATCGACGACCAGGTCAAGATCGTCTCCTGGTACGACAACGAGTGGGGCTACTCCAACCGCCTCGCCGACCTCATCGGCCTCGTCGCCAAGTCTCTCTGAGCGGAGTTTCGATAACAGTGGCAGTTCAGACGCTGAAGGATCTGCTGGACGCTGGGGTCGAGGGGCGCACCGTACTGGTGCGTTCCGACCTCAACGTCCCGTTGGATGGCGGAGAAATCACGGACCCGGGTCGCATCGTCGCGTCCGCTCCCACCCTGCGGGCACTCGCCGAGGGTGGAGCGAAGGTCATCGTGACCGCGCACCTCGGGCGCCCCGACGGTCAGCCCGATCCCAAGTTCTCCCTCGCACCGGTTGCCGCGAAGTTGGCCGAAATCCTCGGTCGCAACGTGCAACTCGCCGGTGACGTCGTGGGACAGGACGCGCTGGCTCGTTCCGAAGGACTCACCGATGGTGACGTCCTGATGCTCGAGAACATCCGTTTCGACCCTCGCGAGACCAGCAAGGACGAAGCCGAGCGGGTCAAGCTCGCCAAGGCTCTCGTCGAGCTGGTCGGTGACGACGGCGCATTCGTCTCCGACGGATTCGGTGTTGTTCACCGTAAGCAGGCGTCGGTCTTCGACGTCGCGAAGCTGCTCCCGCATTACGCCGGATACCTGGTCGGCGCCGAGGTCGAGGTGCTCGCCAAGCTCACGCAGGACGCGGCGCGTCCGTACGCGGTGGTGCTCGGTGGCTCCAAGGTCTCGGACAAGCTGGCCGTCATCGAGGCACTGGCGCCGAAGGTCGACACTCTGGTGATCGGCGGCGGAATGTTCTACACGTTCCTCGCGGCTCAGGGTGTGTCCGTGGGCAATTCGCTGTGTGAAGAGTCCATGATCGAGACCTGCAAGGATCTCCTCGACCGGTACGCCGACGTCATCCACATCCCTCAGGATGTTGTCGTCGCGGACTCCTTCTCGGCCGATGCCGAGTCGAAGATCGTTCCGTTCGACAAGATTCCCGACGGCTGGATGGGTCTGGATATCGGACCGGAGTCGGTCAAGCGCTTTGCCGCGATCCTGACCGGCGCCAAGACGGTGTTCTGGAACGGCCCGATGGGCGTGTTCGAGTTCCCGAAGTTCGAGGCAGGCACCCGCGGTGTCGCCGAGGCAATCGTGGAGGCAACCGAGAAGGGCGCCTTCAGCGTCGTCGGCGGCGGCGACTCCGCAGCAGCCGTTCGTCAGCTCGGTATCCCGGACGAGGGCTTCTCGCACATTTCCACCGGTGGTGGCGCTTCCCTCGAGTACCTCGAGGGCAAAGAGCTGCCTGGCATCGCAGTACTGGAAGGCTGATCCGACATGGCACGTAAGCCGTTGATCGCCGGCAACTGGAAGATGAATCTGAACCACCTCGAGGCTATCGCCCTGGTGCAGAAGATCGCTTTCTCCTTGCCTGCGAAGTACTTCGACAAAGTGGACGTCACGGTCATCCCGCCGTTCACCGACATCCGAAGCGTCCAGACGCTGATCGAGGGCGACAAGCTCCTCCTCACTTACGGCGCGCAAGATGTCTCGGCTCATGACTCGGGTGCGTTCACGGGCGAGATCAGCGGCTCCATGCTGGCCAAGCTCGGTTGCACCTTCGTCGTGGTCGGTCACTCCGAGCGTCGCACCCTTCACGGTGAGACCAACGAGACCGTCCTCGCGAAGACGAAGGCTGCTCTCAAGAACGGCCTCACGCCGATCGTGTGCATCGGCGAAGGCCTCGAGATCCGCGAAGCGGGCGAGCATGTCGCCTACAACGTCGACCAGCTCAAGGGTTCGTTGGCGGGCCTGAGCGCGGAGGAGATCTCCAAGATCGTCATCGCGTACGAACCTGTCTGGGCCATCGGCACCGGCCGTGTCGCTTCTGCCGCCGATGCACAGGAAGTGTGTGCTGCGGTGCGAGCAACAGTGGCCGAACTTGCCGACGCCGAGGTCGCGGCCGGCGTTCGCGTTCTGTACGGCGGTAGCGTCAGCTCCAAGAACGTCGGAGAGATCGTCGGCCAGACCGACGTCGACGGCGCTCTTGTCGGAGGCGCGTCGCTCAAGGCTGACGAGTTCGCGACACTGTCTGCGATCGCTGCAGGCGGTCCACTCCCGTGATGATCGGGTAGTGAGCTGAAACTGCTCGAGACTAAGACTGCGGGTGTGTGACCGAGTAGGTCACACACCCGCAGTTTTTTGTTCGCGAGTCAGCTCACCAGTTTGGTTTCCAGAGCGCCGACGAGTTCGGGAGCAAGCTCCAACCCGGCGGTCAGATAGTTCTCGACGGTCCCGTAGTGGTGCTCGACCTGCTCGAAGGCAGCGCCCAGGTAACTCGCGTCGACGGAAAGCAGCAACCGGATCACCTCGCCCTTGTCTGCATCTGTGGCAGCGGCGATCTTCGCGACTGTTGCATCGATGTACTCGGCCGAGTACGTGTTCGTGAGCAGGTAGTCCGCCGTGATCGTTTCGCGCGGTACACCAGCGAGTGTCTGCAGTAGTGCTGCCGCCCAACCTGTTCGGTCCTTGCCCGCCGTGCAGTGGAAGAGTTGCGGCCCCTCGGTGGTCGCCAGGGCGGCGAACAACTGCGAAAATCCGTTCCGAGTGACGGGGTCTGCGACAAAGCTGCGATTGATGTTCTGCATGAAAGCTGTTGCAGCGTCCGCTGTTCGGAGAGCCATCGCTTCGGCGTGGATGTTTCCGGACAGGATGGGAATGTGGGCGTACATCGCCGGCGCCGGCACGATGTCGGGAGTTTCGTTCGCCTCGGTTTCGGAGCGCACGTCATAGACGGCGGTCAGCCCCAGCGATTCCACGATTGCAAGATCCTCGGGCGAGGGCGTCAGTACGTTTGCACGGTAGAAGACTCCGCGGCTCATCGCCTGTCCGCTGGTCGTGACGTACCCGGGGCCGGCCACGTCGCGGAAGTTGTGAATCGAAGCCAGACGTGGTGTGTCAGGCAGGGGTGTGTTGGGCAGGGCAGTGTTGGGCAGGGCAGTGTCGGAAAGCATGGAGCCGGCCTTTCGGAGGTAGAGTCGCGTCAACTGAAAAACTACTGAATCGGTATCTCGACAGTGTGATCGATGCCACTGACCAAGAGTCGTGCCTGGCCGGGTGCAAAGTCATGTGCGAGGCGGGTATGTGGTCAGGCTATCTGTGCGCGCCTGTATGGTGTTATCGGTTGTAGTTGTCCCTATTGGATTGGTGGACGTAGACAGACATGAAACTGTTCCTGGATATCCTGCTGGTCATCACCAGCTTGCTCCTCATCGCCTTGGTGCTCCTGCATCGCGGTAAGGGCGGCGGTTTGTCGAGTCTGTTCGGTGGCGGTGTCCAGTCCAGCCTGTCCGGCTCGACTGTTGTCGAGAAGAACCTCGACCGGTTGACGGTCTTCACCGCGTTGATCTGGCTCATTTCGATCGTCGGCATCGGCCTGGAGATCAAGTTCGCCTGATTCTCGGCTCATGACTTACAGCCGGTAGTTTTTCACACACGAATTTCAGACACGGAACCCCGCCCATCGAGCGGGGTTCTTTGTTTCGGTCGATAATTGTGTGATGACTGAAACCGCGTCGCATCGAGAAACACCGCGAGAGGCCACCGAGCCGCTGCGCGAAGACATCCGGCTTCTCGGCGGAATACTCGGACAAATAGTGCGAGAGCAAGCCGGCGACAATGTGTTCGATCTGGTCGAGCGAGCCCGTGTCGAGTCGTTCCGAGTCCGTCGTTCGGAGATCGATCGCGCCGAACTGGTGTCGCTGTTCGCCGAAATCAGTACGGACGACGCCATTCCCGTCATCCGGGCGTTCAGTCACTTCGCACTGCTCGCCAACCTGGCCGAGGACATCCATCGCGAGCGTCGACGGGCCATCCATGTCAATGCGGGGGAACCGCCCCGCGACAGCACTCTCGCGGCCACGTACACCAAACTTGATGCAGCCGATATCGATTCGGCCACCGTCGAAGAAGCGCTGCGGGGCGCCCTGGTCTCACCCGTCATCACCGCTCACCCGACGGAGACTCGACGCCGTACGGTGTTCGAGACGCAGAGTCGGATCACCGAGTTGATGCGATACCGCGAGCGCACGGCGCTGAGCGTCGCAGAAACCGCTGATGTCGATCTGCAATTGCGCCGTCAGATCCTGACCCTGTGGCAGACGGCACTGATCCGGCTCAGCCGCCTCCGTATCCAGGATGAAATCGAGGTAGGCCTGCGCTACTACGACGCAGCGTTGTTCGAGGTGATTCCGAAGATCAACGCCGAGGTTCGCAAAGCTCTGCGCACGCGTTGGCCGGACGCCGGGCTTCTGCCGGAACCGATCCTGAGGCCGGGTTCGTGGATCGGCGGTGACCGAGACGGCAATCCGTACGTGACCGGCGAAATTGTCCAGCGCGCCACGTCGCGCGCTGCGGCGACTGCTCTCGAGCATCACCTCGAGGAACTCGAACATCTCGAGCGTGAACTGTCGATGTCGGCGCGGCTGGTGTCCGTCACGCCCGAACTCGATCTGCTGGCGTCTACCTCCGGCGACGATTCTGCCTTCAGGGCCGACGAGCCGTACCGTCGCGCGATTCGCGGTATCCGCGGGCGCTTGAGCGCCACAGCACTGACGGTACTGGGGGAGTTGCCCGCCCACGGCTCCGACGACGGACTCGTGGCGTACACCGACCCGGCACAGTTGCAGCGGGATCTCGGAATCATCGACACCTCGTTGCGTCGTTTCGGTGACGAGACCATCGCCGACGATCGACTCGATCGGCTCCGAGAAGCGGTGGAGGTGTTCGGCTTTCACCTGTCCGGTCTGGACATGCGGCAGAACTCCGAGGTACACGAAAGCGTCGTCGCAGAACTTCTGGCGTGGGCCGGAGTTCACCCGGACTACGCGTCCTTGCCGGAAGCCGATCGAGTCGAATTGCTGTCGGCCGAGTTGACGACGCGGCGACCACTGACTTCGCCGGACGCCGAGTTCAGCGAATTGACCACCAAGGAACTGGCCATCATGGCGGCCGGTGCCAAGGCAGTGCGGGTTCTCGGAGCGGGT
Organism: Rhodococcus sp. C3V; assembly: GCF_029269915.1. Lineage (NCBI taxonomy): Bacteria > Bacillati > Actinomycetota > Actinomycetes > Mycobacteriales > Nocardiaceae > Rhodococcus > Rhodococcus sp. C3V. Next base: position 94,877 of record NZ_JARJBE010000006.1, read on the forward strand.
GCGGTACCCAACTACATCATCAGCATGTGTACCTCGGTCAGTGACATGCTCGAGGCTGCAGTGCTGCTCAAAGAGGTCGGGGTGCTCGATCCGGGCGTCGGTAGCGAGCCCTCGTGCCCGATCGGCATCGTGCCGTTGTTCGAGACGATCGAGGATCTGCAGGGCGGCGCCGACACATTGCTGGCGACGCTCGACATCCCGATCTATCGTGCGATCGTCCGTTCCCGTGGTGACAGTCAAGAAGTGATGCTCGGGTACTCCGACTCGAACAAGGACGGCGGGTACCTGGCAGCCAACTGGGCGCTGTACCGTGCCGAACTCGACCTCGTCGATGCCGCGCGTAAGAGCGGAATCAGGTTGAGGCTCTTCCACGGCCGCGGCGGAACCGTCGGACGTGGCGGCGGACCGAGTTACGAAGCGATTCTGGCTCAGCCTCCCGGTGCAGTCGCGGGTTCTCTGCGAATCACCGAGCAGGGTGAGGTGATTGCGGCCAAGTACGCCGAACCGCGTCTGGCGCATCGCAACCTCGAAACACTCATCGCCGCGACCATCGAGTCGACGTTGCTCGACGTCGAAGGACTCGGCAGCGATGCCGACGCTGCCTACGCGGTACTGGACGAGCTCGCGGCCCTCGCCCGCACCGCGTACAGCGAATTGGTGCACGACACACCAGGATTCGTGCAGTACTTCGAAGCGTCGACACCGGTCGCCGAGATCGGGGCACTCAACATCGGCTCTCGTCCGGCCTCTCGCAAGCAGACCAAGGCGATCTCCGACCTGCGAGCGATTCCCTGGGTGCTCTCGTGGAGTCAGTCTCGCGTGATGCTTCCGGGTTGGTACGGAACCGGCGCCGCGTTCGAACGATGGATCGACGGAGACGACACTCGGCTTGCCACGTTGACGGCCCTGTACGAGAAGTGGCCGTTCTTCCGAACCGTGCTCTCGAACATGGCCATGGTGATGTCGAAGTCGGATCTCGGTTTGGCGGCCCGGTACGCGGACCTCGTGCCCGACGCCGAACTGCGCGATCGAGTCTTCGGAATGATCACCGACGAGCACGAACGCACAATTCGCATGTACAAGGCAATCACGGGCAACGAGAACCTCTTCGCCGACAACTCGGGCCTCGAGCGTTCGGTCCACAACCGGTTCCCGTACCTCGAACCTCTCAACCATCTACAGGTCGAGCTGATCCGTCGGTACCGTTCCGGCGACGAGAGCGATCAGGTGCGTCGGGGTATCCAGCTGACGATGAACGGCCTGGCCACTGCGCTTCGTAACAGTGGCTAGGTAACAGCGGCTGGTTCTGCAGGTTTACCAGGGTGTGCGTGCGGCGACTCTAGAGCTGTCGCACGCACACCCAACGCTGCGCACCGGACCGAACGGGGACCGCAGTGGATCTGCAATTGGACGGACGAACTGCCGTCGTTACCGGCGCGGGAAAAGGTATCGGGTTGGCGATCACTCGGGCCTTGGTGGCCGAGGGAGTCCACGTCGTCGCGGGCTCGCGGACGCTCTCGCCGGAACTCGAATCGCTGCAGTCCGGCGGCGCCGTCACCTTTGTCGGCGTCGACCTCGCGAGTGTCGAAGGATCAACCCGACTGCTCGAGGTTGCAGCAGTGAGGGGCGGCGTCGACATCCTGGTCAACAACGTCGGCGCCGTCACCCCGAGGACGAGCGGTTTCGCGGCAATCACAGACGAAGAGTGGGCGGCGTCGTTCAATCTGACGTTCTTGTCGGCTGTACGCACTGTTCGCGCTGCGCTGCCGGAGTTGATCCGCCGAGGTGGCGGGAGCATCGTGACGATCAGTTCGATCAACGCATTCTTACCTGACCCCACGGTGATCGACTACAGCGCCGCCAAAGCGGCGTTGACCAACTTCTCGAAGTCGTTGTCGAAAGAACTGGGCGGGCAGGGGATCCGCGTCAATACCGTCAGCCCTGGCCCGGTGCAAACGGAGTTGTGGCTCGGCAAGCACGGAGTGGCCTCGACGCTGGCGAAGGCGAGTGGATCAGCCGCCGACGACATCGTCGAAAGCGCCGCGGCCGGAGCCGAGACTGGGCGGTTCACCTTCCCCGAAGAGGTTGCCGACCTGGTGTTGTTCCTCGCCAGCGATCGTGCGGGGAACGTGACAGGCGCGGATTTCGTGATCGACGGCGGTCTGATCAAGACCTTGTGATCATTGCTGCCTGAAACCTGATCATGTGCGCGACGGTCGACGACGTGATGCACAGGATCACTGCGGACGCGATGACCACCCACAGTCCCCACCCGATGGACGGTCCGGCAGTGTGCCCTGCGAACTCGGTACTACGTCGCACGATGGACGCGGCGTTTCCGACGGCAACGATCAAGACCGCGATTCCGACCAAAGGGCCGGTGCAGTGATTCTTGATCTCGGGCGTGACGTCTCGAACCATGAGGGTGATCAGCGCGGTCACCGCGCAGAGAGCGAGGACGAGAGTGATCACTCCGCATTCGTCGATACCACTGTGGTCCAGCGCGGAGGATGACGTCCACGGGCCGAGGCTTCCGGCGACGATCCCGGCGCACGCCCAGAGCGATCCGATGAGGCTAGGTCCGAAACGGTCGGGCATGAGGGAGGGAATTGCGCGGGTCGACGGCAGCTGAAACCCGAAGGCGCGTTGGTGATCCGGCTGATTGGGTGTGAACGTCACGGGACGGACCACCTTTCCTCCGCGGCGTCGAGCCGCCCAATCCAATGCTTTTCCGGAGTCTAAGGGCCGCCCAGTTCACTTTTGCCGAATCGAACGAAATTGATCGAACCGACGCTAGGGCTCGAGCAACTCGGCGTGAGAATATTCGTTGCAGCCCGCACCGACGAGGCGCTTACTGTTCAAACGGCGTCGTGAACGACACTGGTTTGCCGGCGGCGCGCGCGTACGCGATCTCTCGGCGCGTGGACTCACCGATGTATCCGCGAGGGTTGACGACCAGAACCCGATCGGCGAGGTCGATCTTGCGCAGATGGAGCGCGTCGAGCAGGATCTTCTGCTCGACAGAGACCGCCTCGTCTGCTTCAACCGGCGCGACGACGATCACGCCCGCGAACGTCAGGTTGCGGTTCGCCTCCCGCATCTCTTCAGCGAATCGCGCAGAGCCGCAGATACAGACAATCTCAGGTCGATCGGGCACGGTTCAGTCTCTCATCGACGCGAGAGCCCGCGGCCACACCAGTCTCGTCAGATATCTTCGGCAACGCACCCCAGCTGTCAGTGAACGAAGTCCAGAGCTTCCTTGATCCACGCGTTGAATTCGACGTTCGAACTCGTCCCGGTTCGGTCGACGACGATCCATCCCTTGCTCATCGGCTTACCCCGCATCTCGGGCCAGCTTGCACCCTTGTGCGTCAGAAGCTCGTCGACTCGATCGGGGTCACACCGAACCATGATGTTGCCGTGTGAGTTCGCACTGGCGGCCAGCTTCCCGTTCACCATGAAGCTCAGCCCACCGAACATCTTTACTTCCTCGACGTCGTCCTCGCCCGAGAGCGCATCGCGGATACGCTCAGCCAGCGCTTTGTCGTATGCCATGGAGGCCTCCTGGGGTGGAGTTCCAGGTTAGATCAGATGGCGCAGGTACGTGTGCGGGTCGTGAAGGAACCGCTGCCAGTTCGACACCAGATCGAGGTCCTCCCAGCTCGAGGCTCGGATTCCCCATTCGCCGATCTCGAGCAGGTTGGCGTTCGGCAGCGCCGCGATGATCGGCGAGTGCGTCGCGATCACCGCCTGCGCGCCGGATTCCACCAGCTCGCCGAGCAGCGCGGCCAGTGTCAGGGTCCCCTGGAAGGAGAGTGCGGCATCGGGTTCGTCGATGAGATAGAAGCCGCCGTCGGAGGTCCTCGACGACAGGATCTCGAGCAGCGCCTCACCGTGGGAGAGGTGATGGTAAAGCGGTTCAGGTCGCTTGGGATTGGGGTTGTCCTCCAAGTACGTGTACAAACCGTGCAGGGTTTCGTCTCGGAGGTAGTACGCCCACTTCGATGCTCCGGGACTCCGCTCGAGCACAAGGTCGAGGCCGCCCGGTTCACTCGATCGAGTCTGATGCCGCGTATTGGTCGACCCGCCTTCGGCATTGAGACCGAGAACGGCGGCAAGAATTTCGATGACGGTCGACTTTCCCGCTCCGTTTTCGCCGACCAGAATGGTGACACCCGGTGGTAGCTCGAGACCGTGCTGAACGATCTGCGCGACTGCAGGCACCGTCATCGGCCAGCTGCCTACGTCGGCGCCCGACGATGGCCCGGCCTTGATGCGGCGGATGGGTTGTCTCTGCACGGCCATACGTTCTCACAAGGCTCCGACGAGAACGGACGTTAGTGGCGCTGCGCGAGCAATTCGACGATCCGAGCCACGAGATCGAGAGGGATCGGTTTGTTCAGCGGGAACTTCACCGTTGATTTCGCAGCCCGGTAAGGGTCGACGGACTTCTCGAACTCGGCGTCACCCGCCGGGAGCGGGTACATCGAGATGTGGTTTTTCCAGCCTGCGAAGTGAATCAGGTTCTTTCCGTGCACCGTCATGGTCGGCATCTGATAGCTGATGGTCTCATCGAGGCCTGGAACCGTGTTGTGAATCGTCTCGCGGATACTCTCGAGGGCTGGTTGCACGTCGGTGGGAAACGAAGCGATGTATTCGTCGATCGTCGCGAATTCGGCCATGCGCGGATCATAATCGCGCTCCGACTCCCAATTGCGGCGACTTGGGGGACAAATGAGACCATTAGGTATGAAAAATCTGGAACCTTGGGAGTTCGCCGGCATGCTCACGCATCTGCGCGCCTACCTGGCCAACGCAAGGCGCTTTCTGCGGGGGTGGTCTTACCGCGAGGTAGACGGCTCGTCGGAAGATCGTTGACTAGTCACGTTCAGCGTTGGTAATGCCAGAAATCGGGGCGGCTGCCGTCCGCGTCGGTGAACCCGTATTCCGTTCCGAGTTCGCCTGAACTGACCGATCGCTGATTCCATCGCTGTCGATTCGGATCGGCAGCGATGGCCGCGATCGCACGTCCGATGAATCTCGGTGACTCGGAGCGTGCGAAATCCGCGGGCGCAGTCGGACCATCCCGCTCCGGCAACAAAGCGTCACGCCAATTCGATTCGCCGACACCAAAATTCTCGAGCATCATCTCCGATCGCAGGAACCCGGGAGTGATGGCGACGGCAGTACAGCCGAACGGGGCAAGTTCGTGGCCTTGCGAAAATGCGAGCCTGTTCACGGACACCTTGGCCAAGTCGTAGAACACCGAGATGCGATAGTTCGATGCGTTGTATTCGGTAGTGCCATCGGTTATTTCGGCGACCAGTCCGCCTGGCCGATCAGTCATGAGCGGCAGGAGGTGGTGCGACGTGGTGATGTGGGTGTCGATCGCCAGACGCAAGATGTGAAACCCCTTGTCCAGATCGTGTTCCCATACCGGCGTGTTCCACTCCGCCGGCCCACCCTTGAGTAATTCCGCGCCCCAGATGTCGTTGACCAAGATGTCGATATGGTGATAGTCGATTCGCAAGCGTTCGGCGAGATCAGCCACTTGTTTGCTCTTGAGATGATCGACGGCAATCGGCACGCCGACGCCGCCCAGCTCGGTGACCAGCTCTGCCGTCTCTTCGATGGTCTCTCCGCGCGGATAGTCCGACTGAAGAATTCCGGCAGATGTGCTCCGGCCAGTGCAGATGACGGTTGCACCGGCCTCGCCCAAGGCCGCGGCGATTCCGCGTCCGGCGCCCCTCGTCGCCCCGGCAACTACAGCCACTCGCCCGCGAAGTGCGTCCGGATTCGGTGTCCACGACATTGTTCGATTGTTCTCGCCTGGATTGCTTCGTTCAAGAGTGAACGCGATCTGCGGAACCGAACCTTACTTCGCGGCGTCCAAGGTAGTAATCACTCGGATGAAGGAGGTAGGGGAGAGATGGATCGTTGTGTGGGGCGCAGTGCTGGTTGGAGAAACGGGATCTCGGGATTGAGTTCCGTTCCGTCAAAAGGAAATTCGCATCGGATCCGGACTCGGCGGGTAATCGAAAGTCGCCACGGTGAGGAAGTCGTCGACGTACCACCAAGCCGGGAATCGCCCGAAGACGATTCCCGACCGGTGTGAAATCAGATCTGTGAAATCAGATCAGGGAAGCTGCGAGGCAGCGTCCGAATCGAGGAACCAACGTGTCGCAACCAAACCGGTGGCGCCGGCAGACGGCCAGTCGTCGGCCGAAGCACCTCCGACGGCTTTGGCAACGGCCTCGGCCTTTGCAGCACCCGAGACGAGCAGCCAGACCTCTTTGGCTCGCCGAACAGCAGGCAACGTGAGGGTGATCCGCACCGGTGGCGGCTTGGGGGAGTCCGTCACCGCGACTACGAAACGCGCTTCTTCGCGAACAGCGTCGGTATGCGGGAACAACGAGTTGACGTGTCCTTCGCCGCCCATACCGAGCAGGTGCACGTCGAACGTCGGAACCTGATTCCCGTGTGCCTGAGCGCCCAGCAGTTGTTCGTACGCCGTCGCCGCCCCGTGTGGATCACCGTCGTAGATACCGTCGGATGCGGCCATCGCATGTACCCTGTCGGGATCGACCGGCACATGATCGAGAAGCGCCTCACGTGCTTGCACTTCGTTCCGCTCGGGATCGCCGGACGGCAGGAACCGTTCGTCGCCCCAGTACAGATCGATCTGCGACCAGTCGATGTCGCCGGGAGCTTCACGCAACTTCTCGAGAAGTGCGATGCCGGTTCCACCGCCAGTCAGCACGATGGACGCAAACCCGCGAGCCTTCTGGGCATCGACGATGGTCGTGACCAGGCGTGCGGCGGCAGCGTCGACAAGTTGGCCGGCGTCGGAAAACTTCTCCACGACAACATCACTCATAGGTCACCTTCTCCAATCCGGCCAGAGCTTCTTCGTAGATCTCGTCCGGATCGAGCCGACGCAATTCCTCGGCGAGGCAATCGCGTGTCTCTCGACGACCCAGAGAAACCAGCGCGTCAGGCTGACCGGTGCGGATCAACGTAGCGGTCGTGCCCTCCTGCGGACGACTGATGGAGATACTGCGGGTCTCGAGCTTCAACTCGACCGTCAGCTCACCCGTACGTCGAATGACCGGACCGTCGATCTTGGCTGCCAACCAACCGGCGAGAATATCCAGTGCCGGTTCGGTTTTGAGACCGGAGACCACCGCTGAGGTGATCTTCTCGTGCGGCGGCTGATCGAGAGCCGACGCGAGGAGCGCGCGCCAGTAGGTGACGCGACTCCAGGCGAGATCGGTATCGCCGGCGGTGTACGACGCGAGTCGCCCCTTGATGGTGGCGGTCGGATCGGGGGCGCCGGTGGCATCGGTGATGCGCCGTATCGCGAGCTTCCCGACGGGATCCTTGGCCGGAATCTCGGGTGCCTCGAGGGGCCACCACGCGACTACCGGGGTGTCGGGGAGCAGGAACGGGATGACGACGCTGCTCTCGTGGTCCGCCAGGGGACCGTAGAGACGCAGCACGACAACCTCCGAGGCGCCGGCGTCCCCGCCGACACGGATCTGAGCATCGAGCCTGGGCTCACTCTGCTCGTCGCCACGCAGGAGCACGATGACGCGGCAAGGGTGCTCGCGGCTGGCTTCGTTGGCGGCCTCGATGGCTTCCTCGGCATTCCCGGTGTCCCTGGTGCAGACGACGAGCGTCAGCACTCGCCCCAAGGTGACAGCGCCGCCGGTCTTACGCACCTCGACCAGTTTCTTGCTGACCTGGACCGTGGTGGTGGACGGCAAATCGAGAATCACTAGGGTCGCCTCCATTCGCGTCCGGTGCGTTGCATCATTTCGTCCGCAGACGGTGGTCCCCACGTTCCGGCCTCGTAGGGTTCCGGCTTACCGCCGGCAGCCCAGTGCTCGAGGACGGGATCGAGGATCTCCCAAGACAATTCGACTTCGGCATTCACCGGGAACAGAGACGGCTCGCCGAGCAACACGTCGAGAATGAGCCGCTCGTACGCCTCCGGAGACGACTCGGTGAAAGCCTGGCCGTACGAGAAGTCCATGTTGACGTCACGGACTTCCATGCTCGATCCGGGAACCTTCGAGCCGAACCGCATGGTGACGCCCTCGTCGGGCTGCACGCGGATGACCAGAGCGTTCTGGCCGAGGTCTTCGGTCATCGTCTTGTCGAACGGTAGGTGCGGTGCACGTTTGAACACCACCGCGATCTCGGTGACACGGCGTCCGAGTCGTTTGCCCGTGCGCAGGTAGAACGGCACACCCGCCCAGCGGCGGGTGTCGACCTCGAGGGTGATGGCGGCAAAGGTCTCCGTGATGGAGTCCGCTGCGAAGCCGTCTTCTTCGAGGAGCCCGACCACCGGCAGCCCACCCTGCCAGCCGCCCGCGTACTGGCCGCGGGCGGTGGTCTCGTCGAGGGGCTCGGCAAGGCGAGTAGCCGAGAGGACCTTGATCTTCTCCGCCTGCAGATTGAGCGGCTCGAAGCTGATGGGTTCTTCCATCGCCGTGAACGCGAGCAACTGCAGCAGGTGGTTCTGGATCACGTCACGGGCCGCGCCGATGCCGTCGTAGTACCCCGCGCGTCCACCGAGGCCGATGTCCTCGGCCATCGTGATCTGAACGTGGTCGACGTAGTGCGCGTTCCAGATCGGATCGAACAACTGGTTCGCGAAGCGCAGAGCCAGAATGTTCTGGACGGTTTCCTTACCGAGGTAGTGGTCGATACGGAAGACCGTGTCCTCGGGGAACACCTTGTTGACGACGGCGTTCAGTTCGCGAGCGCTCTCGAGGTCGTGGCCGAACGGCTTCTCGATGACGACTCGTCGCCACTGACCGTCCTCGGCCTGCGCGAGGCCCGACGCCGACAGTTGCTCGAGCACCTGAGGAAACGCGTTGGGCGGAATCGCAAGGTAGAAACCGTGATTGCCGCCGATACCACGTTCGTTGTCGAGCGTGGCCAACGTGTCGGACAGGTTCTGGAAGGCCTCGGCCTCGTCGAAACTGCCCTCCACGAACCGGATACCTTCGGCGAGCCTCTCCCAGACGTCCTGACGGAACTTGGTGCGAGCGCCGTCCTTGACTGCTTCGAGGACGACGTTCGTGAAGTCCTCGTCCGTCCAGTCACGCCGGGCGAACCCGACCAGAGCGAATCCGGGCGGCAACAGTCCACGGTTGGCGAGGTCGTAGATGGCGGGCATGAGCTTGCGCCTGGCAAGGTCGCCGGTAACACCGAAAATCACCAGGGCGCAGGGCCCCGCAATGTGCGGAAGCCGTTTGTCGGTGCTGTCCCGAAGGGGATTCACCCAATCTGATGCCGCCGCGGAATCGCTCACAGGCTCAGCTCTTCTGGGTTGCTGCGCGGAGCTGCTCGGCGGTTGCGTCGAGCAACTCGTTCCAGGACACCTCGAACTTGTCGACGCCCTCTGTCTCGAGGACCTTGAACACGTCCGCAAGATCGATGCCGACTGCAGCGAGCTGATCGAAGACCGCCTGTGACTCCTGAGCGGTGCCCGAGATCGTGTCGCCGGTGATCTCGCCGTGGTCGGCGAGAGCGTCGAGCGTCTTCTCCGGCATGGTGTTGACCGTGTTCGGCGCAACCAACTCGGTGACGTAGAGCGTGTCGGGGTAATCCGGGTTCTTCACGCCGGTCGACGCCCACAGCGGACGCTGAGCCTTGGCGCCGTCGGCCAGAAGAGCCTGGAAGCGCGGCTGCACCTCGAAGATCTGCTGGTACGCGTTGTACGCCAGACGTGCGTTTGCGAGTGCAGCCTTGCCACGAAGCTCGAGGGCTTCCGGCGTGCCGATTGCCGTGAGGCGGTTGTCGATCTCGGAATCCACGCGGGAGACGAAGAACGAGGCGACCGACTCGATGGACGAGATGTCGCGGCCGGCAGCCTTGGCGGTGTCCAGACCTTCCAGGTATGCGCCCATGACTGCCTCGTAGCGCTCGACCGAGAAGATCAAGGTGACGTTGACGCTGATGCCCTCACCGATCACCTTGGCGATGGCGGGAATGCCTGCCAGCGTCGCGGGAATCTTGATCAGGACGTTCGGACGATCGACGATCTTATGCAGCTCGATCGCCTGCGCGACGGTGGCGTCGGTGTCGTGAGCCAGGCGAGGATCGACTTCGATGGACACGCGGCCGTCGACGCCGTTCGACGCCTCGAACTGCGGAGCCAGGATGTCGCACGCAGCACGCACGTCGTCGGTGGTCACCGCGGTGATGGTGGCGTCGACATCGGCGCCGCGCTGTGCGAGCTCACGGACCTGAGCGTCGTACGCCGATCCCTTGGACAGTGCCGCCTGGAAGATCGACGGGTTGGTCGTGACACCCACGATCGACTTCGTGTCGATGAGGTTCTGCAGGTTGCCGGACTGGATGCGATCCCGCGAGAGGTCGTCGAGCCAGATGGAAACGCCTGCAGCGGAGAGCTTTTCGGTATTCACGTTCTGTGTCATCGAGATCATCCCTTCACAGCTGCGAGGGAGCGCTGCGCGGCTTCGACAGTCGCGTCGGCAGTGATGCCGAACTCCCGGAACAAGGTCTTGTAATCGGCGGAAGCGCCGTAGTGCTCGAGCGAGACGGCCTGACCGGCGTCGCCGAGGATGCGCCACCACGGCATCGCGATGCCGGCTTCGACGGACACACGCGCGCGCACGGCGGGCGGAATGACCTCGTCGCGGTACGCCTGATCCTGCTCGAGGAACCAATCGAGGCACGGCACGGAAACGACGCGGGTTGCGACGCCCTGAGCTTCGAGGGTTTCGCGAGCCTCGGTGGCCAGATGCAGTTCGGAACCGGTCGCCAGCAAGATGACCTCGGGCGAACCGTTGGCTGCGTCGACGAGGACGTAAGCGCCGCGCTTGACACCCTCGGCAGCCTTCTCCTTGGTGCCTTCGAGAACCGGGATGTCCTGGCGAGTGAGTGCCAGAGCCGTCGGGCCCGTCTTGTTCTCGAGTGCTGCCTGCCATGCGAAAGAGGTCTCGTTGGCGTCACCCGGGCGGACGACGGCGAGGTTCGGGATCGCACGAAGAGCAGCGAGGTGCTCGACCGGCTGGTGAGTCGGGCCGTCTTCACCGAGACCGATGGAGTCGTGGGTCCAGACGTAGGTGACGGCAGTCTTCATCAGTGCGGCCAGGCGAACCGCCGGACGCATGTAGTCGGAGAAGACCATGAAGGTTCCGCCGTACGGGCGGGTCGGGCCGTGAAGCGCGATACCGTTGAGGATCGAGCCCATCGCGTGCTCGCGGATGCCGAAGTGGAGCGTGCGGCCGTAAGGCTGCGCATTCCAGTCGTTTGTGGAGATGGAGAACGGGCCGAACGAATCTGCGCCCTTGATGGTGGTGTTGTTGCTGCCGGCGAGGTCGGCGGAGCCGCCCCACAGCTCGGGCAGGATCGGTCCGAGCGCGTTGAGTGCCGAACCGGAGGCCTTGCGAGTCGCAACGCCCTTGGCGTCGGCCTCGTAGGTCGGGAGAGCGTCGGCCCAGCCGGCGGGGAACTCACCGGCGAACAGGCGGTCGAAGAGTTCCTTGCGCTCGGTCTCACGTGCAGCCCACGCGTCGAACTCGACCTGCCATGCCTTGCGTGCGTCGGCGCCGCGGGAGACGACCTCACGGGCGTGAGCCAGAGCGTCGGCGTCGACGTCGAAGGACTTGGCCGGATCGAAGCCGAGGGCTTCCTTGACCGCTGCAACTTCGTCGGCACCGAGAGCGGAGCCGTGGACGTCGCCGGTGTTCATCTTCTTCGGAGCCGGAAAACCGATGATGGTGCGGAGCAAGATGATGGACGGACGATCGACGACGGCCTTGGCCGCGGCAACCGCGTCGAGGATGCCGGAGACGTTCTCGCCACCTTCGACGTGCTGAACGTGCCAGCCGTATGCCTCGTATCGCTTTCCGACGTCTTCGCCGAGAGCGATGGTGGTGTCGTGCTCGATGGAGATCTTGTTGTCGTCGTAGAAGACGATGAGGTTGCCCAGTTCCTGGACACCGGCGAGAGACGAGGCCTCGGACGTAACGCCTTCTTCGATGTCACCGTCGGACGCGATCACGTAGATGTGATGGTCGAAGGGGGAGGAGCCGACCGGGGTCTCCGGATCGAACAACCCACGCTCACGACGCGCAGCCATCGCCATACCGACTGCGGACGCAAGGCCCTGGCCCAGCGGACCGGTGGTCATCTCGACGCCGACGGTGTGGCCGACCTCGGGGTGGCCGGGGGTCAGTGCGCCCCACGTGCGGAGAGCTTCGAGGTCAGCGAGCTCGAGACCGTAGCCCGACAGGTAGAGCTGGGTGTACAGCGTCAAGGATGAATGGCCACAGGAGAGAACGAAGCGGTCACGGCCGACCCATTCTGCATCCGAAGGATCGTGGCGCATGACGCGCTGGAAGAGGGTGTATGCCAACGGCGCCAAGCTCATTGCAGTTCCGGGATGGCCGTTGCCGACCTTCTGAACCGCGTCGGCGGCGAGCACGCGGGCGGTATCGACAGCCTTGGTGTCCAGGTCGGTCCAGTCCGAGGGGTGGACGGGTTGCGTGAGGACGTGGATCTCGTCTGTGATCGACACTGGCAGATGTCTCCTGACATGGTGTACGTGGATTGCGAGGGTGGGGTGTCCCTCCACTGCGTAACCCAGCCTAATGGTCCTGGCTGTCCGGGTCGATTCGGTTCCTCAATGGCTGCGGTCTACCATCGTTCGTAGTAGAGAACAGTGTCAGCAGTGTGTCGTGAAGAGTTAGTGCGGTAACGCGTGGTGCAAGGAGAGAACGTGCGGACAGGGCAACAGCCGAGCGGACATGGCTTCGGCAGCCCAGGTGCCGCCCCGCGGGCGACCAATACCGATACGGTGTGGGGTCGCGCAACGGGCAAGGTTCTGGCTTATATCGCGCTCACGAAGCCGCGAGTGATCGAATTGCTGTTGGTGGCAACCATTCCGGCAATGCTGCTGGCCGATCGCGGAACAGTCGACATCGTTCTGATCCTCAGCACCCTCTTCGGTGGCTGGATGGGCGCGGCGAGTGCGAACTCGCTCAACTGCGTCGTCGACGCCGACATCGACAAGGTCATGAAGCGCACGGCGAAGCGTCCGCTGGCCCGCGAGGCGGTGCCGACGCGCAACGCGCTCGTCTTCGGGCTCCTTCTCGGACTCGCGTCGTTCCTGTGGCTGTGGTGGCGAGCCAACCTCTTGGCCGGCATCCTCGTCGTGATCACGATCGCGTTCTACGTCCTCATCTACACGATGGTTCTCAAGCGTCGTACCTGGCAGAACGTCATCTGGGGTGGCGCAGCCGGATGTATGCCCGTCCTCGTGGGCTGGGCCGCTGTCACCGGTTCGCTGAGCTGGCAGCCCGTCGTGCTGTTCCTGATCATCTTCTTCTGGACGCCGCCGCACACCTGGGCGCTGGCGATGCGATACAAAGAGGACTACAAAGCTGCCGGTGTTCCCATGCTTCCGGTGATCGCCACCGAAGAGCACGTCACCAAGCAGATTCTGTTCTACAGCTGGGCAATGGTCGTCACGACGCTTGTCCTCGTCCCCGCGTCGGGCGTCATCTACGCCGCAATCACCATCGTCGCCGGTGCGTGGTTCCTGCTCATGGCACATCAGCTGTACCGCAGCGTTCGCGGTGGTGCTCAGGTCAAACCGCTACGCCTGTTCCTGCAGTCCAACAACTATCTTGCGATCGTGTTCGTCGGCCTCGCCGTCGACTCGGTTCTCGGACTCCAGACGATCAGCGACATGCTGAGCTGATTCTGCTGTGCGCCTTTATTAACCGCGGGCGGTTAATAAAGGCGCACAGCACTTCGCTAGGGGATCAGAACGATCGACCCGGTCGTTGCTCTACCTTCCAGATCCCGATGGGCTGTTGCCGCGTCGGCGAGGGGATACTCGGCGCCGACGCGAATATCGAGTTTCCCGGCCGCAATGGCGTCGAAGACATCGCCGGCACGCCAGGTCAGTTCCTCTCGAGTGCGAATGTGATGCGCGAGCGTCGGACGCGTCAGGAACAGCGAACCCGACGAATTGAGCCGCTGCGGATCGACAGGCGGAACCGGTCCACTGGCCGCACCGAACAAAGCGACCGTGCCGCGGATGCGCACGGAAGCCAAGCTCGAATCAAAAGTTGTCGCACCGACGCCGTCGTATGCCGCCGCTACTCCTTCGCCGCCGGTCAACTCCCGGACTCGCGCTGCGATGTCCTCGTCGTACCGCAGGACCTCCGCGGCGCCCGCGCCACGCGAGAGTTCTTCCTTTGCATCCGATGACACAGTCGTGATGACCTTCGCCCCGAGGCTGACGGCCATCTGCGTCAGGATCAACCCGACGCCGCCCGCGCCTGCGTGCACGAGCACGGTGTCGCCGCTCTGGATCGGATACGTCGACTTCGCGAGGTAGTGCGCCGTCATCCCCTGCAGGAGCGCCGACGCTGCGGCCGATGCCGGGACACCGTCAGGCACTTTCACTGCGACTGCGGCGGGAACAGCCACCTTCTCGGCATAGCTGCCAGTGGCAGCGGCCCACGCGACCCGGTCGCCCACGGAGAATTCGGAGACGTCGGAGCCGACAGCTTCGACGACACCGCTGCCCTCGTCGCCGGGAATGTAGGGGAGCGGACGCTTGTACTGGCCCATTCGGAAGTACGTGTCGATGAAATTGATGCCGATCGCTTCGGTCTTGACGAGTAGATCGCCTGGGCCGGGTGTCGGTTCGGGTTGTTCGGTCAGAGTCAGAACGTCTGGTCCGCCGGTCTCGGTCACGTAGATGGCTCGCATGGTTTCTGTTCTACACCCGAGGCGGCCGACGCTCAGTCCATGCCTGGTGTCGCTTCCGGGCTACCGACCAGTATTGTCGAGTCATGAGCACCGATACCGAGAAGTCGGACGCCACCCCGTCCGCGCCGGAACTGCCGAAGTCCACGGTGAACGCCATCACCAAGTTCGTCGCCGAGCACGGCGGCTCCGCCAGCGCCGTCATCCAGCCGGTCGGCCTGGCCGGCGTTCGCATCACCCTCGTAGGTGCCGACGGCATCCTCGGTGATCAGGTCGTCGAGGACCTCGCCACGGCAAACGCGGTCGTCGCGTCCTTCGACAACGTCACCGTCGCCGAGTGGGAGCGCGAACTGACGAGCATCGTCACCCCGCAGGAAGGCCATTTCAAGAAGATGGCCGGTTGGGTCGCCAACCAGACTCGGTTCCCGAAAGCTCGCAACGAATCCTGAAATGACGTGTGGGGCGCAGGAACACGTTTTGGTGTTCCTACGCCCCACACGTGTCTTGAAGCGTCAGACAGCTGGTATCGGCGAATTGGTCGGCGTGTACTGGCGGGTCTTACCCGCAGCCCAAACTGCTGCGGTCGCAGCCGTGCACAGTCCTGCACCGGCGACGTGCATGATCACCAGAACTTCCGGCACATCGGTGAAGTACTGCACGACACCGATGAGCGACTGCGCGAGGATCAGTCCCAGCAGGACCTTCAGACGGATCTTCACGGCTGCGGATGTCCCGACCGCATACAGGCCGAAGGTCAGACCCACGACCAGCGCGAGATATCCGACCAGAAGCTGTGAGTGCAGATGGACGAGCGTCACGATCTCGATCTCCAGGCGAGGCACCGTCCGGTCCAGTCCCTTGTCGCCGGCGTGCGGGCCTGCGCCCGTTACGAGAGTTCCAGCGACCAAAACGCCGGCGAGCGCGACACCTGACAGCGCGGTAAGCCAGCGCAACGGCTTCGGCATCACGACCAGAGTTGTTGCTTCGTCGGGTTCCGCGATCTTCGCGTACATCACCGTGGCAACCCAGACCATCAGCATCGACGCAACCAGGTGAATGGCGACCGTCCACCACAGCAAGCCTGTGAGGACGGTGATACCGCCGATCACTGCCTGAACGACAGTGCCGAGCGGCATCATCCAGGCGTAGACAAGCACCTCTTTGCGTCGGCGAGCGCGAGTCACCGCAAGCACGATCGCAGCGGCGACGATGACGACCAGGAAGGTCAGCAGGCGGTTGCCGAACTCGACGGCTTGGTGAATCACCGCGACCTGTCCGTGGCCGACCGGGACGAAGCTACCGGGGAAGCACTGCGGCCACGTCGGGCAACCGAGTCCCGAGTCCGTCACGCGCACCACCGCGCCGGTGACAGCGATGCCGCCCTGCGTCAGGATCACGATGAACGCGATGATTTTCTGCGTTTTCAGCGAGGGGAGAGGTAGTCGATCCACCAAGCGTAAAAATCCGGCATACACACGATTCACCACGCCAACGATCGTAGTTCCCCATCAACTACACAGTGTCGTTGGGGCCAGCTCGCTCCGCGCCTGCCCCGCGTCGTTGGGGCCAGCTCGCGTCAGTTCGCGCGAACTCGCACGATTCCCGAGATCGTTCCCTGGAAGTACTCGCCCGACTCGGTGATGAGTGCAGACATCTGAAGGGTGTCGTTGAGGATCGTCGACGGCAACGGAGTCGAACCGATCTGAGACCCGTCCTTCGAGTCGATCACCGCGAAGGAGTAACCGTCCAGCGGAGAGGTGTTCGGAGCACCGTCCCGTGTCACCGTGTAAATCGAGCCGTCAGCCGTCGAGAGGTGAGGTACCGCGGAGCTGCGAATCGTGTTGTCCCACACGACATGGCAGCCGACCGGATCGATGTCGACGCGGGTCATTCCGCCGTTGAAGGGTGCCGTGGCGGGGACCGCTGGACCGGCACCTTCAGGAGTCGTGGGGTACGGGTATCCGTAAGTGCCGGCGACGTAGACGGAATGACCGATGCCGACGGGGGAGTTCTCGCTGCCGCTCGGTGAGCCGTCCTGGCTGGCAGCGGACAACACCGGCTGCGTGCACACCTCGGCGCCCGTGTCAGCGCGATAGACATGCAAGCTCACTGTCGGGTGGGCGTTGTCGACGATGGTCAAGAAATCGCTGCCCGTCGACGGGCCGAAGTATGTCGGCGTCGATCCGGTTCCCCAGCTGAGCTGACCCGGATTACGGGCCGGCCCGCGGTCGTACGGCTGACGCCAGTCGATGACGACCTCGTCGCCATTTCGCTTCAGTTGGTAGAGCGCGTGGGTAGTTGCGACAGCAGTGCCCGTCGGGGAGGTGGAGATGCTGTTCTGCACCTGTTCACCTTCGGGGAGCGCAATGCTGTGCGCGATTCGATCCGCGCCGACATACCCGACGGTGCCGTGCCCGGTGGCGAACCAGACATTGCCGTCCCAGTCCGGAGCGAGGCCGGTGACGTTGTCGTCGGCGGCTACCGCACCACTGAGATCGACTACATCCGCGAGTTCCAGCCGCCAACTGCCGTCCGGATTCTGCGCATGGGAAATGCGGACCAGTTGACGGTTTCCGTCGACGGCTACGAGACGGTTCTCGTTGTCGAGGTAGGCGTAGACGCCGCCGAGCAGACTGCCCTTCGCGAGCGGCAGTTGTGCTACGGATCTACCCAACGGCGTGGCGTCGGCCTTCGGATCGATCAAATGGATGGTCGGGATCTGGCCGATCATCGTCGTGCAGAGCGAGACGACCATGCCGTCGGAACCCTGGAGGACCGTCGGGCAGGCGGCCATCATCGGGAAAGCAGTCACCTCGTGGGGGCCGGTTCCTGGACCGGGCAGCGGAGTGACGTCGGACGAGCCCGCGTCACCGTGCATGGTGGAAGTACCGACGGGACCGAGGTACGGATTTGCAGGTGCGAGTGGACCGGACACCGAAGGGGTCGCCGTTGCGGGTCCGGCACACAACATGACTGTTGCGGCCACACAGCCGACGATCTGAGCTGTCCGTCGTGTACTCACGTGAACTTGAACCACCTTGCTGCGCAGACTCCGGCCACTGCGGCCCAGATGAGTAGTACGAGAATCGAAAACCAGTCCATCGAGGTGTCGAGGGCCGCTTCGAGTGCGTGTGCGAGAGCGCCGGACGGAACAATGCGGACCAGCGTGTGAACAGCGGTCGGAAGTTCGCCGCTGGCGAAGACCACACTGCCGATGCCCACCATGATGAACCACAGGATGTTGGCGAGCGCGAGAACGATCTCTGCTCGCAAAGTACCGCCGAGCAGTAGGCCAAGCGCTGCAAATGTGACAGTACCGATGGCAATGACCACTGCACCGAGTACAAGTTCGACGAACGACGGACGCCATCCCAACGCCAAACCGATAGCGCCGAGCAAGAGTGACTGCAGAGCCACGACGATGATGACGGCAGCGCTCTTGCCTGCGATGATTCCCCACCGCGGTAGCGGCGTTGCACCGAGTCGCTTGAGCGCGCCGTATCGGCGGTCGAATCCGACGGCGATGGCCTGTCCGGTGAACGCCGTCGACATCACGGCAACCATCATGACACCAGGGAGCACGGTATCGACCCGAGAATCGCCCAAATCGCCGATCGGGAGTAGACACAGTCCGATGAGCAGGGTGATCGGGATGAACATGGTGAGCAGCAATTGCTCACCGTTGCGGAGCAGAAGAGTCAGCTCCAGTTTGGTCTGCGCCGCCAGCATCTTGGCCGCCGAATTGGGGCGGGGATCCGGCGAGAAGGTGCCTGGCTCGAAGCGGTTCTCGGCGAGCCGTCGGTCTCTGGCAACGCTGATGGGACTGCTCTGGCCGTTCGACGCTGTTTCGTTCATGACCTTGATCTCCGTCATCCCCTCAGTTCCCGGCCCGTCAATTCGAGGAAGACGTCTTCCAGACTCCGTTGATCGACGCGAATGTCGTTGATCAGCACGTCCTGATCGGCACACCACGTCGCAACTGTTGCCACGGTTGCCGGATCGATTGCACCTTCGACGACGTAGGTGCCGGGGTTGGATTCCTCGATGCGGAACCCGGCGAGTGAACCGGCCAGCGAATCGAGGCTCAAACCGGGAACCGTCGTCAGACGGAGTTGTCCTTCGGCGCCCTTGCTGGTGACCTCCGCCGGCGTTCCCGACGCGACGATCTTGCCGTGGTCGATGATGACCAGTTCGTCGGCGAGCGCTTCGGCCTCGTCCATGAGGTGTGTGGTGAGCAGGACGCTCACGCCGTCGCGTCGCAGAGCGTCGATGAGTTCCCACACGAGCAGGCGCGCCTGAGCGTCGAGGCCGGCGGTGGGTTCGTCCAGAAATACCAACTCGGGACGCCCGACCAGCGCGCACGCCAGGGACAGTCGTTGCTGCTGGCCTCCGGAGAGGCGGCGGTACGGGGTCTTGCGCGCATCGGTGAGGCCGAGTTTGGAAAGGAGCCAGGCGGGATCGAGCGGGTCGGCCGAGTATGCGGCCACGAGGTCGAGCATTTCCCCGGCCTTGGACCCGGGGTACGCGCCGCCGCCCTGCAGCATGACGCCGATTCGCGAGCGGACTTCACCGGAGTCGGCGATGGGGTCGAGACCGAGCACTCGAACCGTGCCGGCATCGGGGGTGACAAACCCTTCGCACATCTCGACGGTGGTTGTCTTGCCGGCTCCGTTGGGGCCGAGCAGGGCAACGACCTGGGCCGTCTCGACAGTGAGATCGATACCGTCGACGGCTCGAACACCGTCGAAGGACTTGACGACACCCTGGATCTGTACCGCCGGCGTCGACGATCTGGAGGCTCTCGAGGTCACGGGGAATCAGCGTAAGCCCCCGCCGAGTTGTCTTCGTCTACCGGTCCGCCTTTCGTGATCTCCGCTACTGGCTTGTCGCTACGCCAGGGGAGTGAATTGCGGGTGAAGACGATGAGCGTTCCGGCGGTGAGGATGGTCGCGATGACGGCCTGCACGATCATGAACGGAAGGTATTCGGCGCCGTTGGACATCAACATGACGCTGACGATCGAGGTGAAGACGACGGCAGGGATGCGGAAAATCGGCGCGGTGGCCCACGCCGCCAACGGAAGGATCGCCCACAGCAGGTACCACGGCTGAACGACGGGGAACAGGAGAACGATCGCGCCGAGCGCGATGCCGAGTCCGCCGACCGGATGGATGCGGCCCATGTAGACCGAGATCATCATCCGTGCGGTGACGAGCATGGCGACGAGAGTAGCGATGGGCCGCGTGATCGTGAGGATCGCCGTCGTGTGATCGCCGAGTCCGAGCAGTACGCCTGCCAATCCCGTGCCGACGCCCAGGAGCGTCGGGATGGACATCCAACTCCGGACTGCCGTGGCGGTGTCGAGGGTGTTGATCCAACCCATACCGAGCCCACTGGCCACGCTGATGACAAACGTGACGACAGCGGCAACGATGCCCAGGAGAATCGCGGCTCCCGCCAGGGCTTTCCAGGTTCCACCCCAACGCCGAGCCAAGGCCATGCCGACAAATCCCAGCGCAAGCAAGGACGGAATTTTGACGGTCGACGACAACGCGATCAAACCTGATCCCGCAACGAGATAGAACAGCGCTCGCCCACGGATGGGCCCGGACCCTTCGACTGCGCGGAGGGCGATCTCGATTCCGGCGAGCATCAACCCGAGCATGAGCGCTTCGTTGTGGATGCCGGCCACCAAGTGGAAGAGCAACAGCGGGTTCGCGGCACCGAGCCAGAGCGAACTGACGGCAGAGACACCGCATCGCTTGGCCAGTCGCGGTATCGCCCACACGATGAGCGCGACGCCGGCCAATGCGAGCAAGCGGTGCAAGAAGATTCCGGCCACGATGTTGTCGCCGGTCAGTGAGCTGATCCCGCGTCCCAGCCACAGGAAGAACGGTCCGTACGGAGCCGGGGTGTCGCGCCAGATCGTCGGAACCGTGCGGGTGAGAACGTGGTCGACGCCCAGTGCCGCCTTGGGGCCGATGGCGTACGGATCGAGTCCACGGGCCGCGATTTCGCTTTGAGCCAGATACGAGTAGACGTCGCGGCTGAACATCGGCGGTGCGACCGAGAGCGGCAGGATCCACAGCAGGAGTGTGCGGTCCAACTGGGAACGGGTCATGCGCCGCGGTGCGCCGGAACGGCTGCGTATGTCCCCGACTGCAAATCGGCCCATCATCAGCCAGGCCAGAACGACGAGCACGGTTCCGGTCATCGTCATGGTGAGTGAGACCGTCGGCATACGTCCGGGAAGGCTGAGGACTCGAAGTCCTGCGGTCGGATTCTGCAGGACGGGTTGTGCGCCGGCGCCGAGCGCTCCGACTGCCATCAAGACCGCGCCGGTTGCGCCGAATCGGCGAATCCCTCGCAGTTGTGCGGTTTCCTTCGCGTTCAGGCCAGGGCGCTCGTCCTCGTCGCCGTGCAGCACCGCGGCCATACTCTGCCGGGGAGCGGATCCGAAAGGTCGAACGCCGATTGTGGAAAGCGCGAGTGCCTTGGGTTTTTCCAGCAGGATCGCGCGCGCCGATCGGGCGGTCGTCGTCTTCTCGGGGGTCTGCGGCACACCAGGCAGCGTAGCGGCTCCATCCAGCCGGACAGACAAGCACAAACAACGTACGTTGTCCGGATATTCCCGAATGTAATGCAGGTTGCCCTTAGTAGACCTGCGAAAAGAATTCCGTCACACTTGTGTTGTGAAAAGAAATGCGTCAGACCCACGAAGCAAGGAAGTTGCAGGTCAGCCCACTGTAGCGGCCTCGCCGAGTGCTGCCGCAAATCCGGTGACAGTGAGCGTCGAAGGTCAGACGCGGGCGGCAGTGGTCAAGCTGTTACTCGAAGAAGGCCCCATTACCGCCTCCGAAATCGGCACGCGCCTCGGTTTGAGTGCCGCAGGTGTCCGACGTCACTTGGATGCGTTGATCGAGTCGGGCGAAGCCCGTACCGCTTCGGCGTCGTCGCTGCGTCAGCGTGGACGAGGTCGTCCCGCCAAGCAGTTCCAGATCACCGCGACCGGTCGCGGCCGCCTCGGCCACACCTACGACGATCTGGCGGGAGCCGCGATGCGGCAACTCCGTGAAATCGGCGGAGACGCGGCAATCGAGGAGTTCGCCAAGCGCCGGGTCCAGGCGATCGTCGGAGACGTCGAACCGGCTGATCCGACAGATGTCGACAACGTCGAGGCGACAGCGGACGCAATCGCCGAAGCCTTCAACGCGGTGGGGTTCGCAGCGTCGACCCGGCCGGTCGGTAACGGCGTGCAGATCTGCCAACACCATTGCCCGGTTTCCCATGTGGCAGAAGAGTTTCCGGAACTGTGCGAGGCAGAGCAGCAAGCATTCCGGCAATTGCTCGGGACTCATGTTCAGCGTCTGGCGACCATCGCCAACGGTGACTGCGCCTGCACGACGCACGTGCCCCTCGTGTCCACCGGGAGTAGATGACCGGACCAGAGTGTTCTACAGAGCGTTGCCACCGTGCAGCGTTCGAATAGAGATTTTTCAGCTAGTTCTTCAAAGTCAGAACTGCTCGACCACAGCGACCAGCCCTCGCTGAACCCGAGCAGCCGTCAAGAAACAAGACTCCGGAAGGAGCTCGCATGACCGTCACATCAGACCAGGCGACTACCACTGCGGCAGCAGGCACCGAGCCGCTCACGCAGGAAGAGACCATCGCGTCCCTCGGTCATTACGGCTACGGCTGGTCCGATTCCGACGAAGCCGGAGCCAGCGCGCAGCGCGGGTTGTCCGAGGCTGTCGTGCGGGACATCTCCGCCAAGAAGAGCGAGCCCGAGTGGATGCTCGACATCCGCCTCAAGGCGCTGCGCACCTTCGACAAGAAGCCGATGCCGAACTGGGGCAGCGACCTCGAAGGTATTCACTTCGACAACATCAAGTACTTCGTCCGGTCCAGCGAGAAGCAGGCCGAGTCGTGGGAAGACCTGCCCGAGGACATCAAGAACACGTACGACAAGCTCGGCATCCCCGAGGCGGAGAAGCAGCGCCTCGTTGCCGGCGTCGCAGCTCAGTACGAGTCCGAGGTCGTCTACCACTCGATCCGTGAGGACCTCGAGGAGCAGGGCGTCATCTTCCTCGACACGGACACCGGTCTCAAGCAGCACCCGGAGCTGTTCAAGGAGTACTTCGGATCGGTCATCCCGGCCGGCGACAACAAGTTCTCCGCGCTGAACACCGCCGTGTGGTCGGGCGGCTCGTTCATCTACGTTCCGCCGGGAGTCCACGTGGACATCCCGCTGCAGGCGTACTTCCGCATCAACACCGAGAACATGGGTCAGTTCGAGCGCACCCTGATCATCGTCGACGAAGATGCCTCCGTGCACTACGTCGAGGGTTGCACCGCGCCGATCTACAAGTCCGATTCACTGCACTCGGCCGTCGTCGAGATCATCGTGAAGAAGGGCGGCCACTGCCGCTACACGACCATCCAGAACTGGTCCAACAACGTCTACAACCTGGTGACCAAGCGCACCAAGGTCGAGGCCGGCGGATCCATGGAGTGGGTCGACGGCAACATCGGCTCCAAGGTCACCATGAAGTACCCGGCCGTGTGGCTGATGGGCGAGTACGCCCGCGGTGAGGTTCTCTCCGTTGCGTTCTCCGGCGAGGGCCAGCACCAGGACACCGGCGCCAAGATGCTCCACCTCGCGCCGCACACGTCCTCGACCATCATCAGCAAGTCTGTCGCCCGCGGCGGTGGACGTGCGTCGTACCGCGGTCTGGTGCAGGTCAACAAGGGTGCCCACGGCTCCAAGTCGACCGTCAAGTGTGACGCTCTGCTGGTCGACCAGATCAGCCGAAGCGACACCTACCCGTACGTCGACATCCGCGAGGACGACGTCACCATGGGTCACGAGGCCACCGTTTCGAAGGTCAGTGACGATCAGCTCTTCTACCTGATGAGCCGCGGACTGACCGAGGACGAGGCGATGGCCACCATCGTGCGTGGATTCGTCGAGCCCATCGCGAAGGAACTCCCGATGGAGTACGCGCTCGAGCTCAACCGCCTTATCGAACTTCAGATGGAAGGGGCTGTGGGTTAGTGACCACGCCAGAGACCGGAGTCATCGGAGCTGTTGCCGGGGAGAACCCGACCGCTCCTGTAAAGGGTGCAGCCACAGGCTCACCCATCACGAACAAGGGTGAGCAGTTCTCCTCGTTCGACGTCAATGCTTTCGAGGTTCCCGGCGGACGTGACGAGATCTGGCGGTTCACCCCGCTGCGTCGTCTCCGGGGATTGCACGACGGCAGCGCCGTCGCCAACGGACAGGTCACCGTCGAGGTCGACGGCGGAAGCGACATCACCGTCGAGACCGTCGGCCGTGACGACGCACGTCTGGGCAAAGCCGGCGTTCCCGCTGATCGCATTGCAGCGCAGGCGTATTCCAGCTTCGAGACGGCAACGGTCATCTCGGTTGGCGCCGAGGTCGAGGTCGAGAAGCCCGTCGTGGTCACCATGACCGGCCCCGGAGTCGACAACGTCGCCTACGGACACACCCAGATTCGTCTGGCGCAGTTCGCCAAGGCGACGTTCGTGATCGACCAGCGCGGCAGCGGAACCTTCGCGGAGAACATCGAATTCGTTCTCGGTGACAGTGCGCAGCTGACGGTGGTGGCCATCCAGGACTGGGCGGACGACGCAGTTCACGTGACGTCACACCACGCTCGCCTGAACCGCGACGCAGTGCTTCGATACACCTCGATCAGCCTGGGCGGCGACCTGGTTCGCCTGTCCGCCACCGTCAAGTACGACGGACCGGGCGGCGACGCCGAACTGCTCGGCCTGTACTTCGCCGACGCCGGCCAGCATCTGGAACAGCGTCTGCTGGTGGACCATTCGCAGCCCAACTGCAAGTCCAACGTGGTCTACAAGGGTGCGCTTCAGGGAGATCCCGGATCCGGCAAGCCCGACGCGCACACCGTGTGGATCGGCGACGTTCTCATCCGCGCCGCAGCGGAGGGCACCGACACGTTCGAGCTCAACCGCAACCTGGTGCTGACCGACGGCGCCCGCGCCGACTCGGTTCCGAACCTCGAAATCGAAACCGGTGAGATCGTCGGGGCCGGCCACGCAAGTGCAACGGGACGTTTCGACGACGAGCAGCTGTTCTACCTGCGTGCTCGTGGTATCCCGGAGGATCAGGCTCGTCGTCTGGTCGTACGTGGGTTCTTCCACGAAATCATCAACAAGATCGCTGTTCCCGAGGTGCGCGATCGCCTCGAAGCCGCAGTCGAAGCCGAACTCGCAGCCGTCGGCTCCTGACCGCCCCGCCTGCGACACCACCCCGTCGCTACGCTCGCCCGCCTCATCTTGAAGGAATTTCATGTCTACCAGTGACAACACCACCACCTCGGTCCTCGAGGTTCGTGACCTGCACGTCGAGGTCGCCAACTCCGATGCCAACGCCGAGCCCATCCAGATCCTCAAGGGCGTCGACCTGACGGTCCGCTCCGGGGAGACCCACGCGATCATGGGCCCCAACGGCTCCGGCAAGTCGACTCTGTCGTACGCCATCGCCGGTCACCCCAAGTACCAGGTCACGTCCGGCTCCATCACCCTCAACGGTGAAGACGTCCTCGCAATGAGCGTCGACGAGCGTGCACGTGCCGGGCTCTTCCTGGCCATGCAGTACCCCGTCGAGGTTCCCGGCGTTTCCATGTCCAACTTCCTGCGCACCGCCGCTACGGCCGTGCGAGGCGAGGCTCCCAAGCTGCGCCACTGGGTCAAGGAAGTCAAGGAAGCCCTCAGCGAGCTCGAGATCGATCCCTCGTTCATCGAGCGCTCGGTCAACGAAGGCTTCTCCGGTGGCGAGAAGAAGCGCCACGAGATCCTGCAGTTGGGCATGCTCAAGCCGAAGATCGCGATCCTCGACGAGACCGACTCCGGCCTCGACGTCGACGCTCTGCGCACCGTCTCCGAAGGCGTCAACCGCTACAAGGAGCGCGAGAACGGCGGCGTTCTGCTGATCACGCACTACACGCGCATTCTGCGCTACATCAACCCCGACTTCGTTCACGTGTTCGTCGGTGGCCGCATCGTCGAGTCCGGTGGACCGGAGCTGGCCGACGAGCTCGAGACCAACGGCTACGTTCGTTTCACCGCGGACACCGCAGCTACCCAGGGAGCGTAATCACGATGACCACCTCGGTGCGCGAGCTCGACGTCACAGCGGTTCGGGCCGACTTCCCGATCCTGGCGCGAACCGTGCGCGACGGAAAACCTTTGGTGTACTTGGATTCCGGCGCTACCTCGCAGCGTCCGGTCCAGGTTCTCGATGCCGAACGGGACTTCCTGACCACGTGTAACGCGGCAGTACACCGGGGTGCTCATCAGCTCGCAGAAGAGGCGACGGACGCGTACGAGAATGCTCGCGCCACCATCGCTTCTTTCGTGGGCGCGGATTCGGACGAGTTGGTGTTCACCAAGAACGCCACCGAGGCTCTCAATCTGGTGACCTACGTTCTCGGTGACGATCGCTTCGACCGCCATGTCGGTCCTGGCGACGAAATCGTCATCACCGAACTCGAACACCACGCCAACCTCGTTCCCTGGCAGGAACTTGCGCGCCGAACCGGTGCGACGCTCAAGTGGTACGGAGTCACCGACGACGGCCGGATCGATCTCGATTCGCTGGAGCTGACAGACGCGGTGAAGGTCGTTTCGTTCACCCACCAGTCCAACGTGACCGGCGCGATCGCGCCCGTCGAGGAATTGGTGCGACGAGCACGCGCCGTCGGTGCACTCGTCGTGCTCGACGCGTGCCAGTCGGTGCCTCACATGGCCGTCGACTTCCACGAACTGGGAGTGGACTACGCGGCGTTCTCGGGCCACAAGATGCTCGGCCCTTCGGGGGTCGGAGTTCTCTACGGCCGTCGTGAACTGCTGGCAGCGATGCCTCCGTTCATCACCGGCGGGTCGATGATCGAGACGGTCACCATGGAGGTCAGCACCTACGCGCCGCCGCCTCAGCGTTTCGAAGCCGGCGTACCGATGACCTCACAGGTGGTCGGACTGGGCGCTGCCGTGGATTACCTGAACACCTTCGGGATGGACGCCGTCGCTGCGCACGAGCACGTGTTGGTGGAGGCTGCTCTCGAAAAGTTGTCGGCGATCGAAGGTCTGCGCATCATCGGACCACAGACGTCCGAGAACCGCGGCGGAGCGATTTCCTTTGTCGTGGACGGTATTCACGCCCACGACCTCGGACAGATCCTCGACGACGAGGGCGTCGCGATTCGCGTCGGACACCATTGTGCGTGGCCGCTGCATCGTAAGTTCGGTGTCGCTGCGACGGCCCGTGCGTCGTTTGCGCTCTACAACACCACCGCGGAAATCGATGTTCTCGTTGCAGCGATCAAGCGTGCGCAGGAATTTTTCGGTGTCGCAGGGGAGTTGAACTGAATCATGCGCATGGAGCAGATGTATCAGGAAGTGATCCTCGATCACTACAAACATCCGCACGGCCGCGGACTCCGTGAGCCGTTCGGCGCCGAGGTGCACCACGTCAACCCGACGTGTGGCGACGAGGTGACGTTGCGCGTCCAGATATCCGAGGACGGAACGGTCTCCGACGTCTCGTACGACGGTCAGGGTTGTTCGATCAGCCAGGCGTCGACGTCGGTGCTCAACGACCTCGTCATCGGGATGCAGGTCACCGACGCACTGAAGACGGTGACGGCGTTCAACGAGATGGTGAGCAGTCGGGGCACCGTCGAGGGGGACGAGGACGTTCTCGGCGACGGTATCGCGTTCGTCGGAGTCTCGAAGTATCCGGCACGCGTGAAGTGCGCCTTGCTCGGATGGATGGCATTCAAGGATGCTGTAGTCCAGATTGTCGACGGCAGTGCTGTGACGACGGCGGACAGCAGCAGTGAATTGGTCGACACGACTGAAGGACAGGGATCATGACCGAGACACAACCAGTGCAGGACGCCGAGGTCGGCGCTCCGGTGAATCCGAATCCCGATTCCACTGCGGAATTCGGTGGCGCACAGGGCAGTGGCACTGTCCCGTCGCCTGAGCGACTCGACGAACTCGAAGAAGCGATGCGCGACGTCGTCGATCCCGAACTGGGAATCAACGTCGTCGATCTAGGCTTGGTCTACGGACTCTTCGAAGACGACGGTGTCGTCACGATCGACATGACTTTGACGTCGGCGGCGTGCCCGTTGACCGACGTGATCGAGGACCAGGCGCGCGGCGCACTTGTGCGTAGCGATCTGTGTACCGACATGAAGATCAACTGGGTGTGGTTGCCGCCGTGGGGACCGGACAAGATCACCGAAGACGGACGCGAGCAACTGCGCGCACTCGGCTTCACGGTCTGACAAGCAACCTCGGCACGATCAACTGAATACATTTCACCGGAGCGTCGGTGCCCGTTCGTCGGGTACCGGCGCTTCGGTTTGTTATATAGGGCCGTTTTAGCCATGATATTCAGGACAATAGTCCCAAATGGTTGTTTGATGAATATTTGCTGGAAGCTGACTGATCGGTAACATCGCAGCTGATTGTCACGATGTGATCTCCGGCGGGCGATTTGCCAGTTTCCACCCGAGCTTTCCAAAGTATTCGTCTCATTTTCGAAGTGCCCCGATCAGTTCGAAGCGTCCAGCGGACGCATAAACCTGTTTGCATCATGATCAAGTTGTAAGAGGGAGATTCGTGTGGATGGCAGTCCCGACCGAGGAATCGTTTCCGCAGCTCGTCCGGACGACGAACTCACCTTCCCTCTTTCTGCCGCGCAACTTTCCCTGCTTGTCGCACAACAGCTTCGACCCGAGATTCCCGTCAGCATCGCTCAGTACGTGGACGTGGACGGCCCACTGGACATCGAGCTGCTGACCGCTGCCAGCAAACAGACCGGTCGTGAGATCGGCTCCGGATATCTGCGCCTGGTCGAGGTGGACGGGGTTGCGCGTCAGTGGCTCGATCTCGACATGGACGACTCCCTCAACGTGGTCGATCTTCGCGCCGAATCGGATCCGGAATCTGCAGCGCAGGAATGGATGCGCAGAGAGCACACTGCTGCCATCGATCCGTTCACCGATCGCCTGGTCAGGCTGGCAGTCCTGGTGCTTCGCGACGACCATTACTACTGGTACAGCCGTATTCATCACGTAGCGCTCGACGGTTTCGGCGCGATGTCGATGATGAACCGCACAGCCGAGATCTACACCGCCGCGGTGCGCGATCTACCAGTTCCCCCAGCGGTAACTGCCCCCCTCCAATCGTTGGTGAAGGCAGAGGCCGACTATCTGGGCTCAACCCGGTGGGAACGCGATCGCGACTACTGGAACACCAAGATGGCCGACAAACCGGGCGGAACCTCGCTCGCGTCCTCGACTGCTCCGTCGCAGGCATGGTCTCGCCTACGGTCGGCCACGGTACCTACGGAACTGCGGAGCTCCCTCAAACGGCTGGCCGCCGCCCACGACGTGACGACGTCGTCAGTGGTGATCGGTGCACTGGCGGCTTACCTCGCCCGGGCCACCGGGACCCGCGACGTGGTCCTCAGCCTGCCGGTCTCGGGGCGGACGACAAAAGCTGCTCGCCGGTCCGGCGGAATGATGTCGAACGTCGTCCCGATACGTGCGAGCGTCGATCCGCATTTCGCGGTCGGGGACCTGCTGCACGAGGTGAAGATCGAACTCACCGGCGCACTGCGTCATCAGAAGTACCGCCACGAGGACCTACGACGCGACCTCAACGCCGGTGATCACAGCATCGCCGACGGACGAGGCTTCCACGGGCCGTTGATCAACCTCATGCTGTTCCATTCCGGAATCACTCTCGGGGACGCGCACGGCGAACTGAACGTGATCTCGACCGGGCCGATCGAAGACCTCTCCGTCAACGTCTATCAGACTTCCGCAGCCGAAGAGATCCAGATCGACTTCGCCGCGAACCCAGACCTGTACACCAACGAGGACATCTCGCGTCACCACCGGCGTTTCCTCGAATTCCTCGAATTATTCTGCGCCGCAGAATCGGGAACTCGATTGATGGACATCGACCCCGACGCCGCGGGGAAATGGATCGCCGAAGTCCAACACGCCCGCAACGTCGAGTACTGGTCTGCGACCTTGTCGAACCCCGCCGAGGAACTGGGTTTGCCGGTCGTCGCCGGAACCGGTCGAACGTCCACGCCCCTCGAGATCGAGGCAGGCCTCTGCCGGAGCCTCGAGACGATGGCGACGACGATGAACACGAGTCTGTTCGTGCTGTTCCAGTCTGCGATGGCCGGACTGCTGCGCCGCGTCGGTTCGGCCGACGAGGTGTCGATCGGCGTCTCGGTCCGAGGGTACGGCGCCTCCAATCCGGACGATTTCGTCTCGATGTTCGCCAACCAGTTAGTGCTTCGCTCGACGGTGTCGAACACCATGACGCTCACCGACCTGGTCGGTGCGGTGGACACTGTCGCAATCGAAGCTCTCGAACACGCAGACATTCTTCTGTCTTCGGTGACCGCCGCACTCGGTGACGGCCGCTGGGTGGAGACGGGCCCGTTGTTCCGGGCGATGGTCTGCTTCGAGGAGCCGCTGGATGCTCACCCGAGATTTCCGGGGCTCATGGTCGGTGCGCCTATCGGATCGGATCTGGCCACCGTGCCGGAACTGTTTGTCTCCCTGGCGATTCCGACTGGTGAGCATGCCGATTTCGATCAGCCGATCTCCGGTGTTCTGGATTGGCTCGGCACGAAAGAGCAAGCCGAGGACCTCGCCGACCGTTATCTACGAATCTTGACCGCGATGGTCGGTACTCCGCACTCGGCGCTCGGCTCAGTGGATCTACTGCGCCCGGACGCGCGCCAGGCGCTGGTGCCGCCCGTTCTGCCGATTACCCCGGTCCGAACGCTCTCCGAGATCCTTTCCGACCGCATTCGGGCGACCCCGGAAGCGATCGCCGTTGTCGCGGGCAGCGAGCGCGTGTCGTACCGCGAACTCGATCGACGATCGAATCAGTTGGCGCGCAAGCTCGTCGATCATGGCGTGCGATCCGAGTCGTTGGTCGGAATCATGCTGCCGAAATCCGTGGACATGATCGTTGCCGCTGTCGCGGTAGTGAAGGCCGGCGGCGGATACCTCCCACTCGATCGTGCGCACCCCGCCGAGCGTTTGGCATACGTGGTCGAGGATGCGCAACCGGTGTGCGTCATCTCCGATTCCACTTTCCCGAACTCCACTTTCCCGAACTCCACTTTCCCGAACTCCACTTTCCCGAACTCCGCCTTCCCGAACTCTGACGTGGCGGTCGTCGGGGTCGAGTCCGACGAGTACTCCGGTGAGAGTCTGGAAACCGATGAGCGCCCGCGCGGACACGGAGCCGACAATCTGGCGTACGTGATCTACACCTCGGGGTCGACGGGCCGACCCAAAGGTGTCTCCGTCACCCACGCCACCGTGGTGCGATTGTTCGAGAACACGCACGTCGAATTCGGATTCGACGGCAACGACGTGTGGACGATGTTCCACTCGTTCGCCTTCGACTTCTCGGTGTGGGAACTGTGGGGCGCGCTGCTCCACGGCGGAACGCTGGTCCTGGTCGATCACGAGGTATCACGCGACCCCGATGCCTTCCGCGCGCTGGTCGCCGCAGAAGGCGTCACCGTGCTCAATCAGACGCCCTCGGCCTTCTACCAGTACATCGAAGCCGACCTTCGAGCCGATTCGGAGACCCGGCTCCGGTACGTGATCTTCGGTGGCGAAGCCTTGGATCTTCGTCGCCTCGGGCGCTGGTACGACAATCACGCGGGCTACGACAATCACGACAATCACACGGAATTCGGGCCTGCACTCGTCAACATGTACGGCATCACCGAGACGACGGTGCACGTCACCCATCTCGAACTCGACCGGGCGAGCGCGAGTGCGCTGACCGGCAGCCGGATCGGTGACGCGATCGACGGACTTCGTGTGTACCTGCTCGACGAGCATCTCTCCCCGGTCCCGGTGGGGATCGCGGGGGAGATCTATGTCGCGGGCGGTCAACTCGCCCGTGGCTATCTCGGCCGTCCAGACCTCACCGCGGGCCGGTTCGTCGCCGATCCGTTCAATGCCGGCGGACGACGGTTGTACCGGTCCGGCGACCGCGCACGATGGATTGCGCCCGGACAACTCGAGTACCTCGGACGCGGCGACGCGCAGGTCAAGATCCGCGGATTCCGGATCGAACTCGGCGAAATCGACTCCGTCATCCTCAGCGCGCCGGGAATCGACGATGCCGTGACCGTCGTGGCTCCGACGCCGGCGGGCGGCGCTCTCGTGACCTATGTGACCGCTTCCGACGTCGTGGACGCCGAAGTCCTCCGAGCTCACGCCGCCGAAGCCCTCCCGACCTACATGGTTCCCGATGCCTTCATGGTCCTCGATTCGATTCCGTTGACCACCAACGGAAAACTGGACCGGCGTGCGCTGCCTTCGCCTATCCTGGCCTCCACCAAGGTCTTCCGACCCCCGACGACCCCGACCGAGGGCAAGGTTGCGGCGGTTCTGGCTGACATCCTGAGTAGTGGACCGCTCGGACTCGACGATAATTTCTTCCATCTGGGCGGAAACTCGCTGGTAGCGACGACGGCGGTAGCGCGCTTGACCGAAGCCACCGGGGTTAAAATGCCGCTGCGTGCACTCTTCGACCATCCCACGGTGTCCGGGATCGCGGCGACGATCGAGCGTGCGGCACAGACCCCGGACGCCGACGGTATTCAGGTCGTGGCCCGGCCGGCGGTACTGCCTCTCGCTCCCGCGCAGCAGCGACTGTGGTTCCTGAACCGCGTGGCACCGGAATCAGGTGCGTACAACATTCCACTGGCGGTGTCGTTGCGCGGCGCCGTCGATCCCGACGCACTCAGTGCCGCGATCGTGGACGTCGTGACACGTCACGAGTCACTACGCACCGTGTTTCCTCAGATCGGGGACAACGCGACGCAGAAGGTTCTGGGCCTGGGCGAGGGGATCGCAGGGCTCGAGTCGATCGACGTGGAACGCGGAAGCCTCGAGAGAGTGATCTTCGAATTCTCTTCGGCCGGTTTCGATCTGGTCCGCGAACGTCCGGTGCGCTACCTGATGATCACTGTCGCCGCCGAGAAGGAAGGCGATGACGAGGAAGCTGTCCTCGTAGTGGTTCTGCACCACATGGTGGCCGACGGTTGGTCGCTCGCGCCGTTGGCTGCTGATCTCACCGGCGCCTACGCCGCCCGCGTCGGCGGCAACAGCCCGCAGTGGGCACCCCTTCCGGTGCAGTACGCCGACTACACGCTCTGGCACCGAGAACACCTCGGCGACGCGTCATCCACCGATTCACTTGCCCACTCACAGATCGCGTTCTGGAAGCAGCAGCTGGCGGGAGCGCCCGAGCAGCTCCACCTGCCGACGGACCGTCCGCGCGCACTCGACCCGACCATGCGCGGAGCCGGAGTCGACATCAGAATCGGCGCTTCCACGCATCAGAAGCTCGTTGTACTTGCCGCCGATCACGACGCCACGCCGTTCATCGCCCTGCACGCGTGCTTCGCCCTGCTTCTGGCCAGGTACAGCGGCACGGACGACATCGTCATCGGAACACCGGTGGCCGGACGAGGGGACCGATCTCTCGATCTGCTCGTCGGCATGTTCGTCAACACTCTGGCCTTACGGACCGTCGTCGATCGGGACGCAACGTTCGCCGCACACCTGTCGCAGGTCAGGGCCGTCGACGTGGATGCCTTCGACAATGCGGACGTGCCTTTCGACGTCGTCGTGGACGCGCTCGAACTGGACCGCTCGCCTGCGCACCATCCGGTCTTTCAAGCTGCCATCACCTCGCGGATAACCACCGCTCACACAGCCGAACTGGCCGGGGTGTCGATGACGGCGCGGGCAGTCGAGACGGGGCTGACCAAGTTCGACCTCGAGCTCACCGTCACCGAACGTCACGAGGCCGGGGCCGCAGCTGGGATCGATGCCACGTTCACCTATTCCACCGACCTGTTCGACAACGCGACCGTCGAAGCCTTGGCGCGAAACTTCGTAACCCTCGTGGAATCGGCAGTGTCGGAACCGACTGCACCGGTTGGTGACCTTCGTGTACTCGGATCCCGGGAGAGTGCCGCGATATTGCCGCGGCGCGGCGTGGCTTCGGTGGGCGAATCGACGCTGGCGCAGATCCTCGGGGATACCGCGAGGACGTATCCCGACGCGATCGCCCTCGAAGACTCCGAGCGCTCACTCTCGTACGGGGAGCTGGAGCGTCGATCGAATCGGATCGCTCGATACCTCATGGACCTGGGCGTCGGCCCCGAGACACCGGTCGCACTGGCAGTTGCCCGATCGGTCGACTCCGTGCTCGCAGTCTGGTCGGTCACCAAAGCCGGTGGCGTTTTCGTCCCGGTCGATCCCCGTTATCCTGCAGATCGAGTTGCGCACATGCTCGCGGATTCGGGTGTGCGGATCGGAATTCGGTCCGCCGAGGTTGCGGCCGGTCCGGCAGCCGGTGGGAACGTCGCAGTCTGGATCGACCTCGGCGACGCGGACACGGTTGCAGAATGTGCCGCCTACTCCGACTCTGCCATCGACGACGCTGACAGAACAGCGTCGATCACTGCGGCGTCGGCCGCGTACGTCATCTACACGTCCGGCTCGACCGGAGTGCCGAAGGGCACCGTCGTCACTCACGCGGGTTTGGCCAATCTTGCTCGCGAACAACAGGATCGGTACCGGATCACCGCCGGGTCGCGAACTCTGCATTTTGCGTCGCCGAGCTTCGACGGCGCCGTACTCGAGCTACTGCTCGCCGGTTCGACCGGCGCGACGATGGTGATCGCCCCTCCCGACATCTACGGAGGGGAGGCGTTGAGCGAGTTCCTCCGAAGCCACGAGGTCACTCATGCCTTCATCACTCCGGCTGCGCTGGCGACCGTCGATCCGGCGGGCGTGACGGCACTGGAATGCGTAGTCGTCGGCGGCGACGTGTGCACGCCGGAATTGGTCTCGAGCTGGGGCAACGGGCGCAGACTGCACAACGGATACGGTCCGACCGAAACCACTGTCATGGTTGCCATCAGTGACCCACTCTCACCGGGGGATCCGATCACCATCGGCGGTCCCATCCGCGGAATCGACGCCGTGGTGCTCGACTCTCGGCTGCAACCGGTCCCGATCGGCGGCGTCGGCGAGCTGTACATCGGTGGGCCGGGCCTTGCACGTGGTTACCACCTTCGTCCCGCGCTGACGTCGGATCGGTTTGTCGCGCATCCGTACTCGACGCCCGGTGCCCGGATGTACCGAACCGGTGACCTGGTCCGCTGGACCAAGGACCTGACCCTTCGCTACGTGGGCCGCAGCGATCATCAGCTCAAGATCCGCGGGTTCCGCATCGAACTCGGCGAGATCGACGCTGCTCTGATGGATTCCCCTCTCGTCCAGTTCGCCACGACGATTCCCGTCGAATCCGCCGCGGGTACCACTCTGGCGTCGTACGTGTTGCTGAGCGGCGACGCTGATATCGAGTCGCTGTTCGTGGGACTCGCCGACACGCTGCCGCGGTACATGATTCCGTCGTCGATCACCCCGATCGACGCCATTCCGTTGACTCCGGTCGGCAAACTCGATCGCAGAGCGTTGCCGACGCCGATACCGCGCGAAATCCTCGGAACGGGCCGTGAACCCGAGGCCGGACTCGAACGAACCGTTGCCGACGTGTTCGCTTCACTGCTCGACGTGCCCGAGGTCCGGGCCGGAGACAGCTTCTTCGATCTCGGGGGCAACTCGCTCGTCGCGACGCAGGTGTCCGCGCGGTTGAGCGCAGCGACGGGACTCACGGTGGACGTTCGCTCGATCTTCGAAGCGCCGACCGTCGAAGCGCTTGCTGCACGTCTGGCGGCGAGCGCCGGAGAATCAGACGATCGACCTGCCCTGAGCGCCGGCGCTCGGCCGGACCGCCTACCGCTCTCCGCCGCGCAACAGCGCCTGTGGTTCGTCAATCGCTTCGACCCCCAGTCCGCGGTCTACAACATTCCGTTCGCGATCCGCATCACCGGAGACATCCACGGCGATGCACTCGAGGAGGCGCTTGCGGACGTCATTGCACGCCATGAGGTGCTTCGAACGATCTACGTCGACAGCCCCGACGGCCCGAGCCAGGTCATCCGAGCAATTTCCGACGTGCAGTTCTCCGTCGAGCGCTACCGCGGATCCGAAGGTGTGGACGCGGCGACGACGGAGTTCGCGGCGCGTGGGTTCGATCTCGGTTCGGATCTGCCGATTCGGGCCATGTTGGTGCGCGAGGACACTTTCGCTCACGTACTGGTCGTCGTCATCCACCACATCGCCTTCGACGGCTGGTCCCTGACTCCCTTTGCGACAGATTTCGTCGCGGCGTACTCCGCACGCGTCGTCGGAGACGCCCCGGTTTTCACACCGCTCGACGTGCAGTACGCCGACTACGCGGTGTGGCAGCAAGACTCGCTCGGACAGGTCGGCGACCAGGAGTCTCTGGTTGCCCGCGAACTGACCTTCTGGACCACTGCCATGGCTGGTGCCCCGGACGAGGTACTGCTACCGGTCGATCGCCCACGCGGATCTGTCTCCACGACCGCCGTGGGATCGGTGCCGATCGTCATCGACGCGGCGACCGGGGAGCGTCTCGCCGCCTTGGCGAGGCGCAGTGGCTCGACGCAGTTCATGGTCGTACACGCGATCCTGGCGGTTGTTCTCGCGCGTCTCGGTGCAACCGACGACGTGGTGGTCGGCACCCCGGTGGCAGGCCGCGGGCGACCCGAGCTGGATTCCCTGATCGGGATGTTCGTCAATTCGGTACCGCTTCGCACGCCGGTCGATCACCGAGCGCCGTTCACCTCTCTGCTCGAGGTCGTCCGTGAACGCGACCTTGCCGCCTTTGCGCACCCCGAGTTGCCCTTCGAGGTGCTGGTCGACGCCCTCGATCTCGACCGGTCGACTACGCGACACCCCCTGTTCCAGGTCATGCTGTCCTATCACCAGAACGTGGTTTCGCCGCAGGTCACGGTCCACGACGCGCATCTCGAAGCGCAAGCACTCGAACCGTCCGTCGCGAAGTTCGACCTCGAGTTCACCCTGCTGGCAGGCGATTCCGAGAAGACCGAGATCACCGGGTCGCTCAGGTTCGCCGAGGCGCTCTTCGACATTGCCACCGCGGAAACGATCGCCGCGCGTGTGCAGTCGGTGGCCCGCGCCGTCGCCGCAGATCCGGAGACCGCGATCGGCGACCTAGATTTCCTCAGCACCCTCGAGCGGGCGTCGCTGATGCCGGTACGAGGTCCGGCGTGGACAGCCTCGCGTACCTTGGCCGAAATATTGACGCGGACCGCCACCCGTTCAGGCGATTCGGTGGCCCTTCGATCCGGTGACACCACCGTGCTCTACCGAGATCTCTTCGCCCGTGCATCGGCGCTTGCCCGCCGTCTGACCACGGAAGGGATCGGTGCCGAAGACATTGTGGCGATCGCGATTCCGCGCTCGATCGACTCTATCGTCGCCTTGTGGGGCGTTTCCTTGACCGGCGCCGCGTTTGTTCCGGTCGATCCGCGATACCCCGCC
Source organism: Rhodococcus sp. C3V (assembly GCF_029269915.1). Classification (NCBI taxonomy): domain Bacteria; kingdom Bacillati; phylum Actinomycetota; class Actinomycetes; order Mycobacteriales; family Nocardiaceae; genus Rhodococcus; species Rhodococcus sp. C3V. Next base: position 132,205 of record NZ_JARJBE010000006.1, read on the forward strand.
GATCGCATTCTGCACATGCTCACCGACTCCGGAGCCACTCGCGGAGTGACGACGGAAGCGGTGATCGAATCACTGCCCCGCCCGGTTCCGTGGATGACAATGGACGACATCCACGGCGACGGTGTCGGGCAGCCGGTTCCGGCCGCGCCGATCCGAATCGACAACCTCGCCTACATCATCTACACCTCCGGATCGACAGGAAAGCCCAAGGGTGTCAGCGTCACTCACCGTGGCCTGAGCGCATTGGCGGCCGAGCAGACGGCGCGTTACGGCATCTCGGCGCAGTCGCGGACGCTGCACTTCTCCTCACCGAGCTTCGACGCATCCATCCTCGAACTGCTGCTCGCAGTCGGTGAAGGCGCGACGATGGTGATCGCCTCTCCCGACGTCTACGGCGGCCAGGACCTCGCCGAATTGGTCACCGATCACCAGGTGACCCACGCGTTCATCACACCGGCAGCGCTGGCCTCGGTCGATCCCACCGGGCTGGACGTCTTGCAGTCGATCGTTGTCGGTGGCGAGGCATGCCCACCCGAACTGGTCCGTAAGTGGGCACCGGGTCGCCGATTGTTCAACGGCTACGGGCCGACGGAAACCACCGTCATGGTCTGCATCAGTGATGTCTTGAGCGTGGGGGAGACCGTGACCATCGGCGGGCCCGTCCGCGGCGTGTCCGCGGTAATTCTCGACGGCTCGGCTCAGCCGGTACCCGTCGGGGTCACCGGTGAGCTCTACATCGCCGGCCTGGGACTTGCCCGCGGCTACCTCGACCAACCCGCCTTGACGGCGACGCGATTCGTGGCAGCGCCGTTCGGCCCGGCCGGCACCCGCATGTACCGGACCGGTGACTTGGTTCGGTGGACGCCGCTCGAGACGATCGAATACGTCGGACGCTCCGATCACCAGGTGAAAGTGCGCGGATTCCGCATCGAACTGGGCGAGATCGACTCCGTCCTCAGCACTTACCCCGGCGTCGAGTTCGCGGTCACCGTGGGCGTCGACGCAGCTTCCGGTGAGACGATGTTGGCGTCGTACGTAGTGCTCGGTGCCGATGCGGTCGAGATGGACGAGTTGCTGAACCATGCGCGCCGCTCACTGCCCGCCTTCATGGTGCCGTCGGCGATCACCCCGATCGATCACGTACCGCTGACCCCCGTCGGGAAGCTCGACCGATCGGCATTGCCGGCGCCGACACTGCGTTCGTCCGAGCGAAGTGTCGAGCCGCTGACGACCGCGACCGAACTCCAGGTTGCCGGCGTCGTGGCGGAACTGCTGGGTATCGAACAGATCAGTGCGTCGGACAGTTTCTTCGAACTCGGTGGCAACTCACTGCTCGCCACCAGACTGGCCCAGCGACTCGGCGAGTCGTTGGGCAGGCAAGTACCTGTCCGAATGCTGTTCGAGCACCCCGAAATTCGGGAACTTGCCACCATACTCGACACATCCGCCGGGGCGAAGGCGCTTCCACCGATCACCGCCGTAGACCGCCCCGAGCGAATTCCGCTGTCCTACGCGCAAGCACGCATCTGGTTCCTCAACCAGATGGATCCCGGCTCACCCGCGTACAACGTCCCTGCTGCGATCTCCCTCGACGGTGCACTCGACGTGCCGGCCCTCGAAGCTGCTGTCCTCGACGTGATCGAAAGACACGAAATCCTGCGCACAGTGTTCCCCGACTCCGGCACCGGTCCACACCAGGTGATCCAGGATGCATTCACCTCGCTCGAGTACGGAAATGCGGACACCCGTGAACCGGCAGAGCTCGCCAGAGAATTCGCGTCGCGCGGCTTCGACATCACGACCCAAGCTCCCGTTCGCGCGCTCCTGCTCGAATCGACGCCGCAGCACCACACACTTGTCATCGTGATCCACCACATCGCGGCGGACGGATGGTCGATCGCGCCGTTGATGAAGGACGTGCTCACCGCCTACGTCGCGAGAAGTTCGGGACACGCTCCCGAGTTCACCCCGCTCGAAGTGCACTACGCGGACTTCGCCATCTGGCAGCGGGAAGCGCTGGGCGCGGTGAACGAATCCGCGAGCGTGCTCGGGGCACAGGCGTCGTACTGGCGGGAGACGTTGCCGGGAGCACCTGAATTGATCGACCTTCCGAGCGATCGAGCGCGCCCGCGCACCCAGTCGTTAAGCGGTGCCCACACGGCGGTCTCGCTTCCGGCGCACACCCGGATCGCGGTCGAGGCGGTTGCCGGAGCCAATGCGGCGACGCCGTTCATGGTGCTGCACGCTGCCTATGCCGTCCTGCTGTCCAGGCTGAGTCGAAGCACCGACATCGTGATCGGATCTCCGGTCGCCGGGCGAGGACACCGAGTTCTCGACGACCTCGTGGGAATGTTCGTGGGCACGGTCGGACTGCGCACGACGGTCGATCCCGGGTCGACGTTCGTCGACGTTCTGCGTACTGTCCGCTCCGTCGATCTCGACGCCTTCGCCCACGCGGACATTCCGTTCGAGCAGGTCGTGGACGTGGTGGCGCCGACCCGGACCACCGACCGTCATCCGGTGTTTCAGACGATGATCTCGTTCCACGGCGCCCACCCGACGACGTGGGACCTGCCTGGACTTGCCGTTCGTGCCCACGAGATCACACCGGACATCGCCAAGTACGACCTGCAGTTCACCGTTGTCGAACAGACCGCGGAGGAAGGCGGCGGCTACGAGGCCTCCCTCACCTACGCGAAGGATCTCTTCGACACCGATACGGCGGAGTCGTTTGCAGTGATGCTGGAAACGATCGTCGAGACACTGACTGCCCAGCCCTCCGCCGTCGTCGGTGACGTGGATCTTGCGGGACGTCGCCTGCGTGCGTTGCCCGGACGTCCGGCCGGCGATGCCTTGACCTTGCCGGAGTTGCTGCTTCGCGGCGCTGCCGATCCGCACGCTCCGGCAATCGTCGACGTCGCCACATCCGTCACGCTCACGTACGGCGAACTCGACCGACGCTCCGACGCTATGGCGTTTGCGTTGATCGCTCGCGGAATAGCGCCGGAAATGATTGTGGCACTGGCGCTTCCGAGGTCGGCCGACTATGTGATCGCGCTCTGGGCCGTCGCGAAAGCCGGCGGAGTGTTTCTTCCCGTGGATCCGGCGTACCCCGCCGAGCGGATCGAGCACATGCTCACCGACAGTGGAGCGGTACTCGGTATCACCAGGGGCGAGTATGCGGCCGACCTTCCGGGCGTCACATCGTGGATCGAGTTGGATGCGATCGAATTCACCACCGAAATCGAGGCAGTCCATTCCGAGACACTGCCGGACGCGCCACTCGAGTTCGACAACCCGGCCTACTTGATCTACACCTCGGGCTCGACAGGAAAACCCAAGGGCGTGTTGGTCACTCACGCGGGACTGGCAGCGTTTGCCGACGAACAGCGGGAGCGTTGCGGCGTCACCGCGCACTCTCGCGCTCTGAGCTTCGCCTCGACGAGCTTCGACGCGTCGGTTCTCGAGCTCCTTCTGGCTTTCGGCGCCGGCGCAACGATGGTGATAGCGCCGCCGACAGTTCTCGGCGGTGTCGAATTGCACGAACTGCTCGACGAGCAGACGATCACCCATGCTTTCGTGACTCCGGCCGCCTTGGCGACTGTCGATCCCGCCGGGCTCGACCATCTCGAAGCCGTCGTCGTCGGCGGCGACGCCTGTTCCGCCGACCTCGTATCTCGGTGGGCACCGGGGCGCCGAATGTTCAACGCGTACGGCCCGACCGAGGCCACCGTCGCAGTCACCATCAGTGATTCGCTGGTCGCGGGGGAGCCCGTGACGATCGGCGGCCCGATCCGCGGCGTGGACGCGATGATTCTCGATTCCCGACTGCACTCGGTTCCCGGCCAGGTCGTCGGTGAGCTCTACGTCAGCGGCGACGGTCTCGCCCGCGGGTACCTCGGCAACCCCGCACTCACAGCCGCGCGCTTCGTCGCCGACCCGCATGGACCCGAAGGCGCTCGGATGTACCGCACCGGGGATCTTGTGCGCGAAGATCGCTCAGGGGCACTGATCTACCTCGGACGCGCAGACCACCAGGTCAAGATCCGAGGGTTCCGAATCGAACTCGGAGAAATCGACGCGGTGCTGGCAGCGGAAGCGTCCGTGCATTCGGCTGTCAGCGTCGTCGTCGGGGAGGGCGTCGACGCTCGGATCGTCGCGTACGTCGTCCCGGCACATGCGGACTTCGACGCCGCCGCGCTACGCCGTCACGCAGGTATATCGCTGCCTGCGCACATGATCCCGTCCGCTGTTGTCGTGATCGGCGCAGTCCCGACCACACCGGCGGGCAAGCTCGATCGCAGCGCTCTGCCTGCTCCCAACTGGGAGTCGCCGAGTGGACGCAGTCCGGAAGGCGGCGACGAGATCGCGATCTGCGCTGCTTTCGCGGAGGTACTCGATCTGGCCGACGTAGACACGTACGCCGATTCGAGTTTCTTCGAACTCGGCGGCAACTCACTCATGGCAACGCGTTTGGTCGCTGCCATCAAAGAACGCACCAGCATGACCGTCCCCGTCGCGTGGATATTCTCCGACCCGACTCCGGAGGCATTGGCGCGCAGACTCTTCGAACTCGAGGCAACAGTTGTGACAAGTGACGCGGATACCTCCGCACTTGCGGTAGTCCTGCCACTACGTCCGGAAGGCCGCGCCGAGCCACTGTTCTGCATCCATCCGGCCATCGGATTGGCCTGGTGCTACGGAGCGCTCGATCGCTACGTCGACTCCAACCGGCCGCTCTACGGCCTGCAGTCGCCGGTCCTGACGGACTCCGAATTTCGGGCGGAGCTGATCGAGGACTTCGCGGCGCGGTACGTCGAGGAAATTCGCGGAGTTCAGCCGCACGGTCCGTATCACCTGCTGGGGTGGTCGATCGGCGGATTGATCGCTCACGCGGCGGCGGTGCAGTTGCAAGCCGCGGGTGAGAGCGTCGCCGACCTGATTCTGCTCGACAGCTTCGTTCTCGAAGACCCGACGATGGCGGGCGCGCAGCCTTCTCTCGCCGAACTGATCGGCGGGTTGGGGATCTCGGTCCCGGACACCGGCGAGCGTGATCTGACACCCGAGGACGCCGAAGCGCTCTTGCGCGAAGCCATCGGCGATCACCCCTTGGTCTCGAGCGACCGGATCGAGCGACTGTTCGAGGAATACTCCGCCGGCGCCGAACTGGCTCACCGATACCGCCCGGGCAAGTTCGTGGGCGATCTGCTGTTCTTCTCGGCACACGCCGACACCTTCGACCCGCTGCGAACCGCGTCGGCGTGGCGACCGTTCGTCTCCGGGGTGATCATCGACCGTCCGGTGCCCACGTCACACGCCGAAATGTTCACCGAGGCAGGTCTGGAGGCGATCGGACCCGTGATCAACCTTGCGGTCGGAACGGGTCGTCACGCGGCCCCGGACGTCGACGCAGAGTTGGACGCTCTGATCGAGATCCAAGACGTGCGCGGCTGACTCAGGCTCGTTTCTTCCTCGGTGTAGTCGACTTCGACGAGCCGGCCTTGGAGGCGTTCGACTTCGCTTCGTCCACACTGCGCTGCAGTGCGGCAACCAGGTCCACCACCTCTGCGTCGGTGCCCTCTTGGTCGACCTCGGCGGCCGGGATGACCTTCTTGCCGCCGTTCTCGATCATCTCGTCGAGCAACTGCCTCAGTTGGAGCTGGTAGTCGTCGGTGAACTCGGTCGGATCGAAATCGCCCGCCATGCTCTCGACGAGCGTCTGCGCCATCTTCAGTTCCTTCGCCTTCGGCTTCTCCACGTCGTCGAGGGAAGGGAACTCTGCTGCACGAACTTCGTCGGGCCACAGCAACGTCTGGATCACCAGGACGCCGTCGCGAGCGCGCATCGCGGCCAGGCGCGTCTTCTGTCGCAGAGTGAAATGCACCAGTGCCGTTCGATCACTCTCGGTGAGCACAGTCGAAAGCAGGACGTATGCCTTCGGCGACGCCGAATCGGGTTCGAGGAAGTAACTCTTCTCGAACAAGATCGGATCGATCTGATCGTTCGGCACGAATTCCAGCACCGGAATCTCGTGCTTCTCCGCGGCCGGGAGTTTGTTGAAGTCCTCGTCGCTCAAGATGACGCGCGATCCGTCTTCCGAGTCGTACGCCTTGTCGATGTCCGCGAACTGAACCGTGTTTCCGCACTCGGAACACACACGGTTGTACTTGATACGGCCACCGTCTTTTGCATGGACCTGGTGAAATCGGATGTCGTGGTCCTCGGTCGCCGAGTACACCTTGACCGGGACGTTGACCAGACCGAAGGCTATCGAGCCTTTCCAAATCGAGCGCATGCCTCCCATGATGGTCGCCGCCGGCCGTTTGCGCGAGGCAAACGATCACGGTTGATCCCGAACCGTTGCGTGTGGATGGGTCGGTTCGGGGCGTATCGAGCGGGTATCCGCTTCGAGAACCCGACTCGCACACCTGGGGGGACGCTCCGATGAGAATCCGAACCTACCGTCGACGCGTCACCGCGGCGCTGGCGATTTCACTGGTTCCACTGCTGTTTGCGCCTTGGCCCGCGAACGCAGATCCGGCACGCACCGTAACCATCAGCGTCCACTCCGATGCGATGGGCCGCGACATTCCACTCGAGGTGATCCTCCCCGCCGACACGAGCGCCCCACGGCCCACGTTGTATCTGCTCAACGGCGCCGGTGGTGGCGAGGACAGTGCAACGTGGGAAGGACGGACCGATGTCCTGGACTTCTTCGCCGACAAGAACGTCAACGTCGTGACGCCGCTGGAAGGAGCGTTCAGCTACTACACCGACTGGCAGAAAGACGATCCCGTACTCGGGCGCAACAAGTGGCAGACGTTCCTCACTCGCGAACTGCCGCCCGTCATCGATGCGCAGTTCGGTACCAACGGGGTCAATTCCATCGCGGCGATTTCGATGACGGCGACGTCGGTACTCAATCTCGCGATCTCGGCACCAGGGCTTTATCGGAGTGTCGGGGCCTACAGCGGGTGCGCGGAGACTTCCACCCAGCCGGGTCAGGACTATGTGCGGTTGGTGGTCGGCGCGCGGGGTGGCGCTGATCCGACAAACATGTGGGGACCGTTCGACGGTCCGGGGTGGCGCGAGAACGATCCGGTCGTGAACGCGGAGAAGTTGCGGGGGACCGCACTGTACGTTTCCACCGGATCCGGGCTGCCAGGTCCGCACGACAACCTTCAGGCACCCGATGTGAACGGAAATCCCGGAGCCCTCCTGAATCAGATCGTCGTCGGCGGCATCATCGAATCCGCGGTCAACGGGTGCACGCACGGCTTGGCGGACCGACTGAACGCACTGGGCATCCCCGCGACCTTCGACTTCAAGCCGACCGGAACCCACTCGTGGGGCTACTGGCAGGACGACCTACACAATTCCTGGCCGATGATCGCCGGCTCGATGGGAGCGCAGTAGTCGGTCCGGAGTGCTCACCTCAGAAACGGCGCGCGCATCAACGTCTTTCGGACGTGCCACGGTGACGATCGGAACAGGGTTGCCATCACCTTCGCCGTCGCGGACGCGTCCCGCCGATCGGACAGGTAGGACCGCTGAGCCTCGACCGGTAGATCGAAGAACGTGTCGAAGAATGTCGCGACCTCTCTCGAGCCGAGGGTGAGAAGTGCGTTCAGGCCAACGCGGCGAAGGGCAGACACCGCCTTGGCCGACCGCGGCCAGAGCGCCGCGTTGGGATCTCCACCGTCGGCGATTGCTTTGGCGACAGCGTCTGCCTCGGCGAGTGACGAGGCAACGCTGTATCCGGTTGCCGGATGCATCAGACCGCCTCGCCCGCCGAACCGGAGGACACCGTCGGGGAACGACTCCTTCGGGCCTTCGACTGCAAAACGGACTCGCTCGACCGGTGCGTCGTCGGGGACTTCGCAGCCCCGATTGTGAAGCCGGGTGCGCAGACGCGCTTCGAGTTCGCGGAGCCCCAACGCCGGCCGGCCGACGAGGCAGGTCTCCTCGAGGAGAACTCGCTCGTCGTCGAGTGGGACCGCATAGAGGAACGACGGGGCGTCGGCGTCGGAGGCGCCGTTGTCTGTTCGCCAGTCCATGAACCAGGCTTCGCCACCACTAAGAATCGGATCGGCCAGAGCGCGGTCGACGATCACTCCGAAGGCGGTCTGCTGGGCGGTTGTCACCGTCAGTTCGGTACCCCGGGCGTCGATGACGACGGATCCTGTCAGCTGCGATCCGTCCACGCACAGGACTGCGGTAGGGGACAGTGTTTGAGCACGCAAGGCTCTGAACTGTACGGATGTGCCCGAGAGAAATGATTGCAGTATAGATGTATTCAATACGCAATATGTGCGATCAAGCGTTTTCTGTCTGCGGGTCCACACGCTCGGGCGTTCGATCCGGCTTGCGATCACATCGTCCGGCAGCCACGACGGCAGTTCGTCAGCCCACGTCGAATAGGTCGGCGTCCACACCCGATGGGGATGCGGATCGACAACGACGACGGTGAGTTGCCGGGCGATACAGCGGGTGGCGAGTGCCCGCCCGGCCGGGCCGCCACCGACGATCACCACGTCGGCGGAGGAGTTGTCTGTGCTCACGACCGGCGCACTACATCGATCCCGTTGCGAGCAGACCGCCGTCGACCCGGACCGTTTCGCCCGTGATCCACGCCGCCGCGTCGGAGACGAGGAAGCCGACCAGACCGGCAACGTCCTCGGGGGTGCCGAGCCGCTTCATCGGGTAGCCCGCCGACGCCTTGTCCTCGCCGGCAGCGACCAGGGCTGCCGCGAACTGCGTCTTGACGATCCTGGGAGCTACGGCGTTGACACGAATCTTCGGTCCCAGTTGCCAGGCCAGTTCTTCCGTCAGGCGGATGAGCGCAGCCTTCGACGCGCCGTACGCCGCGATGACGCCCGTCGACCGGATCCCGGCCACACTTGCCAGGTTCACGACGGCTCCACCGTGTTCGCCCATCCATGCCCGATGTGCTTGCTGGACGTAACCGAGGGCGGCAACCACATTCACGTCGAAGATCTTGCGCACGGCGTCGAGGTCCGCTTCCATGAGCGAACCGAAGACGGGGTTGATTCCGGTGTTGTTGACCAGAATGTCGAGTGAACCGAATTCGGACACGGCGCGGTCGACGGCACCGGAGCGGGCTTCGGCATCGGCTGCGTTGCCCGCGAATGCGACGACCTTTCCGCCGTGCCCCAGAGCGGACAGCTCGGATGCGGCGGCCTCGAGGGGCTCCGGCTTGCGGGCTGTGATCAAGACGTCGGCACCGCGAGCGAGGAGTTCGGCGGCGACAGCTTTGCCGATTCCGCGACTTGCGCCGGTGACGATGGCGGCACGGCCTTCGAGGTCGCGAGGACGAGTGCTGTTTTCGCTAGTCATGTCCCGAACGTTAGCGGACTCACACGCTGCTGGTCGGAACGACCGTCAGGTCACGGTAAAATCGATAGTTCTTGTGTCTGTAGTCAGGCATTGTTTACCCGTATTCGTCGTTTTTCCTGAGGAGTTTGCTTGATTACCGCCACTGACCTCGAAGTTCGTGCCGGTGTCCGCACCCTTCTCACGGCTCCCGGGCCTTCGTTGCGCATCCAGCCGGGCGACCGGATCGGACTCGTCGGACGTAACGGAGCCGGAAAGACGACCACACTGCGCATCCTCGCCGGCGAAGGTGAGGCATATGCCGGAAGCGTCGTACGTACCGGTGAACTCGGATACCTCCCGCAGGATCCCAAAGAGGGCGACCTGAGCGTCCTCGCCAAGGACCGGGTTCTCTCCGCACGTGGCCTCGACACGATGCTCCGCGAGATGGAGAAGCAGCAGATTCTGATGGGCGAGGTGCTCGATCAGGAATCGCAGGACCGCGCGGTCAAGAAGTACGGTCAGCTCGAGGATCGGTTCTCGGCCCTCGGCGGATACGAAGCCGAGAGTGAAGCTGCACGCATCACCAGCAGCCTCGGTCTCGAAGACCGCATTCTCGGGCAGCCGCTCAGCACGCTGTCCGGCGGTCAGCGTCGTCGCGTCGAATTGGCGCGCATCCTCTTCGCCGCCTCCGACGGCAGCGGTGCCCGCTCGGACACGACTCTGCTGCTCGACGAGCCCACCAACCACCTCGACGCCGACTCCATCACCTGGCTGCGTGGCTTCCTCCAGAACCACGAGGGTGGACTGGTGGTCATCAGCCACGACGTCGACCTGCTCAACGACGTCGTCAACCGCGTGTGGTTCCTCGACGCCGTCCGCGGTGAGGCCGACGTCTACAACATGAACTGGAAGAAGTACCTCGACGCTCGTGCCACGGACGAGCAGCGTCGTCGCCGCGAGCGCGCCAACGCCGAGAAGAAGGCCGGTGCGCTGCGGATTCAGGCCGCCAAGATGGGCGCAAAGGCAACCAAGGCCGTCGCGGCTCAGAACATGGCCAAGCGAGCCGACAAATTGATGGCGAACCTCGATGCCGAACGTGTCTCGGACAAGGTTGCGCGGATTCGTTTCCCCGAACCCGCCGCTTGTGGCAAGACTCCGCTGATGGGCAAGAACCTCACCAAGGTGTACGGCTCGCTCGAGATCTTCACCGGTGTCGATCTCGCGATCGATCGTGGGTCTCGTGTGGTGATCCTCGGACTCAACGGTGCAGGTAAGACCACACTGCTCCGCATCCTCGCGGGCGCGGAGAAAGCGGACGCTGGTGAGCTGATCGCCGGTCACGGACTCAAGGTCGGCTACTTCGCTCAGGAGCACGACACCCTCGACGACGACGCGTCCGTGTGGGAGAACATCCGCCACGCCGCGCCGGACACAGGGGAGCAGGAACTGCGTTCGCTGCTCGGTGCCTTCATGTTCACCGGCCCGCAGCTCGAACAGCCGGCCGGAACGCTCTCGGGTGGTGAGAAGACGCGTCTGGCTCTGGCCGGTCTGGTGTCGTCCGCTGCCAATGTTCTGCTTCTCGACGAGCCCACCAACAACCTGGACCCGATCTCACGCGAGCAGGTGCTCGACGCGCTCCGCAGCTACACCGGTGCCGTCGTCCTGGTCACCCACGATCCGGGCGCTGCCGAGGCCCTCAACCCCGAGCGGGTCATCCTCCTGCCCGACGGCAACGAGGACCACTGGTCGCAGGAATACCTCGAGCTGATCCAGCTCGCCTAACCCCCTGTGCGCCTTTTTGGTAGTTCCCACTACCAAAAAGGCGCACAGGGGCGAAGCCCCTCAATCTCTCCGCCGCACCGATTCCTCGACCAGATCGAGAACCGCTGACAGGTTGTCGACGCCGTGGCCGGAGGCGATTCTCGCGACCAGGCCGTCCATCACCAGATCCAGATACCCGATCAGAATTTCGGTGGGAACGTCGTCACGGAGCCGACCGGCCGATTTCTGTCTGGCGAGGCGCGCACTGGTCGCTTCCGTCAGTTCTACGGAGCGCTGCGACCACTTCTCGCGGAAATCGGCGTCGTTGCGCAGTCGACGCGCTATCTCCAGTCGCGTTCCCAGCCAATCGAATTGATCGGGCTGCGCGAGCATGTCCCGCATGACTTGGACGAGTCCCTCTTCGGCGACGACATCTGCCATCCGGCTCGCATCCTCGCTTGCGAGAGCGAGGAACAGGCCGTCCTTGTCCTTGAAGTGATGGAAGATCGCTCCGCGGGACAAACCGGTGACTTCTTCGAGACGGCGAACTGTGGCGCCGTCGTAGCCGTATTCCGCAAAGCAGCGGCGGGCGCCGTCAAGGATCTGACTGCGCCGTGCCGCGAGATGGTCTTCACTGACCTTGGGCACGGGCATCCCTCCTTTGTCGGGTTGCCTGTGAACACTTTCGGCCGTAGGCGCTGAATGTCGACTCAGTGCACAAAGCGCTCACGACCACCGATGAAACCTGGTTCGCCTTCCGGCGAAAGTGGTCGTGAGCGCTTTGTAACCCGTCAGGGGCCGAAAGTGCTCACAGGCACGTAGTGCCTACTAGCCCCGGATCATGTTGCGAAGCACGTACTGCAGGATGCCACCGTTGCGGTAGTAATCCGCTTCGCCGGGGGTATCGATGCGTACGACTGCGTCGAACACGACCTTCTCGCCGTTCTCGCGCGTCGCCGTGACCTTCATGGTCTTCGGGGTGACGCCCTCGTTGAGCTTCTCGACACCTTCGATGTCGAAGGTCTCGGTGCCGTCGAGCTTGAGCGAACCTGCGGACTCGCCGACCGGGAACTGCAGCGGGACAACGCCCATGCCGATCAGGTTGGAGCGGTGGATGCGCTCGAACGACTCGGTGATGACGGCCTTGACGCCGAGCAGGCTCGTGCCCTTGGCTGCCCAGTCACGCGAGGATCCGGAGCCGTACTCCTTGCCGCCCAGGACGACCAGCGGGATGCCGGCTGCCTGGTAGTTCTGCGACGCGTCGTAGATGAATGCCTGCGGTGCGCCTTCCTGCGTGAAGTCGCGGGTGTAACCACCCGAGACGTCGTCGAGGAGCTGGTTGCGCAGACGGATGTTCGCGAACGTTCCGCGAATCATGACCTCGTGGTTACCGCGACGCGAGCCGAGCGAGTTGTAATCCGCACGCTCGACGCCATGGGAGTCGAGGTACTGCGCAGCGGGGGTGCCGACCTTGATCGGACCTGCCGGGCTGATGTGGTCGGTGGTGACCGAGTCGCCGAGCAGTGCGAGGACGCGAGCGCCCTTGATGTCCTTGACCGGAGCCGGATCCATCGTCATGCCGTCGAAGTAGGGTGGCTTCCGCACGTAGGTGGAGTTCACGTCCCACTCGAAGGTGTCACCCTTCGGGGTTTCGAGGTTCTGCCAGCGGCTGTCGCCCGCAAAGATGGTTGCGTACGACTTGCGGAACATGTCCTGGTCGATCGAGGACTTGATCGTCTCTTCGATTTCCTGCGTGGACGGCCAGATGTCCTTGAGGTAGACGGGGTTTCCGTCGGTGTCGTTACCGAGCGAATCGGTCTCGAAGTCGAAGTCCATGGTTCCGGCGAGGCCGTATGCAATCACGAGCGGCGGGGAAGCCAGGTAGTTCATCTTGACGTCGGGGGAGATACGTCCCTCGAAGTTACGGTTACCCGAGAGCACCGCGGTGACCGAGAGGTCGTTGTCGTTGATGGCCTTCGAGACTGCCTCGGGCAGCGGTCCGGTGTTACCGATGCACGTGGTGCAGCCGTAACCGCCGAGGTAGTAACCGAGCTTCTCGAGGTACGGCCACAGGCCGGCCTTCTCGTAGTAATCGGTGACGACCTGCGAACCGGGAGCCATGTTGGTCTTGACCCACGGCTTGGTGGCGAGGCCCTTTTCGACGGCGTTGCGTGCGAGCAGTGCAGCACCGAGCATGACCGACGGGTTGGACGTGTTGGTGCAGGAGGTGATACCTGCAACGACGACGGCGCCGTGGTCGAGAACGAACTCACCGGCGTCGGACTTGACGACGACCGGCTTGCTCGGACGGCCTTCTGCACCGTTGGCAGCAGAGAGAACGTCGACCGCTCCGTCGTCGGCAAACGACAGAACCGCGGGATCGGAAGCCGGGAAGGACTCTTCGACGGCCTCGTCGAGCTGGGTGTGCTCGGTCGGGTGGTTCTCTTCCACGTAGTTGTGGATGTCCTTGCGGAACGCAGTCTTGGACTCCGACAACAGGATTCGGTCCTGCGGGCGCTTCGGGCCGGCGATCGAGGGAACAACGGTTCCCAGATCCAGCTCGATGTACTCCGAGAAGACGGGTTCCTTGTCGGGGTTGTGCCACAGGCCCTGTTCCTTGGCGTACGCCTCGACGAGAGCGAGCTGCTCGTCGCTGCGGCCGGTGAGGCGCAGGTATTCGATGGTCTCGGCGTCGATCGGGAAGATCGCTGCGGTGGAACCGAATTCGGGGCTCATGTTGCCCAGCGTCGCGCGGTTCGCGAGCGGAACCTCGGCAACACCGTTGCCGTAGAACTCGACGAACTTGCCGACGACGCCGTGCTTACGGAGCATCTCGGTGGCGGTGAGCACGACGTCGGTTGCGGTAACGCCGGGCTTGATCTCACCGGAGAGCTTGAATCCGACGACGCGGGGGATCAGCATGGAGACGGGCTGGCCGAGCATTGCTGCCTCGGCCTCGATGCCGCCGACGCCCCAGCCGAGCACGCCGAGGCCGTTGACCATCGTGGTGTGCGAGTCGGTGCCGACACAGGTGTCGGGGTATGCCTGTCCGTTACGCGACATGACGGTGGGTGCCAGGTATTCGATGTTGACCTGGTGAACGATGCCCATTCCCGGGGGGACGACCTTGAAGTCGTCGAATGCGCCCTGGCCCCAACGGAGGAACTGGTAACGCTCGCCGTTGCGCTCGTATTCGAGGTCGACGTTGCGCTCGAGTGCGTCGGCCTGGCCGAAGACGTCGAGGATGACCGAGTGGTCGATGACCATGTCGGCGGGGGAGAGCGGGTTGACCTTGTTCGGGTCGCCACCGAGGGTGGTGACGGCCTCACGCATGGTGGCGAGGTCGACGATGCAAGGAACGCCGGTGAAGTCCTGCATGATCACGCGGGCAGGCGTGAACTGGATTTCGATGCTCGGCTCGGCTGAGGGATCCCAGCTTGCGATTGCGCGGATGTGATCCGCGGTGATGTTGGCGCCGTCTTCGGTGCGGAGAAGGTTCTCGGCGAGAACCTTCAAGGAATAGGGCAATTTCTCGGTGCCGGGGACGGCCGAGAGGCGGAAGATCTCGTAAGAGTTCTCACCGACCTCGAGGGTTCCCTTGGCTCCGAATGAATCGATACTGGTGCTCACGTCTGCTCCACTCGTCTATGAGGGTCGCTACCGACGGGGCTGTGTCGGCAGCTGAAGCGAGGTACTTCGGCCGGGAAGATCCTCCGTAGCTCACGCCAATCGCACAGTTCGCGTGAGAACTGTCCGAACATCGGAGCTGCAGTAGAACCTGTCCTGACCGGTGGTACCTCTTGGTCCAAGTCTAACAGTACGCTTGTCCTGTGAGAATTCAGGGCAAGTTGACCGAAACAATCTTCATGCAGACTGCGGGCCTGCGCAACGCAGGCTTGGCTGGGTGACCGCACCCACAGCTACCGCTCGGGCGGCACGCGCGGCGGTTGTGTGTGACGCCTGGTGGCAGTCGACCTGAAGTAGGGTGCATGCAGGCCCGTCGCGGGTCGGCCGCCGAAAAACGACCTCGGAAGAACTCCCCGCATCTCAGCGGTGGACGGAATCCGAACAGCACCCGGATGAGAGATGTCTGCTCCTACAAATCACGCTTTTGCGCCTGTGCACGTGAAGTCCCCGTTGCACGTCGCTGTTCCGTCGGACGTCGATCTCGACGACGTGCTCGCGGACATTTCGACGGACGGCGTCTCCGCCCCCGCGGATGATGTTGCGGGGCTGACCGCGGTGGTGACCGACGCTCGTGAACGTGGTGTCGACTTGAGCGTCGTAGTAGTCGACGCAAATCCGGGCCGGCCGTCCGATCTTCGAGACCTGGCCACGACGGTCGGCAAAACAGAAGGCGGAACGGTTCTCGTTCTGAGCCCTGACTGGATGGGTAGCTACAGCGATTCGATCAGTCGAGTGCAGCTCGAAACTGCACAGGACCGATCTTTCGGTGAAAGCGCAAGCGTGACCGCGGACCGCTTCTCGCACGAGATCGTGGCGCCAGGTCCGCCGTGGACGCTTTACACGGTCCTTGTCATCGCAGTGGTGGCGGTTATTGCCGGAATTACCTTTGCCGTCAAGTGGCGGCGAGAGCCAGAAAACGCGCAAACCAGACATATCGCCTCGACTTCGGAAACACCAGCACCATCCGACCACCGGGCCGATTCCGTCTGACCTTGGTCCTTTTGCGAGATTTTCAGTAACTCGTCGAAAACAGGTACTCACCGCTGTTTGCGGTGAGTACCTGCCCTTTTTGGTGTCTGCATGCCATTCGACCAGCTCAAATACCGTTTGTGTTATTTGTGGCTAAAGTTTCCAAAGAACGCTTGAGTGTCGTACGGTACAACTGGCACTTTTTGGGGAAGAAGTGTCGCAGACAGGCTGATGTTGTTCGACGCGTACTTGTCGGTTGCCTTGTTCTCGAGGTGTCGACGGTGGCGTTCGTACGACACGTCCAGGTCGACGAGCAGCTCTCGGGCTGTGGGCGACCGGTGCTTGGTCTGCGCATTCCCTCCCCGCACGGATCGGCGACCCAGCGGGCCGTGGCGTTACACGCGAGGGAGAGTTATTTGTGAGGCAAGTAACACGTGGCGGCGAGTCCCGTCGTGGTCCTTCCCGTAAATCGATGCGCCTGGCGCAACTGGTCATCGGATTCGGCGTCGTCGGATCCCTGATCGTCGGGACGCCGGCCATGTCCTCGGCCGTACCGCCACCGCCGCCGAATCCGAGTGACTCGGATATCGCCGCGGCAGATTCGCAGGTCTCGTCGAGCGTCGGCACCGTCAGCG
Organism: Rhodococcus sp. C3V; assembly: GCF_029269915.1. Lineage (NCBI taxonomy): Bacteria > Bacillati > Actinomycetota > Actinomycetes > Mycobacteriales > Nocardiaceae > Rhodococcus > Rhodococcus sp. C3V. Next base: position 148,593 of record NZ_JARJBE010000006.1, read on the forward strand.
CGCTCATCAATCAAGTCGCATCGGCAAACGAACAGTTGTCGGCACTCGACAACGAAGTTGCGATCAAGCGTGAAGACGTCAACAAGACTCTCGTGGATCTGCAGAACGCTCGCGGCGCCGCAGACTCCGCAGCGCAGGCCGTCGGAGTCACGAAACAAGCTCTGAAGGACGCGTCGGCGCAGATCGAGGTCGCTCAGACGGACTTCGACAAGTACGCACGCTCGAGCTACGTCAAGGGCACCAATACTGCGTCGATCTCGTCGTTCCTCGACGCCAAGGGTCCTGGCGACGTTCTCGACCGCGCCCAGGTCCTCAAGCTTCTCGCCAATACGCAGAGTGCAGTGCTCGACGGTCTCCAGCGAGCACGTACCGAGCAGGCGAACAAGGATTCCGCGACCCGCCAGGCCAAGCAGCAGGCCGATGCCGCCGCCGAGGTCGCCGCGCAGCTGAAGGATCTGGCGGAGCAGGCGATTCAGATCGCGCGCAACGCTCTCGATCAGCAGGTAGCCAAGAAGGCCGCGATCGAAGCCGAGCGCAACTCTGCCCAGGCTCAGCTCGACGCCGCCCGCAACGCCGTCGCCGGCTTGCAGGGTCAACGCCAGGCATACGCGACCTGGGACGAACAGCGCCGCGCCGAGGAAGCTCATCAGAAGGCTCTCGAAGCCGCTGCCAAGGAAGCGGCCGCTCAGGCCGCCGCCCGTGCCGCTGCCGACCAGGCAGCCAAGGATCGAGCTGCCGCACTGGCAGCAGCCCAGCGTCCGCACACCGCGGTCGAAGACCCGACTCCGACCGTCATCCCGGACGACGACGACACCTGGACTGACGAAGAAACAGGGACCGACGAGGAAACAGGCACGGACGAAGAGACCGGCACCGACGAGGAAACGGTCACGACGCCCAAGCCCACCACCCCGAAGCCGACGACGCCGAAACCCACCACTCCGAAGCCTTCCGTCACCGGAAGCGCTGCAATCGAATCCGTCATCGACCGCGGAATGTCTCAGCTAGGCGTGCAGTATGCCTGGGGCGGCGGCGACGAGAACGGTCCGACGCGAGGCATCCGTGACGGCGGCGTCGCTGACAGTTACGGCGACTTCAACAAGGTCGGGTTCGACTGCTCCGGCTTGATGATTTATGCCTTTGCCGGCATCGGGATCTCGCTGCCGCACTACACCGGCTATCAGTACACCGCAGGCACGCAGGTTCCGTCTTCGGAGATGAAGCGCGGCGACATGATCTTCTACGGCCCCAACGCCAGCCAACACGTGGCGCTCTACCTCGGTAACGGTCAGATGCTCGAGGCACCACAATCCGGTTCGAGTGTCATGGTCTCACCGGTTCGGTGGGGCGGAATGACGCCGTACGCCGTCCGACTGGTGTCCTGACCGTCAGAGGAAATGCCGCTGACACCCGCATTGTCAGGGAAGTATCAAGTTCCCGACGTGGTGTTACGGCATCGAGCGCAACTACCTGGAATAGTTGACGGGGAACACGTTACTGTCGGTACTTTTCTAGGTGAAAGCGATGGATTCTTGGTGACCTCACGTGAAGATTCGGTCGGAACGGTCGACGTAAGCAAGGCGAGTGGAAGTGCGGACGGAGCAGCACCTTCCCTGGCAGCCGACGTTCAGACCTTGGAACGAGCGATTTACGAGGTCAAGCGAGTCATCGTCGGGCAGGACCGGCTTGTCGAGCGCATCCTCGTCGGACTTCTCGCCAAGGGGCACGTCCTCCTCGAAGGCGTACCCGGTGTCGCCAAGACGCTGGCTGTCGAGACTTTCGCGAAGGTCGTCGGCGGTTCGTTCTCCCGCGTCCAGTTCACCCCGGACTTGGTGCCCACCGACCTGATCGGCACGCGCATCTACCGTCAGGGCCGCGAGGAGTTCGACACCGAACTCGGACCCGTCGTCGCCAACTTCGTGTTGGCCGACGAGATCAACCGTGCCCCGGCCAAGGTGCAGTCCGCGCTCCTCGAGGTGATGGCAGAACGCCACGTCTCGATCGGTGGCAAGCGGTACCACATGCCCGATCCGTTCCTGGTGATGGCGACGCAGAACCCCATCGAGAACGAGGGCGTCTACCCGCTCCCCGAAGCGCAGCGCGACCGCTTCCTGTTCAAGATCCTCGTCGATTACCCGACAGTGGAGGAAGAACGCGAAATCGTCTACCGGATGGGCGTCGCGGCTCCGGAGCCGCACCAGATCCTCGGTCCGGAGGAGTTGGTCAGGCTCCAACGCGTCGCCAGCAACGTCTTCGTTCACCACGCGCTCGTCGATTACGTTGTCCGGGTCATCGCCGCTACGCGTACGCCGCGTGAGGTCGGACTCGAGGACGTCGCCGGCTGGATCGCGTACGGCGCCTCACCCCGCGCGACGCTCGGCATCATCGCCGCGTCGCGAGCTCTCGCTCTCGTCCGCGGGCGCGACTACGTAGTGCCGCAGGACGTCATCGAGGTGATCCCGGACGTGCTGCGCCACCGCCTCGTTCTTTCCTACGACGCCATGGCCGACGAGGTGACTCCCGACGCCGTCATCGCCCGGGTGCTGCAGACCGTCGGACTGCCGCAGATCGCCGCGCGGCCGGTTCCTACCGTTCCCGGACCGCCCCAGCAGGGCGCACCGCAGGCACCGCAGTTCAACGCACCGGGCACAGCTAATCCACAGGGCACAGCTAATCCGCAGGGCAACGGCGCGCCGATCGCGACCGCTGAGACGATGAGTCGCCCGCAGTGACCGAAGGCCGCGACGGTGGCCAGGCGACACCCGCCGGATCCGCCGGTTCTCCGCCGTCGTTCCGATCCGGCGAGCTCAGCGACCCCAAACTCACCGCTGCGCTGCGCACCCTCGAGCTGACGGTTCGCCGTCGCCTCGACGGTGTGCTGCACGGCGATCATCTCGGCCTGATTCCCGGTCCGGGTTCGGAGCCGGGAGATGCCCGCGAGTATCAGCCGGGCGACGACGTGCGGCAGATGGACTGGTCCGTCACCGCACGGACGACGCACCCACACGTGCGTCAGTCGGTCGCAGATCGTGAGCTCGAGACGTGGCTCGTCATCGACTTGTCCGCAAGTCTCGACTTCGGGACCGCCGGATGCGAGAAGCGCGACCTGGTCGTCGCCGCAGCCGCGGCCATCACTCACCTGACCAGTTCGGGCGGTAACCGCGTCGGCGCCATCATCTCGACCGGCGCACAGACAACTCGAATTCCGGCCCGCGGTGGGCGAATTCACGCACAGGCGATGCTCCGCAAGATCGCGACGACTCCGCACGCGCCGGACGGGGTACGCGGTGATCTGGTCGGCGCGATCGAAGCGCTCAGACGCCCACAGCGTCGACGCGGACTCGCGGTGGTCATCAGTGACTTCCTCGGACCGATCGACTGGGAACGCTCGCTGCGCGCCATTTCAGGACGGCACGACGTGCTCGGTGTCGAAGTGGTCGATCCGCGAGACCTCGAACTGCCCGACGTGGGCGACGTGGTGCTCCACGATCCCGAGTCCGGCCGGACCAGAGAATTCACCACGACGCCGCAATTGCGCGCCGACTTCGCCAGAGTCGCCGCCGAGCACCGCGTCGAGGTCAGGCAAGCTCTACGTCGTTGCGGCGCACCGCTCATGTCCCTGCACACCGATCGGGACTGGATTGCCGACGTCGTGAGATTCATCTCGGCACGCCGACACAGTTATGGTGCCGGCGCCGGAATTGGGGGCGTTCGTTCGTGAGTCTTTCTCAATTCACCGCACCGTGGTGGCTGCTGTTCCTCGCTGTCATCGCCGCGTTGGTGGTCGGTTACGTACTCGTGCAGAAGCAGCGGGCCAAGCACACACTTCGGTTCACGAACTTCGCGCTACTGGAGAAGGTCGCGCCTTCGCGGCCCGGGCGGTGGCGTCATATTCCAGCGATTCTGATGGTCGTCGCGTTGGTGTTCTTCACCGTCGCCCTTGCCGGTCCGACGGCAGACAAGAAGGTCCCGCGAAACCGTGCCACGGTGATCCTCGTGATCGACGTGTCGCTGTCGATGCAGGCCACCGACGTCGAGCCGACGCGATTGGCAGCAGCGCAGGAAGCGGCCAAGTCGTTCGCCGACGGTCTGACTCCCGGCATCAACCTCGGGTTGGTCGCATTTGCCGGGACCGCTTCGGTTCTGGTGTCGCCCACCACGAATCGTGACGCGACGAAGGTCGCCATCGACAACCTCAAGCTCAGTGAGCGAACGGCGACGGGCGAAGCGATCTTCACCTCGTTGCAGTCGATCGACACGCTGTCGGCTGTTCTCGGCGGAAGCGATCAGGCGCCACCGGCGCGCATCGTGTTGCTGTCCGACGGTAAGCAGACCGTTCCCGAGAACTCGGACGATCCGCGGGGCGGATTCACCGCTGCCCGTCAGGCCAAGGACAAGGGCGTTCCGATCTCGACCATTTCCTTCGGAACGACATATGGGCGAGTCGAGATCGAAGGAGACCGAATCCCCGTCCCGGTCGACGATGCGTCACTGAAGGAGATCGCCAACCTGTCCGGCGGAAGTTTCTTCACGGCATCGAGCCTCGAAGAACTGCGCCAGGTGTACGACACGCTCGAAGAGCAGATCGGTTTCGAGACGACACGAGGCGATGCGAGTCGACCGTGGTTGGTCCTCGGCGTCGTGTTCGCGACCGCTGGTCTGACGATTGCCCTGATACGCAGGCAGCGTCTGCCCTGATCGAGAGCAGTTCCGAATTGTCCAAATACCGCTGGTACGCGGCCCGCAGAGAATTGATAGGTTGATCGCCATGTCTACCCCTCCCACGACAGTGGTTTCCGAACGGACCGTCACCACACCTCGCTCGGTGCTCGTCACCGGCGGTAACCGCGGAATCGGCTTGGCCGTCGCTCAGCGGCTCGCCGCAGACGGCCACAAGGTAGCCGTCACGCACCGCGGTTCCGGTGTCCCCGAAGGGTTGTTCGGCGTCGTGTGCGACGTCACCGACACCGAGTCGATCGACCGTGCGTTCAAAGAGGTCGAAGCGCACCAGGGGCCGGTCGAGGTCATCGTCGCCAATGCCGGCGTCACCGACGACACACTGATCATGCGAATGAGCGAAGAGCAGTTCACGAGCGTCGTCGACGCGAACCTCACCGGTACGTTCCGCCTCTCGAAGCGTGCGACCCGGTCGATGCTGCGCGCGCGTTTCGGACGGTTCATCTTCCTCGGCTCTGTGGTGGGTCTGGCAGGACAAGCCGGCCAGGTCAACTACGCAGCGTCCAAAGCAGGCATCGTCGGTATCGCTCGTTCCCTGACAAGGGAACTCGGCTCACGTTCGATCACCGCCAACGTCGTCGCACCGGGTTTCATCGAAACCGACATGACGGCAGCACTGGGCGACGACGTCAAGGACAAGGCCACCGAGTTCATCCCGTTGCAGCGGACCGGAAAGCCGGAAGATGTTGCAGCAGTTGTCAGTTTCCTCGCCTCCGACGATTCGGCATACGTCTCGGGTGCGGTCATCCCCGTCGACGGCGGACTCGGCATGGGGCACTGACCCGCTTTTCGCACACACACCTTTCTCGTACGTCTGAAATCAGGAGGACATCTCATGGGCGGCTTGCTCGAGGGTAAGACCATTCTTGTCACCGGCATCATCACCGATTCGTCGATCGCGTTCCACGTGGCCAAGGTCGCGCAGGAGCAGGGCGCGAAGGTACTGATCACCGGATTCGATCGTCTGCGCCTCATCGATCGCATCGCCCAGCGACTGCCGCAGCCCGTGCCGCCGGCAATCTCGCTCAACGTCCAGAGCTCGGAGGATCTCGCATCTCTCGCCGAGCGTGTGCGCGAGCTGGCTCCCGAGGGTATCGACGGCGTCGTCCACTCGATCGGCTTCGCTCCCCGCTCCTGCCTGGGAAGCCCGTTCATGGACGCGCCGTGGGAAGACGTGGCGGTCGCACTCGAGGTGTCCGCCTACTCGTACAGCGCACTGGCCAAGGCGTTGCTGCCGGTGCTCAACGACAACGCGTCCATCGTCGGAATGGATTTCGATCCGGCACGCGCAATGCCCTTCTACAACTGGATGGGTGTCTCCAAGGCAACCCTCGAGGCCGTCAACCGTTACGTCGCCAAAGAGGTCGGCGTCCGCGGCATCCGCTCGAACCTGGTGTCCTCCGGCCCGATCAAGACCCTGGCCGCCAAGGCCATTGCCGGTGACAGCACCGGTCCGGGCGCGGAGTTGGACAAGCTGAACACCGCCTGGGACGGTGCTGCGCCCATCGGCTGGGACGTCGACGATCGCGAGCCGGTCGCCAAAACGGTCTGCACCGTCCTCTCGGATTGGTTGCCCGGCACGACCGCGTCGATCATCTACGTCGACGGCGGCTTCCACGCGATGGTCGGCTAGTAGCACCCCTTCTACTACGCAGGTGAGTACCCGGGTGACTCCCGCCGAACGGCATCGCGCAAGATTGAACTCATGACCGCAAGTATGGACATGCAGTTCGATGCTCTTCTCGTTTTGTCGTTCGGCGGTCCCGAAAAACCCGAAGACGTACGGCCGTTCCTCGAAAACGTCACGCGCGGTAGGGGAGTGCCACCGGAGCGGCTCGACGCCGTCGTCGAGCACTACATGCATTTCGGTGGAGTTTCGCCCATCAACGCGCTCAACCGAGACCTGATCGAACGGGTCGAAGGTGAGCTGGCAGCAGCCGGCGTGGATTTGCCCGTGTACTTCGGCAACCGCAACTGGCACCCGATGGTCGAAGACACCGTTACCAAGATGCGCGAGGACGGTGTCCGCAACGCCGCCGTGTTCGCCACGTCGGCGTGGGGTGGTTACTCCGGATGTCGGCAGTACCACGAGGACATCGCCCGCGCCCGTGAGGCGGTCGGTGACGGCGCACCGACGCTGACAAAACTTCGCCAGTACTACGACCATCCGCTGGTCGTCGGCGCGTTCGCCGACGGTGTGCGCGCGGCCCGCGCAGAGTTGCCCGAAGCGACTCGCGATACTGCGCGCCTGGTGTTCACCGCGCATTCGGTACCGAGTGCCGCAGACCGCAATGCAGGGCCGCCGGCAGAGGGCGGAAACCTCTACAGTCGACAGGTCGCCGAGGCCGCGAAGTTGGTTGCCGAGGCCGTCGGCGTCGAGGATTTCGATCTGGTGTGGCAGTCGCGATCAGGCCCGCCGCAGGTTCCGTGGCTGGACCCCGACATCTGTGATCACCTGGATACGTTGTCCGCCAAAGATGTTCGCGCCGTGATCGTATGCCCCGTCGGTTTCGTCTCCGATCACCTCGAAGTGGTGTGGGACCTGGACACCGAGGCCAAGGACAAGGCAGCCGAACTCGGGATGGATTTCGTTCGGGCAGCAACGCCCGGCCGCGATCAGCGTTTCGCGCAGCTGGTGCCCACGCTCGTTCGGGAACTGGCCGAGGCCGAGCAGCCACTGCGACTGGGGGTCGAGCCGCTGCTCGGCTCGACCACCAACGGTCTCTCGTGTGCAGTCAATTGCTGCGCGGCCGTTCAGCGTCCCCGCTGACGGTCCGGCGCTCAGGTGTTCGGATGCTTGAGCTTTCCGCAGGGCCCGGGAACGGTGGACGTGCTGCGAGAGGTGAGGAGCGTCTCGACGATCTGTCGATCCTCGGGGCTCAGTGACGGGTCTATGTAGTTGAGTTCGGGCGCGCCCAGTTCGCGGACTCGCCCGGCGAGGGTAGCGACAAACGAGACGCGTTCTTCGTCGTCGTCGTTGACGTCGTGGATCTGCAGCACCGACACCGGAAACTTGCGCAGCGTCACAGGCAGGAAGCGGGCGCCGAGCACATGGTCGACGTTGAATCCCGCCCACTGCCCCTGGTTGGCCTCCACGCATTCGGCGTCGGAGTGAATTGCGCTCTCGCCGATGTACTTACGTGCGGGCAGCATCTTCTTGGGGGCAAGTTCGGATGCGCCCTGCTGAAGGACGGGAAAGTCGCCGTCCGAGTACAACCAGGGCTGGTTGGCCATCGAGATCAACCGACCGGCGTCCAGATCCGGGAGATAGCGAGACTTGAGGAGAAACGCGACGCTGTCGACCGAGATGCCCAGCAGTTCTGCGGCCTTCTGTCGGCTCATCGCGAACGTCGGGGCATTCTTCGGGGCGATCTGGATCAAATTGACCATGCGAACTCCTGTAAGTGTTCAATTGTTGCGGGCTTGGTACAGCTGACATGACAATTCGCCGATTATCAACCTCTAGCTGATTTCCGACTTGTAGATGAGTCGGTTGTCACCATCCGAGTTCACGCAACCGGGGATCTCCGATCCCGAAGTGGTGGCCGATTTCGTGGATCACTGTTCGGCGAACTTGCTCGATCACCTCGTCTTCGGTGCTGCAGATCGCACAGATGGCCCTGCGGTAGATCGTGATGCGGTCGGGAAGGACGCCGGCGTACGTAGTGGTTCTCTTGGTCAGTGGGATGCCCTGATACAGCCCGAGTAGCCCCGGTCGTCCACCTTCGAGTTGAACGGTCACTGCGACATTGGCCATCTCCGCACCCAATTTCGGTGGCAGGCTGTCGAGCGCCCGCTTGACCATGTCCTCGAACTGGCTGTCGTCCACGTCGATCATCTGCCCATTGTGCGTGCGGGGGCGTGACCCGGGTGTGTCCATGTGGAAACAGTGCAGCTTACGGCTATGTTCATTGCGTGGCCGAAGACCTCTATCACCGTTACGAATTCACATTCATCGTTCAGATGCTGACAGTCTCGCAAGAGCAGGCGATCGAAGAGAGCTTGGGCGGAAGGGTCGAGGACCGGCGCGGGCTGCAGCTGCTGACGCTCACCTCGGAAGGTATGCGAGCGGCGACAACGGCTATCACCGTGGTGGACCAGTTGGTGGCTGCAGGCGTGCGTCCCCAGCGGACACATCCCGATCTGGTGTCACGTCAGGACATTGCCGACCGCGCGGGGGTGACGCGGCAAGCTGTCGGGCAGTGGGTGCGAGGGGTCCGGCAGGCGGCTACGCCTTTCCCGATTCCGTACAACTCGGTTGCCGGGGGGATCTGGTTCTGGGGCGATGTCCTGGATTGGTTGCGCCGTCAGGGGTACAGCCAGGACACCGGTTTGCGCTACCCGACGCTGGATGAACATATTCGCATCGACCGCCATATCGCGATCAATCACAAGACTGTGGGTTGATCGATCAAACAGTTTGCTTGAAAATAGCTATTGAAACAAACCGACGGTAGGTATAAAGTCCCTAAATACCTCAATCAATCTATCGGTGCGTCGGTCCTGCTCTGGGGGGAGTTCGGTCTGCGCTGCAGATACCCGAGCATGCGAGCAGGAATCCATGGTTTCGACCCCCGAAGTTAGACCGATGCCCAAATCGGCCGCACTCACGACTTCTGTGGCTATTTCCAGCGCTGGAGCAACGACGAAGCTACGCGCAGATACAACGGGCAGGGGCCGTCTGCGAGCGGCTACGGCGGCGCTGTTCCGGCGCTCACGCCCACGCACGACTTCCGCGCCACCGTTGAGCGTGCTTCTTCTCGTCACCTCCGACAACGGTCTCTCGCAGCGGGCCGGTCTTGTTCTTCGCGAGGCGGGGCACCAAGTTCGTACAGCCGTAGTCGCCGACGCGGACGCAGTGCTGGCCGCGACGTCTGCGGGAGATTTTGATCTCATCATCTGCCCGTTTCTGAAAGCCTATGTCCCGGAATCTGTTTGGCAGCGGTGGACGACGATCATCATCCATCCCGGCCCGCCCGGCGATCGCGGACCGTCGTCGCTGGACTGGGCGATAACGGATGGCGAACCGATCTGGGGAGTGACCGCTTTGCAGGCCGCCGAGGAACTGGATGCCGGAGCGGTGTGGGCGTGGCGGACGTTCGAACTCCGGAACGGGGCAACCAAATCCTCGGTATACAACGAGGAAGTCACCGACGCGGCGATGGAGTGCATTACGGAGGTCGTCGAACATTTCCGTACTCCTGACTTCCAGCCGATCCCATCGGACCGAGTTGTGCGGCCCGTGGCTTCGACCCGATCGAGGCCGAGCATGAAACAGGCCGATCGCGTTTTCAGCTGGGAGGAAGACGCGTCGCGTATCGTCCGCGCCGTCAACGCCGCCGACGGGTTTCCCGGCGTCGCCGTTCAGTTGGGGCTCGACCGGGTCTACGTCTACGACACTCACCTCGATACCCACGTCGATGCAGCGCCCGGCACCATCGTCGAGTACTTCCACCAGGCAATACGTGTTGCCACCGGTGCGGGCTCCGTTTGGATCGGACATGCGCGGCTCGTCGGCGCCGGCAATGTCAAACTTCCGTCGACCGCGGTCGTACGTCCGGACGTGTTCGTTCCACAGGTCTGGGAGGGTCGTTACCCCGAGACCGACTATCACCGCGACGGCGATATCGGATATCTCTCGTTCCGCTTCTACAACGGTGCGATGAGTACGAAGCAATGCGCGCGACTGGCCGCCAGGCTCCGCTGGGCGATCGCGCAGGACACCAAGATCCTTGTCCTGACGGGTGACTACGACAGATTCAGCAACGGTATCCACCTCAACGTCATCGAGGCCGCGTCGGATCAAGCCGGGGAAGCGTGGGCCAACATCAAGGCCATCAACGAGATCGCGAAAGCGATCGTCACCTGTACGGAACAGGTTGTGGTGGCGGCATTCACAGGCAACGCCGGTGCCGGCGGGGTCATGCTCCCCCTTGGAGCCGACGTAGTCGTGGCCAGGGACGGTGTGGTTCTCAATCCTCATTACGCCACGATGGGCCTGTTCGGCTCGGAACTGCACACGTACACATTTCCGGCTCGGGTCGGCGAGGAGCAGGCCCGCAGCCTGCTGGCCGAGTGCAGTGCGATCGGTATCCGTCGAGCCTTGGACATCGGACTTGTCGACGCGATCGGCCCCAGACGGCCGGATCTGTTCGAGGCGTGGTTGCACGAGGTCGCCACCGACTTGCTCGAAGGAGATCGGCTGGAATCGATGCTGGAGCGCAAACGTCTTCGACTGGAACGTGATCCGGTGGAGCCCTACGAGGAGCGTGAGCTCGAAGAGATGAAGATCGACATGTTCGGTGACCGCAACGGGTTTGCCGAGAAACGCCGGAACTTCGTGCTCAAGCTCTGATCGACACGCTGTTCGCCGACGCGACACGGGCAGTGCGAACGACGTCCCACAGTCGTCGCAGCAGGTCGTCACGCCTCTGCGCAGTGGACACGCTCGGGGCCTGATTGGTCGAGACCGACGCAGCGACGGTAAGAATGGCTGCCACGTTGTCGGCGGTGTCGATCACCTGTAGATGCCGAGGTGACAGTGTCGACGGCCAGCGGTGTCCGGCCTGTGCCTGCAGGGCTTCGGCGACCAGCGTACGAGCGTCGTTTCCAGGCATTCCGGTGGCTACGGCCGGAAGCCCGCCGAGCACCTCGGCTGCGTCCCGAACAGCTTGGCGCAGTTCGTATTCGGCTTCGCGGAGTCCGATCGATTCGGCGCTGCCCGCCACGGTGGGAATGGAGAAGACCGTCCATCGCAAGACGTCCGGGCCTTCCTTCGACGGCACGAGTCCGACTCCCGGCTTGCCGACGGCGCCGATCTGTATCCCTTCACCCTTTGCGATCGCAGCGCGCGCGAACTCGGTCCCGGTGGGCAGACCACGTACATCACCGGCCGTAGGAAGGACCAGGCGGACCTCGGCAGCCTCCGAGCGTGCGATTCTGAGCAGGGTGGGCACACCGGAAGCCGTGACTCCCGGCCATTCGAGATCGTGGCGGACCGCGGTTTCCGCGTCGGCGGCGCCGATCAGGTGCATCGGTGCCCACGCGGCAAGGGCGTCGATGACGTCGTCCGGCGCAGCGTCGCCGGCGAGCCATGACGCTGCCCACACGGTGAGGGTTGCGCTGGGAGAACTCATGACCGTGAAGTTTAGTTCGGCGTGGCGACATGCGCGGCCCCGGCGTTGTGACCTAGCGTGATCCGGCGTGAGCGGTGGCAACGGATACGGTGACATTTTTGCGGGTCATACCCGCAAACAGAAGCGCGTGACGCCTGAAGTGGCGGCCGAGCGTGATCTTGTCGTCGAGGATGCGGCGACGGGATTCTGCGGTGCGGTAGTCGGTTTCGAGCGCACGTACGACGGCGATTTCGTGCGACTCGAGGACGGGCGCTCCCGGACGCGGTTGTTCGCGATGCGCGAGGCGGCCTTCCTCATCGACGGCTCACCGGTCACCCTCGTACGCCCGGCCCCCAAGCCCGCGTCCACCAAACCCGCACGGTCGGCTTCGGGTTCGACCCGAGTCGAAGGCTTACGTGCACGCACGGCACTGCCCAGCCGGATCTGGGTGGAGGGAGTACACGATGCTGCCCTCGTCGAGCGGGTGTGGGGCCATGACCTTCGCGTCGAAGGTGTTGTCGTCGAACATCTCGAAGGGCTCGACAATCTGGGGGAGCGGCTTGCCGAATTCGGGCCGGGCCCCGGCCGCCGTGTCGGTGTCCTCGTCGACCACCTGGTCACCGGTTCCAAGGAAACCCAACTGACTCAGGGCCTCGGCCCGAACGTGTTGGTGACCGGACATCCGTACATCGACGTGTGGGAGGCCGTTCGTCCCAAATCTGTCGGAATCGCCTCCTGGCCGAAGATTCCACGCGGCGAGGATTGGAAGACGGGAATCTGCCGCGAACTGGGCTGGGGGACACCTCAGGAGGGCTGGCGGCGGGTCTACAACTCGGTCGAGAGCTTCCGCGATCTGGAAGCTCCTTTGATCGGTGCAGTCGAACAACTTGTCGATTTCGTTACCGAGCCGAACTGACGTAGCGGCGGCCTGGGTCACACATTCTGGTTAGATGGTGTTGTGGCTGCACTTATTTGGCTGATCGGAGCACTGGTGCTCGCCGGGGCCGAAGCGCTGGTGGGGGATTTCTTCCTGCTGATGCTCGCCGGTGGGGCGCTCGCTACTGCCGGTGTCAGTGCTGTCACCGACTTCCCGGTGTGGGTCGACGCCGTCATGTTCGGAGTGTTCTCCGCCGCCCTCGTCCTGGGCGTGCGACCGATCATGTTGCGTCGCTTCGGTAGTCCGCCGCCGACCCCGACCGGAATACAGGCACTCGAAGGTAAGCACGCTCTGGTTCTGGAAGAAGTGGGCGAGCATTCCGGGCAGGTCAAGTTGGACGGCGAGGTGTGGACTGCCAGGCCGTACGACACTACCGAGGTGTACCCGCCGGGCACCAAGGTGACGGTGATGGAAATCAACGGCGCAACAGCAGTCGTCTGGAGGGGACCTTAATGGCAGCACTCATAGTGCTCGGTGTGTTGGTGCTATTCGTGATCTTGGTGGTCGCGAAGTCGGTAGCACTGGTACCGCAGGCAGAAGCCGCGGTGATCGAGCGGCTCGGTAGGTATTCGAAGACGGTGTCCGGGCAGCTCACGTTCTTGATCCCGTTCGCCGATCGTGTGCGCGCCAAGGTGGATCTTCGTGAGCGGGTGGTCTCCTTCCCACCGCAACCGGTGATCACCCAGGACAACCTGACACTGTCCATCGACACGGTGGTGTACTTCCAGGTCACCAATCCGCAAGCTGCGGTGTACGAGATCAGCAACTACATCGCTGCCGTCGAGCAGTTGACAACCACGACGCTGCGAAACGTCGTCGGCGGAATGACCCTCGAAGAGACGCTGACCTCGCGTGATTCCATCAACGGTCAGCTTCGTGGTGTCCTCGACGAGGCGACCGGTCGCTGGGGCCTGCGAGTGGCCCGCGTCGAGCTCAAGAGCATCGATCCGCCGCCCTCGATCCAGGAGTCGATGGAAAAGCAGATGAAGGCGGACCGCGAGAAGCGCGCGATGATTCTGACGGCTGAAGGTCACCGCGAATCCGCTATCAAGACCGCCGAGGGTGCCAAGCAGAGCCAGATTCTTTCTGCCGAGGGAAACAAGCAGGCCTCGATCCTGAACGCCGAGGGTGAGCGTCAGTCCCAGATCCTTCGTGCTCAAGGTGACCGCGCGGCCAAGTACTTGCAGGCTCAAGGCGAGGCCAAGGCCATCGAGAAGGTTTTTGCTGCCATCAAGTCCGGTAAGCCGACTCCGGAATTGCTTGCATACCAGTATCTTCAGACGTTGCCGCAGATGGCGCAAGGCGATGCGAACAAGGTGTGGCTCGTACCCAGCGACTTCGGTGACGCGCTGAAGGGATTTGCCAAAACGCTTGGCGCGCAAGGGCAGGATGGCGTTTTCCGGTACGAGCCGCCGGCCGCCGAAGAGAATCTTCCCAATCCTGAGGACGATTCAGCCGAGGTGGCGGAGTGGTTCGAGACCAAATCCGATCCGGCTATCGCAGAAGCAGTCCGTGCTGCTGAAGTTGCTGCACGTACTCCCGTCGAAGATCCGGCAGCTGCGGTCAGGCACCTCCGTGAGAGTGCGCCCGAGCAGCCCGGATTCGTAGATCCCGCGCTGCCGCCGCAGAGTGAAAATCCTTGGCCCGGTCAGCTACCGCTGCCGTCCGAACGCGAAGAATTCCAGCAGAAGTACCCCTACCAGGATCAGCCGCCGGAGGGCGGCCAGCGCCGGTAGGCGCCTCTCGTAGCGAACGTTGATCGGGTCGGGCACTCATCACCTACGTGATGAGTGCCCGTCCCGTTCCGCATACGGCGATCGCCCAGAGGACACTGACGAAGGTTCCCATGATGAACTGCTCGGACGCGTGCGGTTCACGAAGTTCCGGGTACCGTGCGAGCCCCTTGACTGCCAAGACGATCGCGATCCCCTCCGGCCAGGTTGCAAGAATCGACGCCGCCACCGCGAGCCGTTCGAGGATGCCGATCACACGTCCGCCGCGAAGAGGTCCGGCGTCCGGTGCCGGGCTCCCGTCCGGTTGGCGACGAGCGATCTTGAAGGTGGCAAGTACCAACGGTGCACCGGCCGTGGCGGCGGCAAGTACGCACAGGACAAGCGTCGCCCCGAGAGCGAAACCGGTGACCGGGGTCGTTCGGGTCGATGCCAGTGCGGCAACACCCAGCGCCGGAAGAGCCACCACGGACGACGCCCATTCGGGGACTTCCAGTCGACCACGACTGAGCGGTCCCAGTGCCGCTGCAACTGCTGGTGCCGCGGCGGCGACGGCGAGCGCGATCAACGCCAGAACGACCATGTATTCGAGCCCCCTGCTGTGTCGACGAGTTTGTACCGGTGCGAGCGTGAGCAGTCTAGGGCTGGAGTCTGACCAAAAGTCGTTCTGCGAGTCTGCGCCCGGCGAGTTCTGCGTGCCACCCGGCTGTCAGGAGTCGCTTGGACATGGCCTGTTTGGTGATTCCGAGGTGGGCCGCCGCGCTGACCTGAGTGAGTCCGCTGTCCATCAGGGCGATGGCTTCGCGTCCGTCCTTCGTCTGTCTCGTAACGATCGTTCCGAGCAAGGTGAACGCGGCATCGACATCTGCGGCGAGTTCGTCGCGTGAGCTATCCGCCGGCGCCTGTTCGACGGCAATTCTGGCCGGAGCTCGCTTGGCTCGCTCGACGGCGATCCGAGCAGCTTCGAATGCCGGTCCGCGTCCGGCCCGGGTCTGCCGTGGGAGAGGCTGCTCGACGGGACCGATCCCGATCCCGACACTCCAGTGCTCGCGCCGAATCAGCTCGAGTGCGACGAGGACGAGTAGCGCCGGATCGTCGGTCACCGCTTGAATCTCGTCGCCCGCTGTGCGCTCGAACGGCCGCAGGAGCCTGCGATCGGCCATGTCGTCGATGATGTCCCCGACGCGGTCGACATCGCGTCGGCTACCTCGCTGATCCACTGTCAGTACGAACATTAGTCAATGCTAGATAGTTGACTTTCAATAGTCAATCGTTTTGGGTTGACTAAATCAAATCAACCTCTTGAGATTGACCGTTGTCAACGATGGTTTCGCCCGGTGAAGGCTGACGGCGAGCGTCGAACACCAGACCGGCGATGCCGATAGCAATGCAGATCCCGGACAGAATCAGGAGACGAGGATCGGCTTCGCCGGAGAGCGCATCGCCCAGAACGACAATCCCAACAGTGCCGGGCAAGATGCCGACGACGGTGGCAAGGATGTAGGGCACGATCCGGATCGACGAAATGCCGCAGCAGTAGTTCACCACCGAGAACGGGACGAACGCGATCAAGCGCAGAGACCCGACGGCCAGCCACCCCCGCTTTTCGATCCGCTCGTCCACCCGCCGGATCGTCGGACTCGAAATCCGTTGCCACACGACGTCGCGGCCGATCGCGCGGACAAGGTAGAGGGCCAGAACGGCGCTCACAGTCGTTGCCGCCACAGTAAGGGCGATGCCGGTTGCCGAGCCGAAGAGAACCCCAGCGCTGAGCGTGAAGACGGTGCGCGGGAACGGCGCGACGGTGACTATCGAATGAACCAGGAAGAACACGAGGGGAAACGCCGGGCCAACCGAGTCCGCCCACTCGCGTACCTGAGACACCGTGGGATGTGGGGCGAGGAGGGCTGCGAGGAACAAAGCGAGCACTACCAGGACTATTGCGATCAATCTTCGGTCCAGCAGGCGTCCCATCACAGGTCACAAGGCTACCTGCGAACGGTGAACCAGGCCGACTGCCGACCCGCAATCGCGAGTCGAACATCGCCACGGGGGCAGCAAAGCGACGTGCTCCAGGCGACAATGAAACGGCGCTGTGACGAAAACCACTAGGCTTTCGGAGCGGCCTTCACCTGCAGTCCCGGCCAGTGAAACGAACTCGCGGGTAACCCGCAAACATGCTGAACAATCGCTAGGTAAGGGCCGGTTACACGTGCACGAACGACCGAATCCGCACGTCGCCCGGCCGGTCGGAAAGTGGCCACGAACAGCCCTGTGAAGAACATGACGTGATCCTCACGATATCTGGGCTCAACCGCGGGTTAGCATCACAGAACTAACGAACAAATCCGATTATCGGTAAAGCGCTCACGCAAAAAATGAGAGGGAGCGGACACAGTGTCATTAGCTTCAGAAGCCGAGGCTGTCGAGCAGGCGTACGCGGAGTGGCAGCGCTCCGTAGCCGGTGTGCTCGCCAAGTCCCGCAGAGTCGACGCGGCAGAACTGGGCCCCGAGCCACAGAAACTGCTCGAAACCGTCACCTACGACGGTGTCACTGTCGCACCGCTCTACAGCCCACGCGACGAGCGTCCCGAGCAGAGCTTGCCGGGCACGTTTCCGTACGTGCGTGGCGTCGACGCTCACCGTGATGTCAATGCCGGTTGGTTGGTTTCCGCTGCTTTCGGAACCGCCTCGGCGGCCGAGACCAATCGCGCCATCCTGGACGCCCTCGAAAACGGAGTCAGCGCACTCTGGTTGAAGGTGGGCGCCGACGGCGTTCCGGTCACCGACCTCGCCGCTGCGCTCGAGGGCGTGCTTCTCGACCTCGCACCGCTCACGCTCGATGCAGGCGCAGCGACAAACGATGCAGCCCGAGCACTCTTCTCTCTCCTCGATGCTCGCGGCGAAGCCGGCGACGGTGTCAGCGATCGCAGCAGTATCCGAGTTCACCTCGGTGCAGCGCCGCTGACCAGTTCGTTCTCCGGCGCAGCCGACGTCGAACTTGCAGGCGCAGTCGAGTTGGCCGCCCTCGCCGCAGCTCGTGCGGAAACCGTGCACGCGATCACCGTGGACGGCACGGCCTTTCACAACGCGGGTGCCGGGGATGCCGAAGAACTCGGAGCCGCAATCGCCGCCGGCCTCGAGTACCTCCGTGCACTCACCGCCCAGAGCGGCCTGACCATCGGTGCTGCGTTGTCGCAGTTGGCTTTCCGCTACGCGGCAACCGACGATCAGTTCCAGACCATCGCGAAGTTCCGCGCCGCACGTCTCGTATGGGCACGCATCGCCCAGGTCTGCGGAGCTTCCGATTTCGGTGGAGCGCCGCAGCACGCAGTCACCTCCGCCGCGATGATGGCTCAGCGTGATCCCTGGGTGAACATGCTGCGCACGACCCTCGCCGCATTCGGCGCCGGCGTCGGCGGAGCAGATGCAGTGACAGTTCTTCCGTTCGACGTCGCACTGGCCGACGGCACCCTCGGCGTCAGCAAGTCCTTCGCCTCGCGCATCGCGCGCAACACACAGCTGCTCCTGCTCGAGGAGTCGCACCTGGGCCGTGTCCTCGATCCGTCGGCCGGGTCTTGGTACGTCGAGGACCTGACACAGCAGATTGCCGCCACCGCGTGGGAGTTCTTCCAGGAAATCGAAGCAGCCGGAGGATATCTGGCGGCACTCGAAGCGGGAATCGTCTCCGGTCGCATCGCCGCTACCAAGGCCAAGCGCGACTCCGACATCGCACACCGCAAGACCACGGTCACCGGTGTCAACGAGTTCCCGAACCTCGGCGAAACGCCGCTGTCCGCCGAAGCCGTCGAGCCCGGCCAGTCCGTCGCCCGCTACGCAGCTGCATTCGAAGCGCTTCGTGACCGTTCGGACGCGTTCCTCGCCGCCGGCGGCGCCCGTCCCACTGCGCTTCTCGCGCCGCTGGGCTCGGTTGCAGAACACAACGTGCGCACCACGTTTGCGTCCAACCTGCTCGCTTCGGGTGGTATCGACGCAGTCAACCCCGGCCCGCTCGAGGTGGGCGCCGAGGCCATCTCCGCTGCAGTCAAGGCTTCCGGTGCCACCGTCGCGGTGCTGTGCGGCACGGACAAGCGCTACGGCGAGAGCGCCGCAGCGGCCGTCGCCGAACTTCGCGCCGCCGGCATCGCCAAGGTGCTGCTCGCAGGACCGGAGAAGGCAGTCGCCGACGCGACCGGCGATTTTCGCCCGGACGGATTCCTCACCGCCCGCATCGACGCAGTGTCGGCTCTGACCGAACTGCTCGACTTCATCGAGACGGGAAGCTCCAAGTGACGACACGAGAGGTCAAGCACGTGATCGGCAGTTTCGCCGAGGTCCCACTCGAGGACCCGCAGTCTCCGGCACCCACACCGCCGTCGGTCGAGCAGGCCCAGGCGCTCATCGAAGAGGGCGCCAACGCCAATACCTACGCCGCCGAGCAGGTTGTCTGGTCCACCCCGGAAGGCATCGACGTCAAGCCGGTGTACACCGGTGCGGACCGCACGGCCGCCGCCGAGTCGGGTTACCCGCTCGACAGCTTCCCGGGCGCAGCGCCGTTCCTGCGTGGTCCGTACCCGACCATGTACGTGAACCAGCCGTGGACCATTCGCCAGTACGCCGGATTCTCCACTGCCGCGGAGTCGAATGCGTTCTACCGTCGTAACCTCGCGGCCGGTCAGAAGGGCCTCTCGGTCGCCTTCGACCTCGCTACACACCGCGGCTACGACTCCGATCATCCTCGCGTTGCCGGTGACGTCGGAATGGCCGGTGTCGCAATCGATTCCATCCTCGACATGCGTCAGCTCTTCGACGGAATCGACCTCTCGCAGGTGTCGGTCTCGATGACGATGAACGGCGCCGTGCTGCCGATTCTCGCGCTGTACGTCGCTGCGGCAGGCGAGCAAGGTGTCACTCCGGACAAGCTGGCCGGAACGATCCAGAACGACATCCTCAAAGAGTTCATGGTTCGTAACACCTACATCTATCCGCCGAAGCCCTCGATGCGGATCATCTCGGACATCTTCGCGTACTCCAGCGCGGAAATGCCGAAGTACAACTCCATCTCGATCTCGGGCTACCACATCCAGGAAGCCGGAGCGACGGCCGATCTGGAACTGGCGTACACCCTCGCCGACGGCGTCGAGTACATCCGCGCCGGCCTCGACGCCGGTATGGACATCGACAAGTTCGCACCTCGCCTGTCCTTCTTCTGGGCCATCGGCATGAACTTCTTCATGGAGGTCGCCAAGCTCCGCGCCGGACGCCTCCTGTGGGCCGAGCTTGTCGCCAAGTTCGATCCCAAGAGCGCGAAGTCTCTCTCGCTGCGTACCCACTCGCAGACCTCCGGCTGGTCCCTGACCGCGCAGGACGTCTTCAACAACGTTCCGCGTACCTGCGTCGAAGCCATGGCTGCCACCCAGGGCCACACTCAGTCCTTGCACACCAACGCACTCGACGAAGCGATCGCATTGCCGACGGACTTCTCCGCCCGCATCGCCCGTAACACCCAGTTGCTGCTGCAGCAGGAATCCGGCACCGTGCGTCCCATCGACCCGTGGGGTGGCTCGTACTACGTCGAGTGGCTCACCAACGAACTCGCCAACCGGGCTCGTAAGCACATCGAAGAGGTCGAGGAAGCCGGCGGAATGGCTCAGGCCATCAACGAAGGCATCCCGAAGCTGCGCATCGAGGAAGCTGCCGCCCGCACCCAGGCACGCATCGACTCCGGTCGGCAGCCGCTCGTCGGCGTCAACAAGTACGTTCCCGACGAGGTCGACACCATCGAAGTTCTCAAGGTCGAGAACTCCAAGGTCCGCAAGGAACAGCTCGAGAAGTTGGTTCGCCTTCGCGCGGAACGTGATCCGGAAGCCGTCGAGGCCGCACTGGCGAACCTCACTCGCGCTGCCGCATCCACCGAAGGCGGCATGGAGAACAACCTCCTCGCCCTCGCTGTCGTCGCCGCCCGCGCGATGGCTACCGTCGGCGAGATTTCCGACGCCCTCGAAAAGGTGTACGGACGCCACCAGGCCGAGATCCGCACCATCAGTGGTGTGTACCGCGACGAGGCAGGAACGGTGAGCAACATCAGCAAGGCGATGGAACTGGTCGAGAAGTTCGCCGATGACGAGGGACGTCGTCCCCGCATCCTCGTCGCGAAGATGGGCCAGGACGGTCACGACCGTGGCCAGAAGGTCATCTCCACGGCCTTCGCGGACATCGGATTCGACGTCGACGTCGGACCGCTGTTCCAGACCCCCGAAGAGGTCGCCAATCAGGCGGCCGACAACGACGTCCACGTAGTCGGTGTGTCGTCGTTGGCCGCCGGTCACCTCACCTTGGTGCCGGCGCTGCGGGAGGCTTTGGCTGCGGCCGGTCGTCCCGACATCATGATCGTCGTCGGCGGCGTCATTCCGCCCGGTGACTTCGACGAACTCTACGAGGCCGGCGCTGCTGCCATCTTCCCGCCCGGCACCGTCATCGCTGACGCTGCCAGCGGATTGTTGGAGAAGCTCTCCGCCCAACTGGGTCACGACAACAGCTGAGAAGGGGGTCACTGAAGATGGCACGTCAGCCCATCGACATTGATTCCCTCGCCGAGGCGGTGCGCGGAAATCAGCGTGCCGGCCTCGCTCGGGCGATCACCCTCGTCGAGTCCACCCGCGACGACCACCGGGCCCTCGCGCAGCAACTTCTACTGAAGTTGCTGCCGGAGGCCGGGGGAGCGCACCGGATCGGCATCACCGGCGTTCCCGGCGTCGGCAAGTCGACCTTCATCGACGCGCTCGGAATGTACTTGCTGGGCAAGGGACATCGGGTTGCGGTGTTGGCGGTCGATCCGTCGTCCACCCGCACCGGCGGCTCGATTCTCGGCGACAAGACACGCATGGCTCGGCTCACCGTCGAACCGAATGCGTACATCCGGCCGTCACCGACGTCCGGCACGCTCGGTGGTGTTGCCAAGGCAACCCGCGAGACCATCGTGCTTCTCGAAGCTGCCGGTTTCGACGTCATCCTGGTGGAAACGGTGGGTGTCGGCCAGTCCGAAGTCACTGTTGCCAACATGGTGGACTGCTTCACGTTCCTGACCCTCGCTCGTACCGGTGATCAGCTCCAGGGCATCAAGAAGGGTGTCCTCGAGCTCGCAGATCTGGTGGCGGTCAACAAGGCCGATGGCAAGCATGAGCGCGAGGCAAAGGGCGCTGCCCGCGAATTGGCGGGTGCGCTTCGCCTGATCTACCCGCACGACGCCATCTGGAAGCCGCCCGTCATCACGATGAGCGGTCTCGAAGGTGTCGGGCTGGACGAGTTCTGGGGAACTGTCACCAAACACCGTGAGGTGCTCACCGAAGCGGGACAGTTCGAGGAGAAGCGTCGCAAGCAACAGGTCGATTGGACCTGGACGATGGTCAACGATCAGCTGCTACGCAGGCTCTCGAGCAACGATCGGGTGCGTGCGATCCGGGCCGACGTCGAGCAGAGCGTGCGTGACGGTTCGCTGACGGCAGCGTTGGCGGCGGGGCGAATTCTCGACGCGTTCGACGGAAGCAACTAGCGCGGAAAGAACGAAATCCCGGGTATCCGAGCGCGGATACCCGGGATTTCTTCTGTGACGAGCTATCGTTCGCGTTTGACTGCAGGCTCGGTGAGTTCGGTCTCGACAGCGAGTTCGACTCCCGTGAAATCGCCTTCTGCCTCGGCCGGGGTGAGCGTGGACCGCTTCCACGCGTAGAACAGCAGCGCTGCCCACGCGCCGAGAATGGTCAGGTAACCGGCCACTGTGACCGCCCCGGTGATGTCGAAGGATTTGAACAGCTTCTGTGCGTTGGTCAACACGATGACGCCGCCCACCGCCGTTCCGAGCAAGGTTGCAGGTACGCGGCTGACCAGCCACGCCGCGAACGGAGCTGCGATGACACCGCCGAGCGCGAGACCGGCGACAACGAGGAGGTTTCCCGCCGACTCACGTCCCAATCCGACAAGGAATCCCAGCGACGCGGCTGACGCGACCAGAAACTCCGAGGCGCTGACCGAGCCGATCACGGTGCGCGGCGCGGTCTTTCCTCGTGAGAGCAGCGTGCTGGTGGTGATCGGACCCCAACCACCACCGCCGGATGCATCGATGAAACCACCGAACAGGCCGAGTGGGGACAGGAAACGTGCAGTGTGCGGGGTGGTACGAGCGTCCGCGACGGCCGGTGGGCGGACCGAAAAGCGTAGTGCCACATAGATACCGATGGCCAGCAGGATCGTCGCCGTGATGGGGACTGCCGCTTCGGTGGACAGACCCGAGAGCACAGTTGCGCCGATGAATGCACCGACTGCGCCGGGCACACCGAGCTTGGCGACGAGCTTCCAGTCGATGTTCTTGAACTTCCAATGCGACACACCCGAAGCGAGGGTGGTGCCGACCTCGGCCAGGTGAACAGCGGCGCTGGCCTGAGCCGGACCGAGGCCACCGATCATCAACAGAGTGGTTGCGGTGACACCGAAGGCCATACCGAGGGCGCCGTCGACGAGCTGGGCGCCGACGCCGACAAGGGTGAACAAAAGAAGATTGAACATGAGAAGACAGACTCCGAGCGAAGAAGCGACAAAGTCAGGGGTGCAGGCAGCGAGAATCGCCGCTCAGCAACACGCCTGATCGAAGCATGCGCTACGACGAGTGGGCCAGAACGCCATCAATCCGAGCACAAATGCCGGGGAGGCATCGTGGCTGGAAATCTGCACGTCAGGTCCTTTGTTCTCGTTCGTTGGTGTTCTGTCCATGCGAGCATAGCCGGTGACCGGCTCGGTCAACCCACGACGCGGGCGTAATTTCCCACTCGGTGGACAAGTCGATCGAAGAATTCCGCCGGATCGGTTCTGACCGCGATATCCGCGTTGGGCTCACGCTGCCAGTGCCCGACCCAGTCCGCGACCGTCGTTCCGATCAGCAGTGGACTCTCGGTTTCGACATCTACCGTTGCCGGTTTCAGCGTCGCCAGGCTCGGATCGAGCGCGACGGCAGCAGCGAAGGGATCATGCATGTGAGCAAGAAATCCCTGGTCGTATTCACGGTGGAATTCCATGTAGAACCGGATTGCGTCGGACATATGCCTGATCACGCTGTTGGACGCGGAACTGCGGACGTCGGGACCGTCGTCAGGCGAGATGATCTCTTCCGGGGTGCTCCCGGCAGCTTCGGCGAGCCGACGCACATGTTCGGGGAACATCTCGATGGATTCGGTGACGTTGAGGCCGCAGATGATCGGGCGCCGGTGCGCGGGTACGACGGAGAACGCGTCGAACACCTCCTTGGCGGCGTGCGGATCGACCGAGACGTTCCACTCCGCGGTCGGCGTCGTGTTGCCCGGATAGTTGAACGACCCACCCATCACTACCAGTCGCTTCAGCAGAGACGGCAGATCGGGTTCACGTCTGATCGCCAAGGCCAGGTTGGTGAGCGGCCCCGTCACCAGCCCGGTGAGTTGTCCGGGGTACTCCCGGACGAGATCCACCCAGAGGTCGGTGGCGGTTCGGACCGAGCGCTTGCGACCCGAATCGGGGAGGACCGCATGGCCGATTCCTTGCGGACCGTGAGTCTCCTCGGTGGTGCGCAACGGTATGACCAATGGCTCGCGGGCGCCGAGTGCAACCTCGATGTCCGGGGCGCCGCAGAGCGCAAGCCAGTTCAAGTTGTTGGCCGCGACCTGTTCCACCGGAACGTTGCCGGCGGTGCTCGCAATCCCCAGTATCTCGGCTTCGGGGCTGGCAAGGAGATAGAGAAGCGCCAACGAGTCGTCGATACCGGTGTCGACGTCGACGATGAGTTTGTGCATGTCACTCATCGGTGGCCACCAGGATCGTCGGGGAATGCAGGACGGGGAAGTTCACCGACCGAGCGATGAAGCACTTCGTGTGTGCGGGGCCGTGAAGCTCCTGGGCCTTCTCGACCATCGACGCCTCCGCGACCAACACCGTCGGATTCAACGTCACTTCGATGAACTGGCCGCCGCCATCGGATTCCTCGATCATGCTGCCGACCGGCTGATCGCTGTAGTCGAGAACGACGACCCCAGCGGCAGCTGCCAGCCCGAGGTACCAGAGCATGTGGCACTGGGCGAGGGAGGCAACGAGCAGTTCCTCGGGGTTCCATCGCTGCGCGTCACCGCGGAACGAGGGATCGGAGCTGCCGAGAAGTTCCGGCTTTCCGACCGCGGATATTGCATGATTGCGCGAATATCCCTGCGTGCTGGACGTTCCGGTTCCCAGATCGCCCGTCCACTGAAGGTCGAGTGTGTAGGTATGTGACTTCACAGGTCCATCTTGCCCTGAATGTGCCGGTCCCTCAGTGTGCCCACTCCGCCCGATCCGATCCCCACGGATGCGCCGGTTCGGGGTAGTCCTCGAACTCTGCCAGCGCGGGTCGTGCGGTGGTCACGTCGGCATGGTCGACAACAACATTCAGGCCGGGAGCGGTCGGCAGACCGGGATGGACGGTTCGGCCGGGTGCGTCGAGAAGACGGGCGCCGGTGCTGGCCAATGACACGTCGACATCGCGGCCACCGCCGTCCTGCGAGCGCAGCGTCAACGCGTCGAGGATCCCCGCTGCCAAGAAGTATCCGGTCGAGTGGTCGAGTGCCTGCGCCGGAAGTGCACCAGGGTTCTCACCGCCCTCGAGAAACGAAATGCCGGACGCGGCCTGCACGATGCTGTCGAAGCCACGGCGATTCGCCCACGGACCTTCCCATCCCCATGCGCTGACGCGCCCGTGAATCAGGTGGGCGGGAAGATCCTGCCCGATGAGCGCTTCGAGTGCACCCGGCCGGTAGCCGGTGACCAGTACGTCTGCGGTTTCGAGGAGTTCTCGGAACGCTGTCGCTCCCGCCGAGGACTTCAGGTCGAGAAGCGCCGACCGCTTGCCCTGTCCACTGTCGAGGTGCTGCCATCCGATCTCGGGGATCGCCGGGGGATCGATCCGCAGAACGTCAGCGCCGACCAACGCCAGGGCACGCGTCGCGACCGGACCGGCGATGACGCGGGTCAGGTCGAGAACGCGTGGGCGCGTCGGATGCGTGCGGGGTTTTCCCTCGTCGCGTGCTCGGATGGATACCAGAGGCGCAGACCTCGCAGCTGCGCACTGCTCACTCAGGCGCCACTCGGTCTCGGTACGAACACGGACCGCGATGGCTCCGATCTCGGCGGCCTGCTGCTCGATCTCGATGGCGCTGAGTTCGGATAACCGTTGCGCCACTGCATCTTTGGGTGATCCATGATCGAGCTCGAGGACGGCGAGCAGGCGGTCGCGATGGTGCGGATAGTTGCCGTGCGTGCGGACCCAACCGTCGCGGGCGGCAAAGAACCCCGAGTGCTCGGAGAAACCGTTGATCGGCTCGCCGCCGATCCGGAACAGTCGATCGCTCGAGAAGGACGCGGCGATGCGCTCGGGATCGAGGGTCCGGTGCCCGTCGCCCGGGCCGGTTGACCGATGAATCGCCGAGGCGAACGCCGCTACCGAGCCCGCAGCGAGGTCGAACACCGGCAAGTGCGCCGCAAGGAAACCCGCCGAGTCCGGGCATTCGATGTGCCCGCGTCGGTCGTCGGTGTGCACCCCGACGTCACGCTGGTATTCGTCGAGATAGAACCCGTACCCGTGATCCATGCGACGCCTTTCGGCAGTTCAGTAGCCGAGAAGCTCCCGGCACTTCTCTGCCAGCGTATCGCGGAGCGGCGCAGCACGATCCGCCAACTGTTGTTGCTGACGCACGTATTCGGCGCGGCCCGCGGGAGTTTCGATACGAATGGGGGAGTACCCGTACTCGGCAAGGTCGTATGGGCTCGCGCGCATGTCGAGTTCACGGGCCAGGAGCGCGTGTTCGAAGCACCGCATCACCAGGTCGGAATCGA
Organism: Rhodococcus sp. C3V; assembly: GCF_029269915.1. Classification (NCBI taxonomy): domain Bacteria; kingdom Bacillati; phylum Actinomycetota; class Actinomycetes; order Mycobacteriales; family Nocardiaceae; genus Rhodococcus; species Rhodococcus sp. C3V. The sequence goes on from NZ_JARJBE010000006.1 coordinate 174,998, forward strand.
CGAGTGGCAACAACTTGAAGCTCCACTTGTACAGATCCATACCGGCGTGCAGGCAGCCCGGCTGTTCGTGATCGATCTGAGTTTCGCGTGCAAGCGGGAGCGAGTTCTTGGGGGCCGCGTCCGGTGTGAAGAACCGGAACGCGTCGTAGTGCGTGCATTTGAGTGGCAGGGATTCGACGACCGCGTCGGTACCGGCGAACCCGAGTCGCAGCGGCACCGACTGGTGACGGATTGCGTCCTCGCCGCCGCGATAGACCATCGCCCATTCGTGGAGGCCGAAGCAACCCAGCACAGCGGGCCGCGCAGACGTCTGATTCAACAGATTCCACACGAATTCGACTGTGTGACGCCGACGCTCCAGCACTGAGGCCTCGACCGTCGCGGTACCCGAATCGTCGACGCGGTAGCCGGAGAAGGCTGCGTATTCGGCGGCGTTCTCGAGCGCGACTCCGTACCCGGGGTGCCACCGGCGCAGTTGAGCGGGTTTGAAGTTGTAGTACGTGAAGAGGAAGTCGTGCACCGGGTGAGAGATACCGGCGCTACGACGCGCTCGGTGCGGCTCGACGAGCTTCTCCACCTCCTCGAGGTGAAGCGCCCGCCGAGCCGTCCACTCGCTCTGCGCGAGTGCGAGTGAATGCACCGAACGTGTCATCGATCAGCTGTTTCTTTGTCCGGGAACAGCATCCGTGCCGCGGTGCGTGCCGTCGCGGACCGTTCCGACGTACTCCTCGAGGAGATCCTCGAGCGCGACGATACCGATCACCACTCCGTCAGCGTCCGTGACAGCGCCGAGGTGCGAGCTGGCCCGACGAAGGCCGGCCAACGCTTCGGCCAGCGGTGTGCTGAGCGGAACGATGGGCAGCGGCCGGATATCCGACGTCGGAACGATGGTGTCCGGTCCAGCGGCCTCGTCGAGCACCTCGTCGAGCACGTCCTTGAGGTGCACGTACCCAGCCAGCGATCCGTCGCTCGCTCGCACCGGGTAACGCGAGTATCCGGTCTCGATGACCGCACGCTCGATCTCACCCAGTGTTGTTCCCGACGGTGTTAGGGGAATGGTCCGCACCTTGTCGAGAGTGATCAGGACCTCGGAGACGGTCCGATCGGTCGATTCGAGTGCCTGCTTCAACCGCCGGTGTTCTTCGGCGTCGATCAGACCTTCGGATCGCGACTCACCGATCATCGCGGACAACTCCACCGCCGAGACCGTGACGTCGAGTTCGTCCTTGGGTTCGACGCGCAGAAGCTTGAGCACTCCGTTCGCGCACAGGTTGTAGAACGCGATGATCGGGCGAGCGATCTTGATGAACGCCAGATGCACGGGAACGAGCAGCATGGCCGTCTTCTCGGGGCCGGCCAACGCGATGTTCTTGGGCACCATCTCGCCGAGCAGGATGTGCAGCACGACGACGAGCGACAGCGCGATGGCAAACGAGATCGGGTGCAGCAATCCGTCGGGCAGGCCGACGGCTTCCATCGGCACCTCGAGGAGGTGCGCAATGGCGGGCTCGGCGACCTTACCGAGGAGGATCGAGCAGATCGTGATGCCCAGCTGAGCCGCCGCAAGCATGAGCGAGAGGTTCTCACCGGCCTTGATGACTGTGAGCGCCCGCTTCTTGCCTTGCGCGACCAGTGCTTCGAGACGGTCACGTCGTGCGGAGATCAGTGCGAACTCCGCACCGACGAAGAATGCATTGCCGGCGAGCAGCACGACGGTGAGGAGTACACCGAAGAGGTTATTCATCGTCGGACTCCTTCTTGCTGTCGTCTGCGGATTCGGGTTCGACGTAAGCGGGGACCGGCGTGATGGTCACCCGGTCGATACGGCGGCCGTCCATGCCGGTCACTCGTGCAATCCACTTTCCGCGCGAATCACCGGACGAGTCGACGTCGGGCAATTCCACCTCGTCACCCTCGTCGGGGATGCGGCCCAGTTCGGTGAGCACCAAGCCGCCGAGCGTGTCGTAGTCGCCTTCGGGAGCGGTGTACCCGGTAGCCGAAGTGACCTCGTCGATGCGCAGGAGACCGGAGCACGACCATCCGTCGCCGACGCGCTGTACGTCGAGTTCGGGTTCGTCGTGTTCGTCGCGCACATCGCCGACGATTTCCTCGATGAGGTCTTCCATCGTGACGATGCCGGCAGTTCCGCCGTACTCGTCGACGACGAGCGCAACCTGCATACCGTCCGAGCGGATTCGCTCCATGACGGTGTCTCCGTCCAGGCTCGACGGCACGACGGGAACACGTTGAGCCAGACTGTCGACGCGCGTCGTGCGCCGACGTTCGGCCGGAACGGTGAACGCGTGCTTGATGTGTACGACGCCGACCGTGTCGTCGAGATCGCCGCGAACGACCGGGAAGCGCGAATAGCCGGTCCGCGACGCCGTCACGATCAGGTCTGCGACGGTGTCCGAGAGTTCCAGCGATTCGATCTTCACTCGCGGAGTCATCAGCTCTTCTGCCGTGCGGTCACCGAACTGCAGTGAACGGTCGACGAGCATCGCCGTGCCCTTGTCGATGGACCCGCGCTGCGCGGACGTCCGCACGAGGGACCCGAGTTCCTGCGGTGATCGCGCGGAGCGCAATTCCTCCGCGGGTTCGATGCCCAGGCGTCGCACGATCCAGTTGGCGGTTCCGTTGAGGCCGTTGATGGCCCACCGGAAGATCAGCGAGAACCCTGCTTGCAGGCCCGCAGTCGCGCGGGCGGTGGGCATCGGCTTGGAGATTGCGAGGTTCTTCGGTACGAGCTCACCGAAGATCATGGAGAACGAGGTCGCGATCACGAGAGCCAGGATCAAAGACGTTGTCGAGGCAGCGGATTCACTGAGCCCGACGGCCTTCGTGACCGGTGTGATGAACCGTGCCAGGACCGGCTCGGCCAGGTAACCGGTGATCAGGGTTGTGATCGTGATGCCCAGCTGAGCGCCGGAGAGCTGGAACGAAAGAGTCTTGTGCGCGTGTTGAACCTGCCGCGAGCGTCGGTCGCCGCCACGAGCAGCTTCGTCGACGGTGCTGCGTTCGAGCGCGGTCAGTGAGAATTCGGCCGCCACGAAGAGGGCGGTGCCTGCAGTCAGCGCGATGAAGCCGACCAGGCTGAGAATGGTGAAAACGATGTCCATGTGTCATCGCCACCTGAGATGTGCACGGGGGCCGCCGGGTTTGTCTCCCGGCTCGCTAGAGGAGCCCTCCGAACCGGCGGAATCAGAAGATTCCTCGGATAAAACGACGGGTGTAGCGCCGGGTAAGTGTGTGGGTGCCTCGGGCACCGGGTTCCTTTCGTCAGAGCCGAGTAGTTCTCGGCTGTAGCGGGCTCGGTCGGGTCGCCGAAGGGCACCCGACCGAGTTTTGTTTTCTGTTTACGGATCCAATGATACCGGCGGGTGCCCGGGAGTAGGGACCCGAGCACCCGCCGACAGTCACAGAACGTGGTTCACCAACCAGACGGAAGCGGCCGTCCTTCGGCAAATCCGGCGGCGGACTGCACGCCCAGAACGGCCTTCTCGTGCAGCTCCTCGAGAGAGCGCGCACCCGCGTACGTGCAGGTACTGCGCACGCCGGAACAGATCTGATCGATCAGGTCCTCGACTCCGGGGCGCTCGGGATCGAGACGCATCCGCGAACTGGAGATGCCTTCCTCGAACAATCCCTTACGGGCGCGATCGAAAGCCGTTTCGGTGGCTGTGCGAGCGGCAACAGCGCGCTTGGAGGCCATACCGAAGCTCTCCTTGTACGCGTTGCCCGCCTGATCGACTTTGAGATCGCCGGGGGACTCGTATGTGCCGGCGAACCACGAGCCGATCATGACGTTCGACGCGCCCGCCGCGAGGGCGAGTGCAACGTCGCGGGGGTGGCGAACGCCGCCGTCGGCCCAGACGTGCTTGCCGAGCTCACGTGCCGCTGCAGCACATTCCGCGACGGCCGAGAACTGCGGGCGTCCGACGCCGGTCATCATGCGAGTCGTGCACATGGCTCCGGGCCCGACGCCGACCTTGACGATGTCCGCGCCTGCGGCGATCAGATCACGGGTTCCCTGTGCGGAGACCACGTTGCCTGCGACCAACGGGACGCCGAGATCGAGCGCCTTGAGGGTGGTCAGTGCATCGATCATTCTCTGCTGGTGACCGTGAGCCGTGTCCACGACGATCACGTCGGCACCGGCGTCGACGAGTGCCTTGGCCTTGGCGCCCACGTCACCGTTCACACCGACCGCCGCAGCGACCCGGAGTGCGCCGCGCTCGTCGACTGCGGGGTCGTAGATGCCGGCACGGATCGCGCCGGTGCGAGTGAGGACGCCGGCAAGAGTCCCGTCTTCGTTGACGATGACCGCCAGCGGATCGTGCTTGGTTTCGAGCAGTTCGAAGACCTCACGCGGTGTGGCGGTGACCGGGGCCGTGACGAAGTCGGTGATCGCGACGGTACGTAGGCGAGTGAACCGATCGACATCCGCGCAGGCAGCCTCGGTGACGACACCGAGAGGCTTACCGTCCTCGACCACCACGACCGCGCCGTGAGCGCGCTTGGGAAGCAGCGCCAGCGCATCGGAGACGGCGTCGTCCGGACTCAGCGTGACCGGCGTATCGGCGACGAGGTGGCGGCTCTTGACGAACGCCACGGTCTCGGCGACAGCTTCGGTGGGGACGTCCTGCGGAATGATGACCAGTCCGCCGCGGCGGGCGACAGTCTCCGCCATGCGGCGGCCGGCGACTGCGGTCATATTGGCGACCACGACGGGAATGGTCGCTCCGGATCCGTCGGAAGAATTGAGATCGACGTCGAACCGAGAGGTGACCTCGGTCCGGTTAGGGACGAGGAAGACGTCGTCGTAGGTCAGGTCGTATGGGGGGCGTTGCCCTTCGAGGAACTGCACGTTTCACGAGCCTACCGTCGATTCCGCCGTAGCGCCCTCGGTATCGCGCGCTTGTGAGCGGGAAAGGGCGATCGTGGTCATGATCATGACGGCGACGGCGCACCCGATGAGAGCAATTCCGGGACCGTCGACGCGGAGGCGTTCGTCGAGCACTGTCATCCCCAGGAAGATGGCCGCGATCGGCTCGCCGATCGTCAGGGCGGGTAGCGACGCCGACAGCGGCCCGACCTGGAACGCGCGCTGTTGCAGGTAGACCCCGATTGCGCCCGAGGCGATCAGCGCCCACGTCTGCCATGCCGAAATCACCCCGACGACGCCGTGGCCGAGTAGGTCGGTGACGTACTTGGTGAATGCGACGGCGACGCCGTAGAAGATGCCTGCCGCAGAGCCGAGAAGCAGTGCGCGCCAGCCGCCGTCGAGTTTGGACAAGCCGCCGACAGTTGCGGCCACGGCCACTGCGACCGTAATCGTCAGGGGCACAGCCCAATCCGACCATGGAGCATTGCTGTCTCCCTCGGTGGGATCGCCGACGACGAGGAAGATCGCCAAGGAAATCGCGAGCATGATCGCCAGTGACCACGCGGAACGGGTGATGCGGATTCCCGAGAATTTGGCCGAGAGAGGCAGCGCGAACAGCAACGAGGTCACGATCAGCGGCTGCACCACCAACACCGAACCCAACGACAGTGCAACGGCCTGCATGACATACCCGCCGCCGTCACCGATCAGCCCGGCCCACCACCGAGGACTACGAATCAACGACGCCACCAACGCCTCGCCCTCGGGAACCGCGGACGCCGCCCGTTGCTGAGCGACCGAAGCGCACGCGAAGAGCAGTGCAGCGAGAAGTGCGCAGAGAACCGAGATCAGTGGAAGATCACCCATTCCCTCAGTGTGCGCGCTTGCCCGCCCGATTTCCGGCAGACGGCTTTCCTGCGCCGGGTGCGCCGCGACGCGGGGTCAAGCCCTTGGACGCCAGACGCTCCGAACGGGTCGGGACCGGAGTGCCGTCCGCACGGATCTTCTTCACACTCTTCGGATCGGTGACGCGCCGCGAGGAGGCGGCGCGCTTGTCGCCGTCCTTCTTCATCCGGCCTCCGGCAGCGGTCCGGCCTGCAGTGTCGTGTTCCTGACGGCCACGCTTGGCGGTGTGCTTGACGGCAACCGTCGTATCGGGAGCCTCGACCGGAATTCCCGTCGGCTCCATCGCACCGGTGATGCGCGTGAGTTCAAGATCGTCAGGACGAACCCGCACACCGTGAACCTTGATGCCTGCCTGCTTGGTCAACTTCTCGACCGAATCACGTTCTTCGTCGGTGACGATGGTGACGACGACGCCTGATTCCCCGGCGCGTGCCGTCCGGCCGGCCCGGTGCAGGTAGTCCTTCGCCTCGGCCGGGGGATCGACGTGAACGACGAGCGTCACGTCGTCGACATGGATTCCGCGCGCGGCGACATCGGTGGCGACCAGGACCGGTGTTGTCCCGTCGGAGAACGACGCGAGGGTCTTGGTCCGATTGTTCTGCGTCTTGCCGCCGTGCAGAGCCCCGGCCGAGACGCCGATCAAATGCAGTTGCTGCGCAAGACGATCCACACCGTGCTTGGTCTTGACGAACATGATGGTCCGCCCCGCGCGCGAAGCGATATGTGCGACAACGGATCTCTTGTCGTCGCGGTCGACGAAAAGTAGGTGATGCTCCATGGTCGAGACGGTCGCAACCGGGGGAGCAGTCGAGTGCGACGCCGGATTGCGCAGGTAACCCGCGACCAGATCGTCGACCTTGCCGTCGAGTGTCGCCGAAAAGAGTAGACGCTGACCGTCTTTCGGAGTCGTGTCGAGAATCTTCGCAACCTCGTCGATGAAACCCATGTCTGCCATGTGGTCGGCTTCGTCGATGGTCGTGATCACGACGTCGTCGAGAATCACCGACTTCTGGTCGAGTAGGTCGAGTAGGCGCCCGGGGGTCGCGATCAGCAGATCGACGCCGCGGGCAAGGATGTCGGCCTGACGCTTGATCGGAACGCCCCCGACCGCATTTGCCACACGCAAACCGATCTCGGTAGCGGCGTCGTCGAGTGCCTTGTGGATCTGGATCGCCAGCTCACGGGTGGGAGCGAGCACCAAACCGCGCGGACGATTCCGCTTGCTCGCCCCACCCTTGAGGCGCACCAGCATCGGAAGCCCGAAGGCCAGAGTCTTTCCGGAACCCGTCGCACCGCGCCCGAGTACATCCCGACCGGCAAGAACATCGGGGATGGTGGCCGACTGAATGGGGAAGGGGGCATCGATGCCGCTTCGGCGCAACGCGTGCACCATCACGGCGGGGATTCCGAGGTCGACGAACGAACGCCCTTCGGTCGAGGTGGGCGAGTCGATCGTCGATTCCTGCATTTGTCCAGGCTACCGGGTATCGGTAGACGCAGATGACCGCATCTACCGATACCCGCTGTGAATCAGGCCTCGATTTCGCTGCGGTCACCGCTCCACAGTGTGTGGAACTTGCCCGGCTTGTCGATGCGCTCGTAGGTGTGCGCGCCGAAGAAGTCGCGCTGACCCTGAGTCAGGGCGGCCGGCAGACGCTCCGCGCGGAGACCGTCGTAGTACGACAGCGAGGACGCGAACGCAGGTACCGGAATGCCGAGCATCGTCGCGGTGGCGACCACGCGGCGCCAGCTGTCGATGCCTGCCTCGATGGCCTCGCGGAAGTACGGCGCCAGGATCAAGCTCGGCAGGCTCGGATCGGCGTCGAACGCGTCCTTGATGCGGTTGAGGAACTGCGCACGGATGATGCAGCCACCGCGCCAGATCGTCGCCAGGTCGGCAGGCTTGAGGTTCCAGTCGTACTCGGCGCTGCCGGCAGCGATCTGATCGAAGCCCTGCGCGTACGCCACGATCTTCGACGCGTACAGCGCGGCCTGGATGTCGGCGGCGAACTGCTCGGCGTCAGCAGGCTTGTCGCCGAGAGAGCCGGCAGCCAGACCCTGCGCCTGAGCTGCAGCGCGCTGATTGCGGCTACCGGACAGTGCGCGAGCAAACACGGCTTCGGCGATACCGGTGACCGGCACGCCCAGATCCAGAGCGGACTTGACCGTCCAGCGGCCCGTGCCCTTCTGCTCGGCAGCGTCGACGATGACGTCGACCAAAGGCTTGCCCGTCTCGGCGTCGACCTGGCGGAGCACCTCGGCGGTGATCTCGATCAGGTAGGACTCGAGGGTGCCCTTGTTCCACTCGGTGAAGACGTCGGCAACCTGACCGGCGTCGTAGCCCAGAGCGTCGCGGAAGAGGTTGTACGCCTCGCCGATGAGCTGCATGTCGGCGTACTCGATGCCGTTGTGCACCATCTTGACGAAGTGACCGCTGCCGTCGGGGCCGATGTGCGTGCAGCACGGGGTGCCGTCGACGTGAGCGGAGATGGACTCGAGAAGCGGGCCGAGAGCCTCGTAGGACTCCTTCGGGCCGCCCGGCATGATCGACGGACCGTTGAGTGCGCCTTCTTCGCCACCGGAGATACCGGCACCGACGAAGTGCAGTCCGCGGGCGCGGATCGCCGCTTCACGACGGATCGTGTCGGTGTAGAGCGAGTTGCCACCGTCGATGATGATGTCGCCGGGCTCCATGGCGTTTGCGAGCTCTTCGATGACAGCATCGGTCGGGGCGCCGGCCTTGACCATGATCAGGACGCGTCGCGGCTTCTGAAGTGCGGCAACAAACTCCTCGACGGTCTCGGTGCGCACGAAATCGCCCTCGGAACCATGCTCGGCGATCAGGGCATCGGTCTTCGCGATGCTGCGGTTGTGCAGGGCAACGGTGTGACCGTGGCGGGCGAAATTGCGGGCAATATTCGAACCCATGACGGCCAGGCCGGTGACGCCGATCTGAGCTCGGGGTGATTCGGTGCTAGTGGTTGACATGCTTACAGCTTTCCCTCTCGGTCCGCGGCTGTGAAATCCTGCGCTGTGCGCAGCCGAAAACGGTGCGGCCGCGACGCGCGTGAACATCAGACCGTGCATACAAAACACGGATGCAGATCACTTTAATTGCAGTGACCTGCATCCGTCTCGATACAGCTTCCGGCACAGCCGGAAGGTTCTCAGTGTTCAGTTGTCGAGCCGCAGCTCAGCGCAGGTATTACCGCTGATCGCGCTTCGGGCCGTCGAATCCGTCATAGCTACGACGGTCGGTACGGCTGCGGAAGCCGCCACCGCTGGTCGAGGCTGCACGGTTGTCGCCGCCTTCGCGGTTTCCCTGGTATCCACCGGAGGAGCGGTTGCCCTGGTATCCGGTCGAGGGGCGGCTGTCGCGATCGCCGTACGAGCGGTTGTTGTCACGGTTGCCCTGGTATCCACCACCGGAAGAGCGGTTGCCCTGGTATCCGCCGCGGCTCTCGCCGTCACGGTTGCCCTGGTATCCACCACCCGAAGAGCGGTTTCCTTGGTATCCGGTCGAGGGGCGGCTGTCGCGGTCTCCGTAGGACGGACGGCTGTCACGGTTGCCCTGGTAACCACCGCTGGAGCGATCACCCTGGTATCCACCGGAAGAGCGGTTGCCCTGGTATCCGCCGCGGCTCTCGCCGTCGCGGCTTCCCTGGTAGCCACCCGAAGAGCGGTTTCCTTGGTATCCGGTCGAGGGGCGGCTGTCGCGGTTGCCCTGGTAACCACCGCTGGAGCGATCACCCTGGTATCCGCCGCGGCTCTCGCCGTCGCGGTTGCCCTGGTAGCCACCCGAAGAACGGTTGCCTTGGTATCCACCGGACGAGCGGTTGCCCTGGTATCCGCCGCGGCTTCCACCACGATCACCGAAGGAACGCTCGCCACGAGAAGAGCTCTCGCGCAACGGTTCTCCGGTCGGCTTCTTGGCGCCGGTGATGCGAGCAAGTTCAGCAGAACCCGGGGTGACGGCAACGGCTGCGGCATTGACGCCGGCCATACCGGTCAGACGCTTGAACTGACGCTTCTGGTTCGGCAGCACGATGGCGACAACGGTGCCCTTCTCGCCGGCGCGAGCGGTACGACCAGCACGGTGCAGGTAGTCCTTGTGGTCGGCCGGGGGATCGACGTGAACGACGAGGTCGATGCCGTCGACGTGGATGCCGCGTGCTGCGACGTCCGTTGCGACGAGGACCGGGGTGCGGCCGTTCTTGAAACGCTCGAGGACGCGGGTGCGCTGGTTCTGTGCCTTGCCGCCGTGAAGCGACTCGGCAGCGATGCCGACTGCGCGGAGGCGGTCGGTGATTCCCTCGCAACCGAGCTTGGTGCGGGCGAACATGATGGTGCGTCCGTCGCGGGCACCGATCTCGGCGAGAACGGAATCCTTCTGTCCACGATCGACGAGGAGAACGTAGTGCTCCATCGTGTCGACGCTTGCGCGGCCGTCTTCGGTGGAGTGGGTGACGTGGTTGGCCAGGAACTGACGAACCAGCGACTGGACCTCACGGTCGAGGGTTGCCGAGAACAGCAGACGCTGTCCGTCTGCGGGGGTCTCACCGAGGATCGAGCGAACCTCGGGCAGGAAGCCCATGTCTGCCATCTGATCGGCTTCGTCGAGTGCGGTGATTTCCACCGAGTCGAGGATGCAGGTGCCCTGACGCAGGTGGTCGCCGAGACGACCCGGCGTTGCGACGAGGACGTCTACGCCGCGTCGGAGCTGATCGACCTGCTTGGCGAACGGCGTTCCACCGACAGCGGGACGAACCGTGAGTCCGAGTGCGCCGGCGTAGGAGTTGAGGGAGTCGACCACCTGGAAAGCAAGCTCACGGGTGGGGACGAGCACGAGTGCGCGGGGACGCTTGGCGGCCGGGCGATCTTCGTGGCGTGAGAGGCGGGTCAGCATCGGCAGGCCGAAGGCGAGGGTCTTGCCCGATCCGGTCTGTGCGCGGCCGAGAACGTTGGTTCCGGCGAGCGCGTCCGGGATGGACTGCGCCTGGATGGGGGACGGGACGGTGATGGAGTTGCGCGCCAATGCGGCAACAAGCTGCTCGGGCAGGCCGATCTCGGCGAAGGTGATACCCGGCTCGGTGGCGACTGCTTCTTCGGCAGCGGGGGTGTTGACGGTGGGGTCTTCGATGTTCTCGGAAGACGACATTTGGACAGCGTTGGTCACGCGGAAACCTCTCCGGACTACGGGCACGTCGCGGAGCGGAAGAAGCCATGCTGAAATACACGACACAGTTCGCAAAGGGACGAGCCAGGGCACATGTCACCTGGCAATCCGAACGCATACTGCGGGGAATTGGGCTGTGTGCCGTTATATGTTGACGGACCACGATGGTGGCCGTGATCCACTCTACGCCACCGGGGACACCGAAGTCAGGTAGCCCCGCCTGTGACCTGCACTACTACACGGGGTTACGCAGGTCAAGACTCAGTATGCGTTGAAAAGCAGTCGAAGTTCGGTGAGCCAGGGCACAGCCACCGCAACCGTGGGAACAACGAGAATCGCGACCGCCCCGAGATACGCAAAAACTGCGATGCGGGGATCTGCGTCGTCGGCCGAGAGGCGTTGCACTCGGATGAGCGTCGACGGCCCGCCCGCTGCCATTGCCCCGCGGGGTGCCGTCGATCCGGCACACGCGACAAGCGCCCGCGCGAGGGGAGTGGGACCGGTAGCCCGCACGGCTGAATCGTCGGCGAGCAACTCCACCAGTAGCTGCACCGATCCCAGGGCCGACTTGCTACGAACGAAACGGGGGAACGCGTGGTTGACGGCAGTGAAAGCCTCGAGGACCAGATCGTGACGAGCTCGCAGGTGGGAACGCTCGTGCGTCAGGATGGCTTTGACCTCGGCATGATCGAGGTTCTGCAGAGTGCCTTGACTGAGAACCACGCGTTGACGCAGACCTGGCAGGCAGTATGCGATCGGTTCGTCGACGTCCAGTACCCGCAGATCGGGTGTGCGTTCCACCGACGCGGGCATGGCGCAGTCGTCGAGAAGGTCCACCAACACGCGGTGACGTGCACGGCGACGTCGGGTTCTCACAGCGACCTGGATGATCGAGAAGATCAGCTTCGCGCCGATCAGAAGCGTCAGGGCAAAAACAACCACGTACAGAATCCACAGCGGGAGCCCGAGTGCATCGATTTCGGCGGTCGGGGCCGTCGTCGGCCTACCGTCAGTGCCGGGAACGAGCAGCTGGCTGGCAATGGCCAGGCCCGAGCTGAATGCCGACAGCACCGCAGCAATTGCGACGGCTTGCCACAGAACCAACGCCGCGCGTGGAGCGCGGTAAGGCCACGTGGAGCGGCTCAGGAGTGCGGGAACCGGACCGGCCAGCAACAAGGCAAGCAGTCCGAAAACCAGTGCAGTAGTGGCGTTCATGTCCTACACATCATGCACGACGAAATCAGTTCGGCCTAGAAATTCCGGGCTGCGCAGCCTTTTTCGCGGACTCGCGCACCTCGAGGGCAGCGAGCGCCTCGCGGAGAGCATCGGCTTCGTCAGCATTGACCTGTCCCACGAAGTGGACGAGCGCCGCAGCGCGACCGCCGGACTCCGGAGCCTGGGCCAGCGCGTCGACCATCAGACTCGCGACCAGTTCTTCGCGCTTATTGACGGGAAGATAGCGATGTGCGCGATCGTCACGCTGCTGAATCACCAGATGCTTCTTCGCCAGGCGCTGCAGAACGGTCATTACCGTCGTGTACGCCAATTCGCGATGCGTCGCGAGTGCTTCATGCACCTGTCGCACAGTTTGCGGTTCCGATGTGGACCACAAATGATCCATCACCGCGCGTTCGAGTTCACCTAGACCTGCCATTCTTCGATTCTACGGACTTCCACGACGAAATACGTACTACTGGTAGTAGTAACCACCTCGGTGGGGGTGTGGTATTGGCCATAGTGATCTGCGTGACGGTTACGGTGGTGTGAGACGACGAAAGTCCCGACAATGACGATGCCCGATAATTGCAAGCCAAACAGTCGATCCGCAGAAAGTAGCCGCACGTAGATGACGATCGACAGTTCGCCGGGCACCGAAGAATCGACATCACGGGCGCGGGTAGTCACGCAGAAAGCTGCCGGCATCATCCGTTTCGGCATTCGCGACGCACCGTTGACGGTCGTTCTACTTCTCACCATGTGGATCGTGGGTGCCGCAACCGGCAGCCTCGTTCACGGACCGTCCCGCGATCTCGAGCACACGATCGGTGCCGGAATGGGCTCGATCCAGCACGGCCGCATCTGGACGCCGCTCACGTCCGTGCTGTGGGCAGGAAACCTGCTCGGGTACCTCGGCGCGACCGTGCTCCTGATCGCAGTCGCCGCACCCCTCGAACGCCGAATGGGAACGATCAAGCTTGCGATCGCCGGCGCAAGCACTCAAATCTTGGGAGTCCTGCTCGGGCTCGGCTGGGCGTCGTTTGCGAAGGTGTTTGATTCCAGTTGGGGATTCCGCCTCCACGTGGGCTCCGCGGTCGGAGCCAGTGCATGGATCGTCGGCGCTGCGATGGCCGCCAGCTCGAACATGGGCACCCTGTGGCGCCGTCGCATTCGCGTCGGAACTTTGGCGTTGACGATCACTTTGGCCTTGTTCAGTGGTCAGCTGCAAGACGTCATCCGATTCTTTGCCGCTGTGGTGGGTTTGGTGATCGGACAGTGGATCGTCGGACGATCGGCGCGCGGTGAGCGCATCGCCGGGACACAGCGAGAGGGTCGCGTCCTGGTCGCCATCGTCGTCGCGGCGAGTGCGATCGGCCCGATGATCGCCGCGCTGTCCCCGCAGGCGGTCGGCCCACTCGCGGTCCTCCGTGACCTCTTCCGCGGAGTTCCCTGGACTGTCGCCGAGGTTCGAGAACTGTGCGAGGAGTCGGCGTCGGATCCGGACTGCCGACGAGGACTCCTCGAGCTCAGACTCTCCGGTATCGGCCCGACTCTGCTCTCGCTGATGCCGTCGATCTTCGTTCTCGTGTTGAGTGACGGGCTCCGTCGTGGCCGCAGATTCGCCTGGATTGCGACAGTGTGTGCTCAGGTCGTCCTACTCGTCCTCTCGATCGGGAACTTCGTCATCAGGTTCGTCGACGCCGTCGACAGTGACAGCTTGTTCTACGGAATCAGCGATCCGAACGTGTACCGAACTCTGGTGCCGTTCCTGACACCGCTCTTCGTACTGATCCTGCTGATCGCGACACGTCGATACTTCGACGTCGCGGCCCCGGCCAAGACATACCGACGTCTCGGTGCTGCGATCGTGACCTTGCTCGCGGTCCTCGCCGTGATCTACGTCGGCGGCGGAATGCTCGCCAGGCACGGGTTCGATCGCGAGCCCACTGTAACGATGTTGCTCGCGGACTTCCCTCAGCGCCTTGTACCGCCCGTGTACCTGCAGTTGATCGATCCGCGTCTGCTTCCCGTGGACATCGAGTCGACGTTGCTCTTCGAGTGGACCGGCGTCGTGTTCTGGGGCGTCGCCGCCGTGTTGGTGTTCGTGAGTTTCCTCAAGCCGGTCAAGACCGCCGATCCCAAAGCCGCCGAACGAGCGCGATCCATGTTGATCGCCGGTACCGGCAGCCCGTTGTCCTGGATGACGACGTGGAAGGGAAACACATACTGGTTCAGCGCGGACGGTTCGAGTTACGTCGCGTATCGCGTCATCGCCGGTGTTGCTCTCACAACCGGTGATCCGGTCGGTCCTCCAGATCGCATGCGCACGGCGATCGAGGAGTTTGCCGAGTTCGCGTCGTCGAACGGTTGGATTCCCTGCTTCTATTCAGTGACCGACGACGCCCGAAGCATCACTGATTCCATGGGCTGGAGCGGCCTGCAGGTCGCCGAGGAAACCGTGCTCGACCTCGGACAGGTCGCGTTCACAGGAAAGCGGTTCCAGGATGTGCGAACAGCACTGAACCGGGCGAAGAAGTCCGGGATCACGGCCGAGTGGATTTCCTTCCCTCATGCACCTCTCGCGATCAAGGATCAGATAGTTGCGATCTCGGAGGAATGGGTGGCGGACAAGGGGATGCCCGAGATGGGATTCACCCTCGGTGGACTCGACGAGGTCGACGACGAACAAGTGCGGTGCCTGATCGCCGTCGACGAGGATCGCACCGTGCACGGTGTCACGTCGTGGCTACCGGTGTACCGCGACGGCAAAGTCGTCGGGTGGACACTCGACTTCATGAGGCGACGCTCCGAAGGATTCCGTCCCGCGATGGAGTTCCTCATCGCCTCCGCTGCACTGAAATTGGAGGAGGAGGGCGTCGAGTTCCTCAGTCTGTCCGGTGCACCGTTGGCAACAATCGCCGGTGATTCCGAGAGGAATGCGAACGAACCGGAGGCCACGACTTTCTCGGCGATGATGGACAGCGTGCTCGACCTACTCGGTCGCACCCTGGAACCGGTGTACGGATTTCGTTCGCTGTTGGCCTTCAAATCGAAGTTCCAGCCTCGGTACGTGCCGATGCACATGACCTTCGCCGATCCAGCCGCGTTGCCGAGCATCGGGAACGCGGTCGGACGGGCGTACCTGCCAACCGTGACGATCGGTCAGGGATTCAAACTTGTTCGGACGATTCTGGGTCGCTGATTCGCGATCGTCACGCAGGCTTTGCCGGCCCGCCGACGGCGCCGAACACGTGCCGGGTTCCGATCGGAACGATCAGCGGCCGATCCGAGACGGGATCGTCGATGACCGCAGCTTCGAGACCGAATACGTCGAGCAGAAGTTCCGCGGAAATGATGTCCTTGGGGACACCAGAAGCGACGACGGCGCCGTCGCGCATCACGATCAGATGATCGCTGTATCTGACCGCGAGATTGAGGTCGTGCAGCACCATCACCACGGTGCGCCCCATTTCCTCGTGGAGTTGATCCACCAGGTCGAGGACTTCCATCGAGTGCGCGAGGTCCAGATAGGTAGTCGGTTCGTCGAGAAGCAGAATGTCGGTTCCCTGGGCGAGAGCCATCGAGATCCAGGCTCGCTGGCGCTGACCGCCGGACAATTGATCGACGGGTCGATCGGCGAGATCCGAGACACCGGTCAGCTCCAGCGCTTCGGCGACCTCGCCCTCGTCGTCCGCGGACCACTGCCTGATCCACGACTGGTGCGGGTGGCGCCCACGTGAGACCAGATCGGCGACGGTGAGTCCTTCGGGCGCAACTGGAGTCTGGGGGAGCATTCCGAGCACCCGTGCGACTTCCTTGGTCTTCATCGAACTGATCGCCTTGCCGTCCAGGACGACCGATCCGCCCTTGGGCTTGAGCAGACGACCGAGCGCACGCAGGAGCGTCGACTTGCCGCAACCGTTGGGGCCGATGACCGTCGTGATCACGCCGGTAGGGATCTCGAGATCGAGTCCGTCGACGATGATGCGGTCCCCGTACCCGAGCGTCAGGTTCTTGGCGACGAGACGCGAAGGAGTATCGGTGGACTGGGCGATCGTGGTCATGCTGTGACCTTCCGATTGTTACGAACCAACAGGTAGAGCAGGAACGGACCACCCAGTGCGGAAGTCACGATTCCGACGGGGAGTTCCACAGGCAGAATTGTTCGAGCGATGACGTCGCTGCCGACCACCAGTACAGCACCGGTCAGCGCGGACGCCACGATGGGCGGGCCGGCAGAGCGCACCAGACGCATGGCGACCTGTGGCGCAGCCAGGGCGACAAAGCCGACCGGACCTGCTGCGGCGGTTGCGATGGCGGCCAGCGCCACGGCAGAGAGCAACAGTTTGGCCTGCGATGATTGCAAGCGAACACCGAGAGAGGTGGCGTTGTCGTCGCCCAACCGCAGCGCTCCCATGGTGAACGAAGCGATCACCGCGTAGCCGCCGACTACCGCGACAGCGATGGCGACCGGCCACATCTGATTCCAGGTGGCACCGTTGAGCGAACCGTTGAGCCACACCTGTGCGCGCGAAGCATCGTTGATGTCCGCCGAGATGAGAAGCCATCCCGTCGCTGCCACCAGCATGGCGTTGATGCCGATACCGATCAGGATGAGGCGGAACCCCTCGACGCCCTTGCGCCACGCCAAGGCGTAGATCACCACTGCTGTCAGTAGGCCGCCGCAGAGTGCAGCCAACGGAATCCCCAGTGTGGCAAGCAGTCCCACGAACGACCCGCCACCACCGAGCACGATGAGAGCAACCGCGGCAGCACTCGATCCGGCCGTGATTCCGAGGATGTCGGGGCTGGCGAGGGCGTTGCGAGCGATCGTCTGGGTGACCGCACCGGCAATGCCGAGTGCCATACCGATGAAGAGTGCGGTGAGCGATCGAGGAAGTCGGAGGTCGAAGACGATCAGGTTCTGTGTCTTGCTTCCATTACCGAGCAGGACGGAAATGACATCGGGGATCGCGATCGGATAGTCGCCGCGTCCGATGTTGATGCAGAGCAGAAGGAAGAGTGCGACCGCGAGGGCAATGCACACCGACACCGCGAGTGGACGGTAGACCAGCGAGAATCCACCGATACGAATCGACTTACGTGAGGGGATGGTCCGGGGGAGTACCCGGAGTTCTTGCTTGAGCGTCACAGACTTGCCAACTTCCTGCGGCGTACGAGAGCGATGAAGAACGGGGCGCCGAAGAGGGCCAGGATGATTCCGACCTGCAACTCGCCGGGGCGCACGACTACGCGACCGATGATGTCCGCGGTGATCAGCATGACCGCACCGAGCAAGCCTGCGTACGGGACCAGCCAGCGGTAGTCGGGTCCGGTGATGGCCCGGGCCACGTGGGGGACCACCAATCCGATGAACGCGATAGGTCCACACGCTGCGGTCGCGGCGCCGGTCAGCAGGGTGATCGCGATGATGCCGAGTGTGCGACTGAACGCGATGTTCGTTCCCAACGCTTTTGCGACGTCTTCACCCAGGCTGAGGACATTGAGACCAGGCGTACTCGCCAGGGCGATGACCAAACCGAGTATCAGGAAGGGGAGGACCTGCCAGAGAACGTCGAACCCGCGACCGGACACCGACCCGACTACCCAGAAACGGTAGGCGTCCAGACTGGTCTGGTCGAGGATGATCACGGCATTGGTCATGGCTTGCAGGAAGAACGCGACGGCTGCGCCCGCCAGAGCCAAACTCAGAGGACTCGCGCCGCCGTTTCCGATGGAGGACAAGCCGAAGACGACGATGCTGGCGACGAACGATCCTGCAAACGCGAACCAGAGGTACTGACTCGGTGCGGTGAAGCCGAAGAGATAGATCGCCATGACTACGAAGAAAGCCGCGCCGGCGTTGAGGCCGAGTAGTCCGGCATCTGCCAACGGGTTACGCGTGTGTCCCTGAATCAGGGCGCCGGCGATACCGAGTGCGATGCCGACGACAAGACCCAGGATGGTCCGCGGAGCGCGCAACGTTCGCACGATGATGTCCGTCTGGGTGCCGTCCGAACTGAAGATGGCGTGGAAGATCTCGGCAAACGTCAGCGGACGTGCGCCCACCGCGATGCTCGCGAGCATGACGAGCGCGAGAAGAACCGTGAGCACCGCGAGACCGATCAGCCGGCGTCGACGAGTTGCCCCGACGCTGTTGTCGCGCGCGAGTTCCTCGAACCCTTCTTCGCGCGCCGTGCTTTCACGGACCACCTCGATACCGGTTCGATCGAACGGCCTGCGCAGAGCCCGGCGAACACCGATGGGCTGCTTTGTCTTCGCGTCACGCGTGACCAGACCTACCCATCCCTTTCCCGAGGTCCGGCCTGTGGCACCTTCGCGGAATCCCAGGTTCCACACAAGGAGACCAACGGCAATGGCTATTGCCGTACCACCGAATACTGCGCGGTCGGCTTCGCCGCCACCGTTCTCGTCTCGGAGCGACTGAACGACGTACCAGCCGACGAGCAACGGAAGCAGGAACACCCCCGCGTCGAAAATCCCAGCTAGAACACGCATTCGGACAGGAGCCGGGCCGCGCGGCACTATGCGCCGTCCGTACGTCTCGCTGGGTCCTCGGGGATGTCCGTTCCCGAGCGGTTTGATCATCGTCACTGGCGGTTCGAGCTCCTGGTCTTTGTGCGCAGGGAATTCGCATCTTAGGTTACGGAACCCTATGTGGGTGTGCTCCCTGCGGGGCAAGTTCCTGTGAATATGCGGTGCCCAGCGTCACAGTTCTTTACTCTTGAATTATGGTGAGGCTAACCTACATTAAGAACCACAAGACAACTTCGGCCGATTGGAGTGCACGGTGACAATCACCTTGACCACCCAGCATGCGGATGTTCGTGAATTCGAACTCCGGTCGAACGCATTGAGCCGCACCAGCGTTCGCCTACGAGCACTCAACCCTGACTACCCGCGCGTATACGCGGTTGCCGCCATGTCAGGTGAAGGCAAACGGCGTTGGTGGCAGTTGAGTGAAGGCTTGTGCGGGGATCGGGTGCATCAGATGTTCGCCCGCTCGCTCCAGGATCTCGACAGTGCCGAAGCTGCGGCGATACAGGTCGCAACATCACTGATTCACGCTGTGGTCGGCAGGGTTGCCGCATCGATCGTCTCCGAAGGTGCCGCTTGGGATCCAGGCCTCGAGAACCTGTTCATCCACATGGACAGCGACGGCGGTATCGACTGGGCCGGGGTGATCGACGAAACTCTGCGAGTTGCGCCGAACGGACGGGAGTCCGGCAGTGACGGCGTCGTCGACATGCCGTGCGAAGAAGCGCTCCTCGTCTGGACCGCGCACCGTTGCCTGACCTCGCTACGGGCGATCTACGACGCCGTCTCCAGGTGTGCGCCCGTCGACCAGTTCAGATTCTGGGGCTTGGTAGGGGAGTCGATCCTGGGCGCAGCGGCATATGTCCCCATCTTGGCCGGCGGGGGCGAATCAGCCGCTCAGCGCCGCGGGCAGGGGCTGCTGGACGCTTTTGTCGCCGCAGGGCTGCCCGTGCGTGCGCGCCGCAAGGTCTCGCTGCGTCCTCGTTGGAACCAGTTCGACGAAGGGCTTGCTAAATTAGGTCAGCCTTGCCTATGATTGTGGAACGCCACGCGGAGAGTTACACCCCGCGAGAGTGACGAAACTGCCGGACCGCGCCGGAGTCCTGAGGGCTGCAGAGACTCCCGGTCCTTCCCACGGCGGGTTTCACATCGAATGATGTGAAACCCGCCGGTTCTTTTTCCAGACCTGATTCCAAGCTCGAGTTACCTCTCGTGTAATCAGGTAGGGAGTGGCAGCCACACCGGCGCCAGAGAATCACAGATGGAGATGGCATGGTCGACACTGCTGAGACCGCAGAGATGATGAAACGGCTCGGAACGGGCTTCGACGCCACCATCGGCCTGGAATACACCGAACTGAGCCCAGATCGCGTGCGGGCGCAATGGACCGTCAAGCCCACGCTGCACCAGCCCGCCGGGATACAGCACGGGGGTGTGTACTGCTCGGTGGTGGAGTCTCTCGCCAGCGTCGGTGGCACCGTGTGGCTGGGCGAGCGAGGACACGTGGTCGGAGTCAACAACAACACCGACTTCCTGCGCGCAACGCGGGAGGGCACTCTCACCGCTGAAGCCACCCCGATTCATCGCGGACGCACCCAGCAACTCTGGGAAGTTCGCATCACCGACGAGAACGACCGACTTGTTTCCAAGGGACAGGTTCGCCTCGCGAACATCACCGAGGTGGCGAAGATCGGAAACTGACCACGCGGCAGTCGATCGAATGACGGAGGGCGGCTGCGGAGTTGAACTCCACAGCCGCCCTCCGCCGGTCACTCAGGTGTTGATCAGCCGGCGGCCTTCTGCTGCTTGCCGGCAGCCTTCTTGGCTTCGCCATTCGAAGCGCTGCCGGACTCCGTCGCTTCCTTGTTCTTCTTCTCCAACTCGCCCATCGCGTTTCGCGCGAAGACCTGCTGCTCGGTGGACGCCATCTGAGCACGGCCACGCCCGAAGAACGTCACCGCCCACGACAACAGCGTCGAGGCACGGGAACGGAATCCGACGAGGTAGAGGAGGTGAATTGCCAGCCAGGCAACCCACCCGATGAAGCCGCTGATCTCGAGCTTGCCCACCTTGGCTACCGCGCTGAAGCGCGAGATCGTTGCCATACTTCCCTTGTCGAAGTACTTAAACGGAACTCGTTCCGACGGGGACTTGCCGTCCAGTGACGCTTTGATCTGCTTGGCCGCGTACTTGCCACCCTGCATGGCAACCTGAGCCAAACCGGGAAGCTTGTCGAGCGACATCATGTCGCCGATGACAAAGACGTTGGGGTGCCCGGGCAGAGACAAGTCGGGATTGACCATGACGCGGCCGGCGCGGTCGGTTTCTCCGCCGCTCTGTTCTGCGAGCTGCTTGCCGAGGGGGCTGGCCTGCACGCCGGCGGACCACACCTTGCACTGCGACTCGATACGGCGAAGCGTGCCGTCCTTCTCCTTGATGATCAGACCGTCGTTGTCCACGTCGGTGACCATCGCGTCGAGCTGGATCTCGACGCCGAGCTTCTCGAGCGTCTCGGCAGCCTTGCGGCTGAGCTTCCCGCCGTACACGGGCAACACGGCAGGGGCGCCGTCGAGGAGCACGACGCGCGCTTCACGAGGATCGATCTTGCGGAACGCGCCGTCCAGCGTTCGACGGGAAAGCTCGGCGATCTGCCCGGCCAACTCCACGCCGGTGGGGCCGGCGCCGACAACGACGAAGGTGAGCAAGCGCGCACGCTCGGCGGGATCGTCCGACAGTTCGGCCTGTTCGAAGGCCCCAAGGATTCGTCCGCGCAGTTCGAGGGCGTCGTCGATCGTTTTCATTCCGGGGGCGAACTCCGCGAACTGGTCGTTGCCGAAGTACGACTGACCGGCACCGGCTGCCACGATCAGACTGTCGAACGGCGTAACAGTGACGCGTTCGAGCAGACGCGAGGTCACGGTCTGATTCTCGAGATCAATGGTCTCGACCTCACCGAGCAGTACCTGTGCGTTCTTCTGCTTGCGCAGCACCAGTCTCGTGGCGGGAGCGATGTCACCGACCGAGAGGATGCCGGTCGCAACCTGATAGAGGAGCGGCTGAAACAGATGGTGGGTTGTACGCGCGATCATCGTGATGTCGGCATCGGCTTTTTTGAGAGCCTGAGTGCCGAACAATCCTCCGAAGCCGGAACCGATCACCACTACGCGGTGGCGGTGCGGTTCAACCGACTGGATGCTCATTCCGTACTCCTCGAGTTCTAGGCGACAGTCCTACGGTAGTCCCACCGCGGCCGAGCTTCTCTGCGAGCAGTCCGACGCGCGCCGGTGTGTCCGAATCGATCAAGCGGCCTCGAGGGTGATCACTCCCGAGGTGATCGGCTTGGCCGGACCCCGGGGTGATCACCACTTTGTCGAGGTGTCAGCTACTGGCGGACGGACAAGATGAACAGTGCGATGCACCCGCCGACGAAAACCAGGATCGACAGGGCCACCGAGGCATACCCGACACCCACTCCAATTGCTGCCCAGTCCATGTGCCCAACCTCTCTTACGGTGTAATCCGGGATTCAGATCACATCTGCCTAGAGACATCACACCTCATCTGTCCCAACTTTCGAAACCCGGCACGCCCAACCGTTGACATGCAAGTAAATGCTTGCATATTGTGAAGTTGTGAACGACCGGATGAATGCAGCCTTCAAAGCACTGGCCGATCCCACACGAAGGCTTCTCCTGGACCGCTTGTTCGTAGCCAACGGTCAGTCGCTCGGCGAGCTGTGCGACAGCCTCGACATGAGTCGGCAAGCTGTCACTCAACACCTCACCATGCTCGAGGACGCCAATCTGATCAGCACGGTCCGACAGGGGAGGGCGAAGCTTCACTATCTCAATCCCGTTGCGCTCGAGGAGATTCGAGAGCGGTGGATCAACAAGTTCGAGGTACCGCGCCTTCGTGCGCTCAGTACCGTCAAAAAAATCGCGGAGGAAGCCATGACCGACAAGCCCAGTTTTGTGTACGTCACCTACATTGCGAGCACGGCGGACAACGTCTGGAAAGCGCTCACCGACGCACAGGCCACCGCAGAGTATTGGGGACACAGCAACGTCTCCGACTGGCAGCCGGGATCGACCTGGGAGCACCGCCGGATCGACGGTTCGAACATTGCCGATGTAGTCGGCACCGTAGTCGAGAGCAACCCTCCGTCGAGGTTGGTCACCACCTGGGCTGATCCGAACGGCGAACCGGGCGTCGACATCTCTCGGGTGAGTTTCGACATCGAAGCCTTCGGCGCGATCGTGCGACTGACCGTCAAGCACACCGATTTGGCGGACGAATCGGCTCGCATGGAGGTGGCCGGTGGATGGTCGGCGGTGTTGTCGAACCTGAAGTCCTACCTCGAAACCGGAAGCACTCTTCCGGTGGCGCCGTGGGAGATGCCGGTCGGTTGACGGTTGTCGACCGGGACAAACGAGTCCCCTGAACAGGAGGAGATCGCCGTACGTTTGTCCGAACAGTCGGCCCAGTCCGGACTCAAATTCGCATAACCGTCAAATATCGGCGCGTTCAGTCTGTAAAGTTGCCAGAAGGATGCTAGCGTTTTGCCCGACATCGAGTGAGGACGACCTCGTCTCGGACGCATGGGAGAAACGCTATGGGCGGCGACGCTTTTCAGAATGTTCCAGTTGATCGACGCAAGTTCGTCAAGACAGTTCTAGCGGCCTCGGCGGTAACTGTGCCAGTCGTGACGTCGATCAGCCTCGGTGGTGCGGCGCCGGCCTTCGCAGCCGGTGACACGCCGAATCTTTCCGGAGCGCCAAGTCGTGGCCAGCAGAATCCGAATCAACCAGGCGGCGAGCAACCAGGCGGGAATCAACCCGGTGGTAATACTCCGGGAGGGAATCAGCCGGGCGGAAACGAGCCGGGCAATCCCGGATCATCGGGAAGTTCGGGATCGTCAGGAAGTTCGGGTAGTTCCGGGAGTTCGGGACCGTCCGGAAGTTCCACAGGTTCCGGATCAACCGGTAGCTCGTCAGGTTCGGGTGGAACGACGACCGCCAAACCCACCGGGCCGACAGCGCCGACGGAGCCGACCGTCCCGACTGTGCCAACCGTACCGACGGTGCCGACCACTCGCACCGAGCCGACCTTCCCGACCCCTCCGACCCAGCCGACAAATCCCACGGAACCTACGTAGCCGACACGACGCGACTGGTTCCGAGGGGGAACACCGACGATGACAGAGTTCGACGTCGCGCTACACCGCGCTCTGAAGAAGTTTCAGAGCGCGGGGTCAGTTCAGGTGAAGGAGACTCCGCCACACGGAGAACCGGCCGATCTGACTGTCGCGATCGCGACCTACGACGATTTCGACGGCGCGTACTTCACGATCCACTCGATCTTGGTCCATCATCGCGAGGTTCTGGACAGAGTCGAATTCGTCTTGTTGGACAACAACCCCGAGGGGTTGCCGGCGCCGATGCTCGAATCGTTTGCCGGTTACATCGATCGGTTCCGCTACATCCCGTTCACCGACGTTCGATCGACTGCGGTGCGGGACGTCCTGTTCCGCAAGGCCACCGGAAAGTATGTCCTTGTCCTCGACTCTCACGTGATCTTGGCACCGGGATCGTTGTCGGCGTTGCTGGCGTATTTCGACGCGGACCCGGAAACCGACGATCTGATCCAGGGACCGATGCTCTCCCAGGATTCCTCGCACATCGCGGCCACCCACATGGACCCCAAGTGGCGCAACGGGATGTTCGGCTCGTGGGGAGTTGATCCGCGAGCGAAGCAACACCCTGACGTGCCTTTCGAGATCGTCATGCAGGGCCTCGGCTCATTTGCCTGCAGGCGTGAGGCATGGCCGGGATTGAACTCGCACTTCACCGGATTCGGCGGTGAAGAGGGATACATCCACGAGAAGTTCCGGATCAACGGCGGAAAGGTCGTCTGCCTTCCGACATTTGGTTGGCACCATCGATTCGAGCGCCCGGCCGGTGTCCCGTATCGAATAAACTGGGAAGATCGTGTTCACAATTACCTGCTCGGTTGGAGTGAGGTCGGATGGGATCTCGACTCACTCCATCGTCAGTTCTCCAGGTACCTCGGTGATTCGTATCCCGAGATTCGTCACCGTGCCGAGCTGAGCGTCCAGCGACCCGAGTTGGTCTTCGGTGGGGTGGTCGTTCTCAGCGACGACGGCCGAGTCGCTCCGTGGCGTTCATGCCTGGCGGAGGCCGAGTCGATCGAACTGACCGTTCACCGTGCCATTCCGGCGGAGGACGACGGTCCGGATGGGTGGAGGACGGCCTCTGCGTTCGTCGCCGGACTCGACAAGGCAATTCTGCTGGGCTGGAAGTCGGTGGTTTTTCTGGACGAGGCGCGCGTGATCGAACCCGCGGTTATGTACAAGCTACGGAACATCGTCGACGACCTCCCCGCCGAAGCCGATACGGCTGTCATCCACGCACACGGCGAAGATCTGGTCGGAGCTGCACTGATTGTTCGCGCGGCGACATACGGAACTTTGCGAGACGAACTCTCACGAAGGATCAACGGACCCGTGCCGTCCGACTTCTCACTGGCGGCTTATCTGCTCGAGCGAGGCGCAGTCGACGTTGTGCTCGATCGCCCACTGTCGCCTGTCCGAGTAGGGGGAGAACCCAACCCCGTTGTCGAGGATTCTCAGTCGGACCTCGGTGTTGCCGTCGTGAATCTCGATCTTGACATCGACAGATGGAAAGCGTCCTGGCATAGATTCATTCGCTTACCGCGCGTAACAGCGGTGGAAAGAGTGTCGGCTTTCGAGGACGCGATGAATCAGGACGCGGCCTTCACCGTCTCGTGGCGTCGTGCGCTCGCTCGGGCGACTGAGAAGGGCTGGGATTCGGTCCTCATCGCTGCTGACGACGTCAGTTTGCTGGATGCCGCCGCATCGATCCTTGGCCATGCCCGCGAAGAGTTGGATCACGGCGATTGGGATGTCGTCCACCTCGGACACGACCCGAAATCGAGGGACGGAGCTCTGCTCGACGGTTCGGCACTCTTGCGCACCAGTCCTGAGAACCGTGGCGTCCACGCCGTTCTCGTACATTCGCGCGCCTTCGAGCGAATTCTCGATGAGATTGCGGATCCGGAGTCAGATCCCGAAGCATTCGGACAATGGGCGGGTCACTACCGAACTCTGGGCGACTACCTGGTGGATGCGAGTGCCGGGGGAGCGCTCACGTGCCTGACGCTGTCGCCCGGCATCGCCTCCACACGCAGCCTGATTCGTTCGGGCGCAATCGAATCCGAATACTCACGACGCTTCGCACTGTGAGACCACCACCGAAACGAAATCGGATTCGCTGAATCAAGGAGATATCTTGACCGAACTACTCGAAGGTGTGAGACCGCAACGCTCTCAGACGGTGGAGAGCAACGATCTCACCGACGGTGTTGTGCTGTACGACAGTTCCAGCGAGGTTGCCCATCACCTCAACCCGGTCGCGACGTTGGTGTGGGAACTGTGTGACGGCCGGACCGTCAGCGAAATTGTCCAGGCCGTGGCAGAAGTGCTCGAGATCCCTGACGACGAGGCGAAGTCGGTAGTCAACGAGACGTACGGACAGCTGAGCACCTCTCGTCTGCTGGTGTGAGAATTCCGTGACAGGCAACCACGTACCACAATTCCGGGCGCATTACCTTTGGGTTGACGCGATTGTGCGCGGTTTCCGCATACCCGAGGTCGGTGTCGTCGAGCATCGGATTGCCAGCCCGTGGCCTGCGGACAACAACGTCGAAGTTGGGATTCAGCGGAATCGAGCGACATTCGGTCGCTGGGACGTCACCATCGAATCGACCATCAGCGGCAGCCGTGAAACGCTGATCGGTCTGGACGGTCTCCAGCTCGCGGAGAGCGTGTACCGCACGGTGCACCGGGATGTCATGACGGCCGCGCACGCCCGAAATTGGACACGCCTGCACGCCGCTCTGGTCGACTGCAACGGTGTGAGAGTGGCGATCGCCGGGCATTCCGGGGCGGGCAAGACCACCTTGGCGCTCGCCCTTGCCTTACGGGGTGCACAACTGCGTGCTGACGAAGGCGTCTTCATTCGTGGTACCGAAGCTGTGGGCTTACCACGGCGGGTCCACCTCAAAGCCGGTACGTTCGACGTCCTCCCGGAGATCAAAGCGCACGATTCGCTGCATCTTCCGTACGCCCCGCCGGTGTGGGCGTTGGACCCGTCAACCTTGCCTGCTGAACGAAACGTCAGCTCGGCGGTTCGCGGAATCGATCTGGTGCTGATCCTCGATGGATGGGACAAGGGGCCGACTCGACTCGCTCCGATGCCCGTACCCCAAGCGATACAGTCGCTAGCCGAGCAATCCGCACTGTGGTCCGACAACCACGGATTGACCCTGAGAAACATCGCTGCTCTACTCTCGAATGCCCCGTGCTACAGACTGATTCGACATCACGGCGATACCGGCGCCGACACCGTGGAGGAACTGGTGGCGTCATGCGTGACACCCGGTACCTGATTTCCATGTTGAAACCCGAGTGTGGGGCCGACGTCATCCGCTTGTGTACGCAGCAGGATTGGCCCAGAGTCATCGACGCCGCTGTAAGGCACAAGGTATTGCCGCTGCTCGCCTCCCGAGCGGTCGAGGCCGGCTTCGCATCGGTCCTACCTGCGAGCTTCGCGGAAATGCTGTCGGAATCCTCGGCCACCGCATCGAGTCCGGAATTGACGCTGAGCCTTGTCCATCACCGAAACACCATAAGGATCTCGGACCTCGACGCGCAGCGAGTGGAACTGCAAGAGTTGTTACACAGCAACGGATTTCCGACGGTTGCACTGAAGGGTGCCGCCCTTCTCGAGCGAAAAATCTGGCCGAACCCGGCAGCTCGACGGATGACGGACATCGACCTTTTGGTCGTCGACCCTGCACATGCCGTTCCGGCCAACGACGCGATCCTCGATTTCGGCTACCGAATGGTCCGCCCTGACGAAGTGGACTCCGACTCCATCGATCACGACGATCATCAGGAACCGGCACTCCTTCGCGACGACCGTCATGGCTCCGTCGAAATCCATTCGCACTTACTTCCGAGGTTCGCCCGTCACGCGCTGACCCGGGAGGCCGCAGTCCGAGGAATCAGCGCGGAGGCGGAAGAATCCCGCCTTGCGATGGCCGACGTGACGCTGCACGTCATCGCTCACGCGCGGCTTGCCGATCGGGCCTTGATTCGAGCCGATTTGTCGTTGAACAGTGTCTTCGACGTGGGGTACCTGCTCACTTCCGAACCGGAACTCGCTGTGACGCTCTCCAGACGCCAGTTGCCACGCGATGTCCGTCGGGCGGTGAACGTCCACTGGGCGGCGGTGGAATCGATCTTCGGCGTCAGTACCGGAATGACGACCATCTCGGCGCGTTGGTGGTGGCGATGGACGCTGTGGTTGGCGGATCGCCCACGCCTGCACTCGCTCTACCGCGATCTGGTCATGGTGCCGCTCTTTCTCGACCGTGATCGGCTTTCCATCCGGGACGGGCGCGACCTACGTGGATGGGACTTGGCCCGCTCACGCGTGTCCCACTTCGTCCGTCGTGCGAAAACTGCCGTCGAAGATGCCGGGGGAGCGGCGTGAAAGTACTGATCACGGGCGGAGCGGGATTCATCGGAAGCACCGTAGCGTCGAAGTGCGTCGACGCCGGGATCGATGTCGTGATTCTCGACAACCTGCTGACCGGCCGCGCCGAATTTGCGCACAGATTCCCGTTCTACTGCGGCGACATCGCGGACGAGAAACTGCTCGACAAGGTATTCGCAGATCATTCCGATATCGATGCGACAGTTCACTGTGCGGCCTTGATCGTGGTCGGAGATTCCGTGAGTAGCCCGGCACGGTACTACGAGAACAACGTATCCAAGTCGCTGACGCTGGTATCGAGTGTCCTTCGGAACGGGTGTGAGCGCTTCTTGTTCAGTTCCTCTGCGGCGGTGTATGCGCCGAGCGACGGTGGGTGTGTCGACGAACGCTGGGGGATCGCACCGCAGAGTCCCTATGCGCACAGCAAGGCTCAGTTCGAAACGATGCTCGACGACATTGCGGCGGCCACTGAATTATCGGCGATATCTCTACGCTACTTCAATCCGGTCGGGGCAGATCCGGAGCTGCGAAGTGGTACACCATCGGCACACCCGACCCACGCACTCGGAAAGCTGTTCGAATCATATTCGACAGGAACGCCTTTCAGGGTTACGGGAACGGATTGGCCGACGCGCGACGGATCCGGAGTGCGTGATTACGTTCATGTCTGGGACCTTGCAGACGCTCATGTTCGAGCACTGGAAAGGTTCGACCGGGTCACCGCTGAATCATCACGCATGACTGTGGTCAATCTGGGCAGCGGGCGGGGGACGACGGTGTGGGAATTGGTACACACATTCGAGAACGTGCTCGGTGAAGATATCGACGTGGTCGCTGCCGGCCGACGCACCGGTGACACTGCCGGCGCTTATGCGTCGAACGATCGTGCGTTGCGACTACTCGGGTGGGTTCCGACATTCACCCTGGAACAGGGGATCGAGGACACCGCGCGGTGGCTGGCAGTGCGGCCGCACCTGCTCAACTCGGTGTAGCCGAACGTCAGCCCGTCGGGTCGTCGTCAACGGTGATGTTGTTGCTACGTAGCCAGAAGGTGGCGTCCGGATTCCACCCGGCGAGCACAGTGGCCCCCGCGTTGGCCGAAAACGGGATCGCGACACCTGGCGTGGTCAGATAAGCCATCATGGTCAGGTGCACGGCGTCGTAATCCGCGGACACCGAAACCCAGTCCGGAATGAACCAGTCACGGTATTCACCGGTCGTGTCGTACCACACGGAGCGACGTGAAGCGGGCACTGGCAGGGGATAGGTATCGACCAGATTCGCCCAGTCCTGCGGACCGGTGATCTCGTAGATCCGGGGCGCGCCGTAGATCCTTACCGGCTGCACCCGCGCCTCGTTCGAGGAGCTGTCTTCTTCGAGAAACACCCCGAGGGCCCCGATACCGTCGCGGGCCCTGGTTGTTTCGGTTGTGCCGTTGGCAAACGGGATAGACCACCATTCGCCTCCGATGTGACGGTCCGGATCTTCGATCTGGTATTCCAGAAACCGGCGTTCGTAGTCGAGTGCCTCAGCACGCCACTGTTCGAGGCCGTCCTCTGCACGGTAAATCCGCAAGGGAAGGTCCGACCAGCCGTAAATAGGGTTTCGCTTTTCAACCAGATTCTGGTTCAGAAGGTCAGCAGGCTCGGCCCACCAGGCAGTGTGTGGCGAGTCGAGTAGTGCTTCGGCAATCGGTCGCAATGCCGCGATCACCTCAGGGCGGACGAAGATCAGATCTTCTTCGTCCGGCGGCTCCCAGTAGCGTGCAAAATCTACGGCATACGCAAGACAGTGCAGAATCTCGAGTTCCGACATTTCTGCTGGCACGCGTACCCGACGTTCGCGCAGAACCGACGACCACGCGGTGAGCCGAGGACGAGCGCAACGGAATCCATGTGGGTGAAGCTAGCGGACAAGCTGACGGGGGACGTTCGAATAACTATTACTTGACATAATGTAGATTATCGGCAAATTCTCGACCTGGTGATATCCGGCTCACGCCTGGTTCGTGCAACCTTCCTTGTTTCCGCCCACCTATGTCTGTCTGCCGGTACATTTGCCGGCTTTCCTGCGTTTCCGTCCTAGATCTGCGACCGGCTTGCACGACTCGACCATTGCGACTCCGCGATCGCCGGCTGAATTGGTACCGATCACCGCCTGGCCTCGCCGGCGACTGCGGCTACGCCGCGCGACCTGGACGTCAGGAACGACCAATAAGTGCTCTGATGTGGATTGATGCCGATAAACACGTCTCACCGACTTCCGGCTACCCCACCTCAATTCGTCACTGTGACGTATTATGGTCGACAGGCTGGAGGCGAGTTCAGTTCCATTGTCATCGCCACGGACTACTATCGCCGCATGTGTTGTATTCGACCGGCCGCTTCTCATGGTCAGTGGCCGCGATGAGCGACACACCCAAGGTCGTGCATCGCTGGCTCGCAGTGCCAGACCAGTTTGACCGATTCACGCGATTCTTGCGCGACAACGGAATTCTGATGCCGACTCGGATAGGCATCGGCGTATTGGTTTTCCTCCTGGGTATCACGATTCTGCTGAAGCGACTGGGCACTCATTCGGTACAGACCATCGGATTTCCGTTGGACGTCGTCGTCGCAGTGCTTGTGATGATCGGCGGAATTGCCCTGCCTGTCGTAGCGACCACCCGTGAAAGGTCGTATTTCTTCGTCGTTGCCGGGGACTTCGCCGTTGCGGTGATCGTGCTGGCTGAGGCGAATCCGGATCAGAGATTGCTCGGATGTCTCGTCTTCGGGCTCGTCGGCTCGTACATAGCCTTCTTTCACAATCTTCGAACTCAGCTGTGGCACCTGCTGTTTTCCGGGGCGGTCATCGTTGTTGCCAGCATCGGCGTGTTCACCGATGTACCTTCTGGCCTTCCAGACGTCCTGGGGCGCATTGCCTTTGCCATTCCTGTCATCACTGTCATACCGGTGGTCACGCAGATTGCTCTGGCGCTCCTGAGCAACGACGCTCAAAGCTCAGAACTCGATCCGTTGACGGACCTGCTGAATCGGCGCGGACTCGCACGGCGGACTTCCGAACTACTGCAAGCGAAATCCAGCCTCGACCAGTCTTTGCTGGTGGTGGTGATCGACATCGACAATTTCAAACACTTCAACGACACCTACGGTCACGACGTCGGCGACCGAGTCATACTGCGCACGGCCTATCGACTACACGACTGGGCCAGATCGGACGCGGCGATAGCGCGCATCGGCGGTGACGAGTTCGTCGTCGTTCAGATGATGCCGTTGCCGTACGTCGGCGATCTACTGGCCCGGATCGCGCCCATCATGAACTCCCCTACAGGCGAACCAATCTCGACGACAAGCATCGGCATAGCCATCCACAACGGCGCCTGGCCGGACGTACAAGCAGCAGAAAGTGGCGTTCACGATCTACATCGCCTCGCCGATTCGGCGATGTACGAAAGCAAGAGAATGGGTGGAAATCACGTCCACTCCATCGTTCTCACCGATCAACAGCTACAACAGCCACAACAGTCAGGCGGTCGTTCAGTCCTCTGAATCGTCGATCAGATGCATCGCGGCTTCCTCTGCCGACGCTGCGCCGCCGTCGATTCCGACGTCTCCGGCAATGAGTTCACTTTCCTCGTCCTCGTATCTGCCCTCGTCTTCGGCAACGAGACGCCCGACCCGACGGTTACCCACTTCGTCACCGTTCGGGAATTCTTCTTCCCGTTCGAATTCGTCGGCATCGGCGGGATCCTTCAAAGGATCTCCGAGCGACGCGTACGGATCGGGTTCTTCTTCGGCCAGGCGCTCGTCGAGGGTCTCCCCCGCTGATTCCTCGCTGCCGGTCAACCCGTGGGCATCAAGTCCCAGTGGGCGTTCCGGTGGTGAGATTCCCTCGTCGAGAATGTCGTCGACGCCTCGATCGATCAGAGTGTCTTCAGGTTGAAGCTGGTCGTCGGGATCGAGACTGTAATCGCCATTGCCGGCCGCGCCGGTGTCATCCGTGTCGCTCATACGATCAACGATGCCACGGGCACACCGAGTTGGCCATGTGCCGCGCCTGCTCGATACGTCACTCCGGAGACATTCAGCACGAACGCGGGGCCGGCACTCCGTCGAATCGGTCCTGTAGGTACTCGAATGCGGTGGGCAGACCGAGGACCGCAGTGGTGAGGTGGTCCGGGCTGGGGAACAGTTGGGATTGAATCGTGGCTCCGGCGGCGCAGTACCGCGAAATCGTGTTGACCACCGAATCGATGGGGATCAGAACGTCGTCGGGTGTGTGCCATTCGAACACCGGGGCAGTCGGCACACCCGGATAGAGTTCGACGCTGTTGTCGTCCATCACCTTTCGCACTTCAGGGCTGGACAGCAAGGATGTCGACGTCGACACCTGAGAGGCACTGCGCCCGGCACCGACCCTGAGGATGTCGTTGGTGCACGCGTTGGTGAGTTCGGCCCGCATCGACCGTCCGAGGTCGTTGAGTTGGTTGCTCAGCGGCAGTAGGTCGGGATACTCGCGTTCGAGGCCCATTGCTGCGGCGAAGGCGAGGCCGAATGCCGGGTGCGGATCCTGTCCGAGGCCGTTTGCCATCTTGGACAGATTCATCGGGACGCCGCCCTCGGCTACACCGACAAGGTTGACCTCGGGTGCGTAGCTCGGGGCCAGTGCGGCCGCCCACGCGGTGGCCATGCCGCCGCCGGAGTAGCCGGCAATACCTACAGGGCTGGCGCCACTACGCAATTCGGGGACTTTCTGAACGGCGCGGATACCGTCGAGCGTGATCTGTCCGCCCAGGCGCGCGGCGCCGTACGCACTGTTGGGTCCGAGATGGTCGGGAAGGGCAATGGTCCATCCACGTTGCAGCGCGACGTTGAGGATGGGCGCTTCACGGATGACGATGTTGGGATCCGATGCGTAAAGCGCGCGAGATGGCGCACATCCCGTACCGAGTGCATTGACGATGTGCTGATACGAGAGCAACGGGCCGTCTTGTGCTTGATTCGGCGGGACCAGGATCGTGCTGACCGCGGCAATAGGCTTGTTCTCTGAGTTCGTGGACCTGTAACTGACCTGCCAGATCGCGACGCCGGGAAAGGTCATCAGGTCAGGGGCCCGGCGCACGGAGATCGGCGTGCCGGCGGTCCCCTCGGCAGCTGCTTGCGAGTAGAACGGGTCCGGGTCCGGTGCCGGATATGCGGGATCGGCCTGTGCAGTCCCCCCGGAGAGCAGTGCGGCAGTCAGTGCAGCGGCAGTCAGCATCGATCCGGTAAACACGCGTGTGGTTCGCAGTTTCAACGTTTTCCCCTCGTCCGGACCCACCCGGGGTCCATCACCCTGTGTGTTTCACTCATACCCATGTCGAACCTGGTTCAGACACCCCACTGAGCGATAACTTCTCGCAATCGTACAGCTATGGTTGCCGCCGGACCCGGTTCGATCATCTGGTTGTGTTCGCAATCGACTTCGGTGACTCGGATGTCCCCTTCTACAAACCTTCGCCATTCGGCGACATCGTGTCCGTTCTCCGTAGATCTTCCGGCTACGAAGAACTCGATGGCTCCAACGTGGACAGGCGGTTGGTGCCGATTCGTCAATTCGACGGAGTGGGAGTAACCGCGACTGATCCGCGCCAGATGCTCCGCTTCGATTCCGATTCCGGCACCCAGGGTCTGCTCCAGCAATTCCGCCGCTTCTTCGAAGGTCTCGACCGTCTTGGATCCCGCCGGCATCGCGAGCCCGGCCAGTAGTTCGGAGACCGAGAGTTCTGCGGGCTGATCGGAATCCGACGACGGATAGCTGTCGAGTATCGACAGAGTCACGTCACGTCCGCTCCGAGTGAGGCTGTGTGCCACGGCGTGTGCGATCACGCCGCCGAGCGACCAGCCGGCCAGATGGATCGGGCCGGTCGATGCCACGGCTGCAATGCGATTCGCGTAGTCGTCGGCGAGTTCGGTCAGCGAGTCGAAGCTGGGCCCGCCGCTCAGGGACGGTAGCTGAAGACCGTAGACGGGTTGATCCAGCTCGAGATGCTTGACGAATTCTGCGTAACCCCAGGACAATCCGATACCCGGATGGACGAAGAACAGTGGTGCACGATCGGATCCGGCGCGCAGCGTGATCATCGGGGCGAGAAGATCCGACGAATCGTCCGGCGAGTGTGCGTCCATTCCGTCGGCAGCCCGGGCGACTCCGGCAGGTGTCGGATCCAGGAAAAGCGATTGCAACGGCACTCGCATCCCGAGACGCTTCTCGAGTTCGATGGTGATGCGAGTGGCCACGATCGACGTTCCGCCCAGTTCGAAGAAGTCGTCGTCGACGCCGATGTGCTCGTGCCCGAGCACGGTCTCGAAGATGTCGACGACCGTTCGTTCGGTGTTGTTTGTCGGCGGTGCGTACGGGACCGTGCGTCGCTCGAAGCTCGGGGTCGGCAGTGCCTTGCGGTCCAGCTTGCCGACCGGTGTCACCGGAATGCGGTCGACGACGACGATCGCGCCGGGAACCATGTGCGCGGGCAGGCGAGAAGACAGATGGCGGCGAAGCTCCCAGTCGTCGACGGTCTGTCCTTCCACGGGCTGGATGTAGGAGGCGATCATCGTCTCCCCCGACGGCGCTTCGTGCCCGAGTGTGGCGGCGAAGTAGACGGATGGGTGTGCCATCAGGACAGAGTCGATTTCGCCGAGCTCGATGCGGAATCCGCGGACTTTGATCTGGAAGTCGCTGCGGCCCAGGTATTCGAGGGTGCTGTCGGAGCGCCAGCGCACCAGGTCGCCCGTGCGGTACATCCGCTGGCCTGGTTCGCCGAACGGATCGGCGACAAATCGGTCGGCGGTGAGGTCGGGACGATTGTGGTATCCCCGGGCGAGTCCGGGGCCGGTCACGTACAGCTCCCCGATGACTCCCACCGGCACGGGCTTGAGGTGCCCGTCGAGGACCAGTCCGGCAAAGCCGATGGCCGGTCGTCCGATGTTGATGTCCTTGCCCGGCCGCATGGGTTCACTGACGCTGGCCTGGATGGTGGATTCGGTGGGTCCGTATCCGTTGAACATGCGACGGTCGCGGCCCCAGATGTCCACGAGTTCGGGTGGGCAGGCCTCGCCACCGACTGCGAGTACGCGGAGTTCGGGTAGCGCGGAGCTTTCGATCGAGCTGAGCGCGGTCGGAGTGATGAACGCGTGTGAGACGTGTTCGTCGGCAAAGATTTCGGCCAACTCGGATCCGCCGAAGACCGTCGGTGGGATGACGACCAGGCACGCTCCGCTGCCGAACGCCATCATGAGTTCGAAGACCGAGGCGTCGAAGCTCGGTGATGCCAGGTGAGAGATCCGCGAATAGGGCTGGACGTTGAATCTCTGATGTTCCTCGGCGTTGAGGTTTGACAACCCGAGGTGGGTGACGATGACGCCCTTCGGCTTCCCGGTTGAACCCGAGGTGTAGATCAGGTACGCGGGATGCCCGTGATGCAAGGGGATCGTGCGGTCGCGATCGGTGATCGCGGCTGCGCTCTGGGCGTCGATCTCGTCGACGGTCTCGGCTTCATCGAGGACCATCCACTCGACCGTGTCGGGAAGTTGACTGCGGTGAGCGTCGTCGGTGATGCCGAGTACGGCCCGCGAATCGTCGAGCATGTGGTTGATGCGATCGTCGGGATAGTTCGGGTCGACCGGCAAGAACGCTGCACCGGTTTTCGTGACCGCCCAGATCGCGACGATCTCCGCAGTGGACCGCGGCAGACCCAGCGCCACAAAATCTTCGGGACCGACGCCGCGCCGACACAGCGCGCGCGCCAGCTTCGTCGATTCCTCGTCGAGCTCGCGGTAGGTCATCGACCTCTCGCGACTCGAGAGGGCTGGGGCATCCGGGTTCGAGGCGACTGCTTCGGCGAGGATCTCCGGCCACACCCGCGCTCGAGTCGCGGCGGCACCGGATGCCGGCACCAGGGCAGCTGTTTCATCGGCGCCGAGGATGCCGATGTCGGCGATACGTGTTGCGGGTTCGCGTCCGACAGCGTCCAGGATCAGGCGCAGTCGGTCGGCAAACCGACGAATGGTGGCGGGTTCGAAGAGATCGGTTGCGAAGTCGAAGGCTGCGGACATCCCAGCCGGGATGCCGAACTCGTCGAACTTCTCGTCGACGATCAGCTCCAGGTCCTCCTTCGCGAATTTGGTTTCCACGGTCAGTCCGTCGATGTCGAGGCCGGGTAGGTGGAAATGTGCGGGTTCGTTGTTCTGAAGTTCGAGGGCGACCTGGAACAACGGTGAGTACGACGTGGATCTGGTTGGGTTGATGACGTCGACGAGCCGTTCGAATGGCAGGTCCGAGTTCTGGAATGCGGCCAGGTCGATTTCCCGGACGTGCTCCAACAGGTCGGCAAACGTGATGTCGGGATCGACGCTGGTTCGCAGGACCAGTGTGTTGACGAACATTCCGACGAGATGGTCGAGCGCTGCCTGACCTCGGCCGGCGATCGGTGTGCCGATGGTGACTTCGTCGGCGCCCGACAACTTGGACATCAGCACTGCGAGCGCGCCGTGCAGCGCCATGAACATCGTGACACCGTTTGCCCTGGTGAGGTCCGCGAGGGCGCGGTGGGTGTTCGCGTCGATGTCGAAGGTGAATCGGTCACCGTGGAAGGTCTGTTGCACGGGTCGCGGGTGGTCGGCGGGCAGTGCGATGACGTCGTCGAGTCCGGCGAGTTGCTCACTCCAGTAGTGCAATTGGCGACTGATGACGGATTCCGGGTCGTCTTCCGATCCGAGGACGCGATGCTGCCACAACGTGAAGTCTGCGTACTGCACCTCGAGTGGCGCCCACGTGGGCTCGGTCCCTGCCGTACGCGCCAGGTAGGCCGTCATCACGTCGCGTGCGAGCGGCGCCATCGACGAACCGTCGGCGCAGATGTGATGGACCACGACAAACAGAATGTGAACGGGTTCAGCGGTGTCGAGTCGGAACAGTGCCACGCGCAGCGGCAGGTCCACCGACACGTCGAAGCCGGTCGTGGCGAGTCGTTGCATGCGCTCTGCGAGTTCGTCCTCCCCCAACGTCATTTCACGGACCGGCGGTACTGCCTCGTCGACGGTGAGCACTTGCTGAATCGGATCGCCGCCGACGGCGGGGAACACCGTCCGCAGTGTTTCGTGCCGCTCGACGACGTCGGCGATGGCCTGTTGCATGGCCGTGACGTCGAGGTCACCGGTGAGGCGAACAGCTAGTGGGATGTTGTACGCGGCTGAGCGTGTGTCGAATTGGTTCAGGAACCACATGCGCTTCTGCGCCAACGAGAGCGGGACGCTGCCATTGCGCTCCATGGGAGTGAGCGGCACAGTGCCGACGGCAGTGACAGCGCTGGAGAGCCGTTCGGCGAGCTGAGCCGTCGTCGGTGCCTCGAACAGCACGCGCACCCCGACGTCGATGTTCAGTGCGGAGTTGAGCCGCGAGACCACGCGAGTGGCGATCAGCGAGTTGCCGCCGAGCTCGAAGAAATTGTCGTCGACGCCGACCCGTTCGACGCCGAGTACGTCGATGAACGCATCGGCGATCCGACGTTCGAGGCTGGTGCCGGGCGCCCGGAATTCCACACCGGTTCCGGTGAACTCCGGCGTCGGCAACGCTTTTCGATCGAGCTTGCCGACCGCGGTGCGCGGTAGCTCGTCGACGATCATGATGCTGGCCGGAACCATGTGCGAGGGAACACGTCCGGCGAGGTGCGCGGTGATCTCTGCCCCGGTCAGCGTCGATCCTTCCTCGACGGTGAGGTAGGACGCTAAAACTGTGGCGCCGGCCGGTCCGTCGACGCCGAGTGTCACGCAATTCGTGACACTCGCCATTGCGGTGATCTGGGCGTCGACCTCGCCGAGCTCGATGCGGAATCCGCGAATCTTGACCTGG
This sequence comes from Rhodococcus sp. C3V, assembly GCF_029269915.1. Classification (NCBI taxonomy): domain Bacteria; kingdom Bacillati; phylum Actinomycetota; class Actinomycetes; order Mycobacteriales; family Nocardiaceae; genus Rhodococcus; species Rhodococcus sp. C3V. The sequence goes on from NZ_JARJBE010000006.1 coordinate 213,228, forward strand.
AAGTCGCTACGCCCGACGTATTCGATGGTGTGATCGCTTCGCCAGGAGACGATGTCGCCCGTGCGGTACATCCGGTCGCCTGGCTTGCCGAAGGGGTCGGCGACAAATCGCTCGCTGGTCAGGCCGGGACGCCGGTGGTATCCGCGAGCCAGGCCGATGCCGGCGATGTACAGCTCACCGGGAGCTCCGACGGGTACAGGTTGCAGGCGCGAATCGAGGATCATCTCGTGCACGCCGCGGATCGGTCCACCGATCGTGATGGGTGCGCCCACTGTCATGGGTTCGCTGATGTCTGCCATGACGGTTGTCTCGGTCGGGCCGTAGGCGTTGACGAATTCTCGTCCGGGAGCCCAGAGGCCGACGAGATGCGGCGGTAGTGTCTCTCCCCCGACGACGACGTGCCGGAACTCGTCCAGGCCGGCCGGGTCGACGGTGGCGAGTGCTGCCGTGGTGACGAACGCGTGAGTGACGTGTTCGCGGCGGATGAGACTTGCCAGTTCGGCGCCGCCGTAGATGTCGGTCGGGACGATCACCATGGTTGCTCCGACACCGAATGCCTGCAGGTACTCGAAGACGGCTCCGTCGAAGCTGGGGGTGGCGAAGTGCAGGGTTCGAGAGTGGTGATCTGCGTGGAATCGACGCTGCTGGTCGAGTGCGAAGCTGTCGAGTCCGGTGTGGGTGACGACAACTCCCTTGGGTCGGCCGGTGGATCCCGAGGTGTAGACCACGTAGGCGGCGTTGTCCATGACCACCGGTGCACGCCGTTCGTCCTGGGTGATCGGCAGCGTGCAACTGGTGGCGACGTCGTCGTCGAATGCCTCTTCTCCGAGCACCAACCAGGACACGATGGGTGGAAGTGTGTCGATGGCGTCGACGACGGTCAACCCGAACAGCACCTCGGAGTCGCTGAGCATGTGTTCGATTCGGTCAGCCGGATAGGTGGGGTCGACGGGGACGAACGCTGCGCCGGTCTTGGCCACCGCCCACACCGCGAGTACGGATTCGACGGACCTTTCGATGCCGATGGCAACCGACGTCTCGGGCCCGGCGCCGCGGCGAATCATGGCTCTGGCCAACTGGTTCGAGCGCCGGTCCAGTTCGGCGTAGGTCATGGAACGGCTGCCGGCCGAGAGCGCGATGCGGTCGGGATAGGTGGCAGAGACGTCGGCGAGAATCTCTGGGAGCGTTCGCGCGGAGCGCCCCGGGGAGCCGAAGACCGGCGCAAGATCACGGCTCTCGAACTCCGTGAGAACCTGCAGACGGGCCAGCGGCTGATCCGGTGCCGAGGCGAGTTGCCCGAGGACGATGCCCACGCGCTCGGTGATCTTGGCGACTTCGCGGGCGGAGAAGTGCGTCGGCAAGTACTCCATCTTCAGATTCAGCGTGTCACTTTCGGACGCCACCACGGCAATCGGATAGTGCGCCGAGTCGCGTCCGTCGATGCCGAGAACGTGCATTCCCGCGATGTCGGTTTCGGCGGTCAGGGCTGTCTCGTCGACGGGATACGACTCGAATACCGTCAGGGTGTCGAAGGAACCGGCGGCGCCGACTGCTCCGGCGATGTCCGACAGTCCGATGTGGTGGTGGTCGAGCAATGACGCTTGCTCGGATTGGACGCGAATGGCCAGTTCGGCGAGGGTTTCTCGGGCGTCGAGGCGGACTCGGACAGGCACCGTGTTGATGAACAGGCCGACTATCGATTCCACGCCGGGCACCTGTGGTGGGCGTCCTGAGACCGTTCCGCCGAAGACGACGTCGTCGCGTCCGAGAAGTTCGGCGAGCACGATTCCCCATGCCACCTGTACCAGGGTCGCCATGGTCAGGCCGCGGCTTCGCGCGAACGCCCGAAGAGTCTCGGTTCGTTCGGTCGGCAGCGAGTACGAGTGGATTTCACTTGCCACGGTTTCGGCGGCGGTGTCTGCCCTCGAGAGGTGGGTGGACGTGTCGACGCCCCGTAGCGCTTCTTGCCACGCCCGTAGCGAAGTCTCGGGTTCTTGCTTCGAGATCCAGGAGAGATAGTCGCGATACGACTGAACTCGGGGCAGAATCTCGGGGTCACCGTCGGTTGCGTAGAGAGTGAGCAGGTCTCGAAGCAACAGCGGGGTGGACCAGCCGTCGAGCAGGATGTGGTGGTTCGTCACGACGAGGCGTGCTGTGTCCGGTCCGATTCGCACGAGCATGAAGCGGATCAACGGGGCTGTTTCCATGTCGAAACGATGAGCGCGATCGCGTTCGAGCAGCTGACCGAACGCGACTTCGCTGTCTTCGGCTCCGGACAGGTCGATCTCGGCCCAGCCGATGTCGACACCGGAACGGATCACCTGCAGTGCCCGCCCTCCCGGTGCGGAGACAAATCCCGCGCGCAGGCTCGGATGACGATCAACCAAGGCCTGCGCGGCGCGGCGCAGGCGCGGCGCCTCCACCCGACCCCCGAGCTCGAGGGTCAGTTGCACCATGTACGGGTCGATTTCGGTTTCGTCGAACTGGGCGTGGAAGAGCATGCCCGACTGCAGAGGTGACAGTGACCAGATGTCGGTCAGGTCGGGGAATCTGCGCTCGAGCTGTTCGATGCTCTGTTGATCCGCGGTGACGAGATCGAGATCGGTGGGCGTGAGCTCGCGCTCGGAGTGTTCCTCCACGTATTCACTCAGTGCGCCCAGTGCTCGGGCCCAGAGCTCCGCCAGTTCGGTGACTTCGGCCTCGCTGAGAATGCCGCGGGGGAAGGACCACGTAGCGCGCAGAATCGGACCGTGTGCGGTATCGGTCGTGACGGCGTTGATGTCGAGCACCGACGCGGCGGCCAATTCGCCGCTGTGCGCTTCGTCGAGGGTCACTTCCGAGATCGGCAGCCACGGCACTTCGCCGTGCTCGGGATCCGAGCCGGCAAATCGTCCGAGGTAGTTGAACGAGATCTGCGGCGTGGGCAGCTCACGAAGTTCCTCGTTTCGATCGAGGTACTTCAGGATGCCGAACCCGATTCCGTTGTCGGGCAGGCCGAGCAGCGTTTCCTTGACGAGTTTCACGGCGGAGGCGGCGGTTGATCCCCCGGCCAGTGCATCGACGACATCGAGTCCGGTGAGATCGATCCGGACGGGGAACAAGGTGGTGAACCAACCGACCGTGCGCGAGAGGTCGGCGCCCGGTACGGCGTTCTCCTCGCGGCCGTGCCCTTCGAGGTTGACGAGCACGTCCCCGCTGCGCTGTCCGCGCGATCGACGCCAGGCGGTAACGGCAATCGCGAGAGCAGCGAGCAGTCCGTCGTTCACCGAGCCTCCGAAATGCTGAGGCACCGTCGAGATGACGTTCTCGGTCACGGAGGTCGGAACGTCGACGCTGACTCGGTCGACGGTGGCTCCGACATCGACGGCTGGGTCGAGCCCGCGTGCCCCGAGCAATGGCTCGTCGGTCCGCATTCTCGACCACAGGTCGATCTCGTCGCGTCGCTGCGCAGCGGTCTCGGCGAGCGCTGTCGCCCAGCGACGTATCGACGTTCCGCCCGGCGGAAGTATGGGTGTTTCTCCGTCGAACGCCGAGGCATAAGCAGTGACCAGGCCCGGGACGAGCATGCGCCAGGACACACCGTCGACCGCGAGGTGATGAAGGACCAGGAGCAACCGTCCGGCTTCGGCCCGGTTGCCGTTCGAGCTGACGGGATCCAACCAGACTGCGCTGATCATCTTCCCGTGTTCGGGATCGAGGCGGCTGGATGCGTCCTGCATCGCGGTTTCCGCAGCGGCGACGAATTCTTCGCCGCTGGTGGACACGATGGAGGTTCGGCGCAGGATGTCGGGGGCGGTGATGCTCCCTGGCTCGCGGATCTCGAGTTGGTGAGTCGCGGCGTCCAGGCGCGCCCGCAGCACGTCGTAACGATCGAGGATCGTTTGCAATGCTCGTTCCAGCGCGGGGCCGGAGACATCCGCGGGCAATGCGATCAGCGCGCTCTGGCTGTAACTGCGGATCGTGCTCAGGTCACCGCGACTGCGTTCGACGAGCCACTCCATGATCGGCGTGAGCGGTAGCGGGCCGGCTCCCCCGCCGGGTAGCTCCGTGAGAACCGGTGCCGTTTCCGATGATTCGATGAGGAGCACTTTGGTGAGGCCGGCCACGGTCTTCGCTTCGAAGACGTCCCGCGGAGTGAAGACGAGGCCTGCGGACTTCGCCCGTGAGACGAGTTGGATCGACATGATCGAATCGCCGCCGAGACCGAAGAAGGAATCGTCTACTCCGATACTGCCCCGACCCAGCACCTCCGCGAAGAGGTCCGCGAGGACCGCTTCGGTAGCGGTGGCCGGCGCCCGCGTCGCCTCGGTTGTTCCCGTGACGGTGAAGTCCGGAGCCGGGAGGCTGCGTCGGTCGAGCTTTCCGTTGACCGTCAGTGGAAGCGATTCGAGGACGACGATCGCGGTGGGCACCATGTACTCCGCGAGTTCGGCGGCGACGAAGTCGGTCACCGTCGCTGAATCGACGGTACTGCCTGTTTCGGCGACCACGTACCCGACGATCCGCGGTGACGCTCCCTCTGTCCGAACAAGTGCTACCGAGGCCGCGACGCCGGGGCAGCGGAGCATTGCGGCTTCGATCTCTCCGAGTTCGATGCGGAAACCACGCACCTTCACCTGGAAATCACTGCGGCCCACGTACTCCAACTGCCCCGCGTCGTTCCACCTCGCCAGGTCCCCGCTCCGATACATTCGATCCCCCGAACTACCGAATGGATCGGGAAGGAACCGCACCGAAGTCAATGCGGGTTTCCCGAGGTATCCCCGAGTCACCTGATCACCGGCGACGTACATTTCGCCGACGACACCTGGTGGTACCAAGTTCAGTCGCCGATCGAGTACGTAGACGGACAATCCCGGTACTGCTCGCCCGATGATGCTCGCCGACGCGTGCTCGCTGTCGTTGCGGTCGAGTGCGATTCGACTGACGTGCACTGTCGTCTCGGTGATCCCGTACATGTTGACCAACGTCGGAGCCGTGTCGGCCCGCCTGTCGTACCACTTGCGCAACTGCCCGAGATCGAGCGCTTCTCCACCGAAGACGACGTAGCGCAGTGCAAGGTCGGGACCCGTGCCGTTCGGTGAGTACGCACGGTCGGCTTCGGCGAGTTGGTAGAAGGCGGTGGGTGTTTGGTTCAGCACCGTCACTCGCTCCCTGCGGAGCAGTTCGTGGAACATGTCCGGCGATCTGGTCGTGTAGTAGTCGACGACGACCAGCCGGCCACCGTGCAGCAGCGGCCCCCACAGCTCCCAGACGGAGAAGTCGAATGCGTACGAGTGGAACATCGTCCACACGTCCGTGTCGTCGAACCCGAACGTCGGGGCGGTGTTGTCCATCAGAGTCAGCACGTTTCGGTGGCTGACCTGGACACCTTTGGGGCGACCTGTGGATCCGGAGGTGTAGATGATGTACGCGATCGCGTCGGGCAGAAGTGGTGTCGTCCGGTCCGCGTCGGTGATGCGATGGGGCGCGGAGTGATCGAGGCGTACCGCGATCTCCGGCGATCCGAGTTCGACGACGTCTATGCCGGATTCGATGATCTCCGAAGGTAGGTCACTTCGGAAGTCTCCGGTCGTGACCAGGCATACCGGCCGCGCGTCGTCGAAGAGGAACCGCAGGCGCTCGGCCGGGTAGGTGATGTCGATCGGCAGGTATGCCGCTCCGGTTTTGATGACGGCGACGAGGGCCAGCACGAGATCGGTGGTTCTGGGCATCGCAACAGCCACCACGGATTCCGGACCGATACCGCGGCCGATCAGGAGCCGCGCCAGGCGGTTAGCGCGCCCGTCCAGTTCGGCGTACGTCATGGCGCCGTCGCTGTCGTTGACCGCGGTCGACGACGGATGTGCTGCAACAGCCTCGAAGAATCGGTCCGCGATGTTGTCCGCTGGGGCCGGTTCGGCGTGAGTGTTCCACTCGGTCAGCATCTGTCGACGCTCGTCGGCGCTCACGACGTCGATGTCACCGGTAGGAGTCGACGGCTCTCGCGAGACCGCCTCGAGGATGGTGAGCAGTCTGCGTGAGAACGAATCGATCAATTCACCGTCGAACAGGTCTGTGGCGTAGATGAATTCGGCGTCGATTCCATCCGTTCCGCCATCCGCGTCGTAACGCTCGGTGACCGAGAGTTGCAGATCGAACTTGGCGACGGGTAGGTCGAACTCGACTCCCGAGACCGACAGCCCCGGCAATTCGAGTTGTGGGAGTGCATTGTTGCGGAACTCGATGAGGATCTGGAACAACGGAGTGTGCGAAGTCGAGCGTTCCGGGTCGAGTGCGTCGACCAACCTTTCGAAGGGCAAATCGGTGTGCTGGAACGCGCCGAGGTCGCCTTCGCGAACCTGGGCGAGGACGTCCTCGAACGACGCGTCGGGCGTGATCTGTGTTCGCAGCACGAGAGTGTTGACGAACATACCGACCAGGTGATCGAGTTCGGCCTCGCCGCGGCCGGCGACGGGTGTACCGATGGCGATGTCCTCGGTACCGGCCAGGCGCGCCGCAAGTACCGCCAGTGCTGCGTGCATGAGCATGAACATGGTGGTGCCGTGCTCACGTGCCAGGTCGGTCAGCGCCCGATGGGTCTGCGGCGATACCGCGAACCGGTGGACCGAGCCGACCATGGACGGCTTTGCCGGACGTGAGAACGACGTCGGCAACGCGATCGGCTCGCCCAGTCCCGCGAGTCGGTCCTTCCAGTAATCGAGCTGACGGGTCAGAGCCGAGTCCGGATCTTCCTCGGAGCCGAGCACTTCGTGCTGCCACACAGCGAAGTCGCCGTACTGCACGGCCAGTTCCGACCAGTTCGGCGCACTGCCGGCACTGCGGGCCGCATAGGCCGCTGCCACGTCCGCTGCCAGGGGGTTCATCGAGAACCCGTCGGCGACGATATGGTGGACGACGATCACGAGTACGTGCCTGCGCTCGTCCCCGTCGACGCGCAGGACCGCGCAGCGAATCGGAACTTCGGCCGAGGCGTCGAAGCCTGCCGAGGCCAGCTCGAGGATTCGATCGGACACTCTGGCAGCAGTGACGATTTCCGGCTCCAGGATCGGCATGACCTCGTCGCTGGACATCACCTGCTGAACCGGCTGTCCGTCGATCGAGGGGAACTTCGTCCGCAAGCTCTCGTGGCGCCCCAGTACGTCCGCTACCGCGGCCTGCAATGCGGCGAAGTCCAGATCGCCGTCGAGGCGCACTGCCAGGGGAACGTTGTAGGCGGGGGACGTCACGTCGAACTGGTTGAGGAACCACATCCGCTTCTGTGCCAGTGACACGGGCAGTGGGTCCGGGCGGGATCGCCGAGTCAACGGTGGTCTGGGGTTCTCTCCGCGGCCGACGCTCTCCGCCAGACGCGAGAGCTGCCGAACTGTCGGAGACTCGAACAGTCCTCGAACGCCGATGTCGGTGCCGAGAAGTGCGTTGACGCGGGCGATGACGCGGGTCGCGGTCAGTGAGTTTCCGCCGACGTCGAAGAAGTGAGTGTCGATACCGATCGGAGACACTCCGAGCACGTCCTCGAAAACGCCCACCACCAGCCGTTCCAACTCGGTGGCCGGTGCAGTGAGTGTCTCGGCATCGGTGTCGAAACGAGGCGCCGGAAGAGCAGCCCGATCGACCTTGCCGACGCCGGTCAGCGGTAGTTCGTCGAGCACGACGACGCTTGCGGGCACCATGTGTGCCGGCAGTAGCTCCCGTGCCGCCGCCCGGATGTCCTCGGCGCTCACCCGGCGTTCGTCGTCGCAGACGACATATGCCGCCAAGGCCTGCTCGTCGGAGGGTCCGCGCACCGCCAACGTGACCGCGTACTCCACGCCGGGCAGCTGACCCAACGCCGTGTCGACCTCGCCGAGTTCGATACGGAAGCCGCGGATCTTGACCTGGAAGTCGCTGCGTCCGAGGTACTCGATGGTGCGGTCGCTGCGCCAGCGCACCACGTCGCCCGTGCGGTACATCCGCTCCCCCGGCTCGCCGTACGGGTTGGCGACAAATCGTTCGCTCGTCAGTGGTGAGCGCCCGTGATAGCCGCGCGCGAGTCCGACTCCGGCGACATACAGTTCGCCGGGAACTCCGACGGACACCGGTTGAAGTCTGCGATCGAGGACGACCTCGCTGAATCCGCGGTTCGGCGGTCCGAGATAGACCTTCTCGCCGGCCGGGATGGGGTCGCTGAGGTTGCAGGAGATGGTGGTTTCGGTGGGTCCGTAGACGTTGACGAACGATCTTCCCGGCGCCCAGGTGCGCACCAGGTCCGCCGAGGGCGCCTCGCCGCCCACCGTGATGGTGGTCAGTTCGTCGATTCCCTCGGGATCCACCGACGTCAGCGCTGCAGGCGTGATGAACGCGTGGGTGACATGTCCCTCGCGGAGAACGTCGGCCAGTTCGGTTCCTCCGTAGACGGTGGTGGGAGCTACGACCAGTTCACCGCCGACGGCGAAGGCGAGCAGGTACTCGAGAACGGAGGCGTCGAAGCTCGGAGAGGCGAAATGCAGTGCGCGTGAATTCTCGGTGAGACCGTAGCGATGACGCTGTTCGTCGGCGAAGTTCTCGAGACCGGTGTGCGTGACGACGACGCCCTTGGGTCGGCCGGTCGAGCCCGAGGTGTAGATGAGGTAGGCAGTGTTCTCCAACCGCGGGGTTCCTCGACGCTCGTCCTCGCGTAGCGGCGCCGCGGATACTCCGGAGAGCCGAGCGATGCTCGTCGGGTCGTCGAGTTCGAGCCACTTCGTCACACCGCCGTCGCCGGGTCTGTGGGCAGCCGTGGTCAATCCGAGCGAGGATGCCGAGTCCTCGAGCATGAACGAGATCCGGTCACTCGGGTAGCGAGGATCGATCGGCACGAAGGCGGCGCCGGTCTTGGTGATCGCCCAGACCGCTGCGACGGATTCGAAGGAGCGTTCCACACAGATCGCCACCCGTGAGTCCGGGCCGGCGCCTTCCGAGATGAGCACGCGCGCCCACTGGTTCGACGCCTCGTCCAGCTCTCGATAGGTCATCTTTCTCTCACCACAGGACAGTGCGACCCGTTCGGGGAATCTGCTCGCGGTGTCCGAAAAGATGCGATCGAGTGTCCTGACCGAGCGGCCCTGCCGGCCGCGCGCGGGAACCAATTGCTGCACTTGCGAATCCGGCATCAGGCGCAGTTTCGCCAGCGGGAGATCCGGTTGCGCGGTGATCAGCTCGAGGGTGCGGAGCAGCCGGTCGGCGATCGCGTCGATGTCGTGATCGCCCAGGACTCCCGGGAAATACTCGAATTTGAGCCGCAGTCGCCCGTCTGCCGCAGAGGCAACGATCGCGAGTGGATAGTGCGCGGCATCCTCGGCGTCGTGGACGTCGAGAACGTGCATTCCGGCTATGTCGGTACCGGAGGAGAGTCCACCGCGGTCGACGGGATACGACTCGAACACAGTCAGCGTGTCGAACGATGCAGCGGACCCCACAGCCGAAGTGATATGCGAAAGCCCGACATGATGGTGATCGGACAACCGCGCCTGTTCCGCTTGGACGCGAACGCACAGCGCCGCCAGGGACTCTCGCGGATCGAGGCGAACTCGGACGGGGACGGTGTTGATGAACAAACCCACCATCGACTCGACGCCGGACACCTGGGGTGGTCGGCCGGAGACGGTTCCACCGAAGACGACGTCGTCGCGGCCGAGGAGTTCGGCGAGCACGATTCCCCAGGCCACCTGGATCAAGGAGGCTGTCGTCAGGCCACGGGAGCGGACGAATCCACGCAGAAGTTCCGTCTCACGTTCTCCGAGCGCTGTGGTCGTCGAGCGTGAGGTAGCGCCGTCCTCGTCGACGGCGTGAGTTCCGGTGAGCAGCGTCGGGTCGTCGAGTCCGCGGAGTGCTTCGCCCCAGGCCTCGATCGACACGCTGTCGTCGCGAGTGCTGATCCAGCTCAGATAGTCCCGGTAGGGGTGTACGCGTGGGATGGCACTGTGATCACTGTCTGTCGCGTAGAGCGTCAGTAGGTCGCGGACCAGCAGCGGCATCGACCATCCGTCGAGGAGGATGTGGTGGTTGGTCAGGATCAACCGATACGCGTCGTCACCGGTTCGCAGAAGCAGGAACCGCAGCAGGGGCGGAGTGGCCATGTCGAAGCCGCGGACCCGATCCGCATGGAGAAGCTCGCGTATCTCGGTCGCCTGTTCGGTGGGGGCCAACGGAGAGATGTCGATCTCGGTCCACGGCACGTCAACGTCTGCGTTGATCACCTGCACCGATCGTCCACCGGTGTCGGTCGTGAACGCCGCGCGTAGGTTCTCGTGTCTGTCGAGCAGTGCCTGTGCGGCACGGTGCAACCGGGACGCGTCGACGCCGTCGAGTTCGAGTGCGAGTTGGACGGTGTACGCGTCCACAGTGTGTTCGGCGTAGCGGGCGTGGAAGAGCAGTCCGGATTGCAGTGGTGAGAGGGACCAGACGTCGGTCAGTGTCGGGAACTCGCGCTCGAGGTGGTCGATGGAATCCTGGTCGAGGTCGATCAGGTCGATGTCCGACGGGGTGAGTCCCCCGCGTTCGCTGTGTTCGGCATAGGTGGCCAGCGCGCGCAACGCCTGCACCCAGAGGTCGGCGATGGCGCGAGCATCGCGCTCTGCCAGTACGCCGGTGGGATAGGCGATAGTGGCACCGATGTGCGGTGCGCCCGAGATCTCGGTGGTGACGACGTTGACGTCCAGGACCGAACCCACTGGCATCTCGGACCGCGCTGCCGCTTCCAGATCGACGTCCCGGGCCAGTGCCCAGTCCCCCAGTGACTCTCCTGCTTCGGTGCCGGAGAAACGGCCCAGATAGTTGAACGAGATCTGCGGTTGGCGGAGGTCTTCGAGTTCCGCTCGACCCACCTCGTCGAGGTAACGCAGAACTCCGTAGCCGATCCCGCTGTCCGGAACACCCAAGAGTTCTTCCTTGACACGCTTGAGCACCACCGCTGCCTCTGGGGCGCTGCTCATCACTTCCGCGATGTCGATGCCGGCGAGGTCGATCCGCATCGGGAAGACGCTGGTGAACCAGCCGACCGTGTGCAGGACGTCCGCACCGGGCACCACGTGAGCTTCGCGTCCGTGGCCCTCCATCGAGATGAGTACGTTGTCGGTTCGTATGCCCTGTGCCTGCCTCCACTGCGTCAGTGCCAGTGCGAGAGCAGCAACGAGACCGTCGTTGACTGATCCACCGAAAAGCGCCGGAAGCGTGGTCAGGACTGTGTCGGACAGTTCGACGGGTACGTCGGCGACAACTCGGCCGACCGAATCGAACGTGTCGAGCCGCGGGTCCAGCGGCCGGGTTCCGATCAGCGGGTCGGCACCTTCGAGTATCGAACGCCACCGGGGCAATTCGACTCTTCGATCGGGCGCGATGTCGCGGAGCGCATGCGACCAACGACGAACCGACGTGCCCGAGTACGACGGCTCCGGTTCCTCGCCTGCATCGATGCGGTGGAAAGCCGACGCAAGTTCCGGCACGAGGACGCGCCAGGAGACACCGTCGACGGCGAGGTGGTGGATCACCAGGAGCAGCCGGCCGGCGTTGCGCACGCCGGACAACCAGACGACCCGCACCATCACGCCCCGGCCGGGGTCGAGTTCTCGACGCGCACCGCCCAGTGCGTCGACGATCGCCGCGTCGAACACCGCGGTGCCCGGCTCGGCCTCTACCTCGATCACCCGGCAAATATTCTCGGCTGCAACAGATCCCGGCTCGCCGACAACAAGCCTGCGCTCGCCGTCGAGCTCGAGGCGTGCGCGAAGGATGTCGTGACGATCGAGAACAACTTGAAGAGCCGCGGTCAACTGCTCCACACTGTGAAGCCCGTGCGGCGCGTTGAGAAGAGTCGCTTGGGAGAACGAATCGAGACCTCGGAGATCGGAGCCGAGCCGGTCGAGCCACCACTGAGCCACCGGCATCAACGGCACGTGGCCCACGCCGTCTCCGGGAAGTTCCTCGAGCACCTCGGGTTCGTCGTCCTTGGTCGATGCCAGCAAAACCGCAAGACCGGCGACCGATTTCACCTCGAAGACGTCACGCGGGGTGAAGACGAGCCCGGCATCGCGGGCACGGGCGACGAGCTGAATCGACATGATCGAATCGCCGCCCATCGAGAAGAACGAGTCGTCGACGCCCACCGATTCGACACCGAGGACATCGACGAACAAGGCGGCCAGCGTGCGTTCGGTATCGGATTCGGCGGCCCGCGAGCGTGCCTGGGTTGCTCGCAAGTCGGGAACCGGCAGGGCTCGGCGGTCGAGCTTTCCGTTGGCAGTCATCGGCAGTTCGTCGAGAACGACCACGACCGCAGGAACCATGTACGGGGCCAGAGCCGAGCCCGCGAACGCGATGACGGCCTCGGGATCCACAGTCTGAGCGTCGTTGGCAGGCACGACGTATCCGACGATCCGTGCGGCGCCTCCGTCACGTTCGAGCGTGGTCACCACGGAATGTGCAACGCCGGGATAGCGAGCCAGAACTGCCTCGATCTCGCCGAGTTCGATGCGGAATCCGCGAATCTTGACCTGGAAATCGCCTCGACCCTGGTACTCGAGTTCGCCGTTCTTGTTCCACCTGGCGAGGTCGCCGGTTCGGTACATCCGTGTGCCCGCACTGCCCGCGGGATTGGGCACGAATCGTTCGGCGGTCGTGCCGGCGCGGTTTCGGTAACCGCGGGCGAGTCCGTCGCCGCTGACGTACAGCTCTCCCGTCACTCCGACCGGGACGCGGTGCAGGCGATTGTCGAGGACCCACGCGCTGATGCCTGTCGACGGGCGACCGATCGTCACTCGATCGGTCGGGGACATCGGCTCGGTGATGCTGGCGACGACCGTCGATTCGGTTGGTCCGTAGGCATTGATCATGATCCGGTGATCGCTGACCCAGGCGGCGACGAGGTCGGGTGGGCAGACGTCGCCGCCGGTTCCGATGCACACCAGCTCGTTCAGTCCGCTCGGATCGACCGTGGCCAGAGCGGCTGGTGTGATGAAGGCGTGCGTGACGTGCTGGTCGGCGATCAGACTCGTCAGTTCGGTTCCGCCGATGATGCTCGGTGGGGCGATGACCATCGTGGCCCCGGCACCAACAGCCATCAGGAGTTCGAGAATCGAGGCGTCGAAGCTCGGTGAGCTGAAATGCAGCGTGCGCGAGGTCGACTCGACGCGGAAGCGACTGCGTTCCTGCTCGGCGAGTGCCGAAAGCCCACGGTGAGTGACCATGACGCCTTTGGGGACGCCGGTGGAACCGGAGGTGTAGATGACATAGGCCGGGTTGTCCAGGGACACCGCAGCCAGCAGCTCCGAGGCACCTATCCGCTGATCACCGATCTGTTCGAGGGTTGCGAGTGTCTTTGCCTGATCGAGCAGAACGGCGTCTGCCTCGTCGGGGACGACACCCACATGCTCGGCGGTGGTGAGAACGACGCCCGCTCCCGAGTCGTTGATCATGTGGTGCACGCGGTCGACGGGATACGCCGGGTCGACGGGTACGAATGCAGCGCCGGACCGGGCAACCGCCCAGATCGCGACCACGGATTCCAGTGAGCGTGGTAATGCCAGGGCGACAACGGATTCCGGACCGACCCCGCGGCTGATCAACAGTCGTGCAAGCCGGTTGGCGCGGCGGTCCAGATCGGAGTAGGTCAGATGTCGGTCGCCGAAAATCAGTGCAGTCCTCTGCGGTTCGTCGACGTACTTGCGCTCGAGCAACGTCGAGAAGTGAACCTGCTCGGGAAGTTCCGGTGCGACGGCGCGAATCGTGTCGAGATCACTCACGAGATCGATGTCGCCGACCGGCGTGTGCGGTGACTCGGTGACAGCACCGAGAATCCGAACCAGGTATCGAGCGAAACCTTCGACGGTCGACTCGTCGAACAGGGCGCTCGCGTAGGTGAACCCGGCCTCGATTCCGGCCGGCCGGCCGTCGTCGTCGAAGGTCTCGGCAAGCGTGAGTTGCAGATCGAAATTCGAGACGGCGGATTCGAGTTCGAGGACCTCGACGTCCAAATCCGTCAGACTAACTGCTGGCCGAGTGGTGTTCTTGAACTCCAGCATCACCTGGAACAACGGTGAATGCGATGTCGACCGCTCCGGAGCCAGCGCATCGACGACGCGCTCGAAGGGGACGTCTGCGTGAGCAAAGGCGTCGAGGTCGGTGCTGCGAACTCTGGCCAACAGGTCGGTGAACGAGGCGGCGGGGTCGACGTCGGCGCGCAGGACCAACGTGCCGACGAACATACCGACCATCGGATCCAGCAGGGCATTTCCGCGCCCGGCGATCGGTGAGCCGATCGTGATGTCTTCCATGCCGGACAATCTCGCCACGAGCACTGCGTATGCGGCGTGTACCGCCATGAACATACTGCTTCGGTGTTCGATCGCGGTTTCGCTCAGACGGCGGTGGATGCCGGCATCGATGTCGAATCGAACGACGCCGCCCGAGAGATCCTGCACACGCGGACGCGGTCGATCTGCGGGGAGCGCAAGAAGTTCGGGAACACTCGCCAGTTGACGTGTCCAGTACTCGAGCTGACCGGCAAGAGTGCTGTCCGCTTCGTCGATCCGACCGAGAGCCCTTTCCTGCCAGATGGCGAAGTCCGCGTACTGGACCGGAAGAGGAGACCAGTCGGGCGCCTCACCTCGATGCCTTGCCGAGTACGCGCTCATCACGTCGAACGCCAACGGTGCCATCGAGAATCCGTCGGCGCAGATGTGATGGACGACCACGGCCAGGACGTGATCTTCTTCGTCGACCTCGATCAGTTCCGCCCTGATCGGTGGAGCCTGCGTGACGTCGAAGCCCCTCGAGGTGAGACGTTCGATCTCCCCGAGTACCGCTTCGGCGTTCGCGGCGACAACCGGCAGCGCGCCCAACGCTTCACCGGGTTCGACGATCACCTGCGCCGGCACTCCCTCGATCATGGGAAACAGCGTGCGCAGCGATTCGTGGCGAGTAAGCACGTCGGTGATCGCGCCCTCCAACACGGCAACGTCCAATCGGCCTCTCAGCCTGATCGCTATGGCGACGTTGTACGCCGCGGACGTGACGTCGAATTGATTGACGAACCACATGCGCTTTTGTGCCAGCGACAGCGGGATCGTCTGTGGCCGCGGCAATGCCTCGAGCGGAAGGACTGCCGGTCCCCCTCGTGCCGTGGCGCACTCGACCGCCAACTGCGCAACGGTCGGCGCGTCGAACAACTCTCTGATCGACAAGTTCAACGACAGCGAATCGTTCACGCGCGCCACAGCGCGTGCAGCGACGAGGCTGTTTCCGCCGATCTCGAAGAAGTTGTCGTGAACACCGACTGCCCCGGATTCGAGAAGCTCCTCGAAGATCGCCGCCAACTGCGCTTCGAGCGGTGTTCGCGGCGCCAGATACGTCTGCGAACTGTCGAAGCTGGGCGCGGGCAGAGCCTTCCGATCAAGCTTGCCGGTCGAACCGAGAGGGAACACGTCGAGGGCGATGACCACAGCGGGAACCATGTAGGCCGGAAGGAGACCTCTCAACTCGGTGCGTAGGCCGTCCGTGTCGATCGAAGTGCCGGTGTCGGCGATGACGTAGCCGACCAAACTGTCACCGACCACGTCGTCGTGATGGACGAGAGCAGCAGCTTGCGCGACACCGGGCAGCCTGAGCAATGCTGCTTCGACCTCGGCGAGTTCGATGCGCTGGCCGCGGATCTTGACCTGGAAATCGCGTCGACCGACATAGTCGAGCAGCCCGTCGGCGCGCCACCGGACGACATCACCGGTTCGGTACATCCGGGTACCAGACGGGCCGTACGGGTCGGCCACGAACCTGTCGGCGGTGAGATCGCTGCGCCCGAGGTATCCACGCGCCAGTTGCACTCCCGCCAGGTACAGCTCGCCGTGAACGCCGACCGGAACCGGATGCAGCCGCCCGTCGAGGACATAGAGCTGGGTGTTCCACACGGGCGCACCGATGGGAACGGTGACGGTCATGTCGGGGGTGAATTCGGCGGCGCTGACGTCGACGGCAGCCTCCGTGGGTCCGTACAGGTTGAACAGTCCCGCAGAACTCAGACGGGTGAACGCCTCCGCAGTGGTAGGCGCGAGGGCTTCACCGCTGCAGAACACCTGACGCAGGCTCGCACACTGCCCGGCAGTCGCGGCAGCGACGAATTCCGCGAGCATCGACGGAACGAAGTGCGCCGTCGTGACGCCTCTGTCGGCAATCAACACCGACAGGTACCCGGGATCACGGTGCCCGTCCGGTTCCGCGATCACCAACTGCGCGCCGGTCTGCAGGGGCCAGAACAGTTCCCACACCGAGACGTCGAAGGTTACCGGAGTCTTGTGCAGCACCACGTCCGACGCGTGAAGGGGGTACGTGTCCTGCATCCACAGCAGGCGATTGACGATCGAACGGTGTGATACTGCAACACCTTTCGGTCGACCCGTCGATCCGGACGTGAAGATCACGTAAGCAGCATTGTCCGGGCGCAGGGGTCCGAGCCGATCAGCGTCGGTGATCGGCGCCGTCGTGGACACCTGACGATCGAGATCGACGTCCACGATCGGGACTCGCGCGGGAAGAGCGCCGTGGTCCTGGGGCCGGCTCAGCACGCAGATCGGTTCCGCGATGTCGAAGACGTACGCGATGCGCTCGGCGGGATGATCGGGATCCACCGGGACGTATGCCGCACCGGCACGGATCACGGCGTGGACCGCGACGAGTAGTTCCGGTGACCGTCGAATCGACACCGCGACGCGCATGTCCAGGCCGACCCCGCGGGCGATGAGGGTTCTGGCAAGTTCACCGACCCTCGCGTCGAACTCCGCATAGGTCAGTGTCCGCTCGCCGTAGACCAGCGCGGCCCCCTCGGGTGTCCGGGCTGCCTGCTCCGCCACCAGGTCCGAGAGGGTGGTGATCGGTACGGCGTGTTCGGTGGCATTCCAACGCTCGAGGACCAGTTCCGCCTCGCCCGGAGCTGTGAGATCGACGTCGCCGACGACGGATTCCGGGTAGGCAGCTACCGCGTCGAGGAGCATCGTGAAGCGATCAGCGAGGCCGGACATGGTGTCCGAGTCGAAAAGCTGGCTGGCGTAGTTCAACTGGCCGTCGAGATGGTCGCCGCGGTCGGTGAGAATGACCTGAAGGTCGAACTTTGCCGCGCCCGTCGACAGTTCGTCGACCGTGACATCGAGCTCGGGCAAAGTGACCTCGGTGGGAGCGGCGCCCTGCATCACCAGCATCACCTGGAACAGCGGCGCCTGGTTGTCTGCGAGGGATTCGACGAGTACGTCGTACGGCACTTCGGTGTGCTGCAAGGCCGCCACGTCGACGTCGCGGACGCGGGTGAGAACTTCACCGAAGGTGAGTCCCCCCTCGAGAACCGTCCTCAGCACCACCGTGTTGACGAACATTCCGACGACGTCGTCGAGAGCGCGCTCGCTCCGCCCGGCCACCGGAGTGCCGATCGTGATGTCGTTCGCTCCGGATTCTCGGCTGAGCAGGACGGCCAGCGCGGCGTGGATCACCATGAACACGCTGACGTCGCTGCGCGCCGCGATCTCGCCGACCCGGCGGTACGTCGCGGAGTCGATCCGGAAATCGAGATCGTCACCGCGCAGCGAGACACCCGCAGGCCGCGGATGATCCATCGGCAGTTCCGCGAGCTCACCGCGTTCGGTGAGCGTGTGCGACCAGAACCGCAACTGCTCGGCAAGAATCGAATCCGGGTCGGACGCTTCACCGAGCGCTCCGCGTTGCCACTCGCTGAAATCGCCGTACTGCACTTCGAGTGGCAGCCACGCCGGCACGCGTCCGCTCGCCCGCGAGGCGTACGCCACCATCACGTCACGAGCCAGCGGCGCCATCGACAGGCCGTCTGCTGCAATGTGGTGCACGACGAGGACCAAGGTGTGCTCGCGTTCGTTCACCTCGAGCAGAGTCGCGCGGATCGGCACCGATTCGCTGACGTCGAATCCCTCTCGCGCGAGCTCACTCGCCCGCGCCGAGGTCGCTGCGGCAGGCACCGTTTCCACCTCGAGATGATCGAACATCTCGTCCACATCGAGAACGTGCTGTACGGGGCCACGCGCACTCTCGGGGAAAACGGTCCGCAAGATCTCGTGTCGAACGATCACGTCCCGCAGCGCGGTGAACAGTGCATCGACGTCGAGATCGCCGGTCATCGAAACCGCGATCGGAATGTTGTACGCCGGCGAACTCGGATCGAGTTGATTGGTCAGCCACATTCGTTGCTGCGCCAGAGATACCGGTATCCGGTCAGGGCGATCGATACGCGTCAGTGCCGGGGCACGTGTGTTCCGCGAGTCCGCGAGGTCGGCACGTGCTGCCAGAGCGGAGACGGTCGGCGCCTCGAAGAGGTCGAGAACGCTCAGCGTCGTTCCGAGAGCTCCGTTGACTCGCGACACGACGCGGGTCGCGATCAACGAGTCACCGCCGAGGTCGAAGAAACTGTCGTCTGCTCCCGCCCGGGTGATACCGAGCAGATCGCAGAACACCGCCGAAATTCGCTTCTCGGTCGAGGTCTCGGGGGCACGGTATTCAGCCGACCCGCCCACAGAATCGATGTCCGGTAACGCTTTCCTGTCGATCTTTCCTGCCGGAGTCAACGGAATGGAGTCGAGGACGACGATCCGCGCCGGAACCATGTGGGCTGCCAACGAAGATCTCGCGTGGGCGACCAGCTCGGAGTTGTCGATGTGTGTGCCCGCAGCCGCCGTGACGTACGCCGCCAACAGTGTTTCCCCACTCGGGCCCGCAACTCCGGCGGTGACTGCCTGTGCGACGCTCGGGTGGCGGCGCAGCACGTCGTCGATCTCGCCGAGCTCGACGCGGAAACCGCGGATCTTGATCTGGAAGTCGCTCCGGCCGAGGTACTCCAGCTCACCCTCGCCGTTCCACCGCGCGAGGTCACCCGTGCGGTACATGCGCTCTCCCGCAACACCGTTGGGGTCGGCAACAAATCGTTCGGCCGTAATCGTGGCACGCGCGTGGTACCCGCGCGCCAAACCGACACCGCTCACATAGAGCTCGCCGGCGACACCGATCGGCACCGGTTGAAGCCGCGAGTCCAGGAGGACGGTTGCGGCTCCGCGCATCGGCTTCCCGATGGTGACGGGAACATCGCTGCTCAGCGGTCCGGTCAGAGTGGCGACGACGGTGGTTTCGGTCGGTCCGTACGCGTTGAACATCGAGCGTCCGTGTGACCACTGATCCACCAGCGCGGGTGAGCATGCGTCGCCGCCGGTCACGACCACTCGTAGATCCGGTAGGCCGGCGGGATCGACTGTTGCCAGCGCGGCCGGGGTGACGAAAGCGTGGGTGACCCGTCCGATACGCATCACCTGTGCCAGTTCGTCGCCGCCGTACACGGTGGGCGGCGCGATCACCATCGTTGCCGCGCCCCCGAAGGCAAGGAGGAGTTCGAGGACTGAAGCGTCGAAGCTCGGCGAAGAGAAATGCAGGGTGCGGTCTCCAGGTTCGACTCCGAACCTGACTCGTTCTTCGTCGGCGAAGCTGCTCAGCCCGCGGTGACTGACCACGACGCCTTTGGGGACACCGGTGGAGCCGGACGTGTAGATGAGGTATGCCGGATCGTCGTAGCTCAGGCGCGTACGCCGCTCGGCGTCGACGACCGGTGCATCGGACTGGTGCGAGGTGTCCAGTTCGTCGAGGAGCAGCCAATCCACCGAATCGGCGAGCCCGCCGTGGTGCTCCCCCACACTGATTCCGACTACAGCTCCCGAATCGGTGAGCATGTGCCGAACACGATCCTCGGGGTAGTGCGGATCGATCGGGAGGAAGGCACCGCCGGTCTTGGCCACCGCCCACGTCGCGGTCACCGATTCGAGAGACCTCGACAGCGCAAGGGCGACATAGGTGCCGGGGCCGACTCCCCTGTTGATCAGTTCACGGGCGAGTGTGTTCGACTCGGCGTCGAGATCCCGGTAGCTCACCTCACGATCACCGAAAACGAGCGCTGGGGCATCGGGGTTCACAGCCGAGGCCCGGCGGAGAATATCGAGGAGGGTCAACGGGGAGGATGCGGTCGCTCCCCGCGCCGGTACCAGGGACTCACGCTCGAAGTCGTCGAGGAGATCGAGGTCTCCGACCGGCGTTCGCGGGGCTGCTGCTGCGCCTGCAAGGATCCGCACCAGTCGCGAGAGGAAGGCTCGGACCGTGGATTCGGCGTAGTGCTGCGTGGAGTACGCAACCTCGAGGGCGCCGGTATCTGCGTGGACGTCGATCGCCACGTCGAGGCCGGCAATCGTGGTCTCCTGCGAGCCGTCGTTGAGGTGGACGTGCAACTCGGGCAGTGCGGGGACACCTGCCGCCGATCGAATCGACAACGTATCGCGTTCTCGAGCAAGAGAACTCACGAACTCGTCGAACGGCGCCGCCGGATCGACCTCGCAGCGCAGGGGCAAAGTTCCCCACTCGGTCCTCGTTCCGATCAGCACGTCCCGGCGCTCGGTCGATCTCGACAGCAACGAAGCAAATGCGGCATGGACAACGGCAAAGAGGGAGACGCCTTCCGTGCGCGCAAGTTCGGCGACCGCGGGATCGAGTGGGACGCTCAGCCGATTCGTACCGGTGGGCTCCGATTCGGCGTCGATTCGCTCGAGGCCCAGTGTCTCGAGGTCCAGTGTGGAGCCCTCGTCGGAGTCCCCCAGGTATCTCGCCCAGAACCGCTCGAGTTCCCTACGCTGTGCACTGCGCGCCCCTGCCTCGGCACTTGCCGGATGAATCCGGTTCATCGGCGTACCGGCCGGTGCTGCTGTCAGTTCTGCGACCAATTCGGTGAACGCCCGGTGGTGCTCGGCCAGTTCGTCGTGGCCGTAGCGATTGGGGTTTCCGCGAAAGTCGATCAACGTCTGCGCCGGATCGCCGCTCTGGTACACGTTGACCAGCAGATCCTCGACCGGACCCGACGTGACGATGTGATACTCACCGGTCAGTGGCCCGAGGGTTATCTCCTGCCGGAAGAGCATCACATTCATCATCGGGCCGGACAGACGCGCGTCGCCGACGGTCAGACCGGCATCACGCCGGATGTCCTCGAGGCTGCATCGCTGATGACGAAGCGCACCGAGAAGTTCGAGTTGCACGCGCCCGACCAGATCGTCGACACTTTCGTCCGGGTTTACGTGGATGTGTAGCGGCGCGACGTTGACCAGCATTCCGCCGGACCGCTGCAGCGGTGCCGTCGTCCTCGCGGAAACCGGCAGGTTGATCAGCACGTCGTCGTAGCCGGTACTGCGGGACAGGTAGCACGCCAGTGCCGAAATCAACACTGCGGCCGGAGTTGCACCGGAACGTGAATTCCACTCGTCCAAGGCAGCAAGGCTGTCCGCCGACATCGCGGCACTGACGAGTTCACTGCGTGCAGTCGGGGGTCCCTCACGGGTGGCCAACGTCGAACCGTGTTCGACGCCCGACACACGCTGGGCCCAGTACTCGCGGTCGGCTTCGAATCGGCTCGATTCGCGGTACTTCTGGTCGAGCTCGGACAGCGTCGTGACGTCGAGCGCCTTGTTCACCGCAGGTTCTCGACCTTCGACGGCTGCGGTGTAGATCGCCGCAATCCGATTGACGATCGTCATACCGCTGTAACCGTCGAGAGCGACGTGATGAATCCTGGTGTACCACAGGTAATCCCGATCACCAGTTTGAAGAATTGTCATCTCGACGAGACGATCGCGAGTCAGATCGAGCGTCGTCGCGTAATCGTTGTCCATCCACTCCGAGGCAGCCTGCCGAGGGTTCTCACGCTCGCGGAAGTCGAAGTAGTCGATGCCCGGGTCGATCGTGAAGTCCACGATCTGGCAGGGCTCCCCATCCGGGTACATCAACCGTAGAAACGGCGATTCGAACTCGTGGGCAGCCTCCACCGCGGCGCGACTGAGCAGTTGCATGTCCAAATCGCCGTGGAACTCGATGTACTGCGCGATGAAGTACGGGACCGTCGGGTGAAGTTGCTGCGCAAACCACATGCTGCGCTGCACCGCTGACAGGGGGAACGCTCCTGCCGGCAGGCTTCGCGATCCGGTGAGCGGGTCGATCCTCTTGTCGGTATCCATCACGACCACCCCCACACAGCGTTGTGACGATCAGCGTTGTCACGATCAGCGCCGGGAAGTGTGGCTCGGGGATTGAAGAGAAACATCGCACCGCCTCGATATCGAGTGGAAACCATGTGGCGATCCTGCGAGAGCGCAGCCGAAGGTCATCGACCTCGACGAAGGGTCGCTTCGAAGTCCGAACCTCCCCGAAGGTCCGAACTCAGGATCAAAATTTGTCGTCGTCAGGCGTCAGGAGCACCGCAGTGTTGCAGTGCTCGACGCAAGGCTAGAAACCGGTTGCCCACACCTGCTCTACCGGAAACGTTCGGCTTCGCGGGCAAGTTCGGTCAACCGTTCACACAACTGTGTGAGCTCTGAACTCTCTGCGCCCTCGGCAACTGCTGTCGCCACATCTTCGGCAGCGCATCGGACCTCGAACATCCGATCCACGAGTTCGACCGCTTCGACTGCGGTCAAGATGACGGCGTCAGCCGGGATCGACGTGCCCTTGACGGCATTGCGCTGCTCGTACGCACGCTGTCGACAAGACTGGCTGCAGTACCGGCGTCGACGACCGACACCGGTCACCGCGACCTCTCGACCACACCACACACACGGGTTTCCCGAACGCGCAGACTGCGGTGATCCGACGCGTGTGCTCTCAGCCATGAATCGACACTGTACTCGAGATTCGGACGCCTTCGATGAACGCGCACGGTACCCGGTAAGATGGAGAGGTTGCGTCTTCTCGCCACACGGGAACCAATCGGGTGCTCGTGGCGTTGTAGATGAGTGTGAGCGTCTACTCCCCAAGTCAGGGCGCCCACCAGCGGTGACGAACGAAGAGAGGACACCACCATGGCAGATCGCGTACTTCGAGGTAGCCGACTCGGAGCTGTGAGCTACGAGACCGACCGTGACCATGACCTCGCGCCCCGTCGTATGGCCAAGTACAAGTGCGAGAACGGCGAGATCTTCGACATCCCGTTCGCGGACGAAGCCGAGATCCCCGGCACCTGGTTGTGCCGAAACGGCCTCGAAGGCACCCTCATGGAGGGGACTGCTCCCGAAGCCAAGAAGGTCAAGCCTCCCCGCACCCACTGGGACATGCTGCTCGAGCGTCGCTCGGTCGAGGAACTCGAAGAGCTCCTCAAAGAGCGTCTCGATTTGCTGAAGGCCAAGCGTCGCGGCGCATGAACTAGCACTTCGATCAAGACCGTCCGGTTCTACACCGGGCGGTCTTTCTCGTTCTTCGGGGAGTGATCGTTCACAAGTCGACGTCATACTTCGGCCCTTCTTCGACGTGGCAACTTCAGGATGCTTCGCGGTCCTCAAAGACACTTCAGGGCAACGTCATTCAGCATCCAGGCGCACTCGCGGGCCGACAGTGCGCAAATCCTGGACTTGCGCTGGAGAACCATCGACACTGCGTCGTGCACCAGTGTGAGCTGTATCCCCCACCCCGCGACACACCAAACTTCGGTACACCAAACTTCGATACGGAGTGAACTGGTAGCTCAGTCACTCGGCCGGGTTGCTTGCCAAGTGACGATGGCAAGCAACCCGGCCGACTGGGGTGTGGGTGAATGATTTGCGGTGCTGAACGGTTCTTCCGCTACTTCCCGGTCACCGAGTGATGCTCTGTGCCGCGGTTCCTTGGCGGAGGCGGGTGATTTCGTTGCGTGATTCGACGACCTGGGGGCTGTCGTCGCCCTTGCTGACAGCTAGGTCGCTGCACAGATCCAGCGCGGCACGAACGATATGTCGTCGTTGGCGACGTTCGGCGCGAGTGGGTGCGGCTTTCGCGTAAGTGCGTTGTTGTCGCCATCCGCCGGCGGCTGTCACCTCGGCGTCGGTCAGGACGCCGGACTCGATTTCCGGGGCGAGAATGTCACGGACGAAGTGGGATTCACGTGGGTGCGCCCAGACGAACGCGATCCACAAGGCAGTGAACGCGAAGACGATGTCGCCGATCATGATGACGAACACGAGCGAACTGCTGCCGCCGGCGATCGCGAGCATGGAATCCCACACGCCGTGGATCAGGATGGGTGCCACGATCAACGCCAATCCGCGTCCGATCCGCCGGGGCTGGGCCGGGGTGCCGATCAGATAGATCACGCCGGCGCAGAAAAGGGCGGTGAAGAGGGGATGAGAGACGATGTCGGAGTAGGTGCGGGTGGCGATGGAACCGAGCAGGCCGTCGGTTTGGTGGGCGCCGAAGCCCTGTGTTGCGCCGGCAATCGAGTACAGAAAGTCTTCGCTGGTCTGAAATCCCAAGCCGATGAAAGCACCGAGGAGCAGGCCGTCGGTTGCGGTGCGCACCAGGCGTGGTGCAAGCGCGAGGAGGACTACGATGCCGATGCCTTTGGCGGTTTCCTCCACGAAGGGTGCAGAGAGGCCCGCATGCCAGTCCTGAGCCCATACCTGCCCGAAAATCTTCGAGTAGAGCGAACCGACTGCTCCGTTCGCGGGTACTGCGATAGTGAACGTTGCTGCGGTGGCGCCCCAGATGAAGCCGGTGACCACTAGTCCTACGGGTTGGCGTTCGTAGCGGTCGATGTGCCGGAACCACCATGTCCAGACCGCGGCGCTGATGACGCCGACGATGCCGGCAACGAGGAGTGCGCGCCCGAAGTATCCGGCGAAGGGAGCAAACATCTGCCAGCCTTTGACGAGGCCGAATCCGCACATCCACAGGTATATCCAGAACACGACGTTGCGTGGCTGGAAGAAGTGAAATTTCTCGCCCCAGGCCGTCGTATCGAATGCGCGGGAGCGGGTTTCGAGGAGATCGGTGCTCACTTGGTGTCTCCCTCGTGTGTGCCGATAGAGGCGATCATGTCGGTGATTTCTCGACTGCGGGCGGCGATCTGATCGGGTGGGCCGACTACCTGTACCCGAATTCCCTTGCCGTCGACGACGAATGTGGTCACCGATCCGGCGGACCGCGGAGTGTCAAAGCTGACCTGGACGCCGCTCAGACCCCCGTCGGTGCTGATCGGCTGGCGCGCACCGGAGACCGCAAGCACGGAACTGCCGTTCGTCGCAAGACTCACGGCATCTGTTTGGGAGAGGAGCTCGTCGGCAGTTCCACTGAATGTGTCGGCGTCGACGCTCACGGTGACGGTGCCATCGGTCAACGTCACACGTGGGAGCGAATCGGACGCGCCATGTTGGTCGGTTCGGAAACCGCTGTCGACATTCCAGCCCGCAGGTGCGGCGAAGGAGACCGTTTCGGTCACAGCCATCCGGTCTCCGGCGCCGGTTGGATCTTCGGAGGAGACAGCGGAATCGATGGCGGGCACGATCACGGTCCAGAGCATCCACACCGCCAAGATCGCGAGGGCGTGTGGGAAGACTCGTGTGTCGAATCCGAGGAAGCGGTGATCCGCTGGTGGACGTCTTCCGTGTAGGGGCTCGTGCTTGTGGGCAGTATTCGAAATAACGCTCAATTTCCCTCGTTTCCATTGCACGGCAGGTGCACTGACTATCGCAGAAACGGACAAGTTCCGTGCATCAGCCGGCACCTGCCGGTCATCGAGACGATCGTGCACCAAGTTCCCGTAGGCGCGAGATCACCGAGAGCTCCTAGTCGACGGTGAACCGTCGCATCGCCAGATGTCCGAACACGCCGACCAGAATCAACGTGACGCCTGCGGTCACGGAAACGGAGTCGGTCACCAACCCCGCGATGCCGGTCACGGCTACGAACACCGGCAAAAAGTCGAACAGCCTGAAAATCGACTGCGGTGGTTCGGTTTCGAGGCCCTGAGCCTGAGCGGCCTTGTTCGGCGCATACTCGGGGTACCACTCGGTGAAGGAGATCGCGAAGAAGGTTCCGAGCAACTGCAGAATCCATCCGGTCCAGAAGTTGTCACCGTCGTGCAGCAGTGCGTCTCCGAACAGGCCCACTACGGCCGACCAGGTGAAGGCGAGCGCCCACACCGCCGTAATGACGTAGTTGATGTGCAGAAACAGAGGCGTCGCCCAATACTCTTCGGGCGTCGACTCTTTCGCGTACTGCAGAGTGAAAGGATTGCGGAGCAGGATCGATCCGAAGGCAAAGACCACCAGCGCGATGTTGGTCAGTTCGCCTCCCCAGAGTTCGAACCACCGAATCGTGTTCGCCGACGCGAGGAGGCCGATGGCCGCCAGAACGCCGAAGAACACGACGTCGAAGACCTCCAACAGCTTCACGGTGCCGCCGCGCCGGTGACTGGCCGCCAAGATCAGCAGCGACAACCCGAGGGCTGCGGCCGCGGATTCCTCGAACCTTCCCGGCCCGGAGAGCAAGGACAGCAAGATCCACGGTGACAGGCCGGCGAGCGGTGACTGCAGAACCGCGTCGACGACACTGGTTTTGTGAACTGCATCCCGGGGCTCGGACTTGTCTGGCTCGGTTTTCTCAGGCTCGGTCACAAGAAGCCGCCTTACACAGGAACGGGTGGCACAGCGAGTACCCGCGTAGGCGCTCCTCGGAACATCGGCAGCCCTAATATCCGATGCTCGGCTCAGATTGCCGCAGTCTCCTCGGGTGAGTGCTCAGCCTGATCTCGGCGCCGGGCCAGCACTGCCATGGCAATCGCGCCGACCGCGATGATGCTGAGCACGATCTCCGGCACCGGACCTACTCGGCTGGCAAGGGTGGAGCTGGTCGAGAGCGGCACCTTCGCCACCAGGGCCGCCGGCACGAACAGGTCGGTTTGCGAAGTCACCGCACCGTCGGGAGCGATGATGGCGCTGACACCACTGGTTGCGGCGACAACGACGGCGCGGCCGTGCTCGACTGCCCGCACACGCGACATTGCCAGCTGCTGATAGGTCATCTCGGTGTCCCCGAAAGTGGCGTTGTTGGTCGGTACCGCCAGCAACTGTGCACCGTTGCGCACCGATTCCTGGAACGCCCGGTCGAACGCTACCTCGTAACAAGTCGCGACACCGATGGGTACCCCCGCTGCACGGACAACGCCGTTGCCCTCGCCGGGAACGAAATTGCCCGCGCGATCGGCGTACGAGGAGAAGTTCCGGAAGAAGCTTCGGTAGGGCAGGTATTCGCCGAACGGCTGAATGATCTTCTTGTCGTGCTGTTCCTGAGGACCGTTGGCGCCGTCCCACACGATCACCGAATTGGTGGTCGTACGATCGGCGTTCACGAGTACGGTGCCGACAAGAATCGGCGCTCCGATCGCTTCGGAGGCCCGGGTGATGTCGGCAGCGGCATCGGCGTTTCGCAGGGGGTCGATGTCCGAGGCGTTCTCCGGCCAGATCACGACGTCAGGCTGATCGACGCGGCCCGCGTCCACCTCGGCAGCAAGTTTCACGGTTTCGGCGACATGGTTGTCGAGGACCTGCTTGCGTTGCGAGTTGAAGTCCAAGCCCAACCTCGGAACGCTTCCCTGAATGGCGGCGACGGTGATCGTTCGATCACCGGAATCCATGGTGGACAAGAACGGCGACACCACGAGAGCAATGATCACGGGCACGAGGGCAGCGGCAACAGCTCCGAAGAATCCTCGGTCCCATCGTTTGGCCGCGACAGCGACTGCAACTGCTGCCAAGCCGGTACCGGTCAGGGCCACCGCGAAGCTGAGCAGCGGCGCACCGCCGACACTCGCAAGAGGGAGGAGCCACCCTTCGGATTGACCGAATGCGAGCCTGCCCCAAGGAAATCCGCCGAAAGGAACGCTGGAACGAAGCCACTCGGTGAGCGTCCAGGTCGCAGCAATCCACAAGGGTGCCCATGGCAACCTCGCCACCAGAACCGCAAGCAGCCCGAACAGTCCGATGAACAACGACTCCACCGCGGCCAACGCGATCCACGGGACCGCACCTACGAACACACCGATCCACGGAAGCAACGGCACCAGAAATCCGAGACCAGCCAAGTATCCGTAACCGAAGCCGGCACGAAGGCGCAGTCCGCCGCGCCCGAAGTTCGTCAACACACACGTCAGAAGAGCGATCCCGACGGGCGCCAAGAACCACAGCGGGCGGGGTGGGAACCCTGCGAAGATCAGGAATCCACCTGCGGCCGCGTACAGCGAGCGTAGCCATGCGGAACCGGTGAGCACAGCGCTCACACGGGAGCGATCACCGACAGACGCCTCTGCGCCGGCCTCACTCACTCGACGAGCCGCGCTGATAGACGACGCGTCCGCGATGCACCGACTTGATGCAGACCGGAATCGGCGCATCTTCCGCCAGCCTCGGCAGAGCGGGTACGCGCGAGCGCGGATCGGTAGACCATCGCTGAACCGAGTCGGCGGGTGCGCTCACTTCGAGTTCGCCTGCCTCCCACAACACGTAGGAGGCCGGTGCGCCCGGATTGAGGGTTCCCGCGGCGCCGTCCCGCACTCCGCCCGCGCGCCAGGCGCCGCGAGTTGCCGCGGAGAAGGCCGCACGCGGCGAGATTCCACTTCCGTCGGTGCGGTGCTGGACAGCGGCGCGCAGCATCGCCCACGGCTCGATGGGGGTGACTGGGGCGTCGGAGCTGAATGCGAGCGAGACACCCTTACCGGCAGCAGGTGCAAACGGATTCAACGCTGCTGCGCGCTCTACTCCCAGGCGCGTGGCGTACAGACCGTCGGCGCCACCCCACAGTGCGTCGAACACCGGTTGGACGCTAGCGATGACACCCAAGGCGGCAAAGGTTTCCGCGTCGGCCATGGACATCATTTCCGCGTGCTCGAGGCGGTGACCCAACGCGGCGACCCTGGGGCCACCCAGTTCGTCGGCGACCCTGCGGAACGCGGCAGCTGCCGACGAGACGGCGCCGTCACCGATGGCATGGAACCCGGCCTGGACGCCCGCGAGGGTACAGGCCCGGATGTGTGCGGCGATCGCGTCGACGTCGAGGTAGGCATTGCCCGTCGAATCAGGTTGGTCTGCATAGGGTTCGAGCAACCACGCGGTATGCGAACCGAGCGAGCCGTCGATGAAGAGATCCCCGCCGAGTCCGTCTGCTCCGGTTTTGTCGAGGAGCGCGCGAGCATCCTCTTCGCTGTCGACACGCTCACCCCAGTAGCCCCGAACCTCCACGCCGTGATCGTGGGCCAACAGTTCCTGGAAATCGGTCAATCCCGAGATGTCCGGTCCCCCGCACTCGTGAACGGCCACGATTCCGCGTGATGCGCAGAGATCGAGCGCAGCGGTACGAGCAGAAGCGCGCTGAGTTTCCGTCAGCAGATTCCGAGCGGCATTGCGCGCCAGGTGGTGTGCGTCGAACGTCAACGGGCCTTCGGCTGAGTATCCAGCCGTGTCGGTGAGGCCGGAGATCCCGTCGCGCAATGCGCTCGAGCACGCGGCCGAGTGAACGTCGATCCGCGAGAGATACACCTTGCGGCCAGGGGCGGCCGCATCGAGATCTGCGGTCGACGGCGGGGTCTGCTCGGCCCACTCGGTGTCGTCCCAACCGTGTCCCCAGATGACTGCGTCGGGATGGGCAGTTTCGGGGTTCGCGGCTGCGAATGTTCGTACTCGCGCGAGACATTCGTCCAGAGAGTTCGCGCCCACGAGATCGAGGCCGACGAGATTGAGTCCCAGTGCGGTGATGTGGACGTGGGTGTCGACGAACCCGGGAGTGACAAACGCACCACCCAGGTCTTCGATCTCCGCGGCGGGGTGCAACGCCCGTCCGGCGCGCTCGTCGCCGACCCACACGACGGTGCCGTCGGTGATGGCGATCGAGGTCGCGTCAGGTGCAAATGAACTGTAGATCCGGCCGTTGACCAGCAGACGAGTAGTCACGAGCACCCAGTCTGCCTGTTAGTACTGCGGCCCCCGCGAACGGGTGGGTGTATCCGTGTCCAGAATCTCACCCTCGAGCACCAGTTCCTTGCCGTTGCTGGCGACGTACTCGGTGGTTTCGGGTGTCTCGACGATGATCTCGCCGTCGATCACCTCGCCGTTTCCGCGCATCCGCGCCGCGTAGCCGACGGTTCCGGCGAAGGCGTCACCACCGGCGGCAAATGCTGCTGCGCGCTTACCTGCCAGGAGCACTGCAAGCGGGCGCAGCGCCCAGCGGGTCGGCGGAATCAGAAGCAGCAGGCCCAGAACCGAAGTCACGAGTCCGGGTACGAACATCAACGCGGAGCCCGCCGCGACCAGGGCGCCGTCGGCGACCGCCAGTGACGGCGATCCCTCACCCCGCGTGGCCTTACGGAACCCGTCCATGACCCGTCGCCACTGCGAGCGCATGAGGATCAATCCGACAAGCGATCCGGCGAGAAACAGCAGCACTGTCCAGGCGACACCGATGGCGTTGCCCACGATGACCAAGGCTGCGATCTCGACGATCACGTAGAGGAGAAATACGGCGGCGATCATGACGTCCCCTTTCAGACGGTCTATTCGTTCAACGCTCGAGGGGCCGGTTTTTCTCCCGACAACGACGCAGAGGTGCAAAACAGGTGGGTGCTGTGAGTCACACGGGCCTTCTCTCACGCACGTGCGACTTGCCTGGCGTTAACTAACGCTCCGCTAACGATTCTAAACCTCAAGTTGACGTTGAGACTCTGCGCATGGTCAAGTCACTTCGGGCCGCATTTCCCGGCCTCATGAAATGAAGGAGCCCGACATGAGCCGACTCCCCGGCAAGACACTCGCCCGACGCATTCCCGCTGCCATCGCCGGCACTGCCGCCGTCGTGGCACTCACCGCCGGCAGCGCGATGATCAGCGCGGGAACCGCGGCCGCAGAACCGGTAGTACCCGAAGGAATTGCCGCACTGATCGCGCAGGCCGCAGCCATCTCCCCCGAAGCCTCTGCTGCTGTTCAGCAGTTGATCGGCACGGCAGGCGCTGATCAGATCACGACCGCTCTCGATCTCCCGGACATCGGCGTCACCAAGCCGCAGTCGTTCATGTACCCCGCACCGACGGTCGGGTGTGGCGTGGCCGGTGAACCCGTCACCGTCACCCTCAGCTCCGCACAGGCCGGTCCGAACTTCCCGTTGCCGCCGTGGGTCGAGGCCGACCATCTCCGTTTCCAGGCAATCCCGGGTTA
This sequence comes from Rhodococcus sp. C3V, assembly GCF_029269915.1. Lineage (NCBI taxonomy): Bacteria > Bacillati > Actinomycetota > Actinomycetes > Mycobacteriales > Nocardiaceae > Rhodococcus > Rhodococcus sp. C3V. The sequence continues at coordinate 244,274 of NZ_JARJBE010000006.1, forward strand.
CGTCGGCATACCCAAGACCTCAGGGTTGAGTGTTGCCTGGATCAACGTCGGCACGTTCAAGGGCGGCATCGTCCCGTTGGACGAGAAGTTGCCCGTACTCGATACGCCGTTGCTCTCGAAGGTCGTCGACACCGGTGACGGCAAGGTGTTTGCCGCTCTGTTCGGCAATGTCGATTACGCAGACGGGAAGACCTGCATCGTGCTGCCAACAGTGGGCGCTTTTGATGCTTGAGCAGAGCGAAACGCTCGCTGCCTGACAGACGGCTGGCCTACGCGCCCGGAGTCACCAGTCCGGTCTCGTAGGCCAGCACCACAGCCTGCACACGATCACGCAGATCGAGTTTGGTGAGAATGCGTCCGACGTGCGACTTGATCGTCGATTCGGACAGGTACAGCTGCTGTGCGATCTCGATGTTCGACAGTCCCGTGGCCACGTGTCCGAGGACTTCGCGTTCGCGTTCGGTCAGGACGTCGAGAACCACCGGATCGCGCCGGGGCGCCGGACCGTCCACGATGAACCTCGACAGCAGACGACGTGTCACCTTCGGGGAGACAACCGCGTCACCGGCTGCCACGCTGCGGATAGCCGACACGAGGTCCTCGGGCGGGGTGTCTTTGAGAAGAAAACCACTCGCTCCGGCACGCAGGGCGCCGAGCGCGTGTTCGTCCAGGTCGAACGTCGTCATCACCAGGACCCTGGATTCGATCCCGGACGCAAGAATCTGCTCCGTCGCTTTCACCCCGTCGACAATCGGCATCCGCACATCCATCAACACGACGTCAGGCTTCAGCGCCACCGCCGCTGCGACCGCCGCGGCTCCGTCACCGGCCTCACCGATAACCGAGATGTCTTCATGTGCTTCTAGCACCATGTTCAGGCCCATCCGCATGAGTTCCTGGTCGTCGACTAGCAGCACGGTGATGGGCACGGCGTAAACCTATCGGGCCTGAGACGTCGGTGCCAATGCGATTGCGGCGAGCCGGTATCAATCGTGGATCTCGAGCGGCAGCTCTGCGTACACACGCCAACTGCCGTCGGGGCGTCGTCCGGTCTCGAGTGTCCCGTGCAGTACGGCCACCCGCTCACGCATGCCGACCAGTCCGTTGCCCGAACCGTGAGCGAAGGTCGAGCTCGACGTTCCGTTGTCGACGACCTCGAGTAGTACCGCGGTCTCGGTGCGGCGCACGGTGACTCGGGCCTTCGGGTTTGCGCCGGCGTGGCGGAGGACATTGGTCAGTGATTCCTGAACGAGGCGATGAATGCCCAGGCTGACCGATGGACTGACGTCGTCGAGCTCGCCGGTCAGCTCGAGGCGCACGCCGAGACCAGCGGCCCGCATCATCTCGACGACCTTGGCGATGCCGGCAGTTCCGTGTTGCGGCATCGCATCACTACTGACCTCGGTGCGCAGCAGCGAGACGGTCCGGCGAAGCTCGGCAAGGGCGTCGCGTCCGGTGCTGGAGATGTTGCCGAGCGCCTTCTTGGCCAACGCGGGATTGGAATCGACCGCATACGACGCGCCGTCCGCCTGGACGATCATCACGCTGACCGCGTGGGCGACGACATCGTGGAGTTCGCGGGCGATTCGGGTTCTTTCCGTGGCCACCGCATCCTCGGCACGCCGATCCCGTTCGTATTCGGCCACTTCAAGTCTGGCGGCCACTTCCTCGTCGTAGGCGCGGCGGGCGCTCAAGAACTCGGCGGTGATCCAGGCCAGTGCATAGAGCAGGGTCGCGATGATGATCGTGAGGATCACGTCTTCGCGGATGACGAGCAACGAGAGTGTCATGTCCAGGGCAAGGAAGCACGCGAAAATCGCCCCGGTGCGTCGATCGACATACGCAACGAGTGTGTAGAGCGAGACCCCGAGCGCCAACAGGCCTGGATGTTCCGCAGCCGGATCCCCGGTCGCCCACATCATCAAGGTTGCGAAGTACGACATCGACAAAATGGACGCAGCGGACACACGCGGATATTTGCGACGCCACACGACGGGAAGGCAGATCAGAAATCCGACGACGAGCTGAGGCCACCGCTCCTCACGCGGCGAACTGACGAACGTGACTACCTCGAGCGCGAAGAACACGAGCGACAGCGCGCTGTCCGCGATCATCGGCTTTCCTCGCAGCCACAGGCTGAACCTCCGCATGTGCTCAAGAGTGTCACAGCTGTGAAAGAGTCACCGCCGTGGATATTGCTGATTGGGGACTGCTGATGACGGCAGCGACGGCGGCGGGTTGGGTCGACGCCGTGGTCGGCGGCGGTGGATTGATTCTGTTGCCGGCGCTCTTTCTGGTCGCACCCCAATTGACCCCACAGGCGGCACTGGCCACCAATAAATTGACGGCATTCACCGGGACGAGTGCTGCGGTGTACACGTTCTCCCGTCGAATCCCGATGGAGTGGCGGCAGATGGCGCCGGCAGCCGCGTTGGCTGCGGTGACGGCCGCGTGCGGGGCGGCGGCCGTTTCGCTGATCGACAAGAAGTACTTCATTCCGATCGTGATGGTCGTCCTCGTCGCCGTCGCCGTCTTCGTGACCATGCGTCCGACGCTGGGCACCACGATCGCGACCCATCGTCCGACGCAGCGCAAGACCGTCCTCGTCCTGCTGCTCTCCGCCGGACTCATCGGCCTCTACGACGGTCTGCTCGGACCCGGCACCGGCACCTTCCTCATCATCAGCTTCGCGACCTTCCTCGGAACCGAATTCGTTCGGAGCGCAGCGATGGCGAAGGTGATCAATCTCGGTTCCAATTTCGGCGCGCTCGCCTACTTCGCCGTCACCGGGCATGTCTGGTGGAGTTTGGGTTTGGCGATGGCGGTGTGCAACGTTCTCGGCGCGGTCATCGGTTCGCGGATGGCGCTGAGCAAGGGATCCGGATTCGTGCGGATCACGCTGTTGGTGGTCGTGATCGCCATGGTGATTCGCCTCGGATGGCAGCAGTTCGGCTGAGATCGGCGGTCGTCGGCTAGCGTCGTGTGCGTGACCGTCACCCGAGATGTCGATGCAGATTTCCTCGCCCTCCCGCTGCGAGCTGTCGCTGATGCGGCGCTGTCGGCAGCGAGAACGGCCGGCGCCCAGCACGCCGATGTTCGTGTCCACCGCGTGCTCACACAGTCGATCAGGTTGCGCGACGGCGTAGTTCAGGCGGTGTCCGACGGAGACGAGATCGGGGTCGCCGTCCGTGTGATCGTCGACGGCACGTGGGGATTCGCCTCGCACGCCGAGGTGTCCCCCGATGTCGCTGCTGCGCTGGCACGCCAAGCGGTCGAGGTCGCGAAGGCATTGCGCTCGCTCAATCGGGATCCGGTCACCCTCGCCGACGAGCCCGTCTACGCCGACGCGACGTGGGTGTCGCCGTACCTCGAAGATCCCTTCGCGACACCGACGGCCGAGAAGGTAGGCCTGCTGGTCGACTACTCCGGACGGCTTCAAGCCGCCGACGGCGTGGATCACGTCACGGCGAGTGTCCTCCAGGTCAAGGAGCAGACCTTCTACGCGGATCTGGCCGGTTCGTCGATCACCCAGCAACGGGTGCGTCTGCACCCCGAGTTCGAGGCGACCGCCGTCGACAAGTCGGCCGGCAGCTTCGAATCGATGCGCACCTTGGCGCCGCCGGTAGGCCGCGGATGGGAGTACCTCGGGGCGGAGAGCACATGGAACTGGGGCGATGAGCTCGCGCAGATCCCGGAGTGGCTGGCCGAGAAGACCAAGGCACCGACCGTCGAAGCGGGTCCGACCGACCTCGTGATCGATCCGACCAATCTGTGGCTCACGATCCACGAATCCATCGGACACGCCACCGAATACGACCGGGCGATCGGCTACGAAGCGGCCTACGCCGGTACGTCGTTCGCGACGCCGGACAAGCTGGGAACGCTGAAATACGGAACGCCACTCATGCACGTGACCGCCGATCGTAACGAAGAGCACGGCCTGGCCAGCGTCGGATTCGACGACGACGGCGTCGCCTCTCAACGGTGGGATCTGGTGGCAGAGGGAACACTGGTCGGGTATCAACTAGACCGCGTGTTCGCGCCGAGGCTGGGGCTGACGCGTTCCAACGGTTGCTCGTACGCAGACTCCGCACATCACGTTCCCATCCAGCGAATGGCCAACGTCTCGCTCTCCCCCGACCCTTCTACGGACACCTCGACTGCAGACCTGATCTCGCGAGTCGAGAACGGCATCTACGTCGTCGGCGACAAGTCCTGGTCGATCGACATGCAGCGCTACAACTTTCAGTTCACCGGTCAGCGGTTCTTCAAGATCCGTGACGGAAAGCTCGACGGTCAGGTGCGCGACGTGGCGTATCAGGCGACGACGACGGATTTCTGGGGCTCGATGGAAGCCGTTGGCGGTGAGTCGACCTGGCGTCTGCAAGGCGCATTCAACTGCGGCAAGGCGCAACCCGGTCAGGTTGCGGCGGTCAGCCACGGCTGCCCGTCCGCTCTGTTCCGCGGAGTCAACATCCTCAACACTCGTTCGGAGGCTCAGCAGTGATCGATCCGCAGCAGGTCGTCGAGCGTGCATTGGCCGCGAGGACGGTAGACGAATCGTTGGTGATCGTGACCGATGCGAGTGAGGCGTCGCTGCGGTGGGCCAACAATTCGATGACCACCAACGGAGTTTCGCTGTCCCGGACGTGGACGGTGATCTCGATCGTGCGCGAGGGTGACATCGCGAAGGTGGGCACTGTCAGTTCCAGCAGTGTCGATCCGGAGCAGATTTCCGCGCTCGTACAGGCAAGCGAGGCAGCTGCTCGCACAGCCACTCCGGCTGACGACGCGTCCGACCTGATCACGCAGTCGGCGGCAGAGACCGACTGGGACCTGCCGGCCGCCCTGACCGACATCGGTGTCTTTGCGCCGTTGGCTGCCGACCTGTCCACGGCCTTCGACGGCGGCGACCAGTTGTTCGGCTTCGCTCACCACCAGTTGCACACCACCTGGCTCGGCACTTCGACGGGCGTGCGACGTAGAACGGCTCAGGCCACCGGCTCCGTGGAGATCAACGGCAAGCGCGGCGACGCAAGTGCCTGGGTCGGATCCGGAACTGTCGATTTCAGCGATATCTCGATACCGAAGCTCTTGTCGCAGTTGACCACTCGACTCGACTGGGCGGGTAACTCCGTCAGTCTGCCTGCCGGCCGCTACGAGACAATTCTTCCGCCGTCGGCTGTGGCGGACCTGATGATCTATCTGATGTGGACCATGGAGGGTCGCGGCGCCGAAGAGGGCCACACCGCACTGTCCACCACCGGTGGTACCCGGATCGGCGAGAAGCTCGGATTGCCACTGACACTCACCTCCGACCCCGGCGCCGAGGGCTTGCAATCCGCGCCGTTCGTGATCACGACGTCGTCGAGTGAATCCGTCTCACTGTTCGACAACGGTATGGAGATCGAACCCGTCGACTGGGTCCGAGACGGCGTCGTCAATGCGCTGGCGTACCCGCGCCACGCTGCACGAGAATTCGGTCGACCTGTCGCAGTTCCCGGCGACAATCTCATCCTGACCGGTGGTGACGACACCTCGATCGAGGACATGATCGCAGGTACCGAGAAGGGTCTACTGCTCACAACCCTCTGGTACATCCGTGAGGTGGATCCGACGACGCTGCTGTTGACCGGACTCACCCGTGACGGGGTGTATTTGATCGAGGACGGCAAGATCGTCGGCGCCGTCAACAACTTCCGTTTCAACGAGAGTCCGCTCGATCTCCTGCGGCGGGTCACCGAGGCTGGACGCACCGAGATCACGCTTCCTCGGGAGTGGAAAGATTGGTTCACCCGCACGGCCATGCCGCCGATGCGCATTCCCGACTTCCACATGTCCTCGGTCAGCCAGGCGCAGTGATGGCGAAGGTCGTGATCGCCGGCGGCACCGGTGCTCTCGGCCGCCGAATCAGCGACGATCTCGCGGACCGCGGATATGACGTCGTGGTCCTGACTCGCTCACCGAAACCCGGCAGGCACAGGCAGGTTCAGTGGGACGGCGTCACGGTGGGCGACTGGGCGGGAGAACTCGACGGCGCATCGGTGATCAATCTGGCCGGCGAGTTGGTCGATCGCCGACCCACACCGGCAAACATCGCACTACTCACCAGTTCCCGAGTCGATCCGACCCGCGCGCTGGTCGAAGCGTCGAAATTACTGGCGAACCCTGTTCCGGTGTGGATCCAGGCGAGCACGCTCGCGATCTACGGCGACGCCGGAGAGACCCGGCTCGACGAGGCTTCCCCACTCGCTGACGGACCACCTCAGATGACCGACGTCGCAAAGGACTGGGAGGCAGCGGTCGAGGGAGCAAACGCGTCACGAGTGGTGATCCTGCGAACCAGTGTCGTGTTGGAGAAGGGCACACCGGCGCTCGAGCGACTGCTGTTGCTCGTGCGTCTCGGTCTGGGCGGACGCGTCGCCTCGGGTAGGCAGTGGACCAGTTGGATTCACATCGAGGACTGGCTGTCGATAGTGCGCTGGGCACTCGAACCCGATTCGGCTGCCTCGGGCGTGGTCATCGCGACGGCTCCGGATCCCGTCCGAAACTCAGAACTGATGGCCGGGCTGCGCAAGCACCTTCACCGGCCACCTGCGCCGCCGACGCCCGCTTTCATGGTCAGATTCGGCGCGTTCCTTCTTCGCAGCGACGCTGCCCTGGGCCTGACGGGTCGTCATGCCGTATCGAAAGTGTTGGCGGACAAAGGCTTCCCCTTCACGTATCCGCGGTTCGATTCAGCGTTGGACGATCTGCTCGGCAACTGACGCGCGGTCAGGCTGCAGTGATGGCAAGTCCGATCGTTCCGGTCTTGCCGCGGCGCAGGAGACTGCCTTTCATGGTGATCCAGCCGAGGATTCCGTACCGACGTGCTATCGCGTCGCGAGCATGATCGGTGCCCGGTCCGTCGAGGATCTCGGCGACGGCGGCCACCGGTTCACCCTTGGGATTTCCCCGAGCGTCACACGCAGCGACGGTGACCGACGGGTTTCGCCTGATGCGCTTGACCTTGTAGGAATCGGTGACGGTCCACATGAGGAGCTTGTCGCCGTCCGGCGCGGCCCAGAGTGGAGTCGCCACCGGCGTTCCGTCCTTGCGGAAGGTCGTGAGTAGGACGTACTTGGCCTCGGAGACGCGCTTGAAGTCGGGGTTCACTCCTCGAGGATAGGTGCGAGCGCCTCTCGCTGAACACCGACAGGTTTCCGCGACTATCTGGTGACCGATCAGTACCACCCAGGAAGTGCCACTTATGCACGTTTTATCCGGTTCTTCATGACGTCGGACACGCCGTTTCGTCCCCGAACTCCATCTCGAGTTATTCTGAGGCAAACCGTCGAACTGGGGAGTCGAACTTACACATGCAGCGCCGTGACATGCAGCGTCGTGACTTTTTCAAAGCCGCCGGGGCGGGGGCGGCAGTTGCAGCCGCGGCGCCGCTCATGTCGACGTCGACCAGCCACGCCACCCCCGCACCACTGCGGGCGCTCCCGATGGGTGCTGATCACTACCGCGCGCTCGTCCCCGAGTTGTTCGCACCATCTCCTACTCCCCCGGAGCATTCCGAAGCCATCGTCATCGGGTCCGGATTCGGCGCCAGCGCCACCGCCCTCCGGTTGGCGCAGAGCGGCACCCAGATCACCATCCTCGAACGCGGACTTCGGTGGCCGCATGATCCGCAACGGGAGATTCACACCTCCGACATGCTGGCCGACGGCCGCGGAGTCTTCCGGCGAACATCGTTCACCAACCTCACCGGACTCCCCGTGGCGTGCGACTACTTCAGCGGCGTCCTCGATGCCACCGACTACCAACACATCTCGGTCTGGCGCGGCGCTGCAGTCGGCGGTGGTTCCATCATCTTCACCGGCGTGATGATCGCGCCCGAGCGCCGATTCTTCGACGCAGTCTTCGGCAACTCCCTCGACTACGACGAGATGGCGTCCACCTGGTACCCCAAAGTGCGCCAGATGCTGCGTCTGAGCCCGTTGCCCGAAGACATTTACCAAACCCCGAACTTCGGTCACTCGCGTCGTTGGGATCAGGACGCTCGTCGTGCCGGATTCGATCCGCAGCGGATCGACGGGATCTGGAACTGGGACGTGGTGCGCTCAGAACTCGACGGCCGAACCCGAGCCTCGGCCACTGTCGGTGACAGCAACATGGGTAACTCCAACGGCGCGAAGTTCGACCTCACACAGAACTACATTCCCGCCGCCGAAGCCACCGGACGAGCCACCGTCTGTTACGGACATCAGGTGCTCGCGATCAGTCGCGAACGTGATGGACGCTACGTCGTCGACGTCGAATCGACGGATCCGACGGGTGGCGTTCTGGCCCGGAAGACTCTTACCTGTGACCGTCTGTTCCTCGGCGCCGGCTCGATCGGCACCTCCGAACTGCTGGTACGCGCCCAGGCGACGGGCGCGCTGCCCAACCTCAACGAACACGTCGGTAAGGGCTGGGGAACGAACGGCGACGCCGGGATGGTGCGCTCGTTCGGCTTCAGTGACGGCACTGCGCAAGCCGCACCGTCGGCATCACGCATCGTCGACGAGTCGGGAATGCCGCTCTCCCTCGAGAATTGGTATGTCCCCGGCTTGCCCGTCAACATCGGCATGCTCGGAACCTTGGGGATGACCCTCGACTCGCAGCGCGCCGACTTCGCCTACGACGGCGGCTCCGATCGGGTGGTGCTGAACTGGCCGAAGAACGGCAACGACGCCACCGTCGAGGCCCTGCGCGCCGTCCAGAACAAGATGGCCTTCGCCGGCACCACGCTGCCGTCCGCCCTGCCGTTCGCGAAAGACGTCAATTCCTCGTTCACCGCGCATCCCCTCGGCGGTGCGGTTCTGGGCAAGGCCACCGACGGCTACGGGCGAGTCAAGGGCTACGACGGCCTATACGTGATGGACGGCGCTGCCATTCCGGGCAGCACCGGCACCGTCAATCCGTCACTGACCATCACTGCTCTGGCGGAGCGGAACATCGCTCAGATCATCAAGTCCGGACGCTGAAGCACTTCAGCGCCCGGACCTGACGGTGATCGAGGTTTACTCCCCCTCGAGTTCGCCTTCGGTTTCGAGGTACACCTGACGCAAGCCGTCGAGTGTCTTCTGCTCGGGGTGCTCCCACATGTTGCGCTCGGCGGCTTCGAGGAGCCGCTCGGCGATTCCGTGCAAGGCCCACGGGTTGGACTGCGTCATGAACTTCTGGTTCTGCTCGTCCAGAACGTAGGTCTCGGCGAGCTTTTCGTACATCCAGTCCGCGACCACGTTTGTGGTGGCGTCGTACCCGAAGAGGTAGTCGACCGTGGCCGCCATCTCGAACGCACCCTTGTACCCGTGACGGCGCATCGCGTCGAGCCAGCGGGGATTGACCACGCGCGCCCGGAAGACACGTGCGGTCTCTTCCGAAAGTGTGCGTGTGCGAACCGATTCCGGCCGAGTGCTGTCGCCGATGTACGCCTCGGGCGACTTTCCGGTCAGCGCGCGCACGGTGGCAACCATGCCGCCGTGGTACTGGAAGTAGTCGTCCGAATCGGCGATGTCGTGCTCACGCGTGTCGGTGTTCTTGGCCGCCACGTTGATTCGACGGTAAGCACTGCGCATGTCGTCGGCTGCCGGGATTCCGTCGAGCCCACGGCCGTACGCGAAGCCGCCCCAGTTGGTGTACACCTCGGCGAGGTCGTCGTCACCGCGCCAGGTCTTGGAGTCGATGAGTTGCAGCAGGCCGGCGCCGTAAGTTCCGGGCTTCGAACCGAAGATGCGGGTGGTCGCACGCCTGGCATCGCCGTGCTCGGCAAGGTCGGCCTGCGCGTGGGCGCGCACGTAGTTCTGCTCGTCCGTCTCGTCCAATGCGGCGACCAACTGAACAGCGTCGTCGAGCAGTGCGAGCACGTGCGGGAACGCATCACGGAAGAATCCGGAGATGCGGACGGTGACGTCGATGCGCGGGCGGCCGAGCTCTTCGAGATCGATGACTTCGAGGTTGACCACACGTCGGCTTGCTTCGTCCCAGACAGGGCGAACACCGAGGAGCGCGAACACTTCGGCGATGTCGTCGCCGGAGGTACGCATGGCGGCGGTACCCCACACGGACAGACCCACCGAGCGCGGGTACTCGCCGTGATCGGCGAGATATCGAGCGGCGAGCGACTCGGCCATCGCCTGACCGGTCTCCCACGCAAGTCGTGAGGGAACTGCCTTGGGATCGACGGAGTAGAAGTTACGACCGGTGGGAAGCACGTTGATCAGGCCGCGCAGCGGTGACCCACTCGGGCCGGCGGCGATGAAGCCGCCGTCGAGCGCGTGCAGGACCTGCTTGATCTCGTTGTTCGTCTGTCGGAGGCGTGGAACCACTTCGGTGGCGGCGAACTGAAGGATCTTCACGACGGTCTCGTCGTCGCTGAGTTGTTCTGCCGCAGCGGGGTTCCAATCGGCGTCGTACATGCCGCGAACCAGAGCGTGCGCCTTTTCCTCGACGTCGTCGACACGGTTGCGGGACTCGTCGCCGTCTTCGCTGAGCCCGAGAGCTTCGCGCAGACCAGGGACACTCTGTTCGCCGCCCCACATCTGACGGGCACGGAGCATGGCCAGGACCAGTTCGATTTCGGCGTCGCCCTCGGGTGCGCGGCCGAGAATGTGCAGACCGTCGCGGATCTGGACGTCCTTGATCTCACACAGCCAACCGTCGACGTGCAGGAGCATGTCGTCGAACACGTCTTCTTCGGGACGCTCCGCGAGGCCGAGGTCGTGGTCCATCTTGGCCGCCCGCATCAGCGTCCAGATCTGCTGGCGAATGGCAGGGAGCTTGGACGGGTCGAGTGCGGAGATATTGGAGTGCTCGTCGAGCAGTTGCTCGAGGCGGGAGATGTCGCCGTAGCTTTCGGCGCGGGCCATCGGCGGGATCAGGTGATCGACGAGAGTCGCGTGGGCGCGACGCTTTGCCTGTGTTCCTTCACCCGGGTCGTTGACGAGGAACGGGTAGATCAGCGGCAGGTCGCCCAGGGCTGCGTCGGTACCGCAGTTGCTGGACATGCCGAGTGTCTTGCCGGGCAACCATTCGAGGTTTCCGTGCTTGCCGAGGTGCACAACGGCGTCGGCGCCGAATCCGCCGTTGTCCGGTGTTGCAGCGATCCAGCGGTAGACCGCGAGGTAGTGGTGGCTCGGCGGCAGATCCGGGTCGTGGTAGATCGCGACGGGCTTTTCACCGAATCCCCGCGGCGGCTGGACCATGAGGACGATGTTGTTGAATCGCAGTGCCGCGATGACAATTTCGCCGTCGGGATCCTGCGAGCGGTCGACGTACAGCTCTCCGGGCGCTGCGCCCCAGTGCTCTTCGACACCGCTGCGCAGTTCCTCGGGCAGGGTGGCGAACCATTCGCGGTACTTCGCTGCCGAGATGCGGATCGGATTGCCCTCGAGCTGCTCGGCAGTGAGCCAGTCGGGATCCTGTCCGCCGGCCGCGATCAGGGCATGGATCAGCGCGTCGCCGTCCTTCGCCGCCAGGCCGGGAACTGCGTCCGGACCGTCGACCGGACCGAGATCGTAACCGGCAGAACGCATTTCGGTGAGCAGGTCGATTGCGCTCGCCGGAGTATCGAGACCGACGGCGTTGCCGATGCGGGCGTGCTTGGTCGGGTACGCCGAGAGCATCAGAGCAACGCGACGCTCGGTGGTGGGAATGTGGCGCAGCTTGCCGTGACGGACCGCGATCCCGGCGACACGGGCAGCGCGCTCGACGTCGGGGACGTACGTGGACAGTCCGTCGGAGTCGATTTCCTTGAAGGAGAACGGGACGGTAATGATGCGGCCGTCGAATTCCGGCACCGCGACCTGGGTCGCGACGTCGAGAGGCGACAGTCCGTCGTCGTTCTCGTCCCAGGTGGCGCGGCTACTGGTCAGGCACAGGCCCTGCAGGATGGGGACGTCGAGCGCAGCGAGTGCGGCGACATCCCAGGCTTCGTCGTCGCCACCGGCGGACGCGGTCGCGGGCTTCGTGCCACCGGCAGCAAGAACTGTCACGACCATGGCGTCGGCGCGGCGGAGCGTGCTCAGAAGTTCGGCTTCTGCGGTTCGCAGAGATGCGCAGTAGATCGGCAGCGCGGTGCCACCGGCCTCGGCGACCGCGTCGCACAACGCCTGGATGTACCGGGTGTTTCCGGCCAAATGCTGGGCGCGGTAGTACAGAACTGCGATGACCGGACCGCTCGCCGAGTCGAGATCGGGCGCGAAATCAGCGATGCCCCAGGAAGGCAGGTGGGCCGGCGGTTCGAACCCGTGGCCGGTGAGCAGGACGGTGTCGGACAGGAAGTGGTGCAGCTGTGCCAGATTCTGTGCGCCACCCTCGGCCAGGTAGTTGTGCGCCTCGGCAGCAACACCGGCGGAAACCGTCGAGCACTCCATGAGGTCGGCGTCCGGCGCGTGCTCGCCGCCGAGAACGACTACGGGAAGTCCGGAGGCGAGGACCATGTCCAAGCCGTCTTCCCAGCTGCGACGGCTGCCGAGGATACGAACGATCACGAGGTCGACGCCGTCGAGCAAGGGCGGCAAGTCCTCCGAGACCAGCAAGCGTGAGGGGTTGGCCCAGCGGTAGGAAACTCCGTCGCCGGCTTCCTGGCTGGCGCGGGCGCTCAGCAGATCGGTGTCGGACGTGGAGAGCAGAAGAATCACGGGTGAAGCCTTCCTGGGGTTTCGCGCCCCGTGGCACAGATCTGTCATCGACGGCGGTTGAGGGTCTGACTCGTGTTTCCGGGCGGAAACACGTCCCGCTCGAGCAACACTCACAGTGGCGCGACCGCACCGGACTTTCACCGGTTTCCTCAACTGCCGTCACTGGTGGTGGTGATGCTACCGGTCCGCAGAAGGCACTCATGACAGGTCGTACCCTGGAGCCATGCCCACGGACCGTTCACAGCCAGACGCGTGCCCGGGTGCACTGCAAGTTCACCACGCCGCCGACGGCGCACTGGCACGCGTGCGCCTACCCGGCGGACTCCTCACCCCCACCCAGTTGCAGACGCTCGCCGACGCGGCGCGCGATCTGGGCAACGGGCAGATGGAACTCACCTCGAGGGGCAACGTACAACTGCGCTCGGTCTCGGACCCCGAAGCCTTCGCGGCGCGTATCGCTTCGGCCGGTCTGCTGCCGTCAGCGACGCACGAGCGAGTGCGCAACATCCTCGCGTCCCCACTGTCCGGCCGTATCGGGGGCGTCGCCGACATTCGTGAACTGGTCCACCGTCTCGATTCGGCGATCCAAGCGGATCAAGCATTGGCAGATCTGCCAGGGCGAACCCTGTTCACCCTCGACGACGGGCGCGGAGACATCACCGGGCTACGGGGCGATTTCGGACTCCATGCGCGCAGCGCCACCGAGCATTCACTGGTGCTCGCCGGTCACCACACCACTCATCTCGTCCAGGCGGACGACGCCGTCGAATTGCTCCTCGAGGCGGCTCGATCATTCCTCGACGTTCGCGACAAGCACTGGCGCCTGGCCGAGGTTCCGGACGGAATCGAACGCACCCTCGAGCAGCTGGGTCTGACCGCCGAGTCCACCGTTGCGGCGGACCTCACGCCGGATGCGCGGCCCACTATCGGCTGGCTCGAGCAGCGCGACGGGACCGTAGCTCTGGGCGGCGGCCTGCGATTCGGGCTGCTCGACGCTCGGCTGGCCGAGTTCCTCGCAGCCGTCGACAAGCCCGTCGTCGTGACACCGTGGCGATCGGTGCATATCTTCGACCTCGACGAATGGGCAGCCGAGCAGGTAGTCCGGGTGCTGGCACCCATGGGGTTGATCTTCGACGAGAACTCACCGTGGCTCGAGGTCACCGCCTGCACCGGAAGTCCGGGATGCGAGAAGTCGCTCGCCGATGTGCGCGCCGACGCGATCACCGCGGTCGAGCAGGCAGAACTTCCGGTTGTCGGGCGCCAGCACTGGGCCGGGTGCGACCGCAGCTGCGGACGTCCCCGCGGGGACGTAGCGGATGTAATCGCGACGGGTGACGGTTACCGGGTGAATCCGCCCGATCGGTGATGCCTCTATCGTGTGGCACATGATCGAGTACATCCGTGACGGCGCGGAAATCTATCGCCAGTCCTTTGCCACCATTCGGGCCGAAGCCGACCTGAGCCGTTTCCCGGCGGATGTCTCGCAAGCTGTAGTGCGCATGATTCATGCAAGTGGCCAGGTCGATCTCGTCGACGACGTCGCCTTCACACCCGGTGTCGTCTCGGCTGCGCGCGCAGCTCTGCGCGACGGCGCGCCGATCTTCTGCGACGCCCAGATGGTGGCTGCCGGCATCACGCGCAAGCGTCTGCCCGCCGGCAACGACGTCATCTGCACCCTCGGCGATCCGCGGGTTCCCGTGCTGGCGTCGACCATCGACAACACTCGCTCGGCGGCTGCTCTCGAACTGTGGGGAGCCAAGCTCGAGGGCGCTGTTGTCGCGATCGGAAACGCACCCACCGCACTGTTCCATCTCCTGAACCTCATCGAAGCCGGCGCACCCCGTCCGGCCGCCATCGTCGGAGGTCCGGTCGGCTTCATCGGCGCTGCCGAGTCGAAGGAAGCCCTCATCGAACACGCCAGCGGGATCGATCATCTCGTTCTCCGCGGCCGACGCGGCGGCAGCGCGATCACCGCCGCCGTCGTCAATGCGATTGCGAGCGAAGTCGAATGAGTGCAGGCAAGCTCTGGGGTGTCGGTATCGGCCCCGGCGATCCCGAATTGGTGACCGTCAAGGCCGCCCGCGTCATCGGCGAGGCCGATGTGGTTGCGTTCCACTCCGCGCGGCACGGCAAGAGCATCTCCCGCGGAGTTGCAGCGCCGTACATGCGCGAAGGACAGATCGAAGAACACCTCGTCTACCCCGTGACCACCGAGACCGTTGATCATCCCGGCGGATACCAGGGCGCGATGGACGAGTTCTACGAAGCAGCTGCCGAACGGCTGGCAGTTCACCTCGCGGCCGGTCGAACCGTCGCGTTGCTCGCCGCCGGCGATCCGCTCTTCTACAGCTCCTACATGCACATGCACAAGAGACTGGCCGATCGCTTCGACGCCGAAGTGATTCCCGGCGTCACCTCCGTCAGCGCGGCATCTGCTGCACTCGGAAAGCCGCTGGTCGAGGGTGAAGAGATCCTCACGATCCTGCCCGGAACGTTGCCGCAGGCCGAGCTGACCAGGCGGCTCAAGGAAACCGACGCCGCGGCCATCCTCAAGCTCGGACGTACCTTCCCACCGGTCCTCCAATCGCTCGAGGATTCCGGCCGCTTGGATGAAGCTCACTACGTCGAGCGCGCGAGCACCACACGTCAACGCGTCGAATCCGCTGCCGAGGTCGACCCGGACGGAGTTCCGTACTTTTCGATCGCCATCGTTCCGAGCCCGTCGAACAACCCTCGACCTGCGACCGAGTCTCGCGGCGAGGTGGTCGTGGTCGGACTCGGGCCGGGCGACACCGCCTGGACCACACCCGAAGTGGCGCATGAGCTTTCGTTGGCAACCGACCTCGTCGGCTACGGCCCGTACGTCGATCGCGTGCCGACGCGTCCGGGCCAGCGTCGCCATTCCAGCGACAACCGCGTCGAAGCGGAACGCGCCGCGATGGCGTTGGACCTGGCGAAGAACGGCGCCCGTGTAGCTGTCGTCTCCTCGGGTGATCCCGGCGTATTCGCCATGGCTGCAGCAGTTCTCGAAGTTGCCGCCGAAGACCAGTGGCGCGGGGTGCCGGTCCGCATCCTTCCCGGCATGACGGCGGCAAACGCTGTCGCCAGTCGCGTCGGCGCTCCCCTCGGGCACGACTACGCGGTGCTCTCGTTGTCTGATCGCCTCAAGCCGTGGGATGTCGTCGCGCGCCGTATCTCGGCAGTTGCAGCCGCGGACATGGCATTTGCGGTCTACAACCCGGCGTCGAAGTCCCGGACGTGGCAGGTCCAAGCCATGAAGGACCTCGTGCTCGAGCACCGCTCCCCCGAGACTCCCGTCGTCATCGGCCGCGATGTTGCCGGTGCCGAGGAATCAGTTCGCGTCGTGACCCTCGGCGAGCTCGAGCCTTCCGAGATCGACATGCGAACTCTGCTGATCGTCGGCTCCTCGATGACGACGGTCGTCGAAACCGGTTCGGGCCGTCAGGTGTTCACCCCGCGGCGCTACCCGGAGTGAACGCCGCACGGCGATAGCATGGCGTCATGCCCGTCAACCGGACCCGGAAAGCAAGATACGCGCGTAAACGGAAACGCCGGATGGATTTGGTGGAGCACGATCTGTCCGTCGAGCAGTGGTCCGCGCTCAAAGCGGCCTGGGGTGGCTGCGCGTACTGCGGCGAGTCGGACGAGTCGCCGCAACGTGACTGCGTGCTGGCGATCTCCCGCGGTGGGCGCTACACACTCGACAACATCGCACCGGCGTGCCGCTCGTGCAATGCAAGCAAATGCAACAGCGAGGTCACTCTCTGGTTGCGGCGCAAGGGGTATGACGAGAAGGCCTTCCTCCTGCGACACGCGGAGATAGGGATCGAGATGAGGGCGCAGTTCTCGGAGCAGTCGTGACGACCCCACACGAGTTTCGCCCGATCCTCGACGAGTTGATGGAGTTCGAACCTCTGTTTCACCGGACTCGAGTAGCGATGTCACGAGACGAGTTCGATGCGGTCGTCGACCCGCAGTTCCGGGAGATCGGAGCCTCCGGCGCTCGATACACCCGCGACTACGTGCAGTCGGTAGTTGAGCGCCGACGCCTCCGCGGCGAGGTGAACGACGCCGCCGAACTCGGGTGGACGGCTGACCGGCCAGCGCTGAGCCGGATTGCGCCTGACACGTATCTGGTGACGTACCGGCTGGCGCAAGCGCAACGAGTTACCGAGCGATCATCCATCTGGCGGTTCACCGAGAATCGATGGAGCGTGTTGTTTCATCAAGGCACAGTCGTCGAAAGTGGTCTGGAAGCGTGAACGAATCGACCCCCAACCCCACCATTCCGCTTTGGATGGACATCACCTTCACCGTCTTCGTTCTTGCCTGGATCTTCATCACGATTAGCGCGCTCGTGGCGATCGTGCGCACCGATTTCGACCGCTTGGGGAGCAAATTCTGGTGGTCGGCACTGGTGATCGCGGTGCCTGTACTCGGTGCGCTCGTCTGGTTACTGTTCGGTCGACCCCCGCGTGACTCCAGGTCCCGAACCTGATCTACACCGACGGCCCGGCAGTAGTCTGAGTACGGTCCGGTGCTGTCACTCTGCGCGTATCAGGGGAGAACAACGAGATGAGACCACTTCGATACTCGATCAACGTCACCCTCGACGGCTGCTGCCATCACGAGGCGGGGCTTCCACCCGACGAGGAGTCGATGCGCTACTGGACCGCTCAGATGGAACGAGCCGATGCTTTGCTGTTCGGCCGGGTGACCTACGAGATGATGGAGTCGGCGTGGCGGCGGCCCGCAACGGGGGCGTGGCCTGACTGGATGGACGAGTGGGAGATCCCGTTCGCCGAGGCAATGGACCGGGCTAAGAAGTACGTCGTGTCGAGCACGCTGAGCGGGGTCGATTGGAATGCCGAACTCGTGCAAGGCGACTTGGGGTCAGCGATTCAACGGCTCAAGGAGCAGCCCGGCGAAGGTCTGTGGGTTGGCGGCGTGACACTCCCCCTGGCATTGGCAGACCTGGGACTGATCGACGAGTACGAGTTCGTTGTGCAACCGGTCCTTGCCGGACACGGACCGACGTTGCTCGCCGGTCTGCGCAAGCGCATCCAGCTTGAGCTCGTCGACCGCCACGAGTTCCAGTCGGGTGCAGTCGCCGTGCGATATCGGCCCACTCAAATACCGCCCCCGGGTCAGGTATCGGACGGGTAGTCGACGCATGGCTGGACATGCGCGGTTGAAACACATGTCGTCGCCTCAGTTCGGGCGAGAGAAGAGTTTCCAGTCTTGTTCGGTGTTCGGTATTGACCGGACACTCGGCACAGCATGAACATTAGCCACCGAAGTTCTCCGGACAACCCTCGACGAGATCGAAGCATCGAACTGGATCACGAACAAGTTCATTCCGCCCGGCGGACCGTAAGGACATATGTCGCCATCGAGCGCCTCAGCAAAAATGGCCAAGCTGGACGGCTACTAGCGAGCGAAGGATCGAAATCGCCACCATCGCGAGCGCCACAAAAATGATCATCTGAAAAGCTTTGGTCAAATTGATGCAGGATTCGGTGACGCCACTACTTCGGGTCTTGCTGAGAAACGAAACCTGGTCGAGATCGTATCGGCGTCCGACACAGGCCGGACGCCGATACGTGTTCACGTCAGCTCATGGGAGCGCCGGCGCTCCCGCCGAGGTGGCGGGCGAAAAACCGAGCCGAACTGTCGCGCTCGTAGTCGGGCACCGGATAGTGCCTGCCCGAGTAGGCGTGCAGCGTCTTCTCCGTCGAGCCGAAGGCATCGAACAACGCTACCCCTGACGTGCGGTCGTAATCCTTGTCGTCCCAAGGGATCCGGTACTCGACTGGGGCCGTGAGCTTTCGTGCCGCTTCGATGAGGGAGTCGTCCACAAAAACTCCACCGAAGCTCACGGCAGCGATCCTGGATTCGACCGGGGCCAACATCAGCCCGGTCACGACCCCTAGCGACACGCCGCCAAAGCCGATCGGAGCGTCGGCGTCGACGTCGGGCAGCGTTTGCAGAGCGTCGATTGTCCGCTGCCATTCCGGCACTGCACGCTCCGCCAGCGATCGGTTGTACTCGACGACGATCGGAGCGATCGACTCGTGGGCCGCCCTAGCCTGGTGGATCGCCTCGACCCACTGTTCGTCCTGTGTGTTCCGCGGCCGATCGCCATGTCCGGGCGCGTCGATCGCGGCGACTGCGAACCCGTGGGAGCTCACACTGTGGAGTGCGCTGGCAACCAGTCCCGGCGCCTTCTTGTGCATGCCGCCGGAGTGCCCGGACAGCAGAAGTGGTGATCCGACGGATCCGGATGGCGGTGACCAGAGCACGCCGGTGATGTCGTCTACAACGAAATGGCGTTCGATGACACCGTTCGACGTTGTCTCGGAGGTGAATTCGATGGTCTGAGAATTGGATTGCATGGTGTTACCTTTCGGGATTGCCTACTCGAGGCGCTCCCGGCGACACCTACGTCAATCGCCGATCCGTGAACACGAGTGGGAGCACCCACATGGTTACAGCGTTCATGGGTCTCACCTCCTGGCGTGTTGTCACGGTCTCGCACAAGCTATCAACCCGAACCGAAGCTCGTCCAATCATTTTTCCAGCGCGCCCGGCAGCGGTCATACCCGCGATCGGGCGACGCTCGCGCGGACGGCACGGATGTAGCGGCGCGTAACAAACGCCTGTACTCGACGTCCGATCGGAGCGCCGAGACGCACCCACCACGTTCCGGGCTTGGAGAACGCAACGATCTCGATACGAACCGCTTGGCTGGCCTCGTCGAACTGGACGACAAACAATTCCTCCCCGCATTCGGGGTGGCCCGCGCGGGTTCCGTACGCGAAGCCCTTGCGATTGGGTTCGTCGACGACATAGACGATCCGAACGGGGATAGTTACCGGACCGAGTCCGAAAGTCGCATCCTGACCCGCCACGGCGGTCGGGGCTGCCGTCCGTACGGCCAGACCGGCTCCGCGGTGCATTCCCCAATTCGCGACGGTTCGAGCGGCAACCTCGAAATCCTCCCGTCCGGATCCGACCGTCGCGCTCTCGTGAACGTGGTGATAGCCGGCGGGGAGAACGCCTGACGTTGCGCCCACCTCGAGGTAC
Source organism: Rhodococcus sp. C3V (assembly GCF_029269915.1). Classification (NCBI taxonomy): domain Bacteria; kingdom Bacillati; phylum Actinomycetota; class Actinomycetes; order Mycobacteriales; family Nocardiaceae; genus Rhodococcus; species Rhodococcus sp. C3V. The sequence goes on from NZ_JARJBE010000006.1 coordinate 264,052, forward strand.
GTCAGCCCGCCCGGGCGGGACGCCATCATTGCTCGCGTCGGTGGCTGAGGATGTTGATCACGTGGCCGTCGGGGTCGGCAGCGAAGAACCTGCGGACCCCCCACGGCTCCTCGGTGACGGGATAGACGATGGTGTCGCCGCGCTGCACCGCGGCCTCGTACGCCGCGTCGAGATCATCCACCTCGACGGAGACGTCCGGTACTACGGGCGCATGAGCGTCGTGCGTCATGACGCTGATCTGCAATGACGGATCCGTCGGCGAAGCCAACGTCACGATCCACCCGTGATCCATGACAACTTCGAGGCCCAGCACTTCGGTGTAGAAGCGCTGCGCGGCCTCGAGCGAACTACTCGACAGATCCGAAACTATCCGCGTGACGGCCATGTCCCGCAGGCTACGCCGCCGCCGGAGTCCACCGCGACTTGACGAGGCGCTCGATATCACCGGAAAGTTCGTCGCTGACGATCCCCGGAAGCAGGATCTGCCACATCTCGTCGACACGATCCGGAAGATCCGAGCGTCGGGTGAGAACGTTCGAAACCAGCTGTACCCCCGTGAATGCCGAGGGCATGAACCTGCCGAACGATTCTGCGCTGACCGATTTTCGGATTTCACCTTCCGCCTGAGCTCTGGCGGTGAGATCGGTGATTGCCGAGATCCATTCGGCGTACGGTTCCACCGGCCCCTCGTACGTGCTCAGTTCCAGCGTGAGGCGAATGCCCGCGCGAACGATCGGCTCGTCGACAATCTGGCGTGCCATTTCGTGCGTGAGCATGATCATCTGTTCCAACGGGTCCTTGCCCGTCGCGGAAATCGCCTGCACCGACTCGATCGAGAGCCGATGCTGTTCGGCAATGATGAATTGCGCGAGCTCGTCCTTCGACGCGAAATGGAAATACAACGCGCCCTTGGTAGTACCGGCCCCCGAGACTATGTCGGCCATGCTGGTGCTGCCGTAACCAGTCTTCTCGAACTGCGCGGCCGCGCCGGCAACGATTTGCTGCCGAGTCAGCTCGGCGCGTGCTTGCTTGACCACTGAATCCCTCTCGTCCTCCAAAGGCCCCCGCCCAGCAAACCCCACGGTTCGCGCCACATTCCAGCTATACCCAAAAACTTCACAATTGCCCCACATTACCAGCGCTCCTTCCATTGCTTCAATTACGAATGCAACAAAGTCGCTGGTCAGACGTCCGATTTAGAGGGAATCTCCTCTCCCCAACGTGCTTTCGTCAACCCGCGCACGGTCCACCAACTCTCCGACGAGGAGCGTCAACTCCATCATCTGGTCGGTGATTTCCTCACGCAGCTGCGTTGCATCCGCCTCGGAAATCGCGCCGGACTTGGTATCGAAAGACATCAACAACTCGATATTGGTGCGAAGTGCAGTCAAAGGAGCCAGAAGGTCCTGGCCCGCTTCGGTGATCAGACTTCTCTGGCGTGCCCGCGATTCCGACAACGTCCCGAGCATCCGATTGAAACTGACTGTCAACGACGCCAACTCGTCGTCACCGGTCACCGGGATCGGCGCAAGATCATCCGTTTCGGCGACCCGCCGCGTCGCCGCAGTGAGTCGCGCGATCGGCCGTAATCCTGTGCGTGCCACAGCATCTCCGGCTGCGTAAGCTAGGGCGATTCCGGCCGCCCCGAGTGCCGCCAACACCACTGCCAGTCGCTTGAGTACCGAACGCGTCGGCCCCAGGGATTGCGCGACAACCAAAGTCTGGCCCGCAACCGAGGGCTCGACAAGAATTCGATACGCATCAACGGTCGCGATTGTCTGCGACGAATTGCCGTCTGCAATCGACCTGATGGCGTCTGCGCTCGTGCTGAACGGCGGCAGACCGGGAGTCGCCGTCACCAAGGCGCCGTCGGCAGTGAGAAGCCCCACCGCCTGGATGACCGCTGTATCCGCGCCGGCCGTCAACCCCAGAACCGGTGTGACACCGCCGAAATTGACGGTGTCGGTGATCGCGTCACTCGTGCGCTCGAGTTGCCGATCGACGTTGCCTTGCAAATACGCGTTGAACACTATGTACACCGCCGACGCCGACACGATCACCGCGATCGCCACCAGGCCTGCAGTCAGCAATTTCACGCGAGCATGGAGCGTCCGCACGTGAATTCCCGATGGTTTTCGACGGCTCATTCCGGGAACCGACACTCTCATGCGCGGTCCCGCAGTGCGGCGTCGAAAAATCCAAACATCCCTCCAGTATGGTCACGGAACCTTAGACGAACCTGAAGCGAACGCGATGTCGGCCTCACAGCGCCGTTCCACGACCGAAAGCCGTGAGCCAGTCCATCGCCTCGGCTTCGGTACCGAATGCCGGGACGGTCGCCGGGATCGGTGGTCGTTCGACGACGATCACCGGGATCGACAATTGCCTGGCTGCGGCGATCTTTGCGTACGTCTGCTCGCCGCCACTGTTCTTGGTGATCACGACGTCGATGCTGTGAGTTCGCATCAGATCGACTTCCGCTTCGATGTCGAATGGACCACGTGCGAGCAGCAATTGCGAGTGAGGCGGCAAGGTCCCCGAGGGCGGATCGATCGAGCGCACGAGAAACGAGACGCTCTTCACGCGGTCGAACGCCGAAACTCCTTGCCTCCCGATCGTCAGAAAAGCGCGTGAGCCGACCGTCGGCACCAACTCTGCGGCGTGATCGAGATCGTGTGCCGGAAGCCAAGTGTCACCGAGTTGCTCGCGCCAGGGCGGGCGTCGGTACATGGCGTACGGCACGGAATTCGCAAGGCACGCTTCGAACGCATTCTGGGTGATGCGAGCGGCAAACGGATGCGTGGCGTCGAGCACTGCACGAATATCATTGGCCGACAACCACTCCGACAGCCCTTCGGCTCCCCCGAACCCGCCGATACGCACTTCCCCCTCGGGCCATCGAGGATCACGAACCCGGCCGGCCAGCGATGTGACAACCTCGAGGTCGGCTGAACCGGCCAAGCGAGAAGCGATCACTCGACCTTCGCCTGTGCCGCCGAGCAGGAGCACGCGACGACGAGTACCTGTCGAGGTCAGTGTGTGCTTCTCTCGCGCGCTGCCGAGTAGAGGTAGCTGTCCGGAAACCCCTCCGCAGTCAACACTCGGCCGACGATCACGACGGCCGTCTTCGTGATGCCGGCCGCATGAACAAGTTCGACGATCGTCTTCAAAGTGCCTCGAACAACGATCTCCTCGGGCCGTGAGGCGAAGGCGACCACCGCGACCGGGCAGTCCTCGCCGTAATTGTCGGCCAACTCGGATGCGATCTGTTCGATGCGATGAGCGCCGAGGTGAATCACCATCGTCGCGCCGCTGCGGCCGAGGGACCGCAGATCCTCGCCCTCCGGCATTGCCGTCGACAAGGTGGAGACTCGGGTGAGAACAATGGTCTGCGAGACGCCTGGGACAGTCAGCTCGCGCCCCAGCGCGGCTGCAGCCGCGGTAAATGCAGGAACACCGGGAATCATGTCGAAATCGACTCCTGCGGCGTCCAGGCGACGAGCTTGCTCTGCCACTGCACTGAAGATCGACGGATCACCGGAATGCAAACGCGCGACGTCCAGCCCGGCCGAGTGCGCTTCGACAAGGATCGCGGTGATCTCGTCCAGGCTCAGGCGAGCGGTATCCACGACCTGTGCGCCGACCGGGCACCACTCGAGCAATTCCGCCGGAACAAGGCTGCCGGCGTACAGGCACACGGGGCTCGCGGCGATGATGCGCTGCGCGCGGACAGTGATCAGATCGGCCGCACCGGGACCCGCACCGATGAAATGAACGGTCATTGTGAGGATTCCTCCGGCGTATCTGTGTCTGCGCCTGCAGACGGCTGACGTTTTGTGACGGACCATTGGACCACCGGAAGTTGCGGTCGCCAAACGTTGAACGTTCCCAACGGCTCGGCGCGCTGCACCTGAAAGCGTCTCAGCGTCCCACCATGGCGACTCATCCAGCCGAGCAGCAACGATTCGGACTCGGCGGTCACGGCGTTCGCGACCAGACGACCACCCACGCTCAACTGCTCCCAGCACGCTTCGAGCATTCCCGGTTGCGTGACGCCGCCGCCGACAAACACCGCATCGGGACGTCGGACTTCGTCCGCAAACGCCTCCGGCGCGGCCCCTTTCACGTTCAACGCGGGCACGCCGAGATTGAGTGCATTGGCACCGATCTGCGACACGCGGCTCGCCATCTTCTCGAATGTTGTTGCAGTGCAACGTGGGTGAGTTCGCATCCACTCGATGGCGACGGTTCCCGACCCACCGCCCACGTCCCAGAGGTGTTCTCCCGGCGCCGGTGCGAGTGCACACAACGTCAATGCGCGGATCTCCTGCTTGGTCATCTGACCGTCGCCGACAAACGCAGCATCCGGTAGACCCGGGATTCGAGTCAGCCGCAACGGATGATCGACCGAGATGCACTCGACGGCCAGAACGTTCAACGCGTCCACGTCCTCGTCCGCGTGATCCCACTCGTCCGCCACCGTGACGGTCCGCGATTCCTCGGCCCCGCCCAGCTGGGCCAGTACAGTCAGAGTCGATCGTCCGAAGCCCGCGCAGGACAACAGACGAGCCACCTCCCCCGGTGTCGAGCGCCCGTTGCTCAGAACCAACAGGCGCGCGCCATCGACCACTGCCGCCAAGACGGTCGCCGAGTCTCGGTTCACCAGGCTCACGACGTCGACCTCGGCCGATGCCCATCCCATTCGCGCGCTCGCCAACGCCACCGACGACGGGTGGGAGATCACTCGCACGTTGTCCGCGCCGAGCAGCCTGACCAATGTGACACCGAGACCGTGGAACATCGGGTCACCGCTGCCGAGCACGCATACTCTGCGGTCCGCGTTCTCGGCGAACATCGACGGCAACGCCGGAATCATCGGAGACGGCCAGGTCAGCCTGGTGGGCGCACGCCGTGCCCCGAGATGTGTCGCCGGGACCAAGTCCAATTGGCGCGGCGACCCCATCAGGACCTCCGCGCCCAGGATTGCGCCCTTTGCGCTCTCGGACAGCCCATCCCAGCCGTCGGCGCCGATGCCGACGATCACCACCGGGTGTGTGGTCATCGCGGCATCCGGCGCCAGATCGTCTGAGGCAGAAGCCGCATGACGAAGAACACCGGCTGCAGAACTCGCGGTACCCACACACGCGTCGCCCCGGAGTTCAGTCCCCGCACGACGGCGTCCGCGACCTGCGACGGAGTGCTCGACATCGGGGCAGGCGACATTCCCTCGGTCATCTTCCCGATGACGAACCCTGGCCGTACCAGCATCAACTGCACGCCCGAACCGTGCAGCGCGTCGCCCAGACCGCTGGCAAAACCCTCCAAGCCGGCCTTTGCGCTCCCGTAGACGTAGTTGGCGCGGCGAACCCGAACGCCGGCGACGGACGAGAACACCACGATCTTTCCGGTTCGCTGTCGGCGCATGATCTCCGCGAGGTGCGTGAGGATGCTGACCTGAGCCACGTAGTCGGTGTGCACCACCGCGACCGCATGCGCCGCGTCGGTTTCGGCACGCGCCTGATCGCCGAGAATCCCGAAGGCCAGCACTGCAATCGAAATCCGACCGTGCTCGGCGACTACGGCGCCCAGGAGGTCTCCGTGCGTGTCGACAGCGTCGGCGTCGAACTCGACGGTGGAGACTTCGACAGCGCCGGCGTTTTTGAGCATCTGCTCCTGCTCCGACAGCTCTCCGCTGCGTCTGGCAGCCAGAACGATGTTGCGGCCCGGCGCGAGCCTGACCCCGATCTCGAGGCCGATCTCACTTCGTCCGCCGAGGAGCAGTACCGTCTCGATGTCATTCACGTTCGCACCCGCAGTCACCGCTCCAGTGTCCTGGATTACCGTCGTGGCATGACGCTCACCCCCTCCACCACGCCATCGTCACAGCAGACTCTCACCGAAGACGGGCTGAAGTTCGTCGGTGAATACCACCTCGCGACACTCACGACGTTGCGTCCGAACGGCACCCCACACGTCGTTGCCGTCGGGTTCACCTGGGACCAGGAAGCCGGAAAAGCGCGCGTGATCACCAGCGGTGGCTCACAGAAGGCGATCAACGCAGCGCGTGGCGGATACGCCGCCGTCAGTTCGGTCGACGGTGGCCGCTGGCTCACGCTCGAGGGGCCGGCACGCGTGCTCACCGACGCGGACTCCGTGGCCGACGCCGTTCGGCGCTATGCCGAGCGGTACCGCCAGCCACGGGTCAATCCCGCGCGCGTGGTCATCGAAATCGACGTCACACGCATACTCGGGTCCGCTGCATTCAAGGAAAGCTGATCAGGCGAGGACAGTCAGGCCGTGCGGACGGTTGTTGAACGACTCGCAACCGTCCGCGGTCACGACAACGATGTCCTCGATACGGGCACCCCAACTGCCGCGGAAGTAGATTCCCGGTTCGATGCTGAAGGCCATACCTTCGACGAGTTCGATGGTGTTGCCCTCGACGATGTACGGCTCCTCGTGCACGGACAGCCCGATACCGTGACCGGTGCGGTGAACGAATACCTCTGCAAGCCCTTGTGCGGCAAGCACTTCGCGGGCTGCAACGTCCACGGATTCTGCGGAGACTCCTGGCCGCACCGAATCGACCGCAGCCTGCTGCGCCGCCTCGAGTACCGCGAACTGTGCGGCAACCTCCGCGGACGGCTGCCCCATGCTGTACGTGCGGGTGGAATCAGAGTTGTATCCGGGCTCGACCGGTCCGCCGATATCGATGACCACGACATCGCCGCTCTCGATCACCCGGTCCGAAACCTCGTGATGAGGATCCGCGCCGTGCGGGCCCGAACCGACAATCACGAACGCGGCCTCGGTATGCCCCTCTTCGCGAATCGCCGCCGAAATCGCTTCGCCTACTTCAGCTTCCGTACGTCCGACGACCAAGAACTCGGCCATGCGGGCGTGAACACGGTCAATGGCCGCACCGGCTCGCCGCAACGCCTCGATCTCGGCGCCGTCCTTGACCATCCGCAATTCGCGCAAGACGCCGGTGGCGAGAATCGGCAACGCGCCCAAGGTGTCTGCGAGCGGGATCAGATGCAGCGCAGGCATCGCATCCGTCACCGCAACCTTCGCGCCGGTCGGGAGTTGCGCCGCCACAATCGCATACGGGTCGACACCGTCGACCCAGTCGAGGACGGTCAACCCGAGATCGCCCACTGCCGATTCCTTCAGCGACGCCAACTCCAACCGAGGAAGTACGACGGACGCCTTCGCCGTGTCCGCGGCGATGACCAACGCGGTCAAGCGCTCGAACGAGTCAGCCCGAGAACCCGTCAGGTACCGCAGATCCGGACCGGGAGTCACCACCAGACCGTCGAGTCCTGCTGATCGAGCCAACTCCGCGGCGCGAGCGATACGTGCGCCGTACACGGCGCTGGAGAATCGGGAATCCTGTTCGGCTGGAGACGTCATGGCTTACAGGTTAGTGCCGACTGGCAGGATGGTGACCATGAGTGGGCCATTGCTTCTCCTCGACGGTGCCAGCCTGTGGTTTCGTGCGTTCTACGCGCTGCCCGAGTCATTCGTCGATCCCGACGGAAGACCTGTCAACGCGGTGCGCGGTTTCACCGACATGGTGGCGTCCCTGATCACCAAACACGAGCCGAGTCGTCTCGCCGTGTGCCTGGACTTGGACTGGCGACCGCAGTTCCGCGTCGATGCAGTCCCGACGTACAAAGCACATCGCGTCGAGGAAGGCTCTGACGGTGCGTCCGAAGAAGTTCCGGACACGTTGACGCCTCAGGTCGACATGATCATGGATGTGCTCGCTGCAGCGGGTATCGCGACGGCGGGTGCAGTCGGACTCGAAGCCGACGACGTACTGGGAACGCTTGCCGCCACCGAGCGCGAAGATCTCACCGTCGTCGTCAGTGGTGACCGAGACCTACTGCAGGTCGTCACCGACGAGTACGTGCCCGTCCGTGTCCTGTACGTGGGCCGTGGCCTGTCCAAGGCGGAACTCTTCGGACCGGTCGAGGTTGCGGAGAAGTACGGAGTACCCGGTGACCGTGCGGGCGAGGCATACGCCGAACTCGCGGTACTGCGCGGAGACGCCTCCGACGGTCTACCCGGCATCAAGGGTGTCGGTGAGAAGACTGCGTCGACACTGATGCTCCGTTACGGCTCGTTGGCCGGACTTCGGGCGGCCGCAGCTGATCCTGAATCGGATATGGCCAAGGGGATTCGCGCAAAACTGACCTCACCTGAGGCAATGGCTTACCTTGATGCTGCGTTGCCGGTCGTACGAGTGGTTCGCGACGCGGACGTTCAGTTCTCGAAGGACGACCGACTCCCGGCGACCCCCGTCGATCCCGCACGCCTCGAGGAAGTGGCGGCCTCGCTGAACATCGAGCGCTCGGCCGGCCGGCTTGCCGCCGCGCTCGAGGCTGCGGCGGCAGGCCGTTCCGACCAATAGGGCGTCAGCTCGGGCGGCTGACCTCGTACGTGCCGTTGTCGTCGACAAACGTCACGGTCACGTTCGACTTCACACCCGCGATCGAAAGCGTGCAGGTGAACTTGTTGCCTGACTTGACTTCCTGGTCCGCGGGGCACTGAACGTTGCTCACGTTCTTCGCCCCGTAGGACTCGGTGACGATCTTCTCGACGCCGGCCTGAGCCGCGCTCTGATCGAGTGTGTTCTTGCCGAAGACTCCGAACACCAGGGCCACCACGACAGCGGCAAGAACGACGAGAACGCCGATCGCACCGAAGATCAGGGGCTTCTTCGACTTACCCGACTGGTTTCCGGGCGCACCGGGACTCGGGAACGGCTGAGCCTGGTTCCACTGGTTCTGCTGTCCCGGAGTCTGCCCGGGGGCCGTGGCGCCCCACGCCTGCTGCGGTGCGGCAGCCGGAGGCTGACCCCACGCCTGGGTTGCGTCAGGTGACTGCTGTTGCCCGGGCTGGCCCCACGGCTGTGCGGGAGGTTGTTGCTGGGGTTGTCCCCACGGCTGTTGCTGGCCGGGTTGTCCTTGTCCAGGCTGCTGCGGCTGACCGTACGCAGGCTGACCACCCGGCTGGCCGTAGGCAGGTTGTCCCCACGGCTGTTGCTGGCCGGGCTGCTGACCGGGCTGCGGTGTTTGACCAGGCTGACCCCACGGCTGTTGCTGGCCGGGCTGCTGACCAGGCTGCTGTTGTCCGCCCGGCTGCTGAGGATTCTGCCCCCACTGCTGCTCGTTCGGCTGCTGCTGATCACCAGGACCCCATTGCCGATTCGGATCGTTCGGTCCGTAAGGCCCGCTCATGTTCGCCTCCCACTCGAAATACCAGTCTGCGAATCAAACCACATAGTTGCGGTCATGCTGCGTCGACAGCAACTACCCCGCGACGAATTGCAGCTACCGCCCGCGCCGCAGTCTTCGCGACGTCGGCATCCGTCGAAGTCAGGCGGACCTGATCGAGGAGATCGATCACCTGACGACACCAACGTACAAAGTCACCCGCAGACAGCGCACGACCCTGCACTCCGGCCGCGATCAGTGCGTCGACAAGCGAGTTCTCGCTCGCCCAGTGATAAACGGCAGTGACGAATCCGAGATCCGGTTCCCGCGTCGGCGGCAGCTTGTGGCGAATCTCGTCCGACCGCAGCTCGCTCCACAATCGTTGAGTGTCGTTGAGGGCGTGACGAAGCGCCGCTGTCGGCACCCGATCGACGGTGTCCCCGTCCCGACGTGATTCGTAGACCACCGAGGACACGACGGCCGCCAGCTCGGCCGGGCTGAGACCTGTCCACGCCCCGGTCCGGAGGCATTCGGCGACCAGAAGGTCGCTTTCCGAGTAGATGCGGCTGAGTCGTCGTCCGGATTCGGTGACTTCGGGCGCTGCTTCGGCAGTCATGTACTCACGCTCTTTGAGTAGCGCAATGATGCGGTCGAACGTCCGCGCCAACGAGTTGGTGGTGGCCGCAGCCTTTTCCCTCATCGACTGCGTTTCCCTGGCCAGCCGGTTGTAGCGCTCACCGATCCGGCTCAGATGTTCACGATCGGGCCAGCTGTGGCACGGATGCGAGCGAATAGCACGTCGCAAGGTAGCGACCTCGGCATCTTCGGATGCGCCCGCCTTGTGGCGCTTCTTTCGCCGGGGGGCACTGATCCCGGTACTACGCAACGCCGAGGCCAGATCGCGCCGGATCCGGGCGGTGTGGTGATCGACATGCTTGGGCAGTCGCATCTTTCCCAGAACGTCGGCTGCTTCCGGGAAATCACCCGAGGAGAGTCGGCCGGCCCACTGGTCCGCCGTCAGAACCAGCGGACGCGGGTCCTTCGGATCGTTGTCCGGGACGAGGACCACTGCCACCCCGGAATGACGACCGATGGGAATTGCGATCACGTCACCGCGGGCGAGTGCACGGAGGGACTCCACCGCATCTCCGCGTCGGTCTTCGCGGCCCTTACGTTCGAGCGCGCGCTCGCGCGCACTGAGCCGCTCACGCAACGACGCGTATTCGAAGTATTCGCCGTCCGCACCGCCGAGTTTCTCCTGCAAACCCTTCAGTGCTTCTTCGTTCCGCTCGATGCCACGCACCAGGCCGACCACCGAGCGATCCGCTTGGAACTGCGCGAAGGAACGTTCGAGCAGCTTCCGTGAATCCGCCGCGCCCATGCGTTCGACGAGATTGATCGACATGTTGTACGAGGGGCGGAACGAACTGCGGAGCGGGAACGTCCGTGTCGACGCCAAACCGGCGACATCCGTCGGCTCGACCCCGGGCTGCCACAGGACCACAGCGTGGCCTTCGACGTCGATGCCGCGTCGGCCGGCCCGACCCGTCAGCTGCGTGTACTCCCCCGGCGTCAGTTCGGCGTGCGATTCACCGTTGTACTTGACCAGACGTTCGAGCACCACCGTGCGTGCCGGCATGTTGATGCCGAGGGCCAGCGTCTCGGTCGCGAAGACCGCCCGCACGAGACCCTTGACGAACAGTTCCTCGACTGTCTGGCGGAATGCCGGCAGCATGCCGGCATGGTGAGATGCCAGTCCGCGTCGTAATGCCTTGCACCAGTCCCGATATCCGAGAACTTCGAGATCCTCTTCGGGTAGTTCCCCGGTGTGTTTCTCGATGATGGTGTCGATCTCGCGGACCTGCTCCGGCGAAGTGAGATCCAGTCTGGACCGCAGGCACTGTGCAAGAGCCGCATCACAACCGGCGCGGCTGAAGATGAAAGTGATCGCCGGGAGCAGTCCGGACTGATCGAGCTGAGCGATGACGTCAGGTCGTGGCAAGGGCCGGAAATCGTTGGAACTCTGGTAGCTGCCGCGTCGTCCGCGGCCACGCGGCTGCCAGCTCTCGACGCGTTCGAGAGCCTGACGTTGCTTGACGTGGCGAACCAGATCCTGGTCGACGAGCACGGTCTTCGGCCCGGCAGCAGGATGACTACGACTGTCGAAGAGATCGAAGATTCGCCTACCGACCATGATGTGCTGCCACAGCGGGATCGGCCGCGTCTCGTCCACGACCACAGTGGTGTCGCCGCGGACGGTTTCCATCCAGGCACCGAATTCTTCGGCATTGCTCACGGTCGCCGACAAACTCACCAGGCGTACGTCCTCGGACAGGTGCAGGATCACTTCTTCCCACACCGCCCCACGGAACCGGTCGGCCAGGTAATGCACTTCGTCCATGACGACGTGCGAAAGCCCGCGCAGTGCCTCGGAGTTGGCGTAGAGCATGTTCCGCAGGACTTCGGTGGTCATGACGACCACCGGTGCGTCGGAGTTGATACTCGAATCACCCGTCAGCAGACCGACTTCGCCGGGGCCGTACCGCTCGACGAGTTCGGCGTACTTCTGATTGCTCAGCGCCTTGATCGGCGTCGTGTAGAAACACTTGCGGCCCGCCGCGAGAGCCAGGTGGACAGCGAACTCGCCGACCACGGTCTTGCCTGCACCGGTCGGCGCGCAGACAAGGACGCCGTGGCCCGCTTCGAGCGCAACGCATGCCTTCACCTGGAATGGATCGAGTTCGAACTTCAGGCTGGACGCGAACGTGCTCAGTTCACTCTTGTTCATAACCACCTCGTCAGGGTTTCACACGCCGCCGACGTGGTGGCACGGCGCTCAGAGAGTGTCAGTGAAATCCTGGCCGGGCGCGTTGTCGCCGGCGGTGTCGGATTTCTCCGCGACCGGAGCCTTGGACTTGGACTTACGTCCGAACAATCCACTCGATTCGGCCTTGGGTTTGGTCGGATTGTCGAAAGCCTCGTTCAGATCGGACGGAGCCGAGATGGAGGAAGCTTCCTCGTCGGACAGTGCACCCCAGTCTTCACCGGCGCGCTTGGCCTTACGTTTGTCGTTGAGGCGAGCGATCTGTACCGCGACCTCGAAGAGAAGCGTCAGAGCCAGCGCGAGCGCCAACATCGAGAACGGATCCGACCCTGGCGTGGCAACTGCAGCGAATACGAAGAGCCCGAAGATCAATCCTCGACGCCAGGCCTTCAAACGCTCGTACGTCAGAATGCCGGCAAAGTTCAACACGACGACGAGCAGTGGAATTTCGAAGCTGACGCCGAAGATGAGCAGCAGATTGATGATGAAGCCGAAGTACTCCGAACCACTGAGCGCGGTGATCTGGACGTTGTCACCGATGGTCAGGAGGAAGTGCAAAGCCTTCGCCACGACGAGGTACGCCAGGATTGCGCCGAGAATGAAGAGAGCGGCACCTGCGGTGACGAATCCGACCGCGTAGCGACGCTCTTTGGCGTAGAGGCCCGGGGTGATGAATGCCCACAATTGGTAAAGCCACACCGGGCAGGCAAGAACGATGCCGGCGGTGAGCGCCACTTTGAATCGCAGCATGAACTGCTCGAACGGCCCGGTCGCCAGCAATCGGCACGCGTCGTCGGTGCTGAGGTTGGCGCGACTCTCGGACGGAAGCTCGCAGTACGGTCCGCGAAGCAGATCGCCCAGACTTTCGAGACCGAGTATCGAGTGTGAATACCAGAAGAAGCCGAACGCCGTGGTGATGATCACGCCGAGGAATGCGAACAACAAACGAGTCCGCAATTCGTACAGGTGGTCGACCAACGACATGGTGCCGTCTGGGTTGACCTTCCGCTTGCGGTTACGCGGGTCTAACGGAATACGCACTGTGCATCCTGGTCTTGGTCAGCAGACAACCGGGGTGAACGAATATTTCACCCCGGCTAGAACGCAGTGTGTACTAGAGCGGCTTGACTTCGGTCGGCTGCGCAACAGGTGCTGCTGCACCGTTTGCGACCACCGCGGTGTTGGCCGTCGGCAACTGTGCCGGAGCAGGCTGTGCGACCGGCGCGCTTGCGGGCGCCGCATCGTCGTTCTGCATTTCCTTGACTTCGCTCTTGAAGATGCGGAGGGAACGACCCAGACCGCGTGCTGCATCGGGAAGCTTCTTCGACCCGAACAGAATTACGACGACAACAGCGACAATCAGCCAATGCATCGGCTGCATTGCACCCATAACGACCTCCCATGATCAGATTCCTCGATGCTACCGGACACAACCGGCGCTCGGAGGTGCCAAAGCACTTACTTCAGCTACCTTTTACCTGTTTGTTTCCTGCGAACTCACTGAACGTGAAGTTTCCCGAAGTTTTACGAACCGATTACGTCATAGGCGTCGAGCGCCGCAACGGCTCGATCATGGACTTCGGAGACCAGTTCCGGTGGATGAAGGACCCGAACGCCCTCACCGAATCCCAACACCAGCCTTGCCATCCATTCAAGTGTTCCGAAACTCATCGTCGCCTCGACCGACCCGTCGTCGTTCACGTGCTCGACGTCCAACGGGTAGTAGTCGAGCATCCACACCCACTCTTTGGTGATGAACAACCGCGCTTCCGGAAGGGAACCGTCGCCGCTGAACAATTCGAGATTCGAATCCTCCTCGAGGGCCTGCGGCGGCGGGTCGGCGGGCTCGTCGAGTTGGACGGCGGCGTCGATCCGATCGAATCTGAACAACCGCACGCCCTCGGCTTGACGGCACCACGCCTGGAGGTAGCTGTAGTTGTCGACCAACACGATACGAACGGGGTCGACGATGCGCTCGGAGACCGCGTCGCGCGAGGAGGAGTAATACGTCAATCGCAGGGCGGTCTTGTCTGCGAGCGCAGCTCTGACCGTCGCGGCTATCGGGTCTTCGGCGATGTCCGGCGCCGGCGATGTGTCCCGGTCCTGACCGATGGCTCGTGCCGCGGCCGAGCCTGCTGCGTCCTCGATCTTCGCGATGGCACGCTGCGCCGAGGACGGATCGACCATGCCGGGCATTTCCACCAAGGACCGCAGGGCGATCAGCAACGCCGTCGCCTCCGTCGAGGTGAGGCGCAACGGGCGATCGATCCCGGCCGAGAACGTGACCTCGATACTTTCCTCGGAGAAGGACAGGTCGATGAGATCACCGGGACCATAACCGGGCAGTCCGCACACCCACAGTTGATTGAGGTCGGTCATCAGTTGAGTGGTGCTGACACCGAGCTCCTCGGCGGCCTCGGCGGGGCTGATGCCAGGATTCGCGATGAAGTACGGCACGAGGTTGAGCAGCCGTGCCAACCGCGACGACAGTCGATTGCTCATCAGTGGTCCCCCTGTCCATTGCCGGTGATCGGGCTCGCCGCGGCGGCGCGCAGCTTCGCGACGACCTCAGCACGCAAATCCGGTGGGTCCAGCACCAATGCGTCCAACCCGTGACCGGCGATCAACCGAGCGGTCCATTCCCAGGATCGAACGGGGATGGCCAGTACGCTGCCGTCGCGATCGGTCAACCGCCGTTCGGACGACGACGTCGCAAGCCGCCGAAGCTCATGGGCGCGGCCGTCTGCGACCCACACCGTAGCCGTCCCGGTCACGACGCCCGAACCGGTCACGCGATCGACGACCTCGCGAAGGTCGACACCTTCAGGTTTGTGAACCGAACCGGCCGGGCCGAACTCCCTGACGTCGTCACCGATCCGTGAGAGCCGGAAGGTCCTCACCGCATCACGGTCGACGTCGTGCCCGACCAGGTACCACTTGCCGTTGTGCGTGACGACGCCCCACGGTTCGACGGTGCGCTCGGTGAACGGTTCGTTCAATGCGCCGCGGTGCTGAAAATGAACTGCTCGGCCGGCGTCGACCGCTGCAAGCAGCTTGCCGAGCGCGGGCTCCGAACCGCGAGTGCGTGCCGGAATCGCGGTGACCGGGGCGGCACTGACTTCTGAGTCGACCTGGACGCCGGCCGCTCGGAGTTTGAGTAGTGCACTCTGGGCTGCCGAAATCAGTTCCGGCGACTCCCACAACTGCACTGCGACGGCGACAGCAGCAGATTCCTCGCTGGTGAGGTCCACGTCCGGAAGCTCGTAGGCATTGCGATTGATCCGATACCCCTCGACGGTCGAGAACCGTCCTGCCAGACCGGTTTCCAACGGGACACCCAGGTCACGAAGTTCGTTCTTGTCGCGCTCGAACATGCGACTGAACGCTTCGTAGTTCGCGGAATCGTTGTACCCGGCCACACTGTCACGGATTTTCTCCGCCGTGAGGAACTGTCTGGTGGACAGCAATGCGATCACCAGGTTCATCAACCGCTCGATTTTTGATGTCGCCACGCCGAAATCCTAGTGGCTATCCGATAACCGAACGCGCGCCGGACACTTTCGTGCCCGGCGCGTCGCCGCAAAACAGACCTGCTGTGTTGTAAATCGTGAAATTGGGTGACCTACATCGAAGCGATCAAACGCTCGACACGCTCGTCGACGGAGCGGAACGGGTCCTTGCACAGCACCGTTCTCTGCGCCTGATCGTTGAGCTTGAGGTGAACCCAGTCGACTGTGAAGTCCCGGCCTGCTGCCTGGGCTGCGGTGATGAAGTCGCCCCGCAATTTGGCGCGCGTGGTCTGCGGCGGATTCTCGACGGCGTCGTCGATCGTCTCGTCCTCGGTGACCCGCTTGACCAAGCCCTTGCGCTGGAGCACGTCGAAGACGCCCCGGCCGCGTTTGATGTCGTGGTACGCCAAGTCGAGCTGCGCGATCTTGGGATCGGACAGGTCGAAACCGTGACGGTCCTGGTATCGCTGGAACAGCTTGCGCTTGATGACCCAGTCGATCTCCGTGTCGACCTTCGCAAAATCCTGAGCTTCGACGGCATCGAGGGTGCGACCCCAGAGATCGACTACCTGCTCGACCTGCGGGTCCGGTTCGCGGTTACGCAGATGTTCGACCGCCTTGGCGTGGTACTCGCGCTGAATATCGAGAGCACTGGCCTGACGTCCACCAGCAAGGCGAACCGGCTTTTTACCGGTCACGTCGTGACTGACCTCGCGGATGGCACGAATCGGGTTGTCCAGCGCGAAATCGCGGAACGACACCCCGGCTTCGATCATCTCGAGCACCAGTGCGGCAGAACCGACCTTGAGCATCGTCGTCGTTTCGGCCATGTTCGAATCGCCGACGATCACGTGCAGGCGGCGGTACTTCTCGGCGTCCGCGTGCGGTTCGTCGCGGGTGTTGATGATCGGACGGGAGCGAGTGGTAGCCGACGAGACGCCCTCCCAGATGTGTTCCGCGCGCTGCGAGAGGCAGAACGTCGCGGCCTTCGGAGTCTGCAGTACCTTTCCGGCGCCGCAGATCAACTGGCGCGTGACGAGGAACGGCAACAAGACATCCGAAATGCGGGAGAACTCACCGGCGCGCGCGACGAGAAAGTTCTCGTGGCAGCCGTACGAGTTTCCGGCCGAGTCGGTGTTGTTCTTGAAGAGATAGATGTCGCCACCAATACCCTCCTCGGCGAGTCTCGCCTCGGCGTCGATCAGCAGTTCTTCGAGCACACGCTCACCGGCACGGTCGTGATTGACCAGCTGGATGAGGCTGTCGCACTCGGCCGTCGCGTACTCCGGGTGCGAACCCACATCCAGGTACAAGCGGGCTCCGTTACGGAGGAAGACGTTGGAGCTGCGACCCCACGACACGACACGACGGAAGAGGTAACGAGCAACCTCGTCGGGGCTCAGTCTCCTGTGCCCGTGAAAGGTGCAGGTAACGCCGAATTCCGTCTCGATACCCATGATTCGTCTCTGCACACTTCGACAGTACAACCAGAATGCGAGGTTCACCCGTGTACTTCGATCGCGTCGTAAGTCACGACTCGACAACGTCGGGCGGCAGCATAGTGTGACGGTGTGAGCCTTATTCGCCGAAAAGTTGTCCGAAGCGACGTCAAAGTCATGGAAAGCACTGGAGCACTGCGCCCTTCCGTGCTCGACCCGACCATGCGGTTTCTCTCCAGAGCCGCCGATCACGGCGTTTTGTGGATGGTTGTCGCCGCCTTGCTCGCGATGATCGGCGGGCGGCCCCGTAGGGCAGCAGCACGCGGGCTGCTCGCACTGGCCGGTTCCAGCGCGCTGGCCAACGGCATACTCAAGCCCCTCTTTCCCCGCCGACGCCCACCGGCACGCGTCTGGCTGAGCCCGAAGCGAGGCGTCGACATTCCGACGTCGTCCTCGTTCCCCTCCGGACATTCGTCTTCGGCCGCGGCATTCACCGCGGCAGTGGCCATGGAGTCCCCGGTTGCTGGAGCTGCTCTCGCACCACTGGCCGCAGCAGTGGCGTACTCACGCGTTCACAACGGAGTCCACTGGCCGTCCGACGTCTTCGCAGGCCTCGCGGTCGGCGGTGCTATCGCTGCCGGCACGCGTCGTTGGTGGGCGGTGCGGGACGAAGAACCCGCCGAACTCGGACCCGAGTGCGTGGTTCCCGCGCTCCCGCGCGGAGAAGGCTTGTTGGTCTTCACCAATCCTGGTTCAGGCTCCGAGGACGACGGGATCGTGGAATCGATTCGAGAACTACTACCGGAAGCGATCGTCTACGAGTTCGACGCGGACATCGACTTCGACATGCAGATCGATGCCAAGATCCCCGAGCTCTCGCCGAAAGCGTTGGGTGTATGCGGCGGCGACGGAACAGTGGTCACGGTCGCGACCGCGGCGACAAAGCACGAGCTACCACTGGCGGTTTTTCCCGGCGGAACATTGAACCATTTCGCCCGCGACGTCGGGGCGGTGAATGTCGAGGAGACCGCACAGGCAGTCGAGTCCGGTCAGGCGGCATTCGTCGACCACGCGGTGGTGCGCACGGATTCCGGAGTGACTGCACGGTTTCTCAACACAGCCAGCCTCGGTGGATACCCGGATGCTGTGCGCCTGAGGGAAAAATGGGAACCGCGTTTCGGTAAGTGGCCGGCCGCAGGAGCCGCGATGATCCGGGTTCTCGCAGCGGCGGAGCCGATGACGGTGACCATCGACGGGAAGCGGACCACAATCTGGATGCTGTTCGTCGGAAACGGGCGATACTCCCCCGCCGATCAGGTGCCGATGTCGCGTCCGGAGATGAACCGTGGACTACTCGACGTCCGCTATCTGCGCGCGGATAAAAAATTCTCGCGCTCACGTCTGCTGTTTGCGGCTGCCACAGGAACATTGGGCAGCTCGCGGGTCTACGTTCGCGAACTCGTCTCGTCGATGTCGGTTCGAGTCGCCGATTCACCGGTAGCCATCGCCACCGACGGTGAAGTGGTGGCAGACGCGCGCCGGTTCGATTTCGACACCGAACCGGGCGCGGTGGCCGTCTACCGAGTCACTCAGTAACTCCAGACCTGCAGTAACTCCCAGACCTACGGAGTATCTACGAGGGTGCGTCGCCGTTTGCCGGCGGCGCATCCTCGACTGCTGCCGGAGCTGGAAGCATCTCTTCCAAAACCGTTCCAGCGATCCGTTTGAACGCACGGCGTGGACGATTGCTGTCGAGTACGGCAACCTCGAGTGCACTCACATCGAGAGTTCGTGGTTCCGACTCAGTGGTTCCGGCCGATGCCGGGCCGCCCTTTTGGAGCGCCCCGACTGCAATCCGCACTGCGGATTCGAGGTCGAGGTCTCGCTGGTACGACTCGCGCATCGCCGTCACGATCGGTTCGGTCGTGCCGCCCATGACCACGAATTCCTGCTCGTCCGCGATGGATCCGTCGTACGTGATCCGGTAGAGCTGAGCCGGCGTACTGCTTCCGAAGCGACCGATCTCGGCAACACAGATCTCGACCTCGTACGGCTTGGGCTGCTCGGTGAAGATCGTTCCCAGGGTTTGTGCGTACGCATTGGCGAGCGAACGCCCGGTGACGTCCCGACGGTCGTACGAGTACCCACGCATGTCTGCGTGGACGATGCCCGCGCGGCGCAGATTCTCGAACTCGTTGTACTTGCCCACTGCCGCGAATCCGAGACGGTCGTACAGTTCGCTGACCTTGTGCAGAGCACGCGACGGGTTCTCGGCGACAAAGAGCACTCCGTCGCGGTAGGTGAGAACGACGACGCTGCGCCCGCGGGCAATTCCCTTGCGCGCCAATTCCGAACGATCGCGCATGATCTGTTCGGCTGATGCGTAATACGGCATCGTCATAGCGCAGACTCCCCTTCCGGACTCGCGGTCGCAGTGCGAGCCGCGACGATCTCCCTGGCGATCTCGGCAGCCCTGGTGGGCGACAACTCCACAGCGCCGGCCGAGGTGATGGTGACCGCCGTCGGATAGATCCCTCGTGTCAGATCAGGACCACCGGTAGCCGAATCGTCATCTGCCGCGTCGTAGAGCGCCTCGACGGCGAACCGAAGCGCGGTGTCCTCGTCGATTCCCGGTGAATACAGCTTCTTGAGCGCCGATTTCGCGAACAGGGAGCCGGATCCGACTGCGTGATAGCCCGCGCGCTCCTCGTATCGCCCACCGACGACGTCGTAGGAGACGATGCGACCGGCGGTGGACGGATCGACCGCGTCCAGGTCGTAACCCACGAGCAGTGGCACAACCGCCAAACCTTGCATCGCTGCTCCGAGATTTCCTCGAACCATCGACGAAAGTCGATTGGCCTTGCCGTCGAACGTGAGTGGGACGCCTTCGATCTTCTCGTAATGTTCGAGCTCGACCGCGAAGAGCCGGACCAGTTCGATTGCGATCCCGGCCGTACCGGCAATACCCGCAGCCGAGTAGTCGTCCGTGACGTACACCTTCTGCACGTCACGGCTGGCGATGAGATTGCCCATCGTCGCTCGGCGATCACCCGCGAGCAGAACACCACCCGCATAGCTGATCGCGACGATGGTGGTGCCGTGCGGAGCTACGTCTCCCCCGCCCATGACAACACCTCCTGTGTCGGCGAAGCGGTTCTGCGGAAGATGCTCCGGTGCATGCACCCGAAGGTATTCCGAGAATGACGACAGATTCGAGCCGAAGCTCAACCGTGTGTCCCCGTCTGTGATCCGGGGCGCGCGATCCACCGTCACTGGCCGCCCTTCTGGACGTAGGCACGGACGAAGTCCTCGGCGTTCTCTTCCAACACGTCGTCGATCTCGTCGAGCAGGTCGTCGGTTTCTGCAGCGAGCTTCTCGCGACGTTCCTGGCCGGCACTGCCGTCGCCACCAGTGGTTTCGTCGTCTTCGCCGCCACCGGCACGCTGCGTCTGTTCTTGAGCCATCGCCGTCGACCTCCTTGTGTGAAGGGAGCTCTCGCGAGCATCCTGTTCGGCCCAGCAGAGTCGGTAACTGATCCCGCTCGGACCTTCACCCTACCGAGCGGCACCGTCAGGTGTGGAGAGACGCGACGGCGAGCCGCATCGGCTGATTTCAGTGAGTGAGCTGATCAACCAGTTCCGCGGCGCTGTCCACGGAGTCGAGCAACGCTCCGACGTGCGCTTTGGTACCTCGAAGCGGCTCGAGGGTGGGGATACGGATCAACGATTCACCGCCGAGATCGAAGATGACCGAATCCCAGCTCGCGGCCGCGATATCGGCCCCGAATCGGCGTAGGCACTCGCCCCGGAAGTATGCGCGAGTGTCGGTGGGAGGGTTCGTGACCGCGTCGAGAACCTGCTGTTCGGTGACAAGCCGCTCCATGGAGCCGCGAGCAACCAGGCGGTTGTACAGGCCCTTGTCGAGTCGCACGTCGGAGTACTGCAGATCCACCAGATGCAATCGCGGCGCCGACCACGCGAGTCCCTCACGATTGCGGAACCCTTCGAGCAGACGCAGTTTGGCCGGCCAGTCGAGGATGTTCGCGCACTCCATGGGATCGCGCTCGAGGAGATCGAGAACCATCGCCCACTTGGCGACGATATCGTCCGCTCGCGGATCACGATCGGTCTCACGGTCGAGGAACTTCGAGACACGTTCGAGGTAAATGCGTTGCAGCGCAAGCCCTGTCAGTTCACGTCCGTCGGCCAGCGCAACGGTCTTGCGCAGAGTGGGGTCGTGACTGATGTGGTGGACGGCGGTGACCGGACGCGCCAGTTGCAGATCGGTGAGGTCGACACCTGCCTCGATCAGGTCGAGTACCAGCGCCGTTGTTCCAACCTTGAGGTACGTCGACATCTCCGCGAGGTTCGCGTCACCGATGATGACGTGCAGGCGGCGATACTTGTCCGCATCCGCGTGCGGTTCGTCGCGGGTGTTGATGATTCCGCGCTTGAGCGTGGTCTCGAGGCCTACTTCGACCTCGATGTAGTCGGATCGCTGCGAAAGCTGGAATCCGGCCTCGTCGCCGGACTGACCGAGACCCACACGACCGGAACCGCAGATCACCTGCCGGGACGCGAAAAACGGCGTCAATCCGGTCACGATCGAGGCGAACGGGGTCTCACGGGAGCACAGGTAGTTCTCGTGCGTGCCGTACGAGGCACCCTTGCCGTCGACGTTGTTCTTGTACAGCTGGAGCCGAGGCGCACCCGGCACGCTGGATGCGTGCCGCGCAGCCGCTTCCATGACGCGTTCGCCGGCCTTGTCCCAGATCACGGCGTCGAGCGGGTCGGCGACCTCGGGCGCCGAATACTCCGGATGTGCGTGGTCGACGTACAACCGTGCCCCGTTGGTGAGAATCATGTTCGCGGCGCCGATCTCGTCCGCGTCGATCACCGGTGCGGGACCGCTCATTCGCCCCAGATCGAAGCCTCGGGCATCTCGCAGCGGAGATTCGACCTCGTAATCCCAGCGTGTGCGCTTGGCCCGTGGCACGCCCGCTGCGGCGGCGTAGGCAAGCACCGCCTGGGTTGAAGTGAGAATCGGATTCGCCGACGGCTCACTGGGTGAAGATATTCCGTATTCGACCTCGACACCGATGATCCGCTGCATGACACAAGAGCCTATGTGATTGCGGCGCGGCACCCACAGGCGTGGCACAGTTGGAGGAATGCACCAACCTCTCACCGCAGACCTGAATCCCGCGGACGAGGTAGTCGCCG
This sequence comes from Rhodococcus sp. C3V, assembly GCF_029269915.1. Lineage (NCBI taxonomy): Bacteria > Bacillati > Actinomycetota > Actinomycetes > Mycobacteriales > Nocardiaceae > Rhodococcus > Rhodococcus sp. C3V. Next base: position 286,270 of record NZ_JARJBE010000006.1, read on the forward strand.
TGTACGACCGGACGGGTAATCCGATCGGCCGAGCACCACGTTCCGTCGTCTACTCGGGTGGGCTCTGGCACGCGAGTGCGGGCGTCCTGGTTCGCACCGGGGACGGCTCCCGCATCTACGTCCATCGCCGAACCGACACGAAAGCGGTGTTCGGGGGCTATCACGACTGTCTGGCCGGAGGTGTCGTCGATCCAGGTGAGACGCCGCAGGAAACTGCGATCCGTGAAGTCGGTGAAGAACTCGGAATCTTCGGAACGGCAGACCAGCCACTCCAACTGACGGAGATCGCTCGAAAATCCTGGGACGGCGAGTGGAACAACTCTCCGTTGCGCTGTCACCTGTTTGCGTTCGAACTCAGATACGACGGGCCGATGGCACATCAGCCCAGCGAGATCGCCGAAGGTTGGTGGTGGACGCCGAAAGAACTCGGCGCCCACCTGCAGGACCCGTCGTGGCCGTTCGTTCCGGACTCACGCGCGCTGCTGGCCGACTATTGCTGGAGCTGAACACCGCTGGGACTGAACACTGGTGGGACCTGTGATCAGCCCGGGGTGATCGCCGAGAGCCAAGCAGCGAACGCGCTGGGGTTGCGGGTCTGCGCGAGAACGCGTCCTGGGCCGGTGAAGTCGAAGACAAATCCTTCACCGGACTTCATCGACTGAATGGTGCGCCCCTGAACGGCGCGCCGCATGTTGAAGTTCATCCCGAGGTCGTAGGCGACCACGTGACCGGTATCGATCGTGACTGTCTCGCCTGGCTGCAAGTCGATGACGTCGATCGCGCCGTAGACGGCCAGCACTACTTCACCGTCGCCACTTGCCCGCAGGCCGAAGCCGCCCTCACCGCCGAAGAGGTTGGACATGCCGCCCCACTTGGACTCGACCGTCACACCGTAGGAGTTGGCCAACCAGGTTCCACGGTTGAGGAAGAACGGGCGATCAGAGGTGATGGTCAGCGGGATCAGATCTCCGGGAAGCACACCAGTCACGTCGACCCAACCACCTTGCGGCGGAGCGGTATACGTCGTGACGAAAAATGATTCGCCGCTCAGCATCGACCGCTTGAGTCCCTGCAGGACGCCGCCCTGCGCCTTCGCTTCGAGAACTACGCCGGCAGAATGCGCGAGCATCGCCCCGCTCTCCACGCGCAGCGGTTCGCCGGGCGCGAGGTAGCAGCGAGCGACTGTGGACGACGGATTGTGTCGAAGATGTATCTGCACGGCGGGACTCTAAACCAGCGCGACCGACCGGTCCAATCGCAACGAAGTCAACGGCAGCGACGCAGAGATCGGGCCGACAACTCTCGCGGAGTGGCCGGCCCGATCGATGTTCGTTTCGTTACAGGTACTGGCCCGTGTTCGACTCCGTGTCGATCGCGCGGCTTGCACTGGCGTTCTTGCCCGTGACGAGAGTGCGGATGTAGACGATCCGCTCACCCTTCTTGCCCGAAATACGTGCCCAGTCATCAGGATTGGTGGTGTTGGGCAGATCCTCGTTCTCGGCGAACTCGTCGACGATGGAATCGAAGAGGTGCTGCACACGCAAGCCCGGAGCACCGGTGTCGAGCACAGACTTGATCGCGTACTTCTTGGCGCGGTCGACGATGTTCTGGATCATCGCCCCCGAGTTGAAGTCCTTGAAGAACAGAACTTCCTTGTCGCCGTTGGCGTACGTGACCTCGAGGAAACGATTCTCTTCGCTCTCCGCGTACATGCGATCGACGACGCGAACGATCATCGCCTTCAAGCATGCAGTGCGATCTCCACCGAACTCGGCGAGGTCGTCCGCATTGATCGGCAGACCGTCCACCAGGTACTTCGAGAAGATGTCCTGAGCCGATTCCGCGTCGGGGCGCTCGATCTTGATCTTCACGTCCAGTCGGCCGGGACGCAGGATGGCCGGGTCGATCATGTCCTCACGGTTGGAGGCGCCGATGACGATGACGTTCTCGAGCCCTTCCACGCCGTCGATCTCGCTGAGCAGCTGCGGAACAACCGTTGTCTCGACGTCGGAGGAGACTCCCGAACCACGGGTACGGAAGATAGAGTCCATCTCGTCGAAGAAGACGATCACCGGCGTGCCCTCGGACGCCTTCTCACGAGCACGCTGGAAGATCATCCGGATGTGACGCTCGGTTTCGCCGACGAACTTGTTCAGAAGTTCCGGGCCCTTGATGTTCAGGAAGTAGGACTTGGCGTCCTTGCTGTCCTGACCGCGAGCTTCGGCGATCTTCTTGGCCAACGAGTTGGCGACGGCCTTGGCGATGAGCGTCTTGCCGCAACCAGGCGGACCGTAGAGCAGTACACCCTTCGGCGGCCTCAGCGAGTACTCGTGGAACAGATCCTTGTGGAGGAACGGGAGTTCGACGGCATCACGGATCTGCTCGATCTGACGCCCGAGACCACCGATGTCGTCGTAGTGAACGTCCGGAACTTCCTCGAGAACCAGATCTTCGACCTCGGCCTTCGGGATGCGCTCGAAGGCGTACCCGGCTTTGGTGTCGACGAGCAACGAGTCGCCCGGACGCAGTTTCCTGGTCGGAGAATCGGCGTCGTACGCGATGATGTCGGCTTCGGGGTCGGCGAAGACGGCCGCCAACGGTGCTGCGAGCCAGACGATGCGCTCTTCGTCGGCATGGCCGACCACCAGTGCGCGCAAGCCGTCGTCGAGTACCTCACGGAGCGTGCTGATCTCACCGACCTGCTCGTAGGTGCCGGCCTCGACGATGGTGAGTGCCTCGTTGAGGCGAACTGTCTGCCCGAGGGCGAGGGTGTCCGTGTCGATGTTCGGTGAGCACGTCAACCGCATCTTGCGACCCGACGTGAACACGTCGACGGTCTTGTCCTCGTGTACCGAGAGAAGGACTCCGTAACCGCTCGGCGGTTGACCGAGTCTGTCGACTTCTTCACGAAGCGCGATGAGCTGCTGACGGGCCTCTTTGAGGGTGTCCATCAACTTGCTGTTTCGGATGGACAACGAGTCCACCTTCGACTCCAGCTCACGCACCTGCTCCGGCGATTGTGCAAGTTGTCGGCGCAGTACTTGTGCTTCCACTCGTAGCGCGTGGAGTTCTTCTGCTGCCGCAACCGAATCCGGGTTCTCTGTCGAGCTCATGTGCGTCTCCTCCCAGTGCGATCCATCAACGCTACCGGCATAAGGCCCCAACTGTCGCCAGACACGGTGCGCGAGTGCGAATTCACACCTGCGCGCGGACCGTGCCGACTGGTCTCGAGCCAGAATTTGGTCATGTTAGCCTTGCCTACAAGATGGAGACAGCGCCTGTCTCTCTTTACAACGAAAGGTAACGCTGTGATCATCCGCAAGACTCTCATCAGCGCTTGTGCTGTCGCTGCCGTCCTGACCATGGGTGCATGCAGCTCGGACGACAACAAGGATTCGACGGCTGCAAGTTCGACTTCCGCCGCCGCCTCGAGCACCACGGCCAAGGCCTCGGCTTCCGCCACGACGTCAGCTGCCGCTGCCGCAGCGGCTCCGACGGCCGAGGAGCTCAACGCTTCGCTCGTCGCTCTGATCGATCCGGCCAAGCCGATCGAGGAGAAGACCGCTCTGGTGGTCGACGGAACCAAGCGTCAGGCCAACATCGAGACGATGAGTGCTGCGCTGGGCGGTAACCCGGCCTACGCGATCACGTTCAACGTGGACAACGTCAAGGTCGACGGTCAGACCGCAACTGCAGACGTCGCCGTCGTCAGCCCGCACGGCGCCGCCCCGGCCACCCCGTGGACCTGGGAGCTCGAAGACGGCTCCTGGAAGCTGTCCGACACCTCGGCTTGCGTGCTCCTGGAAATGGGCCGCGCTTCCTGCACCGCATAACTTCCAGCTACGACAAGAGCGGCGATCCGGATACCGGATCGCCGCTCTTGTTGTTTTCGTGTGACTACTTGGCCGCGGTGTTCGAGCCCTTGCCCGCACGCCTCTGCGGCTTCGGGGTGACAGTTCCTTCGGCGAGACGTCGAGCGCTCACGAGGAACGCGGTGTGGCCTTGCATCCGATGTTCGGGGCGCACCGCCAATCCGACGACGTGCCAACCGCGCACGATCGATTCCCACGAGCGTGGCTCGGTCCAGCATTCCTGCTCCCGCATCGCCTCGACGACCTTCGAGAGCTGAGTAACGGTCGCGACGTAGACGATCAACACGCCGCCCGGCACGAGTGCCTTCGAGACGGCGGGCAGGACGTCCCACGGGGCCAGCATGTCGAGGACGACGCGATCGACCTTGCCTCCGTGCGCTTCCGGATCGAACTCCGCGAGATCGGCGATGGTCAGTTCCCAGTTCGGCGGACGTTCCCCGAAGAAGGTCTCGACGTTGCGAACCGCATGTTCGGCATGATCGTCGCGGACCTCGTAGGAGATGACCTTGCCCTCGGGTCCGACGGCACGCAGCAGCGAACATGTCAGTGCGCCGGAGCCGGCTCCGGCCTCGAGCACGCGCGCTCCGGGGAACACGTCGCCTTCGTGGACGATCTGAGCTGCGTCCTTCGGGTAGATGACCTGGGCACCGCGCGGCATGGACAGCACGTAGTCCACCAGCAGGGGGCGCAGTGCGAGATAGGGCGTGCCGTTGACCGACTTGACGACGCTGCCCTCGTCGGCACCGATCAGATCGTTGTGAACGATTCCACCCTTGTGCGTGTGGTATTCGCGGTTCGCCTCGAGAACGATCGTGTAGTGGCGTCCCTTGCCGTCGGTCAGCTGTACTCGGTCGCCGACGCGGAACGGACCTGACGGCCGCTTGCCCGGCGCAGTGAGATCAGCTTCTGGAAGCTCTTGTTCGGGAATCTCGGCGACAGCGGACTGCACAACCTCATCCACTTCGGTCGTGCCTTCTTCTGGTTGCAGCTCGTTCGCCATGCGCAGATGATCCCTGTTCGCTTGTTTCCGGTGTCCTCGCCACCGGCTCCGACGGAGTTGTCGGACCAACCGCATAGCCTGCCAGGTGTGAGCTCTGTCGAATTGCCAACCCCCACTCCAACGGGTGCAACATCACACGAGCGCCCGCGTAGTCGGCCGGCGCTCTCTCCGTCTCGGGCGGGTGACTACAAACAATGCCCCCTGCTCTACCGCTTCCGAGCAGTCGACAGAATTCCGGAAACGCCAACCAGAGCCCAGGTCAGAGGCACCGTCGTACACGCGGCACTGGAAGCACTGTTTGCACTCCCGACCGGTCACCGGGTTCCCGATCGCGCAGCCGAACTCGTCCGTCCCGCGTGGGAACGTGTCAGTGCCGAGTCTCCCGAGGCCGCTGACCTTGTTCCGGAGGGCGAGCTGGATTCGTTCCTCGACGAAGTCGGCAAGCTCGTCGCGACGTACTACACGCTCGAAGATCCCACTCGATTCGATGCCGAGGCGTGCGAGGTCTACGTCGAGACCGAATTGGAGAACGGCGTTCGACTCCGCGGCTTCGTCGACCGGATAGACGTTGCACCGACGGGTGAGGTGCGGGTGGTCGACTACAAGACCGGAAAAGCGCCTCGCGAGTTCACCGAATCCAAGGCGCTCTTCCAGATGAAGTTCTACGCGCTCGTACTGCTGCGCACTCGCGGAATCGTTCCCGCACAACTGCGCCTGATCTATCTGGCCTCCGGCTCGATTCTCACGTACGCCCCGGATCACGACGAGCTCATCCGATTCGAGCGAACCCTCTCCGCCATCTGGAAAGCGATCCTCGCAGCAGGTGCGACCGGAGACTTCAGACCCAAGCCTGGCAAACTGTGCGACTGGTGCGATCACAAGTCACTGTGCCCCTCGTTCGGCGGAACACCTCCGCCGTATCCAGGTTGGCCGGACCTGCTGAGCACCGAACCTGTTGCCGCAAAGGAGAATTCATAACATGACGGACAGTTCGTACTACCGCTACCTCGGAACGACGAAGGAAGGGCACGAGCGGTTCGCGAGCACGCAGGCAACTGTCAGCATCTGGGGCCCGACACTGCAGCACGGCGCTCCCCCGTCGGCGCTGTTGGTACGAGCCCTCGAGCGGTGCGGTGCGCGCGACGAAACCCGTCTGACGCGCGTCGTCGTCGAGATTCTCGGACCGATTCCGATTGCCGACCTCGAAGTCCGGTCCTGGATCGAACGACCCGGTCGCCGAATCGAATTGATCGTCGCCGAACTGTGGGCAACCACCGCCGACGGATCTGCACGCGCGGTTGCGCGCGGTACGGCGTGGCGGATGGAGACGGTGGATACCGGCGACGTCGTCCACGTAGTCGATCCCCCGCTCGAACCCCGCGACAGCGGCACCCCGGGCGTTCTCGAGGGTCTGTGGAGCGTCGGCTATCTCAAGACCCTCGACTGGTCCTGGATTGCTCCGATCGGGTGCGTGGGAACCGGGAAGGTATGGGCGCGCCCCAAGCCAGAGCTGGTCGAGGGTGAGAAGATGTCTGCTCTCGAGCGTTTGTTCGCGGTGGCCGACATCTCAAACGGGGTCGGCGCCAAGCTCGACCCGGAGCACTGGACGTTCCTCAACACAGATCTCACGGTGCATATCTTCCGTGTGCCCGAGGGAGAGTGGGTCGGTGTCGCCGCCGAAACCACAACGGGTCCGGACGGCGTCGGCATGTGTGCGGGCGTGCTCTACGACGAGCAGGGTGCGGTGGGCCGTATCGCCCAGACTTTGCAGATTCGCGCCCGTTCCTGATTTCCAGGAACGGGCGCGAATGCGCGTAAATCTATTCAGGCAGTGATCAGAAAGCGCGTACCGAGCGGATGTTCGACGCGAGGATGGCCTTGGCACCGAGTTCGGCCAAGGCATCCATCACCTGGTTGTGTCCCTTGATCGGGACCATCGCGCGAACCGCGACCCAGTCGGGATCGGCCAACGGCGAGAGCGTCGGCGACTCCATACCCGGAGTCATCTTGATGGCGTCGTCGAGGATGGTGCGCGGGCAGTCGTAGTCGATCATCAGATTCTGCTGCGCGAAGACAATTCCGCGTACGCGTTCGATGAGCTGGTTGCGTGCGGGATCGTCCTGCGGAGCGCCGGTGCGCTCGATCAGGACACCTTCGGAATCGCAGAGCGATTCACCGAAAGCCACGAGGTTGTGTTGGCGGAGAGTACGGCCCGATCCGACCACGTCGGCGATCGCGTCGGCGACGCCGAGCTGAATCGAGATTTCCACTGCTCCGTCGAGACGGATGACGGTGGCGTCGAGTCCGCGATCTGTGAGGTCCTTACGGACCAGGTTCGGGTACGACGTTGCAATGCGCAGGCCGGACAGATCCTCGACGGCCCAGTCCTTGCCGGCCGGTGCTGCGTAACGGAACGACGAACGGCCGAAGCCCAGTGACAGACGCTCGGATACGGGAGCACCCGAGTCGCCGGCGAGATCACGACCGGTGATGCCGAGATCCAGCTCACCGGAGCCGACGTAGATCGCAATGTCCTTGGGGCGCAAGAAGAAGAACTCGACCTGATTGGCCGGATCCAGGACCGTCAGATCACGGGAATCGGTGCGTCGACGGTAGCCGGCCTCGCTGAGAATCTCGGCGGCGGACTCGGACAGTGAGCCTTTGTTGGGAACTGCTACGCGCAGCATGGTGGATGTCCTTTCGGAAGGTGTGGGTGACGTGAGACGACATGAATCGGAAGCCCTGGACGAGCGAGACGGAGTACATCTCGCTGGTCAGCTCCGATCACAGATGTCGGTACACGTCCTCGAGGGTCAGTCCGCGACCGACCATCAACACCTGCGTCCAGTACAGCAGCTGGGAAATTTCCTCGGCTAGCTGCTCATCGCTCTGGTATTCCGCAGCGATCCACACTTCACCGGCTTCCTCGATGACCTTTTTGCCCTGAGCATGCACACCGGCGTCGAGGGCGGCGACAGTGCCGGACCCCTCGGGGCGAGTAGCAGCGCGCTCGGTCAATTCGGCGAACAAGGATTCGAAGGTCTTCACGGGTAGCTATTCTTTCACGAGGACGGAAGCGGTTTTCACACGCCCACGAACAGCGGTGTTCACAGGCCTGCGTCGAGGCTGCGCGAACTCACGAACCTGCGGGTCTGCCCGGTGATCGGATCCGGGTACTCCAACGCTCGCGCCAACAATCGCAACGGAGTCGAGAAGTCACCGGGCACTGCGGGCAGATACTCCGGATAGTAGTTGTCACCGACGATCGGGACGCCCAGCGAGTTGAGGTGCAGCCGAAGCTGATGGGTCCGGCCGGTCCGTGGGAGCAACCTGTATCGCCCGAGCGTCCGGCCGGCCGAGTCGGTGATCACCTCGATCAGTTCGATCGAGGTCTCACTGTTCGGCTCGCCCGCGATTTCGGTAGCCGTCATCTCGCCGTGAACTTTGTTGATGCGGCTGCGCACCGTGCGAGGGAAAGTCAGTTCCGGATCGAAGCCCGCAATCGCCTCGTACTCCTTGACGATCCGCTGCTCGGCAAAAAGTTCCTGGTACGGCCGTCGTAGGTCCGGTGTCACGGTGAACACGATGACACCCGCCGTCATCCGGTCGAGGCGGTGAACTGGCGCAAGATCCGGAAGGTCCAGGTCACGACGCAGGCGCACGACTGCGCTTTCGACGATGTGCGCTCCCCGTGGAATGGTCGCCAGGAAGTGCGGTTTGTCGATCACGAGAATCGAGTCGTCGCGGTACAAGATCTCGATCTCGTGCGGAACCGGAATCTCGGGGGCCGGCTCGCGGTAGAAGTACACGAACCGGGTCGGCTGATAGGGCGTTCGGCTCGTGATCTTCCGCCCGTGCTCGTCGACGACGTCCCCGGCGCTGACGAGGTCCGCCCACAGGTCCCGCTCCCCGGGGTGCTCGCCGACCAGGTGCTCGAGGACGGTCCGCGCCGACGACTCCGCCGGCATCCGCAGCCGGTCAGGTCCGAGACCGTTTCGGATCGGCAACGGAGCCTTGGGCACAGCTCAGTCCTGCTCGAGGTCTGGTGAACAACTCTCGCAGAGCAATTCGAGGGTTCGGCCGTCGCCGTCGATCCGGTTGCGGTACCGCGGGGTCGGGGTACCACAATCGACACACACGCCGAGTGTCTTGGCTTCGGATGAGAACTCGATGTTCATCCGCTTGTCGAACACGTACAGGGAACCGTCCCAGAGGCCGCGGTCGCCGAAAGTCTCGCCGTAACGGACGATTCCGCCGTCCAACTGATAGACCTCGTCGAAACCACGTGAGCGCATCAGCGAAGACAACACCTCACAGCGCACTCCGCCGGTGCAGTACGTGACCACGGCTTTGCCCTTGAGATGGTCGTATTTGCCACTGTCGAGTTCGTTGACGAAATCCCGAGTGGTGGCGACGTCCGGAACTATCGCATCTCGGAAACGGCCGATCTCGGCTTCGAAGGCATTGCGCCCGTCGAAGAACACGACGTCGTCACCGCGAGTGTCGACGAGTTCGTGTAGTTCCTTGGGCACCAGGTGAACTCCTCCGCCGACCACACCGTTCTCGTCGACTTTCAGCTCGTCGGGGGCACCGAACGTCACGATCTCCGAGCGTGCCTTGACACTCAGACGAGGGAAATCGTTCCCGAGGCCGTCCGACCACTTGATGTCAGCGGTACGGAAGGGTTCGTAACCACGCGTACCACGGACATATCGCTTGACATCCTCGATGTCTCCGCCGACCGTCGCGTTGATCCCGTGCGGCGAGACGATGATCCGGCCCGTCAGGTTGTTGGACTCGGCCAGGCTGTGCTGCCACAGCTTGATCGCTTCCGGGTCCGCCAACGGCGTGAACTGGTAGAAGAGAACAATTTTCGGAATAGCCACAGCAAATCCAGCCTAACGTGCCGCGCTCGAGTGAACGTCGTGAAGATCGTGAATGGACAAGTCCAACAGGGACTCTCGAAACACGCGTCCAGGGCCGGCGGGGACGTCGACCTCACACGGAACGACGAGCACCGCGCAACCCGCAGCGCTGGCCGACGCCGTGCCGGTCGGCGAGTCCTCGATCGCGAGGCACTGCGCCGGCTCGAGTCCGAGCAGATGCGCGCCGCGCAGGTACGGATCCGCTGCCGGTTTCCCGTTGGGGACCTCGTCGCCACACACCGAATGGTCGAAGAACTCACGGCCGAGCATGCCGAGTGCCCGATCGACCAGAACTCGCTCGGTGTTGGTGACCAGTGCAGAACGCAGACCACCGTCACGCACGGTCGACAGAGCGTCGCGAGCACCCGGCCGCCAGGTCACGCCGTCCTCGAACAGATCGCCGACGCGGGTGTACATCCAGTCCTTCGCCTCGGCGATGGCATCGGGATGCTTCTCCAGGCCGAGCGCGTCGAACACCGTCGCAAGGGCGAAGGGACTCGACGCACCGATGACGGCAACGCGTGTCGCTTCCGTCATCGGTCCGCCCAGGCGTAGGGACAGCTCACGAAGCGCGATGTCCCACAGCTTCTCCGAATCGAGCAGGGTGCCGTCCATGTCCCACAGGACACCACCGAGCGTTGATTCGGATACTTCGGTCAACAACTCAGACATTGAAATACTTTGCTTCCGGGTGGTGCAGGACAAAAGCGTCCGTGGACTGCTCGGGATGCAGCTGCAGCTCCTCGGACAATTCGACGCCGATTCGTTCGGGTTCGAGCAACGCCACCAACTTGGCTCGATCCTCGAGATCCGGGCACGCGCCGTATCCGAACGAATAACGAGCGCCGCGGTACTCGAGATCGAAGTAGCCGGCAACCTCGGTGGGATCCTGCTCCGCGACGGTGTGACCCTCGGGAAGCACTAGCTCTTCACGGACGCGTCGATGCCAGTACTCGGCCAGAGACTCCGTGAGCTGGACACCGATTCCGTGAACCTCGAGGTAATCGCGGTACGAGTTCGACGCGAACAACTCGTTGGCGAAGTCCGCGATCGGCTGACCCATCGTCACCAACTGGAACGGAAGAACGTCGACCTGACCGGTCGCTTCTGCTTCCTTACGCGAGCGCACGAAGTCAGCGATGCACAGGAAACGGTCGCGATGCTGACGCGGGTAGGTGAACCGGAACCTTTCAGGTGCATCCGGTTTCGGCTCGGTGAGCACGATGACGTCGTCGCCCTCCGAGATCGCCGGGAAGTACCCGTACACGACCGCGGCATGCGCGAGGATGCCCTCGGACGTCAACCGATCGAGCCAGTACCGAAGTCGCGGACGGCCTTCCGACTCGACCAGTTCCTCGTACGTCGGACCGTCGCCCTTGCGCTGACCGCGAAGGCCCCACTGGCCGAGGAAAAGAGCGCGCTCGTCGAGCAGCCCCGAGTACTCGGACAGCGAGATTCCCTTGACGATGCGCGAGCCCCAGAAGGGAGGTGTCGGCACCGCGATGTCGGTTGCGACATCGGAACGCTCCGGCAGGACCACGGGAACCGCTGCAGCCTTACGCTTTTCGGCGATGCGCTTGGAACGCTCGTGACGTGCCTTACGCTCGGCAGCCTTCTCGCGAGCAGCGATGGCCTCCGGGCTGTCCGGCGCCGGGCCGCCACCACGCTTGGTCGTCATGATCTGGTCCATCAAGTTCAGACCCTCGAAGGCGTCGCGGGCATAGCTGACGTCGCCCTCGTACACCTCCTGCAAGTCGTTCTCGACGTAGGAGCGCGTGAGCGCCGCACCACCGAGCAGAACCGGGAACTTCTCGGCGACTCCGCGTGCGTTGAGTTCCTGGAGGTTTTCCTTCATCACGACAGTGGACTTCACGAGCAGTCCGGACATGCCGATCACGTCGGCTTTCTTGTCCAACGCGACGTCGAGGATGGTCGCGATCGGCTGTTTGATACCGATGTTGACGACCTCGTAGCCGTTGTTGCTCAAGATGATGTCGACCAGGTTCTTGCCGATGTCGTGAACGTCGCCCTTGACGGTCGCGATCACGATGCGACCCTTGCCGTCCTCGTCGCTCGCTTCCATGTGCGGTTCGAGGAATGCCACGGCAGCCTTCATGACCTCGGCCGACTGCAACACGAACGGCAACTGCATCTGTCCGGAGCCGAACAGCTCGCCGACGGTCTTCATGCCCGAGAGCAAGGTCTCGTTGATGATGGCCAGCGGAGGCTTGATCGTCATCGCCTCGGTGAGGTCGTCGTCGAGGCCGTTGCGCTCACCGTCGACGATGCGGCGTTCGAGCCGGTCGAACAACGGAAGTCCCGCCAGTTCCTGCGCACGAGACTCACGCGCCGACGCTGCCGAAACGCCCTCGAACAGAGCCATCAGCTTCTGCAGCGGGTCGTACCCCTCGCTACGACGGTCGTAGACGAGGTCGAGTGCGGTTTCACGCTGCTCGTCAGGAATTCGGGCCATCGGCAGAATCTTGGACGCATGAACGATCGCCGTGTCCAGACCTGCCTCGGTGCACTCGTGCAGGAACACCGAGTTGAGGACCTGCCGTGCGGCCGGGTTCAAACCGAACGAGATGTTCGAGATACCCAGGGTGAAGTGGAGTTCCGGGTACGCAGCCTTGAGCTGACGGATGGCTTCGATGGTCTCGATGCCGTCGCGTCGCACCTCTTCCTGACCGGTGGAGATGGGGAAGGTCAAGGCGTCGACGATGATGTCGGACTCGGCGAGTCCCCAGTTTCCCTTGATGTCCTCGATCAGACGCTTGGCGATGGCGACCTTCGTCTCGGCGGTGCGAGCCTGGCCCTCTTCGTCGATGGTCAGGGCGACGACCGCCGCGCCGTGCTCCTTGACCAGAGTCATGATCTTGTGGAAACGCGATTCGGGGCCGGCGCCGTCTTCGTAGTTGACGGAGTTGACGGCGCAGCGGCCACCGAGGTGCTCGAGGCCGGCTTGCAGCACGGCAGGCTCGGTGGAGTCGAGCATGATCGGCAGCGTCGAGGACGTCGCCAGGCGGCTGGCAAGTTCCGACATGTCGGCGGCACCGTCGCGGCCCACGTAGTCGACGTTGAGGTCGAGCATGTGTGCGCCGTCGCGGGTCTGGTCCTTGGCGATGTCCAGGCACTTCTGGTAGTCCGCGGAGAGCATCGCCTCGCGGAAAGCCTTGGAGCCGTTGGAGTTCGTGCGTTCGCCGATCATCAGGATGCTGGCGTCCTGCTCGAACGGCACCGCCGAGTACAGCGAAGAGGTGCTCGGCTCGTGGATCGGCGTGCGCTGGGCCTTCTCGACCTGACGAACCGCGTCGGCGACCGCGCTGATGTGCTCGGGCGTCGTACCGCAGCAGCCACCGACGAGGCCGAGTCCGAACTCGGAGACGAAACCACTGAGGGCTTCGGCCAATTCGTCGGCAGTCAGCGGATACTCGGCACCCTTGGGGCCGAGCTGCGGCAGGCCGGCATTGGGCATGACCGACACCGGCAGCGTGGAGTACTTGGACAGATGACGGAGATGTTCACTCATCTCGGCCGGCCCGGTGGCACAGTTCAGACCGATCATGTCGATACCGAGTGGCTCGAGTGCCGTCAGCGCCGCACCGATCTCACTGCCCAGGAGCATCGTTCCGGTTGTCTCGACCGTCACGTGCGTGATGATCGGCAACCGCAGTCCGAGTTGCTCCATCGCACGCTGGCTGCCGAGGATTGCAGCTTTCACCTGAAGCAGGTCCTGGCAGGTTTCGACGAGGATGGCGTCGGCGCCACCGTCGATCATGCCGAGCGCAGCTTCGGTGTACGCGTCACGCAGGACTGCGTACGGTGCGTGTCCCAGGCTGGGGAGCTTGGTTCCCGGTCCCATCGAGCCGAGTACGAATCGGGCCATGCCGTCGCGGCCTGGTCCCATCTCGTCCGCTACTTCACGGGCGAGAGCAGTGCCTTTTTCCGCGAGTTCGCGGATCCGGTGAGAGATGTCGTAGTCGGCGAGGTTGGGCAGGTTGCAACCGAAGGTGTTGGTCTCGACGGCATCGGCACCAGCGGCGAAGTACGCACGGTGGATGTCTTTGAGCACGTCGGGACGGGTGTCGTTGAGGATCTCATTGCACCCCTCGAGGCCGAGGAAGTCGTCCAGGGTGAGGTCCGCGGCCTGCAACATGGTGCCCATCGCTCCGTCGCCGATGACAACGCGCTGTTTCAGCGCATCAAGCAGGGCAGAGTTAAATGGGGCAGACATGCCGTCCAGAGTAGTGGGCGCACCGACAAGCTCTGGCCGTAGGCTGGGTGGGTGAGTCCAAGTGAGTTCCCCGTCACTCCCGACGGCCCGGTCGATTTCGATGATTCCGCGGCCTTCGAGAGCCCTGACGGCTTTGCCGTCGACAGCAGCGACCGCCTCGAGGGCGACATCCCTGTCCTACGTGATCCCATCCTCGTTGCAGCTTTCGAGGGCTGGAACGACGCCGGTGACGCAGCCAGCGGTGCGGTCGAACATCTCGAGCTGATCTGGGATGCCCAGCCGCTCGCCGAACTCGATTCAGAGGACTACTACGACTATCAGGTCAACCGCCCCACAGTCCGGCAGGTCGACGGTGTCACTCGCGAAATCGTTTGGCCGGCAACACGTTTGTCGGTCTGTTCGCCTCCTGGCAGCGAGAGCGACATCGTCCTGCTTCGCGGGATCGAGCCCAACATGCGGTGGCGCAGTTTCTGCGAGGATCTGCTCGAGCTGATCGACCAACTGAACGTCAAGACGGTCGTCATTCTCGGCGCCCTGCTCGCCGATACTCCGCACACCCGACCGGTCCCGGTGACGGGCACGGCCTACAGCAGTGAATCCGCCGCCCGATTCAACCTGGAACAGACGCGGTACGAAGGCCCGACGGGCATCACCGGGGTTCTTCAGGACGAGTGCGTTCGTGCTGGTGTACCCGCTATTTCGTTCTGGGCGGCGGTTCCGCACTACGTCTCGCAGCCACCCAACCCGAAGGCCACAGTGGCTCTCCTTCAACGAGTCGAGGATGTTCTCGACATCGAGGTCCCACTCGGGGAGCTCCCGGCTCAGTCGGAGGATTGGGAGGAAGCGGTCAACGAAATGACCGCGGACGATGAGGAAATCGGCGAATACGTGCGCACCCTGGAAGAACGGGGAGACGCCGAAACCGACATCAGCGAAGCAATCTCCAAGATCGACGGCGATGCCATCGCCGCGGAATTCGAGCGCTACCTCAGACGGCGAGGCCCCGGCAGCTTCGGACTGTGAGCAAGAACACTCCAGAAGAAGGCGGAAGTACACAGCGCCCACTGCGCCTCCGGCTTCAGCTGATCGCGCTGTACGCCGGCGGGTTCCTCGGCCCGTTCGGCGGCGGCGTGGTTGCTTCGATCCTTCCAGAGATCGGTGACGATCTAGGGGTCGGTCCGTCGGCGGCCGCCTCTTCCCTCACCGCGTACCTGCTCCCCTTCGCCGCTCTGATGTTGGTGTCGGGGACACTCGGGACGCGGTGGGGCAAGGTTCGGACGGTGCGCATCGCTTACGGCGTCTACGTCCTCGCGTCGTTGGCATGCTTCCTCGCCCCGACACTCGAGATCTTCCTTGCCGCCCGGGTACTGCAGGGCTCCGCGAACGCATTCACCACGCCGCTACTGCTTGCCTCGTTGGCGGCCGCAACACCGCAGGCACGGCTGGGTCGAGCCCTCGGAGCCTTCGGCGCTTTCCAGGCCGCAGGGCAGTCGTCGGCTCCGTTGATCGGCGGACTGGCGGCCGAATTCGACTGGCGTCTGGCCTTTCTCGTCATCGCAGTGGTCGCGGGCATTCTGGGAGCCGTCGGACTTCCGAAGTCCGAAGCACCGGCAGCGACCACTCCCGCCCGTCTCCGCGATGCATTACGCCCCGAAGTGCTCCGCATCGGTATCGCTGCATTGCTCGGCTGGGGCGCCCTCGGTGGACTGAGCTTCCTGCTCGCCTTTTGCTTCGAAGACGAGTTCGGGCTGTCCCCCACCGTCCGCGGCCTACTGCTCACCGTCTTCGGCGTGGCCGGCATCCTCTCGGCCCGGCGCATCGGAATCCTCATCGATCGCATCGGCGCACGCTCCTCCGTGATGATCGGCGCCCTGGGCGGAGCAGTTCTGGTCTCCGTAGTCGGCCTTGCCGGCTTGGTGCCGGTGATCGCGATCGCATGGTTTGTCGCAGGCGTCGCGAGCCAGTTCGTGCTGGTCGGCGTCAACGCGGCGGTCCTCGGATCCGCGGGGCCGAACCGTGGCGGCGCCGTGTCCGTCGTCCAAGCGATGCGCTTCGGCGGCGCCGCTCTTGCTCCCCTGGCCCTGACACCGATTTACGACTCTTCGCCTGCCGCGAGCTTCCTGATCCCCGCACTACTGCTCGCCGTCGTCGCTCCCCTGATCATGCCGAAGCAACGCTGATCGATCTCCGCAATTTCGAATTTGAAGTTGTGTAGGTAGTGAGTTTCTCGGCGAAAGCGACCACCGTTGTCGCGAGGCTGTCAGGGCGAACATTATTCGGAAAATCTTGTGTTTCCGTCGTCGACAGATATTGATACCATTGGAACATGAGCGAATCTGAGTCGGAACCGGAACGGCCGATCGACATTTTTCGGCGATCGGTTGCCGTCATCGAAGAAAATTTGCCTCCTACCTGGTCTTTGTCGACGCAGCGCTCCCCCGACCTGTCCGAGGCGCCACTCCGACTCGACCTCCGCTCCCCTGACGGCTCGGTGGCCAAATTCGGCGTGTACGCCGCTCACGGTGTCCTGAGCAGCGACGTTCCCGGTATCGCCGATCGCTTCCCCACCGGTCAATCGGGCTTCGTGTGCGCAAAATATCTGTCCGAGCCGGTTCGCCGGCAGCTCGATTCCCACGCGATCTCGTACGCAGACGCCACGGGCAACGTGTCGTTGACCGCTGATCGACCCGCCGTCTGGGTGCGTGGACGCGGAGCCGACGCCGATCCGTGGCGGGGGCCCGGACGTCCTTCCGGACAGTTGACGGGCGATCCGTCAGCTCGCGTCGTGCGTGCGCTTGCCGATTTCGCGGCGCCACTGGCGATCACTGCCTTGGTGCGCCTGGCCGGTGCGTCGACGGGAGCAACCTATCGGGTGGTTCAGACACTGTCGGATCGTGAACTGGTGACCAGGCTCCCCCGCGGTGGGATCGGTGACGTCCGCTGGCCGAAGATGCTTCGTGAATGGGCGGCTGAGGCCGGGGCCAAAGCGCCGACGCCTCACGGCTTTCACGCGCCGGACGGGTTGGAAGCACTCTTCGATCAACTGCGTCAGCTCAGCGGTCACATCTACGCCGGTACCGCCTCGGTGGCCGCCGCACCCTTTGCTCGGTACGCGCCCACTCGACGTGCCCACTTCCATGCCGACAACGTCGATCAGTTCGCCGACGCTCTCGGACTACGGCGGGTGGAATCCGGCGGTGACGTGTGGATCACCGCTCCCCTCTCACCGTCTGCCTTCGACCGATTGCTCACCCGCGACGGCATCCGCATCGTCGCCCCCAGCCAAGCGTTCGCCGATCTGCTGGTCGGCCCGGACTCCGACGAGGCGGCGGCCGAGCACCTGCTCACATGGATGATCGAGAACGAATCGCAGTGGCGACGCGCCGCATCCCCTGCTACGGATCGCCCGTAGGAAAAAGAGGGGGCGTCTCTCGCCTACCCTGTCATGGTGGAAGAAACGAGTGCGCCCGATTACGCCGCGTACGCCGACACCAATCGACTGAAGCTGTTTTCGTTCACGATCGCGGAAAAACGGGCCGAGTACCTCTGGGTACTTCGTGCCTTCGACCATGCTCGCGCCAACTACACCGTCCTGCTGCATGCCGGAGCCGTCGCGCACATCCTCGAGAAGATCGGTGGATCGGATCCGGCGGCCGATCTGTCGGCAGCAGAGGTCACTCCCCTGTTGGATCAGCTCCACGTGTGGGAGATCCTCGAGCGCAGCTACGACGGCACCCGCGCGGCCACGCTGGCCGAGTACCGCAATCGCCACTTCGTCTACCAGTTCGGTCAGGCCGGATACCAGGTCTATCGATCAGTCGAAGACGTTCTCGCCGCACGCCTGGACTCGGCGTCGCTCTCGCGTCTCGCTCTGCCGGACCTGCTCGCAGACATGTCCGAACTCGCCGAGGCCAACCGAAGCTCCGACGGCGATCTGATCTTCCGCAAGCTCAAGCGCCTCGACTCGACACTCTCCGACATGGCCGATCGAGCCGCGCACTTCTATCTGACCCTCGGGGACCTCGTACGGACCACGGAGATCACTCCGCAGGCTTTCCTCACGCACAAGGACGCTCTGCTCACGCACATGCGGGAGTTCAGCTCCGATCTGGCGCGCTACGCCCCCAAGCTCAAGGAAGCGATCGAGCACGTCGAATCCACCGGGGTCGATCGCATGATCCGCCTCGCCGCCGCCAGTGACGAACGGGTGTTCGTCCCGATCACCGAACGCGAAGACGACTGGGCTGCACGTTGGCGAGGATTGACCGCCTGGTTCGTCTCCGCGGAATCGGGGATCAGCGAGTCCGAGCGTCTACGTGAGGGCACGATGAGCGCGATCGCCGCGGTTCTGGCGCTCCTTCGCCGCGTCACGGAAACCCGTCGCGGCGGCGTCAGCCGTGAGAGCCAGCTCCGGCACCTCGCCGGCTGGTTCGCCGCCACGCCGTCCGAAGACGCAGCTCATGCTCTGTTCCAGGCAGTGTTCGACCTCGGTCGTCCACGCCATCTCTCGATGGTGCATCCGGACGCCGACATCATTTCTCACTCACGCTCGTGGTGGGAGGCACCGCCGGTCGAGATCGCGCGAACACTCGCCGAAACCGGCCGCCCGCCCTCACCCGGCTTGCCGAGCAAGGTCGCCCGCAACGACGGCAGCATCCGCCGCCTGCGCGAAGAGCAGTTGGCGGCGCAACGTACGCGCAGTGCCGCGGCGCAATCCCTCGCGTCGAACGGTGTTTATCAGCGCGAACTCAACGAGCAGGAGACCGAAGTTTTGCTGAGTCTGCTCAATGCAGCACTGACCGCGCGCGTTCCGGTGGTGGGACGCGTCAAGAGCTCCACCGGTAGTGAGAACGGGGTGAAGCTGACGCTCAGTCCCTCGGACGGTTCGACCACCATCAAGACTGCTCGCGGACGAATGCATCTCGACGGCATCGAGGTCAGTGTTCGATGAGAGCTCGCGAGATCACGCCCCTAGCCCTCGATTCGTACCAACGAGCGGCGCGTGTGATTCTGTCCAATCACCTGATCACCTCGACGTACCCGGATCGAATTGCGTTGCCGCTCTTGCGCCGTTGGGCCACCGAGCTACGTGACGACTTACTGGAGCTGTTCGGATACCGCCTCGAGGTGACAGAGACCACCGCTCGCCTGTTCACGGTGTCGGATCGGCTCAACCCGTCGGCACCGGCCAGAACTGCCTCCGAGCGAACCTTCGATCGCACGCGCTACGCCTACCTGGCGTTGTGCCTGGCCGCGCTGGGCCGCGCCGGAAACCAGATCACGTTGTCGGAGTTGGCCGATCACGTCGCGGCCGACGCCGCGCAGGTCGACGGCGTGGAACTCTCCACCGATCGTGCGTCGGACCGCGACGCCTTCGTCGATGCCGTCGGCTGGCTCGGCGTCCGGGGCGCCATCGCCCTCGCCGACGGTGACGCAAACGGCTGGGCGTCCAATCCCGAAGCGGGAGAAGCGCTCTACGACATCGATCGTTCCGTCGTCGTGGCCCTGTTCCGTCCGCCGCGCGCCCTGCAGCACCTGCACTCCATCCGAGGGCTGCTGGCGGCGGAGACCTCGAGCGCCTCCGAGGACGACGGAATTCCCGTGGACGCGAAAGAGATCGGACGCCGAGTGCGTCGGGCACTCGTCGAGCGCCCGGTCGTACTGGCCGGTGAACTCGATCAGCACGAATTGATCGCGTTGGCGCAGCCCAAGACCGCGTCGGAAGTCGAACTACTGACGGGGTTGGTGGCCGAGCGTCGCGCCGAGGGAATCGCGATGATCGATCCCACCGGCCGACTCTCCGACGTCCGCTTCCCGAGCACCGGAACGATCGCTCAGGTGGCACTTCTCCTGGCCGGCGAGATTGCCGACCGCGTACTCGACGTCGACGCTCCCGAACTGCCGAAACTTCCGATCCCGCACGTGTCGGACGATCACCTGATCGAACAACTCGATGCCGCCATCCCCGAGGCCGGGATCTTCGAGGACCTCGCCGACGAGGACGACGACTTCGTGCTGCCCGCCGGCGAACCGGCCGAGCCACCGCCACCCGTCACGTACCCGAAAATCGACGACGACTGGCTCGCTGACAAGGTCACCGAGTTGGTGGACCAGTTCGGGCGAACTTTCGCGGCGCAGTGGCAGGCCGATCACAACGGGCTGCGCAAGCAGGCGCTCGGGTTGCTGCAACGTCTGCGCCTGACGCATGCGGTCGACGGCGGCGTACTGGTGTTGCCCGTCCTTGCCCGGTACCGCGACGTCGTGGTCTCCGTGCGCGAACGCGATCCTCAGATCGACTTCGCGGTGGACAACTCCGCACCGGATCCGGTCGACGAATTCGGCCCCGAACCTTCCCCCAACGGCGAACTATCAGAGGTAGAGAACGTATGAGCAACGCCCGCTTCCGACCTACTCGGGCTGGAATCATCAACCTCTGGGATTACCGAGACCAAGAGTTCTCGTTCGCCGACGGTCGACTGGTTCTGCGGGGACCCAACGGATCCGGCAAGACCAAGGCCCTCGAGGTCCTGTTCCCGTTCGTCTTCGACGGCCGCATCGAACCGCGGCGCCTCAACCCGTTCGCCGGTGAAGAGCGCACGATGAAGTCCAACCTGCTCTACCGGGGCCAGGACAGCGCGCACTCCTACGTGTGGATGGAGTTCTGCCGCGGCTCCCTCGAAGATCCCGAGTCGGTGACCGTGGGAATCGGCATGCGGGCAACCCGAACCAACGACAAGGTCACCCGCTGGTACTTCGTCGCCGACGGCCGCGTCGGAGTCGACTTCTCGCTGATCGGCAACGACGATCGTCCTCTCACCAAGAAGCAGTTGGCCGAACAACTCGGCAGCGATTCCATCACCGACCGTCCCCTCGACTACCGCACAGCCATCGACGCGCGAATGTTCGGTCTCGGTGTGCAGCGATACGACCAGCTGATCAACCTCATTCTCACGCTTCGCCGCCCCCAGCTCGCGAAGAACCTCGACCCGAAGGGCCTTTCGCAGGCACTCACCGACGGTCTCCGTCCACTCGACGATCAGTTGGTCCTCGAAGCTGCGCGTTCGTTCAGCGACATGGAGGAAGTCGGCCGCGCGCTCGAGGGGCTCGCGGCCGCCGATCAGGCAGCCCAGAGTTTCATCGGGGTCTACACCAAGTACCTGCGTCAGCAGTCTCGCGGAGAGATCGAACAGGTCAGCACCCGCCTCGCAGCGGTCACCAGAGGTGTTGCCGCCATGGACGAGTCGTCGCTCGCCCAGACCCGCAGCCGTGAGGCGCGGGCAGCAGCCGAGGAGCGCTTCAACCAGGCCGAGCAGGCACTCGAGAACGCGCGCGCCAATGTCGAAGCACTGCAACGCTCGAGCGCGTACGAAGGCAAACAGCAACTCGACGACCTCGCCCAGGCCGTCGCGACGCTCAAGCTCTCGACCGAGCAGCAGGCAGACAAGTCCCGGAAAGCGCAGGCCGCACTCGCTCAACGCGGCGACGAAGCCGACAAGGCTGCATCGTCAGTCAAGCGTGCGGCCGAAGCACTCTCGCGCGCCGAGGACGAACTTCAGGCAGCAGCCGAGGACGCCGGCATCGTCTGGACTCCCCTGCCCGACGGCTCACGCAGTGACCAGATCACGGCAGCCGTCCGTGGCCATGCCGAGGAGCGTGACGGTGACGTACGCGTCGTCCGCACCGCACTGGCGACCGTCGAGAAGGCGGCGACCGAACGAACCCGGGCCGAAAACAGCTCTCGCCGTGGACAAGAGCTGCTCGAAGCGTCCAAGGCGGCTGTACTCGAGGGCGAAGCTGCCGTGGAACTCGCACGCAGTCAGTGCGCCAGCGGGCTGCGCGCGTGGTGGACCGATCACTCCTCCCTGTTTTCGGCTGTCGGCGCCGACACGTCGCTGTTCGAAGCTCTCGACGCGGCGCTCGCCGAGGTCCGCGACGAAGACGCTCCGGCGCTGTCCGCAGTTCTCGCCGAGCAAACCGTGGCCGGCACCGAGACGCTGCGCGAGCGTCGACGTGAGGCCGAAGCTGAAATATCTGCATCACACGCCTCCATCGCGGCTCTCAAATCCGAGCGCAAGGCCGTCTCCGCGGAACACGACGACGCTCCGCCTGCCTTCCACGCACGCTCCGACAACCGCAGTGAACTGGGTGGTGCACCGCTATGGCAGTTGGTGCGCTTCGCCGATTCCGTCGAACCAGACGTGGCCACGGGAATCGAATCCGCACTCCAGGCGGCAAATCTGCTCGACGGCTGGGTCTGCCCGGACGAGAAGATTCCCGAGCACGTCAGCGAGCAGTTCCTGACGGCTCTGCCCGTCAAGCAGCGTCCGAAGGGACGAACGCTGGCCGACGTCCTCGAGGTCGAAGGCAATGCCGACGTGCCCGACGCTCGGGTACAGGACATTCTCGCGTCGATCAGTCTCGTCGAGGCGCCGGGCGACTCCGACGCAAGCGTCGCGATCGGCGTCGACGGCCGCTTCTGGCAGGGCGTCGCGCGTGGCCGGCACGTCAAGGCCGACGCCGAGTACATCGGCACCACAGCACGGGCGCGTCGACGCGAGGCTCGGATCACCGAGATCGACGCGGCTCTGGAAGAACTTGCCGCGGCAGTCGATACGGCCAAGGCACTGGTGGCGCAGACCAACGAGCAACTGAGCCGGATCAACTCTGCGGCAAAGGAATTGCCGAAGACAGGTTCGATCCTGCGCGCACTCAAGACGGTCACCGAATCCGCCGGCGCACTCCGTACTCGTTCGGAGGCCACGGAAACGGCACAACGAGAACTCGATGCGGCGATCGCTGATCTCGCGGCGAAGGAAAAGCAACTCCGAGCGACGGCGTCGCAGCACCGGACGCCGCATATCGGCCGTGAACTCGACTCCCTCGCGGCGGCGATCCGTCATTTCGAGAAGCAGGGCGAACTGGCGCTGCGCTGCCGACGGGAGCATGCCAAGGAAGTCGAACTCGAACGCGAGTCTCGCGACCGTCTCGACGAATCACGCGCCAATGCGGAGGAATTCGCCGAGGAAGCCGCCATCGCCGAGGAGAGTCTGCTCCAGCAGGTGCAGCGTCTCGAGACGCTGCGCGACACCCTCGGTGCCAGCGCCGAGCAGATCGACCTGGACCTGGCAAAAGCCCGCGCGAAGATCGAAGAATGCAAGGTCGAACAGCGTGCGGCGCGAAAGGCGTACGACGCCGCCGTCCTCCAGATCGGCACGGCGGAGGGTGCGTACAACACCGCCGTGGAGACCTTGCGTCACACCCTGACCGAAACCCGCAGTGATGCAGAGCGACTCGCACCCTACGCGCGCCCGGACCTTCTCGAGTTGTTGGGCGTCAAGGAACATCTGAGCTGGCCGGCAAGTTCAGCGGCGTGGATGAGCCCCGATCAGTTGGTCTACCGCATCCAGAACGAAGATCGCAGCGAGGACGCAGCCCACCCGCCCGTCCTCCCCGAAGACGTCGACAAGTTGTACCGAGCGCTCGAGGCTGCGACCTCGGCAGTCCGAGTCACCGACGGCGCCCGAAAGGCAACCCGCACGGCACTGACCTCGGCGCTGCAGGACTTCGACGCGCAACTCGCAGCGGCCGGACAGGACTACCGTCTGCAGTGGGATGCACCGGATGGGCTGACCGTCGTACGAGTCCAGGACGATCAGGGCTATTCGTCGATCGGCGAGTTCGCAACGCGGATCCACGACGCTCGCGGCGATCAGGAGCAGTTGCTCACCGAATCCGAGCGTCGCATTCTCGAAGATGCCCTGTTGACGGGATTGGCCCAGCAGATCCACGAGCGCACGGTCGACGCACGCGAGTTGATCGCACAGATGGGCACCGAGATGCGTGAGCGTCGGATGTCCTCAGGCAATACCATCGGCGTTCACTGGGTGCTCGCCGACAACCTCGACGACAGCTCGCGGGCAATCTCCAAGCTGCTGGATCGAGACGCGTCGGCCCTCGGCGTCGATGAACTAGCTACTCTGCGAGCACATTTCGCGACGCAGATCCGTACCGCCCGCGCGGCGCACCCCGAACGCTCGTACCCGGAGATTCTGTCCTCGGCGCTCGACTACCGTCAATGGCGCGTGTTCTCGTTCACCCTCATCAGCGGTGAGGGCAAGGAAGACCGTCTTACCGTCGCGCGGCACAGCGCGCTGTCCGGTGGCGAGCAGTCCGTCTCGCTGCACCTTCCTTTGTTCGCCGCGGCGCACGTCATGTTGGACTCGGCCGACCCGCACGCCCCGCGTCTGCTGGCACTCGACGAGGCCTTCGCCGGTGTCGACGACAACGGTCGCAGCGAGCTTCTCGGCTTGAGCGTTCAGTTCGACCTGGACCTCTTCATGACCGGCTACGACCTGTGGATCACATACGCAGACGTCCCCGGGTGTGCGCACTACGACCTCGCGCACTCCACGGCCGAACAGGCGGTCAGCGCCGCGCTGCTGGTCTGGTCGAACGGTGAGCTGCTTGCCGAGCACGACGGAACGGATCTGGCGAGGGCATTGGGCTCGCCGCTACGGCGCCGGGTGCCGACACCCGCCGAAGGTGCGTTGGACTACGCCTAGAAACTGCTGTGCGCCTTTATTAACCGCGGGCGGTTAATAAAGGCGCACAGCAGGGGTTCAGCGAAGCGAAATACCCAGTAGGGCGTCGACGGCATCGGCGAACTCGCCGGGTGCCTGCGTGTCGGATCCGCCGCCCTCGATGGCGCGGCGGGCCCAACCGTCGAGCGCGTCGAGCGCCTTCGGGGTGTCGAGATCGTCGGCCAGGTGCTGACGCAAACGCGCAACAGTGTCAATGGCAGACGGCGCAGAACCGAGAGCTGCTGCCTCGCGCCACACCTTCAGGCGCGACTGAGCATCCGCGAGGACCTGATCGGTCCACGCGCGATCCTGGCGGTAGTGGCCGGACAGAAGTCCGAGACGGATTGCCGCTGGGTCCACCCCCTCGCCGCGCAGCTTGGAGACGAAGACCAGGTTTCCGCGACTCTTCGACATCTTCTCGCCGTCGAGACCGATCATGCCGGTGTGCACATAGTGCCGCGCGAATCGGCGATCACCCGTTGCCGATTCGGCATGCGCAGCCGAGAACTCGTGGTGCGGGAAGATCAGATCGCTGCCACCGCCCTGGACGTCGAAGCCGGAGCCGATGCGGTTGAGTGCAATGGCCGCGCATTCGATGTGCCAGCCGGGGCGACCCGGTCCGAAGGGTGAGGGCCACGAGGGCTCGCCCGGACGCTCCGCACGCCAGACAAGTGCGTCGAGCGGATTGCGCTTTCCGACGCGATCGGGATCTCCGCCGCGTTCGGCAAAGAACTTCTCCATCGTCGCGCGGTCGTAGCCCGACTCGTAGCCGAACTGCTCGGTCGCGTCGGCACGGAAGTAGACGTCGGGGAACTCCGCGTCGTCGACGATGTACGCGGCACCGGACGCCACGAACTTCTCCACCAACTCGACTACTTCGTTCACCGATTCGACGGCGCCGATGTAGTCCTTCGGCGGAAGCACACGCAGCGCTTCCATGTCCTCGCGGAAGAGTGCCGTCTCACGCATGCCGAGGACGATCCAGTCCTCGCCGTCGCGATTGGCTCGCTCGAACAGCGGGTCGTCCACGTCGGTCACGTTCTGGACGTAGTGGACATCGTGTCCGGCGTCGCGCCAGATGCGGTTCACGAGGTCGAACGTGAGGTACGTGGCCGCGTGGCCGAGGTGGGTGGCGTCGTACGGGGTGATGCCGCAGACGTACATCGTCGCCTTCTCGCCCGGGGTGACGGGGCGAACCTGACGGTCGGCTGTGTCGTACAGCCGCAACGGCGGCCCCTGACCGGGAACGGACGGGAGTGCGGTATCGGACCAAGACTGCATGCTGCCGAGCCTAGTGGAGACTGCTCTGAGGCTGGGAAGGTGCTGGCTGATCCTGCTCTGGTTCGGGCGTCGACGCGAGCTTGCTCGGCCACCAGATCTTCTGACCGATGTCGTAGGTCAAGGCCGGGACCAGCAAGGATCGGACGATCAGAGCGTCGAGCAGGACACCGAACGCCACGATGAACGCGATCTGGGCGAGGAACAACAGAGGGATCACCGCCAACGCCGAGAAGGTTGCTGCCAGAACAACTCCGGCAGATGTGATCACCCCGCCGGTCACCGTGAGTCCCCGCAGAGCGCCCGCCCTGGTGCCGATCTTCAGCGCTTCCTCACGCACCCTCGTCATGAGGAAGATGTTGTAGTCGATTCCCAGAGCCACGAGGAACACGAACGCAAAGAGCGGGACCACCGGATCCGCGCCGGGGAAACCGAAGATGTGGTCGAACACCAGCGACGAAATGCCCAGTGTCGCAGCAAACGAGAGCACAACGGTGCCCATGAGAAGCAGCGGTGCGAGAAGCGAACGCAGCAAGAGCGAGAGAATCACGAACACCACGATGATCACCACGGGAATGATGAGTGTCCGGTCCCGTGTCGAGGTGGTCTTCGTGTCGAGGTCGGTCGCAGTGACGCCACCGACCAATGCGTCGGCGCCCTCCACTGAGTGAACTGCATCACGCAGTCGCACGATGGTGTCTTCGGCCTCGAGCGAGTCGGCAGCGTCAGTCAACGTCGCCTGCAGGGAGACTCGCCCGTCGACGACCAGTGGGGCTCCCCCGTTCTGCACGACGCTCACGTCGCTGACACCCTCGACGCGACTGGCTGCCGCAACGGCATCCACTTGGTCTGCATTCGCGATGACCACGGCCGGTGAACCCGAACCCGCGTCGAAGTGCTCGCCGAGAATCTCCTGGCCTGCAACCGAATCGACATCGAGCAAGAAGATGTCGGACGACGAGACACCGCTGGCTTTGAACTGCGGCATCATCATCGCGAAGATCACCAGCACCAGAGTCGACGCCACCCAGAAGCGGCGCGGATGCCTACCGATTCGAGCAGCGAGCCCGGCCCAGAACCGGTGATCGTTCGCCTCGTCGTGGTGCTCGCGGTCTGCATCGAACTTCGGCTTGGTCGGCCAGTACGCCGTCCTCCCGAACAGAACCAGGACAGCAGGTAGGAAGGTCATCGATGCGAGGAAGGACGCGGCGATACCGATGGCGGCCACCGGACCGAGTCCGCGGTTCGAGTTCAGGTCGGAGAGCAACAGGCACAGAACGCCCGCGATGACCGTTCCTGCAGACGCTGCGACAGGTTCGAGCGTCGCGCGCCACGCAGTGCGCATTGCTGCGTACTTGTCCTTCTCGATCCGCAATTCTTCCCGGTAACGAGAGACCAGCAGTAGCGCGTAGTCGGTGGCGGCACCGAACACGAGGATGAACAGGATGCCCTGGCTCTGACCGTTCAGTGCGATGACGTCCGCGTCCGCGAGCAGATACACGAGCAAGCTCGACAATCCGAGTGCGAAGATCGCCGAGAAGATCACCACGAACGGCAGGATCGGGCTTCGGTAAACGATGATCAGGATCACGATCACGACGGATCCGGCTACCAACAACAGCAATCCGTCGATACCGGCGAATGCTGCCGACAGATCCGCAACCTGCCCAGCGGGGCCCGTGACCTTGACTGTCAGTCCGTCAGGGCTCGACTCCAGCGCCGCGCGCAGCGCTTTCACGCTGTCCTTGACTTCGAGGGTGCTGTCGACCGGCAGGAACATCTGGAGTGCCTGGCCGTCGGCCGACGGGATCGGCGGCGATGAGGCGTCGCCGAATCCTTCGGTACCGACAAACGAATCGACGGTCTGGGAAAGGAAGGTGGAGTCGGCGGGCTCGAGGCCACCCGGTCGTTCCGCCACGATGATGGCCGGCACGAAGCGCGTGTCCGTGAAGCTCTCCTGAAGCTTTGCCACCTCGGTCGCTTCGGCCGACGCGGGCAGGAACGACGTGTTGTCGTTCTGCTGCACCGTGCTGAGCTTTCCGGCGAACGGACCGCCGAATCCTCCGATTGCCAGCCAGCCGATCACGAGGAGAGCTGGCACAATCCATCGAAGGCGACGAACAGGACGATTTTGTACTGGTGTGCTCACTGGGTCTCCAGGGATCGGCAGCAGAGGACTTGCCGACTATTTTGTTCAGCATGCTGAGTAATTGCAAACGGAAGGCAGAAAAATGAGCAGCGACGGCCTGGACGACTGGCCCACCGGCCGGCTGTTGTCCACCGCTGCACGCCTGGTGGAGCACTCGTGGGAGAAGGTCTTGCGGTCTCAGGACATGACGCACGCGGGCCTGATCGTGCTCCACTCGATCGCCGGTGGGGCGGCGTCTCAACGCGACATCGCGAAGAACGCCCGAGTCACCGATCAGACGATGAGCCGCACGATCGACCGTCTCGAACGAGCGGGTTACGTCACTCGTGACACCGATCCGAGGGACGAGCGTCGGCGCGTGATCGCGATAACCGACGCCGGAAGACTGACGTACGAGCGACTACTGACGCTCGAGAAGGAAGATGCGGCGTTGACCGTCGGCGTCGGGGATGTCGCCGCGCTGCGCGAACAACTACTGCGATTGGTTCGCTCACCCGGATTGAAGACGGCAACTCGCGAACAGCAGGAAACGTCTCGCGACTAGAAGGCCGGCCAGGGAATCGTTCGATGGCCGTTCGGCTCAGGCATCACCGCGGACTCGGCGAACTGCATCGCCCGCACCGCCAAAGCCACGATCTCTTCCTCGGTGATCAGTTCGGACAACTCGTCGCCGAGATCCCCGTCGAGAGTTGTCGCGAATTCGGCGACGTCGGCGATCAAAGCACCGGGTACGGGCTGCCCGGCCCACCCCCACAACACGGTCCGCAGCTTGTTCTCCGAGTGAAGACAGATTCCGTGATCAACGCCGTACACCGAGCCGTCGACGCCTTCGAGGGCGTGACCACCTTTGCGGTCGGCGTTGTTGATGAGGACGTCCAGAACGGCCATTCGCTGCAGCCGTGGATCGTCCGCATGGATCAGGGAGACTGGTTCACCCTCCGAGTCGAAGGCCTGCAGGACCTCGAACCACCCCGGCGGAACGTTGCCGGGACTGCACAGGTCCACCATCTCGAGTCCGCCAGATCCATCCGCACGGCGATCGACGGTGTCGATCCATCGCTGCACCATGCCTGGACCGAAGGGGCCGTCCCGCAACACTGTTCGCGGAATCACTCCCCAACCCAGCGCCTCGGACACGCGGTACGACGCGACCTCACGCCCCGCCAGAGTGCCGTCCGGGAAATCCCACAGTGGGCGTTCACCCCGGACCGGCTTGTAGACCACGCGGGTGGACTTCTCCCCCAGAGTCGACTCACATACCAGCGTGGCGTTGCTCGCCGTGGTGATCTGACCGATCAGAGTCAGATCACCCTCGAGCAGCACGTCCGGCACACCAGGTTCGGACACGACGTCAGACCTCGTCGTCGTCTGCGTCGTCGATCGCAAAACCGAAGGACTCGCCGCGTCGGTACCCATTCGTGCGGATGCAGACGTGCCCCTCGGGCGCCAACGGTTCACCACACAGCGGGCACGGCGCGCGTCCCGCCGCGATGACGCGTTCGGACCGCAGCGAAAACTCGCGCGCTTGCTCCGGAGTCAGGAACACACGGACTGCGTCCGGACCGTCGTCGGCGTCGTCGAGGACAACCGATTCGTCGAACTCCGTCTCGCTGACGGCAAGCAGCTCCACGACGACCGCCCCGGCATCGGCGTCCCAACCGAGCCCCATCGTGCCGACCCGGAACTCCGCGTCGAGTGGTGTGACCAGCGGGCTGAGGTCGGAGACGTCGTCGGCTTGTGGCGGAACCTCGGTTCCGAAGCGTCGATGCACCTCTTCGAGGAGTAAGCCCATGCGATCGGCGAGAACCTGAACCTGCTGCTTCTCGAGCAGCACACTCACCACCCGTGATTCGTGCACGGCCTGGAGATAGAAAGACCTGTCACCGGGTTCGCCCACCGTTCCTGCGACAAATCGGTCAGGAGTGCGAAATACGTGAATCGCGCGCGACATTGCACCTCCTCGAGTTCGAGCAGAACATCACTGAATACCCATTATCCGTCACAGCTCACGCACCGACCTCTCCGCCGGGGACGGACTCCTGCGCGGGAGCCGAACCGTTGGTCGCGGCCTTCGCCGCACCGATCGCGGCGAGCACGTCTCCGGTGTCGTTGACGCGAAGAACGAACGGCAGTGTCGCCGTGTAGCGAATCACACTGACCGAGGCGGGCTCGGCGACGATGCGCTGGAACGAATCGAGATGCATCGCAAACGCGTCGGCGAGAACCGATTTGATGACGTCACCGTGCGTGCACGCGATCCAGACGACGTCCTTGCCGTGTTCTTCGGCCAGCCGTGCGTCGTGCTCTCGGATCGCGGCAACGGCTCGCGCCTGTACCTGGGCCAGCCCTTCACCGCCGGGAAACACTGCACCGGAAGCGTGGCGCTGCACCACTTTCCAGAGCGGTTCTTCCAAGAGTTCCTTGAGCGGGCGACCCGTCCAGTCGCCGTAATCGACCTCGATGAGGCGATCCTCGACCACCGGCGTCAGACCACGGTCGACGGCAATGGGGCCGACCGTCTGCTCACACCGCAACAGCGGCGAGCGGACGATCTCCGCGATGTCCAGACCGACCAGCCGATCGACGACGCCTTCGGCCTGTTTCCGGCCGTGGTCGTCGAGTTCCACACCCGGCGTTCGACCGGCCAGGGTATGGGCAGTGTTGGACGTCGACCGCCCGTGCCGCAGTAGGACAACTGTCATTCCACAACCCTAATGGGGCGGTGGCCGCACGGACGGGTGGTCGACGTCGAAACGGGCCCTATGTCGCGGACACGACCCCTGTGGCCAGCAACGCAAGGACGACTACGCCGAGAGCGATTCTGTATCCGACGAACCAGTACATGGAGTGATCGACAACAAATCGAAGCAGCCAGGCGATCGCTGCGTAACCGACCGCGAAGGCGATGACGGTTGCCACCAGCAACTGCGGACCGCTCGCGTTCAGACCCTCACCGGCCGGCTCGAAGGCATCCGGGAGGCTGAACAAACCGGAGGCGAGAACTGCCGGAATCGCCAACAGGAACGAGTAACGGGCTGCGGCCTCACGGGTAAGTCCGAGGAAAAGGCCGGCACTGATCGTGCCACCCGAACGTGAGACACCCGGGATGAGCGCGAGCGCCTGAGCCGAACCCATGATGATGCCGTCGCGCGCTGTGAGCGATTCGATCGGGCGCGTCTTGCGTCCGTAGTACTCGGCAGCAGCGATGACGAGCGCGAACACGATCAGCATCGTGGCAATCAGCCACAGATTGCGTGCGCCGGTACGGATCTGGTCTTTGAAGAAGAACCCGAGGATGCCGACCGGGATGGTGCCGATGATGACATACCAGCCCATCCGGTAATCGAGATCACCCCGGTGCTCGGCATTGAACACACCTCGGAACCAGGCAGTGATGATCCTCACGATG
Source organism: Rhodococcus sp. C3V (assembly GCF_029269915.1). Classification (NCBI taxonomy): domain Bacteria; kingdom Bacillati; phylum Actinomycetota; class Actinomycetes; order Mycobacteriales; family Nocardiaceae; genus Rhodococcus; species Rhodococcus sp. C3V. The sequence goes on from NZ_JARJBE010000006.1 coordinate 317,717, forward strand.
TCGCGTGCGAAGTAGATCAGGACCGCCAACTCGGTGCCGAGCTGCGTCACCGCGGTGAACGACGCGCCGGCGTCACTGCCGAAGAATATCTCCGACACGATTCGCAAATGTCCGGAAGACGAGATGGGCAGGAACTCGGTCAAGCCCTGTACGAGGCCCAGGATCACGGCCTGGAGCCAGGTCATCGCTTCGCCCATCACTCACCGATCCCGGCTGATTCGAATGGGGTTACTGCACACAGGTTTCGTGTGTCGGGTTCACGTTTCACCGGCGCCACGCTACCGGGGCCCACGGCGCCGCGCCGCGCCCGGCACGTCCGTGTCCGAATACCCCGACTCGAGGCGAGCGCCTACTAGTCTGCACGTGGTGAGATCTCTCGGGTGCCGCACTTGCGCACACGAGTCGGGCGCGAGATGCAGGCGGTTATGAAGCACAGATCTGTCGGAACGAGCGGACTTCGGGTCTCGCGACTTGGGCTCGGCACACTGACATGGGGACGCGACACGGACGGCGACGAGGCTGCTGCGCAGCTACTCGCGTTCGCCGAGGCCGGCGGAACCCTGGTCGACACCTCGCCCGCCTACGGCGCCGGTGCGGCGCAACGGATCCTCGCCGAGTTGCTCGACGACGTCGTTCCACGTGACGAACTCATCATCAGCTCGAGCGCCGGCATCGACCCCACACCGATCGGCACCGACCGCGTCGACTGCTCGCGGCGCGGATTGCTCCGCCAGCTCGACGCGACTCTTCGTGAACTCGGAACCGACTTCCTCGACATGTGGCAGGTCGCAACCTGGGATCCGCTCACGCCCGTCGACGAGGTTGCAGCAACCCTCGACTACGCCGTCTCGAGCGGCAAGGTGCGGTACGTCGGAGTTCGCGGCTACCTCGGCTGGCAGCTCGCGACGGCCGTAGGAGCCGGTGGCGCAACAACACTCGCCGCGACGCAGGCCGAGTACTCGTTGCTCGCACGCGGCGTCGAGGAAGAATTGTTCGCAGCGGCGGCCCATCACGGCGTCGGAGTGTTCGCCGCAGTACCCCTCGCGGGCGGTGTGCTGACCGGCAAGTACCGCGACGGCATTCCCGTCGATTCCCGCGGCGCCGACGAAGCACATTCGCAGGATGTGCAGAGCTATCTGACCGATTCCTCGATCCGGGTGGTCGACGCAGTCGTTACCGCTGCCGACGGTCTGGGTACTTCCCCACTGGCGGTGGCACTGGCCTGGGCGCGCGATCGCGCCGGGGTGGCCAGCGCCGTCGTCGGCACGCGTGATCTCGCCCAGTTGACAGGAGTACTGGCAACCGAAGAATTGGAACTTCCGAAAGCGATTGCCGCAGCTCTCGACGATGTGAGCGCTTGATCTGTCCCGCTGATCGAAATACCGGAGGTATCGAGTTGGCGAGGGCAGGCTAACCTAGTAGGCAACGCTTGACTACAGCCTCAGGAGAATCAATGACCACGCTCGACGTAGACAGCCTTTCCGCAGACGCAGGCCCAGCCTTCTCCGAACGAATCAAGACCGAGACGGACGCAGCACACCGCGAGACGGAGCAGTCGCGATTCGTAGGCGCACTACTCGGCGGTGAGCTGACCACGGCTGGCTACGCCGCACTTCTGGGACAGACGTACCTCGTCTACACGAGCCTCGAAGAGGCCGGCCGCACACACGCCGACAACGAGTTGGTCGCCCCGTTCCTGTCCGAGGATCTGTTGCGCGTGGCTTCACTCGAAGCCGATCTCGAGTTCCTCGGCGGACCGAACTGGCGCGACGAACTCGTGGCCCTGCCGGCAACCGAGCGTTACATCGCCCGCCTGAAGGAGGTGGCGTTCGATTGGCCTGCCGGCTTCGTCGCACATCACTACCTTCGGTACATGGGCGATCTCTCGGGCGGACAGATCATCCGCCGGATGCTCGAACGCGCCTACGGATTCGAGACCGACGGACTTCGCTTCTACATCTTCGAAGGCATCCCCAAGCCGAAGCCGTTCAAGGACGACTACCGCTCGAATCTGGATGCACTGCAGATTCCTGCCGAGGAACAGCAGCGTTTCATCGACGAGGTGAATCTGGCATACCGCCTCAACGGCGACCTGTTCGCCGACCTCGAAGGCGACATCGAGAGCTACCTCGTCAAATGATGAAGCGCTTGGCCGCGGCGGCTCTGGTCGCAGCAGCCGGTTTCGGTCTGGTGGCTTGCGGTCCCAGCGACAATTCCACGACATCTCAGGGTGCCAGGACCGCGGTACTCGAAGATTCCAGCCCGGTTCCCGTGTCCGACAACCCGACCGCGACACTGCCCGTGACGGTGAAGAGCTTCGACGGCGTCGACATGACCATCACCGACAACAGCCGGATCGTTGCGGCCGACCGCTACGGGACGCTCGCGACGACGACGGTGGCGCTCGGCCTCGGTGACAATCTCGTCGGCCGCGACACCGCAGCCAAGTTCCCCGCAGTCGCGGACGTGCCGGTTGTCACGGTCGGCGGCCAATCGCTCAACACCGAGGCAATTCTCGACCTCAATCCCACCGTAGTTCTCACCGACACGAGTATCGGGCCCAAGAGCGTCCAGGATCAGTTGCGCGCCGCCGGTGTTCCCGTCGTCTTCTTCGATCCGACCCGAACACTCGAGGGTGTGCCAGGACAACTCCAGGCCGTCGCCGACGCGCTCGGCGTACCCGCCCAGGGCGCAGCGCTGGTCGATCGGACCGAATCGGAAATCGCTGGAGCTCGCGATCTGGTCCCCACCGAGGGCGATCCACTGAAAATCGCATTCCTCTACATGCGCGGATCGGCCATCACCATGATCGGCGGTGAAGGGTCCGGAGCAGATTCCTTGATCGAGGCACTCGGCGCCACCGATGCAGGAACCGCCTCGGGCATCACACAACAGTTCGTGCCCATCACCAGCGAAGCGCTCATCGCCGCAGCGCCTGACGCCCTGCTGATGATGACGGACGGATTGGCATCGATCGGCGGAATCGACGGCCTCGAAAAGGTCCCTGGCATCGCTCAGACGCCGGCTGGAAAGAACAAACGAGTAGTCGACATGGCGGACGGAGTACTGCTCAGCTTCGGGCCGAACACCGGACGCGTCATGGCGGCACTCGCCGAAGCGATCTACGAGCCCGGTGGATCGTGAGCAAAGATTCGTGAGTGCTGATTCGTGAGTACAGAGACAGGTAGTTCCGAAGCAGGTAAGACTGTGTCGGCCGAGGATTCACACGACGTCGGGGGCGCCGACAAGTCGGCGTCTGGCCCCGCGTCGCGGTCGCGGGTGAGTGCGGTTCTGGTCAGCTTGACTCTCGCCCTGGTGATCGTCGCGGTACTGTCGGCGTGCATCGGCCAAGTTCCGACGTCGCCTCTCGAGGTTTTGGGCAGCATCCTGCATCGCATCGGGCTCGACCTCGGTCCGATGCCCGCCCATCCCAGCGGTGAAGTGACTTTGTGGGAGGTTCGATTCCCCCGCGTCGTGCTCGCCATCTGTGTCGGCGCGGCGCTGGGATGTTCCGGTGCGCTCCTGCAGGGTGTGTTCTCCAATCCGCTCGCAGAACCCGGAGTGATCGGAGTGTCTGCGGGCGCGGCAGTTGGCGCGAGTGCTGTCATCGTCGTCGGGGGAACGTTCGTGGCCGGCTGGGCCGTTGCTGCGGCTGCGTTCGTCGCCGGGCTGGTCACCACCGCGGCGGTCTACCTGCTGGCTCGGCACGAAGGCCGAACCGAAGTTGTGACGTTGGTGCTGACGGGCGTCGCGATCAACGCGTTCGCCGGCGGGCTCATCGCGTTCTTCACCTTCGTCGCCAGCCCGTCCGCTCGCGATCAGATCGTGTTCTGGCAACTCGGCTCACTCAACGGCGCTTCCTGGAACGCAGTCCTGATCGTGGCGCCGATGACCGTCGTCGGGATCGCCGCGACCATGATGATCGCCCCACGTCTCGACCTGCTGGCGCTCGGTGAACACGCGGCCCGTCACCTGGGCGTCAACGTCGAACGGCTGCGCCAGTTCGCGGTACTGATCGTCGCTCTCCTGGTCTCGGCGAGTGTTGCCTTCACGGGGATCATCCTCTTCGTCGGCCTGGTCGTTCCGCACCTGATGCGCATTCTTGTCGGACCCGGCCACCGCGCGCTGATTCCGGCGAGTGCCCTCGCCGGCGCACTGGTTCTGCTTGTCGCAGATCTCGGTTCGCGGTCGCTGATCGACAACGCAGACCTGCCCCTCGGAATGCTGACCGCTCTGGTGGGCGGCCCCTTCTTCTTCTGGCTTCTCCGACGCACGCGCGCGCAACAGGGCGGGTGGGCATGAGCAGCCTCGTAAGAAACTGGCGCGAACTGTTCGGCCGCGTCACCCCCGAACCGAAGGGCCCAGCCGTCGGTGATGTCACCCTCGAGGCGCGCGACATCACCGTCGAACGCGGTGGTCGGCAGATTCTGGAAGGCGTGTCCATCGAAGTCCGGGCAGGCGAGCTAGTCGTTCTCGTCGGACCGAACGGCGCCGGTAAGTCGACTCTTCTTGCGGCGTTGGCCGGTGATCAGCCCGTCATCGCTGGGCGGGTGGACGTTGACGGCACCGACCTCACTCAGTGGTCGCCGATCGACATGGCGCGCCGACGCGCGGTGCTCCCCCAGAAACACACCATCGGATTTTCGTTCAGCGCTCGCCAGGTGGTTCGTATGGGACGTGCGCCATGGACCGGAACTCGCCGAGAAGACCGCGACGGCGCTGCTATCACCGCGGCGATGAAGACCTGCGATGTCGAGGGGTTCGCCAATCGGCCGTTCGCCGTGCTGTCCGGCGGCGAGCAGGCGCGGGTCGCGCTGGCCCGGGTACTGGCACAGGAAACGTCGACCATCCTGCTGGACGAGCCGACTGCAGCTCTCGATCTCGGACACCAGGAGGCGGTGATGTCCGTGGCGCGCGCTCGCGCTGCGGACGGCGATGCCGTCGTCGTCGTTTTGCACGACCTCGCGTTGGCAGCGGCGTACGCGGATCGGATCGTCGTGCTCGAAAACGGCCGCATCGCCGCTGACGGTCCCCCGGAATCGGTGTTGCACGAAGAGCTTCTGACCCGCGTCTACGGTTATCCGGTCGAGGTCTTCCCGCATCCGACAACCGGAGCAACGCTGGTCATCCCGCGCCGAGAATTCACCGAACAGAATCGATGATCGATCCCAGCCTGTTCAGGACGGCTCTCACCGTCGGCAGGCTGCGACCGTCGCTCTCACGAACTCCGTCACCGGGACCGGGCTGTGACCAATCAGCCTCCGTGGACAGAACTGCGTCGCGGACCACACCGGCGATGCTTCGCTCGTCGGTCAGATCGATGTCGGTCACCGATCGCTCCGCGGTGGCGACGACGTCTGCAGGGGTCGGCACACTGTGCTCGCAGTATTCGCCGTATACCTCGACGAACAGCATGCTCTTTCGTACGCGGAACGCGAAAGTTCGACCGTCGGACCTGCCGAAACCGTGTGCATGGGCGCCGACGGTGAGGTCCTCGATCTCGAAGCCCGGCCGCGCCGGTTCGGGCGACTGCGCGCCGGAATCGGTGGGTTCTGTGGGAATCACAATGATCTCCTCGGTGATTGCAGCGTCAACCGCAATCGCTGTTCGTACGGTATCGCGTCAAGGGTGTGAGCGGAATGGTCGGTAGTTCCTCGACGCGATGAACGGCGCCCGACTGCGATCAGGGATGATCGATGACAGTCGCACTGCGTGAAGAACAGATGACAAGAAAAAGAGGAACTACACATGGCTCGCCTAGGGATCCGCACCACTGCAGCAGCAATGGGGGCGGCGGTTCTGCTGGTCACAGGATGTTCTTCCGGAGATGGCGGAGACGACCTCATCACGATCGATCCCGCAACGGCAGCGGTCTCACCGGCCACCACCAGTACCCCGGACGGCGTGGTTCACCCGTATTCAGTTCTGATCGATTCCATCACATTCGACCCGATCACGCGCAGCGCTGTAGTGGTTGCCAACGACCCCCGTTCGGTGCTGGTCGTTCCTTCGGACGGTTTGGCCGGCGCCGACCCCGCCTCTGCAGGTCGTCCAACAGCCCTGGATTCCGACGTACGCGACGTTTCGATCGGCTCTGACGGTAGCGCTCTTCTGTCGATGGATCGCCAGGTAGTGAAGCTGAATCTGACTTCGGGCGAACAGACGTCCATCCCGGTAGACGGGCAGGCGAATTCAGCGGTCGAACTCAACGACGGCCGCATCGCGATCGGCACGGACAATGGTTCAGTTCACATCGTCGACCCGAAGACCGATCAGTCACAGACGGTTTCGGGATTCGCATCCGTCGACGAACTCGCGGTCACCGGCGACAACCTGAGCGCCCTCGATCACCGTCAGACCTCGTTGACGGCGATCAACCTCGAAGACGGCAAACTCGGCGTCGCTCTCCGCGCCGGTGAGGGTGCAACTCATCTGGCCACCGATCGCTTCGGACGCATTCTGGTCACCGACACCACCGGCAACGAACTGCTCGTCTTCACTGCCGATCCGCTCCTGATGCACCAGCGCTACCCCGTCGGCGAGTCGCCGTACGCCGTTGCCTACGACGAGACCGCGGATCGGGTGTGGGTGACACTGACCGCGACCAATGAAGTGGTCGGCTTCGATCTGTCGTCCGGCATCCCCGTGGAGACCGGACGGTTCAAGACGGTGCGACAGCCGAATTCGTTGGCCGTAGACTCTTCCAACGGCAATCTGATCGTCGGATCGGCAACCGGTGACGGGCTGCAGGTCATCCCGTCACGGGAGAACTGATGGAAAAGCGTACGCGCGGGATCCCCGCGCAGTGGGAGACGTCGGACGACAAGTTCGACTATGTGCCCCTTCGACTACCGCCGAACGTTTCGCGGGTCACGGCGTCGATGCGTCTGGCGATCTCCGCCGAGTTCGGCGGATGGGAACTCTCCCGAGTCCGTCTCTACCCCGACGGCAGTCGTCGCGTGCTCCTCAAGCGAAAGAAGACGCCGCTGCACGTGACCGATCCGGACGGCATTCAGCACTGATCGTCCAACAGACGACCAGGGCCCGCCGCTGTCGAAACCGCTGACAAAATCACACCATCGAAGAGCTGGAGAATCGTGTACCAACTGCTGCTGAGCCTGATGTTCCGGGTCCCACCGGAACGCATCCACCACATTGCCTTCACCGCGATGAAACTGGTGACACGGTTCGCTCCCCTTCGCTGGCTGGTCGCAAAAGTCCTTGTCGTCGACGACCCGGTTCTGCGGAGTCAGGCATTCGGTCTGACGTTCCCGGCACCTCTCGGCCTCGCCGCAGGATTCGACAAGGACGCCACCGGAGTCGACGCCTGGGGCCCGTTGGGATTCGGTTTCGCCGAGGTCGGAACAGTGACGGCCCAGGCTCAGCCCGGTAACCCCGCGCCGCGTCTCTTCCGTCTTCCGGCCGACCGCGCTCTGATCAACCGGATGGGCTTCAACAACCACGGCGCTGGTCACGCGGCGAATTTCCTGCGACAGCGCCGCGTCACGGTGCCGATCGGTGCCAACATCGGCAAGACCAAGATCGTCGAAGCCGCCGACGCCGCTGCCGACTACACCGCCAGCGCGCAGCTTCTGGGTCCGCTGGCCGACTTCATGGTCGTGAATGTCAGCTCGCCGAACACACCTGGACTCCGTGATCTGCAGGCCGTCGAATCACTGCGCCCGATCCTGCAGGCCGTGCTCGACACCGTCAGCGTGCCGGTACTGGTGAAGATCGCGCCCGACCTCTCGGACGAGGACGTCGACGCGGTCGCCGATCTGGCAATCGAACTCGGACTTGCCGGAATCGTCGCGACCAACACCACGATCCGCCGCGACGGTTTGAAGACCCCGGATGCCGAGGTAGCTGCACTCGGCGCTGGCGGGCTGTCCGGTGCACCGGTTGCCGACCGCTCGCTCGAAGTACTTCGGCGCCTGTACGCCCGAGTGGGCGACAAGATGACCATCATCTCGGTCGGCGGTATCGAGACAGCCGACCAGGCGTGGGAACGCATCCTCGCCGGCGCGACGCTGGTGCAGGGGTACACCGGCTTCATCTACGGCGGACCGTTCTGGGCTCGCAGCATCCACAAGGGGATAGCCAAGCGGGTCCGCGCAGCCGGCTTCTCGTCGATCGCCCAGGCAGTCGGTGCTGAGAACCCTCGCTAGAAACTGCTGTGCGCCTTTATTAACCGCCCGCGGTTAATAAAGGCGCACAGCATAGTGACTATTCGACCTCGAACGTCCCGGTCAAGGTTGCACGCGCAATCGCGTGATGGAACACGTTGAAACCGAGGAACGCCGGCGACGAATCAGGGGTGACTCCGTCGAGCGCCTCCACGTCGAGGGCATGCACCGCGACGATGTAGCGATGCGGACCGTGCCCGGGAGGCGGGCCTGCACCGATGAAACCGAACCCACCACCGTCGTGGCGGAGGGTGACGGTTCCGGCGGGCAGGACATCGCTGTCCGCCGCGCCGGCACCGGCGGGGAGCTCGGTGACGGAAGCGGGGATGTTCGCCACGGCCCAGTGCCAGAATCCTGACGCCGTCGGTGCGTCCGGATCGAACACCGTCACGACGAAGCTCTTCGTCTCGGCCGGAAAGCCGGACCACGAGAGCTGCGGTGAGATGTCTTCGCCACCGGGGACACCGAAGGCTCCACTGGCCTGAGCAAGCTTCAGCGGCTGGCCCGCAGTGATGTCGTCACTGGTCAGCTCGAAACTCGGCAACTTCGGCAATGGTTCGTACGGATCGTGCGCCATGCGAATCCTTTCTGTGACAAGAGAGCTCGATGTGCGTCGAGCTCACGGATCTATCTACGTGCTCGTCAGGAATTGAGCAGGAAATGTTCCAGAACACGTGTCCCGAACAGTAGTGCGTCCACCGGAACTCGCTCGTCGACGCCGTGGAACAGCGCGCTGAAATCCAGCTCGGGCGGCAACTGCAAAGGTGCGAAGCCGAAGCAGCGAATGCCCAGTTTCGCGAATGCCTTCGCGTCGGTTCCGCCGGAGAGCATGTACGGAACTGTGCGAGCCTCCGGATCGTGGGCGAGGATCGCCTCGTTCATGGCGTCTACGAGGTGGCCGTCGAACGTTGTTTCGTACGAATCCAGCTTGGTGATCCACTCGCGGGTCACGTCGGGACCAATCAGTTGGTCCACCGTGCGCTCGAATTCGGCCTGCCGGCCCGGCAGCACGCGGCAGTCGAAGACCGCCTCGGCAGTCTGCGGAATGACGTTCGCCTTGTATCCGGCCTTGAGCATCGTCGGGTTCGCCGTGTCACGGAACGTCGCCCCGATGATGTTGGCGATCGTCCCCAACTTCGCGAGAGTCCCGTCGATGTCGGGTGATCCCGGATCGAAGTCCAATCCGGTCTCCTCGCCGACGGCGGTCAGGAACTCCGCGACCGAATCCGAGATCACGATCGGGAACTGGTGGGCAGCAAGCCTCGAGACCGCGCCGGCGAGTGTCGCGACTGCGTTGTCGTCGTGGAGGAAGGAGCCGTGTCCGGCGCGTCCCTTGGCAGTCAGACGCATCCAACCGAGGCCCTTTTCCGCAGTCTCCACGAGGTAGAGACGGCGGTCGGTTCCGTCAGGCCGCGGAACCGTCAGCGAGAAACCGCCGACCTCACCCACGGCCTCGGTCACTCCCTCGAACAGATCCGGGCGGTGCTCGACCAGCCACTGGCATCCGTACTTTCCGCCCGCTTCCTCGTCTGCCACGAAGGCGAACACCAGATCACGCGGCGGTACGACGCCTTCCGCCTTGAACTGTCTGGCGAGGGCCAGGATCATCCCGACCATGTCCTTCATGTCCACGGCGCCGCGCCCCCAGACGTAACCGTCCTGGACGGTGCCGGCAAAGGGATGGACGCTCCAGTCGGCGGGCTCGGCCGGAACTACGTCGAGGTGACCGTGAAGCATCAACGCACCACGACCCGACTCGGCTCCCTTCAAGCGAGCAAAGACATTCCCACGGCCGGGTGCTCCGGACTCGACGTATTCCGTCTCGTAACCGACTTCTTGAAGCTGCGCGGCAACCCACTCCGCGCACGCACGCTCGCCTTTGGTGGTTTCGAGTTCTCCCGTGTTCGAGGTGTCGAAGCGGATGAGGGAACTGACCAGTTCGACTACTTCTGCTTCGGCTCTGCTCGGATTCGGATTATTCGGGGTTGTGGTCATTCCACTTTCCTACCATCGAATCAAACGACGCGGGCGACCGGAATGCCCCGCAACCTGGCGATTTGGGGCAGCTCACCTAATCGGATACTCTTTCCCAGCACCGAGAAATCGGGGCCGAGTCCGAGTGGCGGAATGGCAGACGCGCTAGCTTGAGGTGCTAGTGTCCTATTAACGGACGTGGGGGTTCAAGTCCCCCCTCGGACACTCGAATACAGCAGAAAGACCCCAGCCTGATCAGGCTGGGGTCTTTTTGCTGTGCGCCTTTATTAACCCCCGGCGGTTAATAAAGGCGCACAGCAGTGGGGCGATTTGGGACCTGGGGATGGCATCGGATACTCTTTCCCAGCACCGAGAAATCGGGGCCGAGTCCGAGTGGCGGAATGGCAGACGCGCTAGCTTGAGGTGCTAGTGTCCTATTAACGGACGTGGGGGTTCAAGTCCCCCCTCGGACACTCTGTGTTGAGACAGACAGGAAAAGCTCCGGTTCATCGAACCGGAGCTTTTCTCGTAATTGGCGAAGTTCCCGCACCAGGGAACAGTCCGCGCGAGCGGCGATCGAGATGGAACAGAAGTTCGAAGTGGATACAGACACCAAGAAGTCGGATGCACTGCAGGCAGATTCGCTGGAAACAGCCGATTCAGAATCTGCTCGAGCCGAACTCACCGGACTCGACCCCGCGGAACTCGAAATCTGCCTGAAGGTCCTTTCCGAAGCCGCCGAACTCGACGACGAGCATCCCGATTCGATCACCATGCAGCGCGCTGTCGGCCATCTGTTCAAGCGACTCAAGAAGAAGCGTCGCCTCGCCTCGCGCGCAGCCGTCAACGAAGCCGACCGCCAAGTGGTCGCTGCGACTGCCACCGGTTCACCCGATCGCATCGACGACGAGACCGCAGGCATTCCGATCAAGTCGAACACCGCCGGCGCCTCCGCCGGAACGCTCATCAAGGCGCGGCCGTGCTACATCTGCAAGCAGCGCTACACCGCAGTCGACGCCTTCTACCACCAACTGTGCCCCGATTGCGCTGCCACCAGCCGCAGCAAACGTGATGCCAGCACTGATCTCACCGGCCGACGCGCACTTCTGACCGGCGGCCGCGCGAAGATCGGCATGTACATCGCGTTGCGCCTGCTGCGTGACGGCGCACATCTGACCATCACGACGCGATTCCCCAACGACGCGATCCGCCGATTCAAAGCGATGGAAGACAGCAACGACTGGATTCACCGTCTGCGCATCGTCGGCATCGACCTCCGCGACCCCGCCCAGGTTGTTGCACTCGCGGATTCCGTTGCCGCACAGGGTCCACTCGACATCCTCATCAACAACGCCGCGCAAACCGTCCGACGCTCCCCCGGTGCCTACGGCGCTCTGGTCGACGCCGAGTCCGGTGCGCTTCCCGCCGGTGAACTGCCTGATGTCCTGACTTTCGGCAAGACGAGCGACGCCCACCCCGCGGCTCTGGCCGGATCGCTGTCGGACGTCGCAAGCATCACCTCCGGAAATCTGTCCGCCGACGCGGTCAGTTCACTCGCCCTCGTCGCCAAGTCGGCGTCACCCGATCGCATCGAGCAGGGCATCGCCATCGACGCGGGCGGGCTGCTGCCCGACCTCGCGCACACCAACAGCTGGGTTCAGACCGTCGAAGAGGTCGATCCGATCGAGCTTCTCGAAGTCCAACTCTGCAACTCGGTCGCGCCCTTCATCCTCGTTTCGCGCTTGCGCCCGTCGATGGCTGCGTCCGCTGCGCGACGCAAGTACGTCGTGAACGTTTCCGCCATGGAAGGCCAGTTCAGCCGCGCGTACAAGGGCCCTGGCCACCCGCACACCAACATGGCCAAGGCAGCACTGAACATGCTGACCCGCACCAGCTCCAAGGAAATGCTCGACGACGGCATCCTCATGACCGCCGTCGACACCGGCTGGATCACCGACGAACGCCCACACTTCACCAAGATGCGGTTGGCCGACGAAGGTTTTCACGCACCACTCGACCTCGTCGACGGTGCCGCCCGCGTCTACGACCCCATCGTTCAGGGTGAACTGGGCGTCGACCTGCACGGCTGCTTCCTCAAGGACTACAAACCCTCGCCGTGGTGATCGGCAGCACGCCGCATTCGTGATGGGCAGCACCCAGCCGCCCCGATGTGGCGATCTCGTCACCCCCGAACCCCCGTGTCGAGTAGCTCATTTCAGGTAGAGCACAGCATTGCAGGCGATAATGGAGCCGACACTGCTCACCGACTCGGAGGAACCATGACGATCGCCGTCGTACACAAGGACAGCCCGGAAGGCCGTGCCGCAATCGTGGCCGCTGCACGGGAATCCGTGGGTCGAAGCGAGGAACTGCTGGTTCTGCACGTCCTGGACGACGTCAACATCGGAGGCACGGTCAACCTCGGAGACACCGAGGACGATCGGGCCGCTCTTCGCGGCGAGATCCAGTCAGCGCTCGACGCCGGTGGATTCTCGGAGACGAAGTGGGATCTGCGCACCACAGAGCACGACGGCGATCCGGTTACCGCGCTCGTCGACCTGGTCCACGGCGCGGGTGTCGATCTCCTGATCGTCGGAACACGCCGGATGTCCCCCATCGGCAAGTTCCTGCTCGAACGCCCGCTGCAACGCCTGTTGCTCGAAGTCGAGGCTCCGATCCTCGTCGTGAAGGAGCCCCTCCCCGCCGAGTGACCGCGGTCACATCACTTTCGACTACTCGTTTGTAGGCTGGCTCCATGACTGGAACCTCGCCCGCCCGAGAACTCGACATCATCGTCTACGGAGCGAGCGGCTTCGTCGGTAAGCTTCTCGCCGACTACCTCGTCAAACATGCTCCCGAAGGCACGAAGATCGGCCTCGGTGGCCGCTCCCTCGAGAAGTTGGCAGCCACTCGCGCCGATCTGGGTACTGCCGCTGCCGATCTCCCCCTGATCATCGCCGAAGCCGACGACGCCACGGCGCTGAGGGCACTCGCCCAGCGAACCCGGGTCGTCGCCACCACGGTCGGCCCGTATGCCAAGTACGGCCACGCCCTTGTTCACGAATGCGCCTCCGCCGGAACTCATTACGTCGACCTGACCGGTGAGGTGCTGTTCCACCGCGAGAGCATCGACGACAACCATGAGCTGGCGGTCTCGACCGGTGCCAAGATCGTCCATTCCTGCGGATTCGATTCCATCCCTTCCGATCTCGGAGTTCACGTCCTGCACGAGAAGGTCGCCGCCGACGGCGCCGGCGAGCTCACCGACACCACCCTGGTGGTCACGGCCCTGCGCGGCGGCGTGAGCGGTGGCACCATCGATTCGCTTCGCAACCAGATCGACGTGTCGAAAGACGATGCGCGCCTGCGGAAACTTGCTGCCTCGCCGTACTCGCTGAGCCCCGATCGTGATCGGGAGCCCGAACTCGGACGCCAGAGCGACGTGAGCGTGGTCGACGGCAAGAAGATCGATCCTTCGCTGAAGGGGTGGAAAGCGCCGTTCGTGATGGCGTCGTACAACACACGAGTCGTCCGTCGCAGCAATGCGCTCCGAGAGTGGGCGTACGGCAAGAAGTTCAAGTACAGCGAGGTGATGAGTGTCGGCTCTTCGGTGGTGTCACCGGTGATTGCGGGCGGCGTGGCGGTCGGCCTCGGTGCGCTGGTCGCCGGACTCGCCCTTCCCCCGACGCGCTTCCTTCTCGACAAGGTATTGCCGGCTCCCGGTGAAGGTCCGAGCGAGAGCACCCAGAAGAAGGGCCACTTCACGCTCGACGTGTTCACCACGACCACGACCGGCGCCCGATACACCTCACGAGTGAAGGCGAAGGGCGACCCGGGATACAGCGCGACGGCGGTAATGCTCGGCGAATCTGCGTTGTCGTTGGCGAAGGACCAAAAGGCTCTTCCCCCGGCCACCGGCGTTTTGACTCCAGCGACAGCGCTCGGCGACGTCCTGGTCGAGCGTCTACGCGCGGCTGGTTTCGAGATTTCCGCGCGCAAACTCTAGACAGAACGAATTTCACTTGATCGTTTCAGCTCTTCGCGCCCGATTATCGCAGCTCAGGGCGCGGACAGCGGTGGGAATACTCCCAGGTAACATTGATGTTGGTTCATGGCATCCATATGTGATGCTCCGCTTTCGGAAAAGTGAGGCTATTCATGACTGAGCGCGTTCAGGTCGGCAGTCTTCAGGTTGCCAAGGTTCTCTACGACTTCGTGGTCGAGGAGGCTCTTCCCGGCACCGGTGTAGACGCCGAAACGTTCTGGGCCGGCGCCGACAAGGTCATCACCGAGCTCGCACCGAAGAACCGCGACTTGCTTGCCAAGCGTGACGATCTGCAGGCTCAGATCGATCAGTGGCATCGCGATCACGCCGGCGCTCCCATCGACGCCGCTGCATACAAGGCGTTCCTGCAGGAAATCGGCTACCTCCTGCCGACGCCTGCCGAATTCTCGGTCACCACCGCGAACGTCGACACCGAGATCACCTCGACGGCCGGCCCGCAGTTGGTCGTGCCGATCCTCAACGCGCGCTTCGCACTCAACGCGTCCAACGCCCGCTGGGGTTCGTTGTACGACGCGCTGTACGGCACCAACGCCATCTCCGAGGAGAACGGCGCCGAGAAGGGTTCCGGCTACAACAAGGTCCGCGGCGACAAGGTCATCGCCTGGGCGCGTGAATTCCTCGATGCGGCAGCACCTCTCGCGTCGGGATCGCATGCAGATTCAACCAAGTACGTTGTCGACGGCAGTGAACTGAAGATCACGTTGGCAGACGGTACTGTCACCACGCTCGCCCAGCCGGAGAAGTTCGTCGGCTACCTCGGCGAGAAGGACGCACCGACGAGCATCCTGCTGCTGAACAACGGATTGCACGCCGAGATCCAGATCGACGCCTCGTCCCCGATCGGCAGCACCGACGCCGCCGGCGTCAAGGACGTCGTTCTCGAATCCGCCGTCACCACGATCATGGACTTCGAGGACTCGGTCGCCGCTGTCGACGCCGACGACAAGGTTGTCGGCTACCGAAACTGGTTGGGTCTCAACCGTGGTGACTTGTCCGAGGAGATCAAGAAGGGCGCCAAGTCCTTCACCCGCACGCTCAACGGCGACCGTAAGTACACCGCAGTCGACGGCAGCGAACTCAGCCTGCACGGTCGTTCGCTCCTGTTCGTCCGCAACGTCGGTCACCTCATGACCAACCCCGCGATCCTCGACGCCGACGGCAACGAGGTCCCCGAGGGCATCCTCGACGCCTTGATCACCAGTGCCTGTGCAGTGCACGGCCTCTCGATCAGTGACGCCAACGGACCGCTCGACAACAGCCGCACCGGCTCGATCTACATCGTCAAGCCCAAGCAGCACGGTCCCGAGGAAGTTGCCTTCACCACCGAACTGTTCGGCCGTGTCGAGCAGGTCCTCGGGCTTCCGGAGAACACGCTCAAGGTCGGCATCATGGACGAGGAGCGTCGTACGACGGTCAACCTCGCTGCCTGCATCAAGGAAGCCGTCGACCGCGTGGTGTTCATCAACACCGGCTTCCTCGACCGCACCGGCGACGAGATCCACACCTCCATGGAAGCCGGCGCGATGGTCCGCAAGGCCGAGATGAAGAAGCAGAAGTGGATCGGTGCGTACGAGGACTGGAACGTCGACACCGGTCTGGCCTGCGGTCTGCAGGGCAAGGCTCAGATCGGCAAGGGCATGTGGGCCATGACCGAGTTGATGGCAGACATGCTCGAGCAGAAGATCGGTCACCCCAAGGCCGGCGCCAACACCGCATGGGTACCTTCGCCGACCGGCGCAACGCTGCACGCGACGCACTACCACCGCGTCGACGTGTTCGCTGTTCAGGACAGCCTGAAGGGAAAGCCGCGTGCGAGCGTCGACGACATCCTGACCATCCCGCTCGCTCCCAGCACCGACTGGACGGACGCGGAGAAGAAGGAAGAGCTCGACAACAACTGCCAGTCCATCCTCGGCTACGTGGTCCGTTGGATCGACGCGGGCGTTGGCTGCTCCAAGGTTCCCGACATCCACGATGTCGCGCTCATGGAGGATCGCGCCACGCTGCGCATCTCGAGCCAGCTACTCGCCAACTGGCTGCGTCACGGCATCGTCAGCGAGAGCGACGTTGTCAGTGCACTCGAGCGCATGGCCCCGGTTGTCGACCGTCAGAACGAGGGCGACGCCGAGTACCGCAACATGGCACCTGATTTCGATTCCAACATCGCGTTCCAGGCTGCCAAGGAACTCATCCTCGAAGGCGCGAAGCAGCCCAGCGGATACACGGAGCCGATCCTGCATCGCCGCCGCCGCGAGTACAAGGCCGCCAACGCCTGATTTCACCTTCTTCGAACTCGAAGCTGAACCCGAACAGCCTCGGCACCGCTCCCGGTGTCGAGGCTGTTCGCGTAGGCCCCGAAGTTTCGTCACTAGACTGGCCGAGGACACAGTCCGTTCAACAGACATTCTTCGAGTGACCAAGGTAGGGCAAGGTACGTGGGCGAACATCGCGGCGGGTCAGGCGCCAGAGGTATCAGTAAGGGGCCGATTCTCGTCGTCGTGCTGATCGTCTTGATCGTGGCAGGCTTCTTCGGATGGAAGGCCCTCAGCAACCGGATCGACGATCAGGGACAGCAGGCAGCCGGTACGTGCGTCGAGGGCAACAAGACACTCGACGTCACCGCGGATCCGTCCATAGCCCCACAGGTCGAGGAACTGGCGAAGCGGTACACCCAGACCTCGCCGGTGGTGCGTGATCACTGCATCGCCGTCGTGGTGCACGGTGCGCCGTCCGCGTCGGTCTCGACGGCACTCGAAGCCGGTCCGGCGGCCCCCTGGGACGACGCAGCATTGGGACCACGTCCCTCCCTGTGGATCCCGACGAGTTCGTTCGAACTCGCGCCACTGTCGGGCAAGGCCGTGATCAACGGTGATCCTCGCTCGCTCGCGAGTTCCCCGATCGTTCTGGCAGCCGGTCCCGAGACCGCGGCAGCATTGGCCGGCGCAGCATCGAGTTGGAAGTCTTTGCCTTCCGATCTGACGGTCGCCCTGCCGGTCGGAAGTACCGAAACCTCGATGGCTGCACAGGCGATCGCTGCCGACGTCGCCGATGCGGGTGCCGGACCGGTCACGACGGATCAGGCGAAGTCCGCGCAGGTCAACGCTGCGCTCAGTGCACGGGCGTTGCAGTTCCAATCCTTGCCGACTCCCCCCTCGTCCACCGCCGAAGCCCTCGGAGCACTGAGCGCCGGAACACCGGATTCGGTGAAAGCCGTTCCGGCCACGGAACAGTCGATAGCGCAGAGCGCGAACGCGGCGATGACGACGTACTCCCCCGCCGGCGCAACGCCAGTCGCGGACTATCCGGCGGTCATCGTCTCGGGCAGCGGGATCGACGAAACCGCGTCGCGCGCAGCGGCACAGTTTGCCGATTTCATGCGTGAGCCGAATCAGTCACAGTTGTTCGTCGGCGCCGGTTTCCGGGTCGAGGGCCAAGACCTTCCCGATCTCGGGGCGGTGTCCCCGGCCAAGATCTCGTCCACTTTGAAACCGGCTTCGGCGGAGACCGCAGCGGCGCTCGGTGACATAGTCGCCAACCCGGTCTCGCCGCGTAGTGCCACCATCCTGATGGACACGTCGGCGTCGATGGGTACCGACGACGGTGGCACTACCCGCTTGGCGAACGTTGCCTCGGCGGTGAACACCCAATTGGGTCGCAGCCCTGACGCTTCGGACATCGGCCTTCGCGAGTTCAGCACGGGCACCGACGGAAAACCGTCCGAGCGCATCCTGGTTCCGGGCGGTTCACTGTCCGAGCCGAATCGGCGTGCCACGATCACCGATTTCCTCAACGGGCTTCGGGCCGGCGGAAAGACCTCCAAATACCCGGCGCTTGCCAGCTCCTACAAAGCCGCCGTGGACGGTTTCGACGCGGGGCGAGTCAACTCGGTGCTGCTGATCACCTCGAGTACGCCTGACGAATCCGCCACGACGCGAGCCGAACTGCTCAGCGCGATCGCCGCTGCGGGCAATCCGTCGCGTCCGGTACAGGTCGACGTGATCGTCGTCGGTGCGGGCGACGACGTCTCCACACTCCAAGACGTCTCGGATCGGACGGGCGGAACATTGGTTCGGGTCGATTCGACGTCCGACCCCGCTCTCGCGGCCGCAGTGACCAAGATGCTGTCCTGATGGGGCGCGTCGCGGTTTTTGCAGTCCTTCTCGCCCTTCTGACCTGGTTCCTGCATCGCCGACTCGTTCGCGCCACCGGCATCCCGAGGCGATGGGCTCGTCTCGCCGACACTGCGCTTGTCGTCTTGGCGGTCTCGACGCTCATCGGGGTCGGCAGCGGCGAAGTCTTTCCGACATCGTGGGCGCGACCGATCGGATTTGTCGGATGGGTCTGGCTGGCTTCGTGGCTGTATCTGATTCCCGGACTGCTCGTGATCGGCCTGTTCGCCGGGATCGGTCGACTACGTGCACGCCACACGGATACCACGACCGAAGTCGACCCAGCCAAGCGTCGTACGTTGCAGTTGGCTACGGCAGCAGTCACTCTCGCGGCGATCGGCACCGCCGGCTACGGCGTCTACGAGGCGTCGGGCCCCAAGATTTCCCGCGTCCGCGTGCCGCTCGCTCGCCTACCTGAGGGCTTCAACGGATACCGGATCGCCTTGATCACCGACCTGCACGTGGGACCGGCCCGCGGGGTCGACTTCACCCGCAAGGTGGTCGATATCGTGAACTCGCAGAATGTCGATCTGATCGCGATCGGCGGCGACCTCGTGGACGGAACCGTCGCGAAAGTTGCTCCCGATCTTGCTCCGCTCGCCGATCTTCGGGCGCCCGACGGAATCTTCGGAGTCAGCGGAAACCACGAGTTCTACGCCGACGACGGCGGCAAATGGCTCGACGTGTGGGAGACATTGGGGATCACCACACTTCGCAACAGCCGCACCTCGATCCAGCATGGCGGCGATACCATCGACATCGTGGGCATCCACGACTACACGTCGCCGGCCCCGTACGAGCCGAACCTGACTGCCGCGCTCGCAGGTCGCGATCCGAATACTTTCGCCTTGCTTCTCGCGCACGAACCGCGTCAAGCGATCGAGGCATCCGAGATGGGTATCGATCTGCAACTGTCCGGGCACACTCACGGCGGTCAGATGTGGCCGCTGCGGTATCTCGTTCCGCTGCAGCAGCCTTCGGTGCAAGGCTTGGACAGGGTCGGAAACACAGTGCTGTACACGACGCGTGGCGCCGGGGCTTGGGGTCCGCCGGTACGCGTCGGCGCCCCGCCGGAGATCACTGTTCTCGAACTCGTACGCGAGAGGTGATGATCTCCGGCGGGCACACGCCTTAGTTGCCTGCGAACGCTTCGATCGGCGGGCAGGAGCAGACCAGGTTGCGGTCGCCATGTGCACCGTCGATACGACGCACGGACGGCCACACCTTCGGGCGAGCCTTGCCACGCGGGAAGACGGCGATCTCACGCGAGTACGGGTGATCCCACTGCTCTGCAATGCTTCCCGCAGTGTGGGGAGCACCGCGTAGCGGGTTGTCCTCCACCGTCCACTCGCCCGCTCCGACGCGATCGATTTCGCCGCGAATGGCGATCATCGCCTCGCAGAACTCGTCGATCTCTTCGAGGTTCTCGCTCTCGGTGGGCTCGACCATCAGTGTGCCGACCACGGGGAAGCTCATGGTCGGAGCATGGAAACCGTAGTCGGCCAGACGCTTTGCCACGTCGTCGACGGTGACGCCGGTGTCCTTGGTCAACCCACGGAGGTCGAGGATGCACTCGTGCGCGACCATGCCGTTCTCGCCGGTGTAGAGAACCGGGAAGTACTCGTCGAGTCGACGCGCGATGTAGTTGGCCGACGCGATGGCGGTCAGGCTGGCGCGGCGCAGGCCCGCAGCACCCATCATCCGGATGTAGGTCCAGGTGATGGGCAGAATGGACGCACTGCCATACGGCGCTGCCGAGATCGTTCCTCTACCACCGAGTTCGGGGGCCATCGGGTGTCCGGGTAAAAACGGCGTCAAGTGTGAGCGCACACCGATCGGGCCGACGCCGGGTCCGCCGCCGCCGTGCGGGATGCAGAAGGTCTTGTGCAGATTCAGGTGGCTGACGTCGCCGCCGAATCGGCCCGGACGGGCAAGGCCGACAAGCGCATTGAGGTTGGCGCCGTCGACGTACACCTGGCCACCGGCGTCGTGTACCGCTGCGCAGATGTCGGCGATCTCGTGCTCGTAGACACCGTGCGTTGAAGGGTAGGTGATCATGATCGCGGCGAGACGCTCGGCGTGATCGGCGATCTTCGCGCGCAGATCGTCGACGTCGACGTCACCGTTGGGACGGCAGGCGACAACCTCGACGCGCATCCCGGCCATGACGGCAGAAGCCGCATTGGTGCCGTGAGCACTCGACGGAATGAGGCAGGTGTCGCGGTGGTCGTCGCCCCGGCTGAGGTGGTAGTTGCGGATCGCGAGCAGGCCCGCGTATTCCCCCTGGCTGCCGGCGTTGGGTTGCAGGCTGACGTTGTCGTAGCCGGTGACCGCGACCAGCCAGTCTTCGAGATCCTTGATGATCTTCAGCAGACCGGGCGCATCCGATGTCGGCGCGAACGGATGGATCGCGTTGAACGCGGGCCAGGTGATGGATTCCATCTCGGCGGTCGCATTGAGCTTCATGGTGCACGAACCCAGCGGGATCATGCTGCGATCGAGGGCGATGTCCTTGTCGGACAGCGCGCGCAGGTAGCGAAGCATTGCCGTTTCCGTACGGTAACGGGTGAAGGCTTCGTGCTGCAGGTAGTCGGAGGTGCGCTCCTGAGCAGCCGGAACCGAATTGCCCTCGGCTTCGATGGCGACAACAGCATCCTCGATCCCGAACGCGTCGAGCACGGCAAGGACGTGGTCGGCGGTCGTGGCCTCGTCGCAGGAGATACCGACATGATCGGCGTCGACCAGACGCAGGTTGATCCCGGATTCCTTGGCCGCAGCGACGACGTCGGCCGCCTTGCCCGGAACCTGAGCGAGCACGGTGTCGAAGAACGAATCGTGGACAACGGTCACGCCGCCTTCGCGCAGGCCGTTTGCCAACGCGTGTGCGCGGGCAGCGACGCGCAACGCAATCGCCTTGAGTCCCTCGGCGCCGTGGTAGCTCGCGTACATCGCAGCGAGGATGGCGAGGAGCACCTGAGCGGTACAGATGTTGGACGTCGCCTTCTCGCGGCGAATGTGCTGCTCACGTGTCTGCAGCGCCAGGCGGTACGCCTTGTCTCCGTCGGCGTCGATGGAGACGCCGACCAAGCGGCCGGGCAGCTGACGCGCATGCTTGGAGTGCACGGCCAGGTAACCGGCGTGCGGTCCGCCGTATCCCATGGGAACACCGAAACGCTGGGTGGTTCCGAAGCACGCATCCGCGCCGAGCTCACCGGGTGAGGTGATGAGCGTCATCGCGAGGAGGTCTGCGCCGACGGCAACCAGTGCGCCGCGCTCGTGAGCTTCCGCGATGATCGAGGTGTAATCGACGACTCGTCCCGAGGCACCTGGGATCTGGGCGATGACGCCGAAGAAGTCACCTTCCGGAAGACCAGCGGTGAGGTCCGCAGAGACGATCTCGATGCCGAGCGGCTCGGCGCGAGTCTCGATGACGGCGAGGGTCTGCGGGTAGAGATCGGCGTCGACGACAAATCGTGGGGACTTGCTGCGGTTCGCGCGGCGCAGGAGCGTCATGGCTTCGGCAGCGGCGGTGGCCTCGTCGAGCATCGACGAGTTTGCCAGTTCCATGCCGGAGAGATCGGCGACCATGGTCTGGAAGTTGAGGAGGGCTTCGAGACGGCCCTGGCTGATCTCCGGCTGATACGGGGTGTACGCGGTGTACCAGGCCGGGTTCTCGATGATGTTGCGCAACAACACCGGCGGCGTCAACGTGTCGAAGTAGCCGAGGCCGATCATCGACGTCGCGACGGTGTTCTGGGCTGCGAGTGCAGTCAGTTCGGCAAGTGCCTCGTGCTCTCCGACCGGAAGCGGCAGAGCGTCGAGTCCGGCAGCGATGCCGTTCGGGGCAGCGTCGAGGATGACGGAGGGAACGGCCTTGGTTGCCAGTTCGTCGAGTGAATCGACCCCGACGAGTTCGAGGATGCGCGCGAGTTCCGCGGCGTTCGGACCGACATGGCGGTCGGCAAATATACGGCTTGCAGCGTCGATCACGACAACTCCCAGACAGATCGGAGGATCAGGACACACACCGAACTGCGGTGTGTTCCTCCCCCTCTGTCGCATGCTCGATTCCCGAGCGCCTGAGAGATTCGGTAGTGATCCGCCGAAGGCGGAAGCCACAACCTTTCCCCGTCGGCGGGTGGGTTGTCCCACCGCTTTCCAGAGGCGTCGGAGCCCGTACGGTCCTTGGTGCCTGAGAGATTGACGGGGAGGTATTGCTCCTTCGGCGCCCTGATCCCGCTCACGACTGACCTTTGAGACAAAGACTGAAACAAAGACAAGTTCGGTGAATCGGTATCCGAGGCTCTCCCGTACGCCGGCGACGCAGGCCCAGTCTAGTTGACCGAAACGCCTACCTGCACCGTGGCATCCTCCAAAGAGATGTGACGTACGTTATCCGGTTTTGCGGCTGGCGCGATTCTTGCGTCGCGAAGCCAACTCGTCTTCCGGGTTGGGATCACTTTCACCGCCGTCGGCCCGCTCGGCGGGGAAGTCGGCGATCGTTCCGGTGAGTTCACGCATCGCGCCACTGACTGCGATGCCGAATACGCCCTGCCCACCCTGGAGGAGGTCGACGACCTCTTCGGGGGACGTGCATTCGTACACGGTGGTGCCGTCGGAGAACAGAGTGATGTTGGCAAGATCGCGGACGCCACGCTTACGGAGGTGATCGACGGCAACGCGGATGTTCTGCAGTGAGATGCCGGTATCGAGCAGACGCTTCACGATCTTCAGAACGAGAATGTCCTTGAAGGAGTACAGACGTTGGCTTCCGGATCCGGCAGCGCCACGGATCGACGGAACAACCAACGACGTCCGTGCCCAGTAGTCGAGTTGGCGGTACGTGATCCCGGCGATCTGGCACGCACTGGGTACTCGATATCCGACGAGGTCGTCGGGGATGGAATCGTCCGGGAACAGGCCCGGCTGCAGCTCTTCGGAAGACATTTCTGCAGTCGCGGCACTACCGGCTATGCCCGTCCCGCTCTCATTCGACTGTTCTTCCACTGCCGTCTCCCTCTCGCTTCGCCATCATGTAACCAACCTGTGCTATCAGCAGTCACGAGAATCCCGTGCCGACCGAACTTTCAGATGTGAATCCAAGGCAGGTAATTCCATGAGTGGACTTACCCAGAGTACGCCTCGATCGACAAGGCGAGAAGATCTCCACCGCACGCAACGGTAAGTCCAGGAGGGTGCATGGTCAACGCAACACGCCGACCGAGACTCAACCTCTACTTGAGAGTTGAAGACTAAAGTCCGCAACCAGTCAATTCAGGCTAACCATCAGTGGCTTTGAAATCGTCCGGCGAGATGGTGTCGAGGAATTCCTTGAACTTCTCGACCTCGTCTTCGCGCTCGTCGGGAATGACCAGACCGGCCTCGGCGAGAACAGCCTCCGACGCGAAGATCGGAACGCCGATGCGCAGGGCCAATGCAATCGAGTCCGACGGACGTGCCGAGACAGTGGTCTGCTCGTCGAAGACGAGATCCGCGTAGAAAGTGCCCTCTTGCAGGTCCACGATCCGAACTTCCTTGAGGCTCCGACCGAAAGATTCGATCAAGATCTTGATCAGGTCGTGAGTCAGCGGCCGCGCCGGCTCGACTCCCTGTTGTTCGAGAACAATCGCGGTAGCTTCGGTTTGCCCGATCCAGATCGGCAGGTACCGATCGCCGTCGGACTCTCGCAGCAACAGGACCGGCTGATTCTGAGGCTGCTCGACACGAACTCCGATCACACGCATTTCGCCCATCGAGCTTGCCTCCAACCTGACGTGATCCAGCCGACCGACTCCGATGCGGTCGTACTGAAATTCTATTCGAGTGTGCCCCGCTGATCGAGGAACTCAGCGATCGAGACTTCCCCGAACTGCCGATTTGACCAGACACGTGTGCAAAGTCAGTGACAGAGCGGCCAGCTCCCGCACCATTTCCTCGGCACGATCACGTGCTCCGGCGTCACGACCCTTGGCAACCGGTCCGGCGATCTGAGTCACCAGCCCCGCTTCGCGATCAGCAGCCAACTTGAACGCCCGCAGATGGCGAACCTCCAAGCCGTACTCGGACATCGCCTTAGCGGTGCGCGCCAACGTCACGGCATCCTCGTCGAAGAATCCCGCCGCGCCGGGAACGACCAAACCGGTGCGGATCAGATCGGTCAGAAACCGATCGTCGATGTCAGCGCGCGCGAGAAGATCCTGACGACCGACTCGAACTTCGCGATCGACCCGGAACGCCTCGGGTGAGACATCGCCCGTAGCGATCGACAGGACGCGAGCACGACGAGGCGCAGGAACTTCTGCACTCACCGTCGCTGCGCCACTGTCGATCGCTTCGAGTTGTTCTTTGATCACTTTGAGCGGCAGGTACTGATCGCGTTGAGCGGTCAGCACGAAGCGAAGACGCTCGCAGTCCTCGACAGAGAATCTGCGGTATCCCGACGGTGTCCGTTGCGGGCTGATCAAGCCCTCGGACTCGAGGAAACGGATCTTCGAAATCGTCACGTCGGGAAAATCTGGACGCAACCGATCCAGCACGGAACCAATCGACATTCCGGGCTGGCTCTGCTGCCGCACTGCCGTCATTAGCTACCCGCACCTGCTGACGACTCGCCGACCTGCGAACCGCCGGCACGAGGGCCGGTGAGGAACACCAGACGGAACTTGCCGATCTGAACCTCGTCACCATTCGCGAGAACTGCCGAATCGACAGGCTCACGGTTGACGTAGGTGCCGTTGAGGCTTCCGACGTCGACGACGTGGAAATCTGCATCTTCCTGACGGAACTCGGCGTGACGACGGCTGACGGTCACGTCGTCAAGGAAGATGTCGCTGTCCGGGTGCCGACCTGCCGACGTCGTCGGCTGATCGAGCAAGAAGCGGGATCCTGCATTCGGTCCCCGCTTGACCACCAGAAGTGCGGCTCCGGCGGGAAGGCCTTCCACGCCCGAAACCGGCTGCTCGGCGGCCGGTGCTGCAGAGGAGGTGTTGTCGAGCTCATTGAGGAAGTCCGCGCGGAAAACCGAAGTGGTCTCCGCCGGCGACTCCCCATAGCCCGCGTCGTTACCGTTCTCGCTCACTGTTTCTCCTCCTGGGTCAATCATCCAGATCATGAATCACTGGACTACGCAGTGCACTTTCTTCACGAGCATCTTTCACAGTCACGTTCGATACGGCCCTGCGCCCCGACTCGGCACATGCGTACCTAACGACCGTACCCTGCGCAGACCGCCGTGTGCAGCGAGACAGGCCGCGACACAACACGAGTTGGCCGGTCCACGCGCAGGTTTTCTACTCGGACGTGAGTCCCTTGTATGCCTCCGCGTCCAGAGTTGCCGCGAGTGCGGCGTCGAGTGTGGCCTCGTCGGCAACCTCGAGTTCGACCAACCAACCCGTGTCGTACGGGTCGGTGTTGACGAGGTCGGGCTGTCCGTCCAATTCACCGTTCGCTGCAAGAACTTTCGCAGTGAACGGAGCAAAGATGTCGGAGACGCTCTTGGTCGACTCGACCTCACCGAGCGATTCACCGGCGGTCACGTCTTCGTCGACAGCGGGAAGCTGGACGAACACGACGTCACCGAGCTGCGACTGAGCAAAGTCGGTGATACCGACTCGAACTGAGGTCGGGCCGGTTCGCTTCACCCACTCGTGCTCCGCGGTGTAGCGCAGATCGGTAGGTGTATCGAGCTCACTCACAGTGGCTTCCTTTCACAGGCCGTCCGAAAGTCGGACGCAAAAAGATCAATTTCCGGGTTGAGCGTATTGGCGCGGATTCAATTGTCGCAAGACGGAGATCGTGACCTGCTGCGATTGCTCGACGGACGACGTTCCGCCATTGCGTGCGACATTGTCGAAGACGCCTCCGGGAATGTTCAACGCTGCCGCCAATGTCGGCGGATCTCCGATCGCGGTCACAGTGTACGGCTGCTCGATCCGGGTTCCGTCCAATTCGATCTCGCCGCCGCGCCCACTCACCCACGAGTTCACGCCGATACGAATGGGTTCGCCGTTCGCACCTGCGATCGAGATGGCTTCGGCACCGGCAGCACGCAGTTCCTGGATGAGATCGAGAATCACTTCCGATCCGACGCCGCCCGCCGGATCTGTCAGGGTCATCGTCACACCCGGTCCAGTGGCCGGAGCGGTCCCCACTTGAATGGAGAGTGAGGTCAGCCGCGCCCGCGCCTCGTCCAGCGCTGCTCCCGTGTTGCCACCGGCTTCCAAAGTGGCAAGCGATTCCTGAAGATTCGCGACTTCCTGCCTCAGCGCGGCTTCGCGCCGATTCAAATTGTCGAGAACCACCAGGAGGTCGGCAGGGCGCGCGGCGTCGAGTGAATCTCCGGCCACTGTGCTGCGTACCTGTGTGGCAATCGCAACGCCGAGCACGCCCAACAGCACAGCAGCGAGGATTGCGAAGACGACGTTGGTGCGGTGTTTGGACGGTGAACGCAACTCGTGACGACCTTCACCCGCAGTGGTGACGGGAGGTTCTCCTTCCGGTTCGGTCGTGGAATGTTCCGCCATGACTCACGCTCCGAACAGTCGGCGTCGCAATGCCGCTGCGTTGCCGAAGATCCGGATACCCAACACGACGACGATCGCCGTCGAGAGTTGAGTACCGACACCCAACTGATCACCGAGCCAGACGATCAACGACGCGACAAGCACGTTGAAGACGAAGGAAACCACGAACACCTTCGCGTCGAAGATTTCGTCCAGATACGCGCGTAGTCCACCGAAGACGGCGTCGAGCGCCGCAACGACAGCGATCGGAAGATAGGGCTGGATCACGTCGGGCACCTGCGGGCTGAAAACTACGCCCAGGACGATGCCGACGACCAGTGCTGCGAGTCCGTACAGGGCGGAACCGGCCTTCATCGAACTCCTTCTGTCACTTGGGTTCTGTGGGTTCTGTTGCCACTCGGACGGCGCGAGGCGCCGCAGGCGGCAGAGTCAACGAATCGTCTTCGGCCACCGCGAAACCGACTCCGTACAGTTGCGAGACGCTAGACATTCTCACGTAGGCGTCGCTGACGACGAATTTCCGCTGCAGTGCTCGCGTGTCTCCGATCGCCTCGACGAGGTACGGGGAGAAAACAGGTTGGTTGTCGACGAGCATCGCGCCGCCCGCCTGACGAATGGTCACCGTCGGCCCGATTCGCACGCCGCCGACGGCGATCGCCTCCGCTCCCCCAGCCCACAGGGCGTTTACGACGGTCTGCAGATCGCGATCGAGGACAACTGTCTTACCGCCGACACTCCGTTGCGACGCATCCGAGAGGTTCGGGCGTCCGGCCGGGTCCGTCAACGTCACCACCAGTCCCTCCCCGTGAACAGCTTCGGCTCCTGCGCCGGATTCGACCGCTCGCAGTTGGTCGAGGACGGCGCTGCCGCGTGCATCGCCTTCGAGCGCCACGCCGCGCGCGGCGTCGACGGCTCCGCCGAGTGAATCGCGGGACGCGGCCAGTGAATCGATTCGATCCTCCGCATCACGGACCTTCGCCACCAACTCGCTTCGAACCTCTTCGGTGCCGGTCACCTGCTTCGTCGCCTGAACAGCCGAGACCGTGACGATGAACCCGATCAACAGTGCGCCGAGGGCCAGCCACGGCCCCGTCTTCGAGGATCTGTTCTTGGTGTGCTCGTGCTGGCGTTCGAATGCAGTTGCCTCGTAGCCCGGGTCGAGATGTTCGGTCATGAGTGAGCGAAGCAGCGACGGTACCGGGTTACGACGGACGTCCTCCCCGGTCGACTTCATCGGGGCACGACCTCGTGGGTTCGCGCAACGTCAACGGCCTTGAGCACGTAGATCGCGGCAGTCCACACGTACAGGACGGTTCCCCAGATCAGGAAAGCGAAACCGAAGGCATGGGTGAACGGTCCGATGGCCCAGTCTCCGTGGCCGGCAAGAATCAACGGCAGAGCGAACATCAGTAGGAAGGTCGCAGCCTTGCCGAGATAAACCACCTCGGGCGGTGGCAGGCCACGCCTGCGGTAGATCGGCAGCGTCAACGCAAGCAGAAGATCACGGCCGATGAGTATCGCTGCGACCCACCAGGGAATGAAATCGCGGGCGACGAAGGTGACCAGTGTCGTCACGACGTACAGACGATCGACCAGCGGGTCGAGAAGCGCTCCCAGACGCGAGGTCTGTCCGAGCACTCTGGCCAGCTTGCCGTCGAGCCAGTCGGTGAACCCGCTGAGCATCAGCAGCGCCAATGCCCAGCCGTCCGAGTGCGTGACGAGCAGCAGGTAGGCGAACAGTGGCAGAGCGAGTAGACGCACGATACTGAGCACGTTGGGAACAGTGAGAATCCGGTCCGTGGGGATCGGTTCTTGTTCGCCAGAGTTCACTGCACACACCTCGCGTCGTTCGATTGCCGTGCGGCCAGCTTTCCACAGCACGACGGACTATTCCCCGAGGCGCCGTAGCCTGAACTGTCCCGAGCGTGTCGAGCTGCCCTTATCTCCAGGCGAACACCGGCTGCTCGAGCTTGTCGATGCGCGTGTGCCGTCCGTTCAGCACTTCGCGGAACTGATAGATGACGGCTCCGGTCGGCGCATGGATCAGGCTCGTTCGGAACGGCCATTGGATCACCGGGTTCGGTGACTCCTCGATGGTGACGAAGCGCGAGTCCACGTCGAGCTCGTCCGACGTGACGGCATACACCTGGGCCACCTCGTCGGGATTGGGTACCAGTCCCCCGATGTCCTCGCCCGACCACATGACGAACGGCCGGATCACGAATCCCGAACGAGTGACGTAGTCGTCGAGCCGGCCGATGATCTTCGACTCGGGAACGTCGACACCCAGCTCCTCGGAAAGTTCCCGAACCGCTGCCTGTTCGGACGACTCGCCCGGGTCGACGCTTCCGCCCGGCAACGCGAATTGACCGGGGTGGGCGCGCATCTTGCTCGGCCGCTTCGTCACCGGGAACACTGGTGTTCCGTCCGCA
Source organism: Rhodococcus sp. C3V (assembly GCF_029269915.1). Classification (NCBI taxonomy): domain Bacteria; kingdom Bacillati; phylum Actinomycetota; class Actinomycetes; order Mycobacteriales; family Nocardiaceae; genus Rhodococcus; species Rhodococcus sp. C3V. The sequence continues at coordinate 347,066 of NZ_JARJBE010000006.1, forward strand.
GTCCGCATGACGACGATGACCACCGACGCCGAGCGCCTTCCGTCCAATTCGACCGACCGAGGTTCGAAAGCGGCAAGTGAGGCGACCACGTGGTCCCGATTCAGTAAATCTCCGTTCACCATGGCTCGACAGTAGCGCCACGAGACTGAGACCCTCAGCCAGTCTGGTCCATTTTGGCCGCTTCGCCTGATTATCGGTCTGTATTCCTGTCATGCTGAACAGGCAGAATCCACCGTGCGGCATGGCGAGAAGAGAACCTCGATGGCTGAGCAGTCCCAGACCCCCACCCCGCAGACCGACCAGAGCGCGCCGGGCGCGTCGAATCGGGCCTCTCGCTTTGCTTCCGACACGCTGAGCGTCCTGCGGCGTGTGCCGTTCACCGCGAGCGTCGTGCTCACCATCACCGTCGTCGGGATCGCGACCGGCGCCCTGTGGAATCACGTCCGTACCTACTCGTGGTTCACCGACATCGCCTACGGAGTTCCTGCCTTGCAGGAAGGCAAGTGGTGGACTCTCGTCACGGGGTGGTTCTTCGGATTGACGCCGGGTCAGTATGTTTCGATCATCGTCGTTTTTGCCTTCGCGGTCGGCTGGTGCGAATGGCGCCTGGGAACCAAGAACGCGGCCATCGTCACGATCAGCGGTCAGTTGGCGGGCGAACTCGGTGCATCGCTCCTCCTCTGGGCGGGCAGCCACACCGACTGGGATTGGGCTCGCAACCTCGCCACCCACCGCGACGTCGGCGTGACTACCGCAATCATCGCCGCACTCGCCGCGACCACAGCAACACTCCGCTCGCCCTGGCGAATGCGAGTGCGCGCCATTCTGTGTGCGTACATTGCGATCGCGTTCCTCTTCGAAGGCCGCCTCGCCGACGTGCAGCACCTCATCGCGGTCGCGATATTCCTGCCGGTGGGCGAGAAGTTCTTCGGCGACGGAGAGCGCGGGTTCATCCCCCGAACGCGACGCGAGATCCGCCTGCTCGGATTCATCGGCCTGCTCCTGATCGGCGTGGTCGAGATCGCCGTCTGGCTGTTCCCCGGAAGCGGACCGTTCGGGCCGACGGAAGCCGAAACCGGTTCGGGCTGGACGGCATTGATCGACGTGGTCATCGTTGCCCTGATCGCGGACCAGTTGCGACGAGGTCGCCGCTGGGCCTGGTGGGTTGCCGTGGTGTTCGGTTCACTGACGGTTTTGGCCACCGCCCTCGTCCTCGTTTCGGTCATCTTCTTCGACTACGAGAGCGCCGGCGCCGTCACGGTCGGTACCGCGCTGCTCTGGCTTCTCGAACTCATCTTGTTGATCAAGGGCCGCCACGCTTTTCACGTACCGATGCGGCGCAAGATTCGAGGCGGGCCGTTGTCCGGGAACGATCCGCGCGCCGCCGCTCGGGACCTGCTCAAACGGCACGGCGGCGGAACCATGTCGTGGATGACGACGTGGGACGGCAACAGTTACTACTTCGGCGAGTCGGGTGAGAGCGTCGTTGCATTCCAACGGCATGTCGGTGTCGTCGTGGTCCTGGCCGATCCGATAGCGAACCCCGACCGACTCGCCGCAGCGGTGGACGAATTCACGACGATGTCCGAAGCCAACGGCCTCACTCCCTGCTTGTTCTCCGTGGGGAAGGAGACAGCCGACGCCGCCACCCGGCGTGGCTGGCGCACCGTTCAGGTCGCCGAAGACACGATCGTCGACCTACCAGAACTGCAGTTCACCGGTAAATCCTGGCAGGACATCCGCTCGGCGCTCAACAAGGCCAAGAAGGACGACATCACCTTCCGGATGACAACATTGGCCGACGAGCCGTTCTCCGTATTGGCTCAGGTGCGCGCCATCTCCGAGGAATGGGTGGGCGACAAGGGGCTACCCGAGATGGGGTTCACCCTCGGAAGCGTCGAGGAGGCGCTCGACCGCGACGTCCGGGTCGGCTTGGCCGTCGACCCGACCGGAAGCATTCACGGCGTCACCTCGTGGTTGCCGGTGTACGGCGAAGGCGGCGTGGTTCAGGGTTGGACACTCGATGTCATGCGTCGACGTCCCGACGGGTTCCGTCCGGTGGTCGAGTTCCTCATCGCATCGTCGGCCCTCGAGTTCAAAGAACAAGGTGCCCAATTCGTCTCACTGTCCGGAGCACCGCTCGCACGCAGCGACGACGGCGCCGACGCCGCATCGATGGACCGCCTGCTGGACATGCTCGGAGCCGCGATGGAACCGCTGTACGGCTTCCGGTCTCTTCACGCGTTCAAGAAGAAGTTCAAGCCGAGGTACGAACCCGTTTTCCTGTGTTTCCGCGACGAGGCCGACCTGCCTCGGATCGGAATCGCACTGACGCGTGCATACCTGCCCGACGCAACGGCTCCTCAGCTGATCAAGCTCGCCACCAGCAAGAGTTGACGCCGTGCGGTCCTGGTTCGAGCACACGGTCGTCGACACCGGCAGGCTCCCGCTGTTCTTCCTCCTACTCGCCTTTGTCCTGACGTTCCTGTTCATCCGCTTCAGCGTCCGGATGATCCGGGCCGAGGTCTCGTGGTGGCCAGGCAATGTCACGCCCGGTGGAATGCACATCCACCACATGGTTTTCGGTTTGATGATGATGCTCGTGTCCGGCTTCGCCTTCATCGCTCTGGCCGACTATCACACCCCGATCGCCAATTGTGTTCTCGCGTCGGTGTTCGGTATCGGCAGCGCGTTGGTCCTCGACGAGTACGCACTCGTGTTGCATCTGCGCGATGTCTACTGGGCCGAGGAAGGTCGCTCGTCCATCGACGCAGTGTTCGTTGCCATCGCGATCTCGTTCCTTTTCCTTCTCGGGGTCCACCCGATCGGGTTCGCGGGAGAGTTCGACCCGTACGAGGAGGACCGTAGCCTGGCGACGTTGATCGGCGTTGTCGTCGCGATCGTGATCCAACTCGGACTCGCCGTGATCACGTTGATGAAGGGCAAACTCTGGACCGGCTTGATCGGGCTGTTCTTCACCCCACTTCTGTTGATCGGAGCAATTCGGTTGAGTCGCCCGGGTGCGCCGTGGGCGCGCTCGCGTTACCGCGACAAGCCGGCGAAGATGAGCCGGGCAGTGGCCCGTGAACAGCGTTATCGCGAGCCGATGATCCACGCGAAGATCTACGTGCAGGAAACGGTGTCGGGAAGTTTCGGTTCCGCTCCCCCGCCCCCACCACCGCTCCCCGTCGTCGACACCACAACCCCCACGTCGAAGGTCGGATTGTCGCGGCGGCTCTCGGACAGAATTCGCTGGCGTCGAACTCGCCGACGACTACGAACAGTCCCCGTCTGGCGTCTCCCCGTGATCCTCGTCGTCCTGTCCGTCGTCACCGCGAACATCCTCGTCGGGATCGACGGAGATCTCGTCAGCGACAGCGACGTCGGTACCATTTCCGAGGGCGTGGACGCCGGGGCCACCGCGACGCTGCTCAGCGTCATCGCCGGCGGGATGATCACTCTCACCGGTCTGGTGTTCACCGCCATCACCCTCGCAATGCAGTTCGGCGCATCGCAGATTTCGGTGCGGGTGGTCCCGATGCTTGCGCAGCAGCGGGTGATGCGGTGGTCGATCGGCATGTTTCTGGCCACGTTCGTCTTCTCCTTGATCATTGCGCTCGATCTGGCGCTCGATTCGGAGAATTCCTCACCGACCATCTCCACGGCGATCGCACTGCTTCTGGCATTGGCCAGTGCGATCCTGTTCATCGCGTTGGTGGCGAAGGTCGGGTCGATTCTCAATTCCAGTCGGTTGCTGCGTTGGATAGCGGCCCAGGGCCGGAGCGCGACGATTCGTGCCTATCCGCTGTACGAGGACCTGCCCTCTGGCGCACCGAAACCCAGTCAGCCGCTCCCCCTACCCCAACCGCGCGAGTCCGAGAACTCCGAGAGCGCCGACGCACTGGTGATTCGCCTGCGCCACCTCTCACCAGACGGCCGGATTCTGCTGGCGATCGATCTCGCACGACTGCAGCGGTTGGCCGGCCGCTGGGACGTCTCGGTCGAAGTCGTCCCCAGCATCGGCGAGTTCGTCGCCCAGAACGCGCCCCTCTTCGAGGTACGCGGACCCTCGCTGAAGTTACGCCCGGACACCTTGATGTCGTGCTTGATCTTCGGTGACACGCACAGCCCGGTCGTCAGCCCCGGTGCAGCGCTGCAGTCGATCGTGGACATCGCGCTCAAGGCACTGTCACCCGCCATCAACGACCCGGGCCGAGCCGTCCAGGCTCTCGACCACATCGAAGATCTTCTGGTACTTCTCGCCCCGCGGGTCCGCTTCGACACATCAACCTCGGATCTCACGCTGATCAGAGGGCAGCAACGCACCTGGACCGATTACGTGTCCGTCGCCACCGACGAGATCCGGCACTTCAGTACCAATTCCGCGCAGGTCCAGCGCCGTCTACGCGCGGTATTCGCGACCTTGCTCGAAGCCTGCCCGCCGGACCAGCACCCTCCGCTACTCGAGCGCGTCGACGCACTCGATGCGCAATTGACCCGAGAATGGACCGGCGCACTCGACCTTCGGCTCGCGAGTGTGGCGGATCCGCAGGGATTGGGCTCCGAAGCCGGGGCGACCGGAAGAATTCACCCGCTGATCATCGGGTCTTCGGAACTTCCGGACGATCGTTCATCCGGGCAGGCCGAGTCGCGTTCCCAGCCAACTTAATTGACTCGCCAATCCAGCCGACCACACCTGGAAGCTGTGCCCTCCGTCGACCTCGGCGTACTGGACGTCCATCCCTGCGGCCTTTGCGGCTTCGTAGAGCGTTTGAAGACCTGGGCGGTAGTCGTTGTCCTGTTTGCCGACCACGAACACCCCGGCGCTGTCGGGGAACTTCTTCTCCCGGAGCAGATCCTGCGGATTCACTGCCACGAACGCGGCTTCATTGCCGCCGAACGCTGCATCGACCGTCTGCTTGCGATCGCCGAGTGTGGGTTCGATCTGACCGGACAGATCCAGGAACGTCGGATAGACCGCGGGGAAGTTCGTCGCCATCTGGAACGCGCAGGTGCCGCCGTAGGAAAGTCCCCCGATCGCCCACTTCCTCGGGTCGGGATCCACCTGGAGGTTCCCGCGCACCCAGTCGGGAACATCGCGCGAAAGGTACGTCGCGACGTTCCCGAGTTGGGAATCGACGCAGAGCGGATTCGCCAGTTCCGACCCGGTCCCGTCAGCAACGACGACAACGGGAGCCAAGCCCGAATGCGCAGCGGCGTAGGTGTCCATGGTCTGGACGAGACGTCCGCCCTGTAGCCAGTCCTCGGGCGCGCCTGGTTGGCCGGCTAGCAGGACCAACACGGGCAACTCCGGTCGTGGGTTGGTGAAATACGCGGGCGGTAGGTAGATCTCGGCGTCGCGGGCGCTGAATCCGGAGACCGTCCCCGCAATCGTGACCGTGCTGACCTTGCCCGCCGACGGCATGTCCGTGGGAGCCTTCCATTGCGAAACCGGTACCGCCCCGTCCTTGCCGTCGTCCAGGTCTGCGAGTGAAACCTTCTCCGCGTCCGAGAGTCCCAGCGCTGTTCCCAACGTCGGATACGACTGGAACTGCAGATTCACGTGAGCCGCGCTCGACACGACCACCAGGAGCACGGAGACCACGGTGAGCACGCGACCGTCGATCCGCGTCGCCGCAAATACCCGCGAAACACCCAGCAGCACGCCGAGAATGCCCAACCCGATCCACACGTAGACCGGACGGGCAATCGGATCGGGGAACGGGTGCCACACCTTCTCGATCAGCCAGTACAGCACGAGAGTGATCGCGATTGCCGCGACGATGCAGACCGGAATCGAGATCAGGACGTGACGCCTCGATCTCGAGAAGATCAGCCACAGAAGTGCCAGAATTCCGAGCACCGTCACCACGGGCGGAACCGGGCCCGTGACCAGCGACAGATCCGTGATCGTGTGCACGTCGTCTCCCGTCGCAGCCCTGTTTAGACAATATCCAAGAACAGGACATTTCGGAGCTGATGGCGTCAGATCACCGCGTTCGACGCCTGGGCACGTAGGTCTCGGGCCAGGTGATCCCGACGCTCGAGAACAAGCCTCCGCAGCGACGCGGGCGCCTCCGCATTGGCCTGGATCCAGGAATCGACAGCAGAGGTGTCTTCAGCTGCCGGGAAGAGTCCGTTCACCAACCGTCGGGCGATCTCGATGCTGCGTTCGGACCACCACTTCCCCAGGGACGAGAAGTACTCTGCCGCATATCCCTCGATCAACGACGGGTCCGTGCCCGAACGGAATCCGGCGATCGTCGCATCCAGGCGGTCGTTCGAGAGTGAGCCGTCAGTGGTCGCCGACGCCCAGGCAGCCGCCTTGGTCTCGGCATCGGGAATCGACGCCGCGGCGCGGACGTACGCCGTTCGACCCGCTGACGTGCTGTCCTTGCTCAGCTCACCATCGAAGTCGCTCACACTCGCATGGCCGGTCGCCGACAGGGCGATCCACAATGCCCACCGCAGATCAGGATCGAGAGCCAGTCCGACCGGCCCCGGGCAGGTGCCGTCGAGTATCGACCGCACCTCGTCGGCGCGAGCATCGTTGACCGCTGCAGCGGCCGACAGAGCCCGTGCCCATGCCAGCTGTCTTCCGGACTCCGGTTCGGCTTCGAACACCGCCTTCCAGGTCGTTTCCAACCAGCCTGCACTTACATTGGGCCGCAAGCTTTTCGGAACGTAGTGAAGAACCGCGTATTGGGCATCGGTCAGGATCGAGCTGAGAATCGCAAGATCTGTCTCCGCGGGAGCGAATCGTTCCACCATGTCGAGGTACCGGAACACCGAGAGCTGCGCATCACGCACCGAGTTCCACAGCGACGACCAGATCACCCCGCGCGCAAGCGGATCGCTCACGCGGTCCAGGGATGCCTCGACAGTGGACAGAGATTCCGCGTCCAATCGCACCTTGGCGTAGGTGAGGTCTTCGTCGTTGAGCAGTGTGAGTGCTCCGGGCGGAAGGTCGACCGACGTGCGTGATTCGGTGATGTCGAGTTCGACGCGTTCGGTGCGAACAAGGTCTCCGGACTCGTTGTAGTCGTAGATTCCGACTGCGAGCCGATGCGGCCTCGGGTCCGTCTGGACCAGGTCTGTTCCGTCGAGCGACAGCGTGGACACTCCGGTGGTCTGCAACCAGATTCGGGCCCATTCGCGCACATCACGTCCGGAAGTCTCCGCGAGCACGTCGAGCAGATCAACCAGCGTGGTGTTCCCGAAGGCGTGGGCCTTGAAGTACCGTCGTGCCGCTTCGAAGAACGCGTCACGGCCGACGAACGCCACGAGTTGCTTGAGGACACTGGCGCCCTTGGCGTAGGTGATTCCGTCGAAGTTCAGCTTCGCAGCTTCGAGATCGACGATGTCGGCGACGATAGGATGCGTGGTCGGCAGCTGATCTTGGAGGTACGCCCACGCCTTCCGCTTGATGGCAAATGCTACCCAGGCATCGGTGAAGCGAGTGGCTTCGGCGCTGACCAGCGATCCCATGAAATCGGCAAAAGATTCCTTGAGCCACAGGTCGTCCCACCAGACCATGGTCACGAGATCGCCGAACCACATGTGCGCCATTTCGTGCAGGATCGTGTTGGCGCGGCGCTGATGCTGCTCGTCGGTTGCGGAGCCGCGGAACACGTATGCCTCGGTGAAGGTCACCAGTCCCGGGTTCTCCATGGCGCCGAGGTTGTACTCGGGGACAAAGATCTGGTCGTACTTGCCGAACGGATACGGATAGTCGAAGTACTCGGCGTAGAAGTCCAACCCCTGACGGGTGATGTCGAAAACGTTGTCTGCATCGAGGTGTGGAGCCAACGACGCCCGGCACAGCGCACCCAACTCGACAGTGAGTTCGCCGCGACTCCACGACGACGCCACGCGGTGATACGGCCCGGCCGCGATCGCGGTGATGTAGGTCGAGATCGGCAGCGTCGGGGCGAAAGTGACGCGTTGTGCACCGTCCACGGAGAGAGTCTGGGTCGCGGGCTGATTCGACAGGACTTCCCAGCCGTCAGGTGCTGTCACCTCGAATGTGAAGGGCGCCTTGAGGTCCGGCTGCTCGAAGCAGGCGAAAACACGCCTGGCATCGGCGGGCTCGTATTGCGTGTACAGATACGTCTGATCGTCAGCGTCGTCGACAAATCGGTGCAGCCCTTCACCGGAACGGCTGTAGTTGCCGTGAGCTGCCACCCGAACGACGTTCGATCCGCCGAGTCCGCGCAGCACGATCCGGGATCCGTCGTACTCCACCGGAATCGACGCACCGTCGACGTCCACGGAATCGACTGCAGCACCGATGAAATCGAGCCACGTGGACTCCACCGAGGACGTCAGATCAATTGTCGTGACCGTCGAAAAGGTCTTCACGGCGGAGTCGACCGCCGATCGCAGATCCAACTCCACCCGGTAACCGGCGACGGAGATGGCTCGAGATCGTTCGGCGACTTCGCTTCGATTCAGGTTCGCAGTACTCACGCACTCGATCCTGCCAGGCCGCGCGCGGCGATGTGAGCCGCCGTGCGCCTATCCCTTGAACGCGCCCTGCCAGACGGTGTCGAACGGCGTGTGCGCCGAGACGCGGCCTTCGATGCCCGCCGTGACGAACTTCTTTGCCAGAGCGACGGCTTCTCCCACGTCGGCGCCTTTTGCCAGCTCCGCGGTCACTGCGGCGGCCAGCGTGCAACCGGCACCCGAGACGCGCTCTTCGCCGACCTTGGGGGCGGAGAGAACAGTCACGTCGGTCCCGTCGAACAACACGTCGACGGCGTCGCCACCGGCGAGTTCGACACCGCCCTTTGCGAGCACGTACTTGGGTCCGAGATCATGGATACGACGTGCGGCCTCGATGAGGTCGTCGACGGTTTCGATGCTGTCCATTCCGGCGAGGGTGCGTGCCTCGAACAGGTTGGGTGTGACGACGGTGGCGAGCGGGAGGATCGAATCACGAAGTGCTGTATCAGTATCGAGAGCCGCGCCGGGCTCCTGGCCCTTGCAGATCAGGACCGGGTCGAGGACGACGTGGCGCCAGGACTGCCGACGCAGGCCCTCTGCCACAACCTCGATGGTGGCGGGCGTGCCCAACATGCCGATCTTGACGACGTCCAGATCGTGAGCTGCCGTGGCAGCCTCGATCTGATCAGCGATCACGTCAGGAGCGATCGGTACGAAGCGATGACCCCAGTTGTTCTTGGGATCGAACGAGACGATACATGTGGTGGTCGCTACGCCGTAGACGTCCAATGCCTGGAACGTCTTCAGGTCGACCTGCAGGCCGGCACCGCCAGTCGCTTCGGACCCAGCGATGACATAGGCGAGGTCAACCACAGCACAATCTCCTTCTTCGGACTTTCGAAACGTGCGTGGATGGCCACGAACGCGGGACCCAGTTTATCAACCGTTCCGACGTCTGGTTTTCGGCTATGCGGGCACCGGAGTTCCCCACGCGACGTCGTTGTCCTCGTATCCGAACGGCGGACCGACGAACTCGCCGCCGCAGGTGATCAGCGCGAGGGTTTCGGGTCCGTCGAGGCTGTTCAATCGCTCGACCGGCAGCTCGCCGTCCTTGCTGTAGTGATCGACCGCATCGATACGGTAGTTCCAGGTCTGTCCCCCGGCGCCCGCCACGGTCACGACCGAGCCGATTTCCAGTGTCGAGAACTTCTTTCCGAAACCGTCACCCTGATAGATGTCGTTGATGTGTCCGGTGATCACCACAGTGCCCGCGCCGGAGCCGGGAAATGCCGAATCTGCCCACCATCCGATCTCACTGACATCCTCGGGCGGAATGAGCGAGCCGTCCGTCGTCGTCTTGATCGGCAGGATGTCAGCGGTGCTGTTGCCTGTGCGCAGCGTGGTCGGGACATCCGGACCGTCGACCACCGCGCGAATCTCTGGCGGCAAATCTTGTTGGCCGGTCGCGAGGACGCGGGTCGGCGAGTCACCGTCGTCGGAACATCCGCCGATCAAGAGCATTGTCGCCACTACTGCAGCGGCCCACGTTCGGCTGGCCGTGGATCCAGGTGCCGCTGTCACGGACGAGAAGTCGGGCCGGACGGAATCTGGGCAATTGGTACTCGGTTTCCTACGTCACGACCGGGAAGTGCGTCACCGGAATCCCCACCGTTCCCACCGGAACCGTCACCACCGCTGCCGTTTCCGCCACCGCTTCCATTCCCCCCGCCGCCGGGGCCGGGGCCGGGGCACTCACCTCCCGGATCGGTGGTGTCGCCTGCCAAGACAATCTTGACTGCCGAGAGGTTGACCGTCTGGTTCTGCGCGACTTGTCCAGGAGTTGTGACGTCGAATGCGAGCTTGGCACGTACGGGGATGACCGAACCGTCGTCAGCGTCGGTGACCGTTGACCCTGACCGGCCGAGATCTTGGGTCAACGTCATTCTGGAGATCAAATCCTGATCTCCGGTCAAGCCGGCGCCGTCGATCCGAAGGGTCCCTCGGACGGGACTTCCGTGGGCTCTGATCGTCACCGATGCGCGAAACTCGAGGATGTCTCCCGGCACTGTCCGCCACGCCTCGATCGAGTTGATTTTCGTTCCAGGCGATCCAGTCGAGATGTCGTACCAACCGTCGATCACGGCCGGATCGAGTGACATCGAATTTTCGTTGATTTCCGAGTTGCACGCGCGGGTGAGCGAAACGGAGGCAGCCGATCCCACTGCGGGGAGTGCTGTCGACACAACGGTCGCCAAGACGAAGGCCGTCGCGGTGATGCCCGCGGTACGCCTGCCGAAGATCGTCATTCTCTCGCTACCTTTTTCCGCGGACCGTAGCTTCCGGTCAATTCAGTCAAAATACCAGTACAGCTGGACAAATAGGTCGAATTCCGTGCCGAATTCCTCTTGTTTTCTGTGAACTTCGGTTACGAGCAATTTCTCCGCACACGCGTTCCGGCAAGGGGTACATCGGATCAACAGGGGTCAGAAGTTACATTTCGCCCGCACATCGGAGCAGATCGCACTGATTTCTCACCGCATTGGACAGGTATTTCCGTTTCATAGCGGTCAGCCGGTGGAACAACGATCACTACAACGAGCGTGCCGGGCACGTGTCCGGTCGCCCCCCACCGAATCAAGGGAAACCGTCATGTCGGATACAACATCAGTCAAGCAGGGTTTCGCGGTAGGAACATCGATCGGGGCAGCCGTCATCTTGGTGACGGTCGGCATCGTGCAGTTCTTCCAAGGACTCGCTGCCGTCGCCGAAAACGAAGTGTTCGTAGTCGGGATCGACTACGTCTATCAGTTCGACCTGACGACGTGGGGTTGGATCCATCTCGTGCTGGGCGCGCTCGTCGCTCTCGTCGGGCTTGCACTGTTCACCGGAGCGGCCTGGGCGCGGGTGTCGGCAGTGGTGATCTGCGCGATCTCGATCATCGCGAACTTCTTGTGGCTGCCGTACTACCCCTGGTGGTCGACTCTCATCATCGCGCTGAACATCGTCGTGATCTGGGCTGTGTCGACATGGAAGCCCACCCAGACGACGCACGCCGCTGCGCATGCACCGTCAACGCCGACTCGATCTGCTTGAGTTGAAAGTATGTGTAGGTGGATGGCGTATTCCGGAGAGCCGATACTGGCCCATGACTTGCTGTTCAGGCCACAGCACTCGCTGATCGACCAGAGCCTGCATTCTCAACTCGGGGCCACGACGACAAATGGCGACGGCTTCGGAATCGGCTGGTACGGGGAAGGCCCCCAACCGGCAGTTTTCAAGAGCATCGAACCCGCGTGGAACGACTCGAACCTGCGCGAAGTCACCTCCCAATTGCGCACCCCTCTGCTGTTCGCTCACATCCGCGCCTCGACGGGAACTGCAGTGCAGCGCAGCAACTGTCACCCGTTCCGGCACCGGCAATGGTTGTGGATGCACAACGGTTCACTACACGGATTCCACGACATGAAACGGGAATTGGTGACTGCCATTGATCCGTCGCTCTTTCTGGATCTCGAAGGATCGACGGACTCGGAAACCTTGTTCTTCCTCGCGCTGACGTTCGGCCTGACCGACGATCCGTTCGAAGGTGTCGCGAGGGCCGTCGGATTCGTCGAGCACACGGCCCGCTCGCAGGGAATCGACAATCCGGTTCAGATGACCGTCGCCACGTCGGATGGCATCTCCACCTGGATCTTTCGCTATTCCAGCGAGCACCAGTCGAGGTCGTTGTTCTTCTCCACCGAGATTTCCACGTTGCGCAAGCTCCATCCTGAGGTGGATGCCCTGCACCATCTGAGTGAGGAGACCCGAATCGTCGTCTCCGAGCCTCTACGTGACCTTCCCGGCGCCTGGAACGAGGTTCCCGAATCCGCCGCAGGCATCATCCGGCCCGGACGGGACGAGATGCGGAGCTTTGTGCCGATCCCACCAGCCTGATTGGGTCATACAACCAGGCATAGCTATGAAATAGCTTGCATTCGAAGCGCTTTCACGAAAACTGAGAAAACGGAAACTCGGCACACTAGTCACGCGAGAGGATGAGCCGGAACGCCAAGCGAGCCTTCTCCGTATCCGGAGTGCCACCAGTGAGCAAATCGTTGTAGATGAACGACTCACCCACGCGAACCAGCAGATATGCCATGTCCTCGACGGGCAGGTCTGGCCGAATCTGCTCCGGTATTTCAGCTTCGATCAGCCTTCGCACGGATTCGACCATCGTGCCCTGAATCGGCCCCAGTCCAGTTGTGAGTATGCACAACGCCTTTTGCGGTTCCCGAGTCAAATACGTCCGGAAGAATTCGGTCTCGATTGTCGCCCGTGCATGGTAGGTGAGGACGTCGACAACCCTTGACGCTCCGCTTCCACCGCACTCCTCGAGGCCCATTCGCCACGTTCGGCGCGCCAGCGAATCGAGCACGTCACCGGTAATTGTGTCGCGATTCCCTGCACGCCGGAACAAGGTGGTCCGATCCACCCCCAACTCGGTGGCCAAAGCATTCACATCGAGCGGTTTTCCGGCCGCGAACTGTCGTCGGGCGGCACTCAACGCTTCCGCGCGGATGTCACGTGTCTCGGCCATGGAGTGAATGTATCGCTGACGACGTGCTGGTCGGTAGCCGGAGGCGATCAGACGGCGCCATCGACGGCAATCGTTGCAACATTCATTGACTTTGTTGCAGGTGAGTGTTTATGGTTCCCCGGTACGTGATTCCAGTCACAACAGTTCAGTTGTTTACGGAGGAATGCGATGAACGATCACACGTGGACGACCCGACGATGAGCCCACTTCTGCAAGTACGAGACCTCACGGTTGACATTGGGACAGAATCGATTTCGAACAGACTCCTCGACCGAGTGAGCTTCGAGTTGGGGTCGGGCGAAATCACCGGCCTCGTAGGAGAGAGCGGGAGCGGAAAGACACTGACCGGACTCGCTCTGCTCGGTCTCTTGCCCCGTACGGCAACAACCAGCGGAAGCATCCGTTTGGAAGGACAGGAACTTGTGGGTCGGCCCGCCGCCGAGTTGAGGAAAATACGCGGTCGCGACGTCAGTATGGTCTTCCAGGACCCGAGTTCGGCTCTCAACCCCTCCGTCAGCATCGGTCGCCAGATCGTCGATGTGTTGAAGGCCCACCGCGACATCACGAAAGTCGATGCGGAGGACGTGGCTACAGATCTTCTCCACCAGGTCGGACTGGCCGACCCGAGCAGAACCTTGAAGTCGTACGGGTACGAGCTTTCCGGCGGGATGTGTCAGCGGGTGATGATCGCGATGGCCCTGGCATGCGGTCCGAAGTTGCTGATCGCGGACGAACCGACAACAGCGCTCGACGTCACCATCCAAGCTCAGATTGTCGATCTCCTTCGAGAACTGGCCGAACAGCGCGATCTTGCCGTGTTGTTGATCAGTCACGACCTCGCGGTTGTCGCCGAGGTCGCGGATCGAGTCATCACCATGTTTCGCGGCGAGATCGTCGACGTCGCGCCACGAGACGTGCTGCTTCGGCGGCCCGCGCATCCCTACACGTTCAGCCTTCTCGAGGCGGCACGCTCGACATTCGAAGAAGTCTCCTCCCAATCACCCAAGGCGCGAGGCGATTTCACCAGCAAAGCCCCTGCTGACGGCGTGGGTTGCCGATACGTCGCCCGGTGCAACTACTCCGAGGAGCTCTGCATATCCGATCATCCACTTCTGATCGGATCACCGGAATCGGCAACAAGATGTCACCGCAGCGACGAACTCGAGTTGCTCGGACTGGTGAGCTGATGAGCAACACCGACGTCATCGTCGACGTTCGGAATCTGGCAGTCGAGTACGGACGCGGACGCAGAGCTCTTCGCGCGGTCGACGACGTCAGCTTCTCCGTACAGAGGGGCGAAACCCTTGCGATAATCGGTGAATCAGGATCGGGAAAATCCTCGACGGCTCACGCTCTCGCGGGTCTGGTGGCTACGGCCGCAGGCTCCATCACTATGAATCTCGACGACCCGGCGTTCGGCAAGGGTGGATCTTCCCATCTCATTTTTCAAAACCCTACGTCGGCCTTGAACAATCGGATGTCCTCATGGGCTTGCGTAGCCGAGCCGATGGCGCCAGGGCGTCTGCGCATCCCACAGTCCTTGCGGCCGAAAGCCGTCGAGCTGTTGCGTCGGGTCGGTCTCGGCGCTGAGCTTGCCGACCGCCTCCCGACCCAGCTCTCCGGTGGCCAACGCCAACGCGTGACCATCGCTCGTGCACTTGCCTCCAAGGCGCCACTGATTCTCTGCGACGAACCTGTTGCCTCCCTGGATGTTTCGCTTCAGGAAGAGGTGTTGCAACTTCTTGCCGATCTCCGAGAAGAACATGACCTCACGTACATCTTCATTTCGCACGATTTGGGTTCGGTGGCACGGATCGCCGATCGCGTCGCGGTGATGTACCTCGGCCGAATCGTCGAGATCGGACCGGTTGCCACGGTCCTGAGGACTCCATCGCACCCCTACACGCAGGCGCTTCTCGCCGCGGCCCCGCACATCGAACTCGAGCGGCGCAGTCGTCGGAAAGCATTGGTGCGGGGCGAGTTACCCGACCCACGGAATCCACCCTCGGGCTGTCGATTCCGCACCCGCTGCCCGTTTGCGATGGATCGCTGTGCGTCGGAAGCGCCGTCACTTCGCGCGGCCTCGAATTCCGCACACGGCTCCGCCTGCCATCTATCGTCCCCGGCCACATCGACCGGAATCTCCAACCCGCCGCAGTAAATGCGTGCCGCGCCAGTCTCCCCCCTTCCGAGAAGACCAAAGCGAAAGTCCACCATATGAATCCGCGTCTGTCTTTGCGATCCCGATATCCGATCACACGCTTCCAGAATCATGGGAAAAGTGGCCCACGTGTGCTGGTAGCTGCGTTTGCACTTTCTGCTCTTGTGCTCAGCGGCTGTTCGAGCAGCGCCACCGGTACCGCCGGCGATACCGGACCTGCCGATCCCAACGCCGAACTCAAGGTCGCGACATCGCACGTGCCCGCCTCGCTCGACCCGTGTGCGGGAAACATCGGATACGACATCGACTACTTACAGTTGATGTATGCACCACTGATCGATGCGGAACCTGCCACCCAGAAGTTGCGGCCCGGAATCGCCAGCGAGTGGGGCTTCTCCGGACCGGACAACCTGACGTTCGAGATGACGTTGCAGAACGGCTTGACCTTCCACGACGGTACAGCTGTCGATGCAGCAGCCGTCAAGGCAAGCATGGAACACTGCTTGAGTCTCGGAATCGTTTCCGTCCCGACGATCAAGAGCATCGAAGCAACGTCCCCAGATCACGTCACGATCTCGTTGAGTTCACCTACCTCCGGTTTACCAGGCTGGCTCAACGGCAGATTGGGAATGGTGGTCTCCCCCACTGCGCTGGCAGCAGCAGGGGCAGACTTCGCCAACAAGCCTGTAGGCGCAGGGCCGTACACATTCACCAGCGCAGTCCCGAACAGTTCATACACATTCAGTCGATTCGACGATTACAAACCGGCAGGTCCACCCAGCCCCCAGCTCGCCAAGATCCAGATCCAGGTGATCTCCAATCCCACAGCGCTGACAAATGCCCTGACATCGAACGCTGCGGATTTTGCATACGGGCTCACACCGTCGAGTGCTCCGATCCTCGAACGGAATCCCAACCTGAACGTCAGTCACGACCCGAGACTCGGAGTTGCGCTCGTCGTGATCAACAACAAGAACCCTGTGGTTAACGACGTCCGGGTTCGTCTGGCGATGCAGTATGCGCTCGACCGCAAGGCAATTGCGCGAGCCGCGCTGGACAGCACGGAAGGAACTGCGGCGTTCGGTCAATATCCTCCCGGTTCGCAGTTCTACGACGAGGAAACCGAAGATGCATGGCCGTACGACCCGGAGAAGGCCAAATCGCTGCTAGCGGAGGCGGGGTATCCGAATGGGGTCACCGTGCGCGGACTAGCAGGCAACCTACCGCCGTACTCGACCAACGCTGTCCTTGTCGGAGAACAATGGGAGAAAGTCGGCATCAAGGTCGACTTCGTCGAAATGAGTGGACCTCAGGCGATTACGGAGTTCGTCGCACACAACAGCGCGGACGTCTTCAGCGTGGGATGGCCCACGCGAGCATCCGCACCGCTCAATTTCGAAGCCTCTCTGGGTTCGCGATCGTACTTCCGGCAGAATTCCGTCCCCAACGAGGAGTTGGAGAAGCTGATCGCACTGCTGAACAACACGTATGACGAAACCGCTCAGCTCGACATCGTCAAACAGATCAATCAAGTCGTGATCAAGTCCGCTGAGTACGTACCGTTGTACTTCACTCCCGACGTGGTCGCCTACACGAAGAACGTCCACGGGGCCGTTCCCGCACTGAACGGCTCCCCCAATCTGACGTACCTCTCGAAGTCATGACGACGACCGTTGTATCGCAAGAGAATTCGTTGGCCCCCGAGCCTGAGAGCGTTCCGACCCGAAACCCTCACCGATCGCCGGTGAATCCTTACATACGGATGATCGGCGTCCGGTTCGCACAGATAATTCCTACCGCGATTATCGCTAGTTTCATAACCTTTGCCCTTATCCGGATAATCCCCGGTGGACCAGCCGAGGCACTTCTCGGTCCGAACGGCAGCGATGAAGCCATCGCGGCACTCAACGAGCGCCTCGGATTGAATCAACCTCTGCTGGTCCAGTACTGGAACTGGGTGGTGTCGGCTCTGCACGGAGATCTGGGAACGTCGCTACAGAACAGCGCCCCCGTCGGCCCACAGATCCTTGCGCGCCTGCCGGCGAGCGCCGAGCTCGTTGTACTCGCACTGTTACTGTCCGCCGTCGTCGCCATACCGCTCGGTGTGTGGACCGCGACGCGGCAGGGACGACGCAGCGATGGTCTGACCCGCACGGTTTCGGGGATCGGACTCGCGGTACCGGACTTCTTCCTCGCTATCGTGCTGGTCGATGTCTTCGCCCTCGGTTTGGGAGTTCTACCGGTGCTCGGCTGGGTTCCTCTCGAGAACAGTGTGATCGACAACCTGAGCCATTTGGTCCTACCAGCAACGGCGCTCGCTGCCGGCGCAGCATCGATTGCGGTTCGGCAGACCAGGGCTGCGATGATCGAGACACTGTCAAGTGACTACGTACGAACTGCGCGTGCGATGGGTATCGACGAGCGGAAGATCGTGTGGCGCTACGCGCTACGAAACATCGTTCCCACGATTGTCACTGTCTATGGATTGCTCGCCGTGGCGATGCTGGGTGCGACGGTCATTCTCGAGCAGATCTTCGTGCTGCCGGGCCTCGGGAGCGCTCTCGTCATTGCGATCGACACGCGAGATTATCCGATGCTTCAAGGCATTGTGTTGCTGTTCGTCGTGATCGTGCTTCTCGTGAACATCCTGGTCGACGTCGTCAACAACATGATCAGCCCACAATTGAGGAAGGGAACGATCTCGTGAGCCAACTCGCGCTGACCACCGCAGGCGAGACCCGCTCCAAGTGGGCTCTCCCTCGACTGCACCCCGGATTATGGCTCAGCTACTGCTTTCTCGGAACGCTGATAGCGGCGTCCGTCTTGGCCTCGTTCGTGGCTCCGCACAGTCCGACCGATCAGAACCTGACCAACACGTTCGCCGGTCCGAGTGCACAGCACCTGCTTGGCACTGACGGCTTCGGTCGTGACGTGCTCAGTCGATTGATCTGGGGAGGACGCTCCGCCTTCTTCGGCGTCGCGATCGCTGTCGCTGTCAGTCTGCTGTTGGGAATTCCGTGGGGGTTGATCGCCGGATATTGGCCACGCTGGATCGGCGCGTCACTCCTCCGGGTGGCGGACGCATTGCTGGCATTCCCAGGTTTGGTTCTCGCAGTGGCTATTACCGGTGTTCTGGGGCCGAGCCTGATCACGTCGATGTCAGCGCTCGGAGTCGTCTATGCACCCACAATTGCAAGAATTCTGGCTGCCGGGGTCAGCGAAACGAGGAACCGAGACTTCGTTCTGAGCGCGCGACTCTCAGGATGCCCGCCGCACGTAGTGCTCCTGCGTCATCTTCTTCCGCACGCAATCGGGCCGGTTGTCGTTCAGGTGACCGTGCTCACCGGCCTGACTTTTCTCGCGCAGGCGGCACTCTCATTCCTGGGGTTGGGAATACAGCCCCCCACTCCGAGTTGGGGCGGTGACTTATCCGATGCGTACCTGCACATCTTGAGTGCACCACAACAGATTCTCCCCTCCGGCATTCTGATTTCATTGGTCGTCCTGGCCGTCTACCGAGTGGGTGATGCCGTCCGGGACCGCATGTATGTCAGAGGGAGATAGCCGGCGTAGAACAACCATCCGACTCGACTGTTCGAAGACCACACCACCAGCATGAAGGACTATCGATGACCTCGATCGCACCAGAAACCGCGCGCCGCGTCTTCCGTGGAGCCGAACCGATACACGGCATGATCTACTTCACCCCTTTCGGCGCGGAAGCATATGCCGCACTGGGCTTTACACACCCTCGAATGGGCTACTTCGCTTCGCGGTCTGCGCCCATGGGCGCAGTAGCGGCTGAAGTCACCATCGCTACGTTCTTCAACTTCAACCCCGAACTGGTACACGCGGTGCTGCCGGAAGCCTGGACAATCGCCACCCGCGAACAGATCCTCACCGCTCGACTCGACGCTGTCGACCGTTCGCTGCGCAAGGCCTGGGGAGAACATGTCGACGGCACCGAAGTTCGCGAAGCTGCCGAACTCGCACGTCGAGCCGCGGAACGCGCCTGCAACAGACCACAAGGGCGACCCCTGTTCGGTGGGCACGCATCATTGCCGTGGCCTGAGGAGCCTCATCTCGTGTTGTGGCATGCCCAATCCTTGCTCCGGGAGTTTCGCGGAGATTCTCATGTCGCACTTCTTCACGCCGAGGGACTCAACGGTGTCGAAGCGTTGGTAGTCCACGCCGCAACCGGTGATGTTCCTGCTGCTGCTCTGCAAATGAGCCGGGCATGGGGCAACGATCAGTGGGCGGAAGGCGTCGAAAGTGTGCGGGCGCGTGGATGGCTCGAAGACGGCCCCGAGCTTCACCTGAACGAGGTGGGTCGCGATCGCCGGAAGCGGGTTGAGCATCAGACCGATGTGCTGGGGTCGTACCCGTACGAGGCGATCGGAGAGACCGGATGCAGTCGACTGATCGAAATCTCGGAACGTCTCTCCGGTGAAGTGATCGATGCAGATCTCGGATTTCCGGCAGCACTGGCAGCACGTCGCCGATTGCGTGCGTGACAGCAGGTCGTGAGTGTCGAACGTGGCTGGTGGTGATACGACGAGGGTGTCACCACCAGCCCCTTCACACAATTATCGCCGAAGTCGGCTGCGCCCCCAATCTGCACAGTGAGAAGGCATCCGGACGAGACTGCCGTTGTGCCGAATTCTCCCGCGGGATGGGTCAAGATGGCTAGATGTGGAAACAGGCACTCGGGTTTGCTTTGTTCGGTGCGACCGTTGCCATCGTCACGGCGGCGCTGACACAGGGATCGGCACAGGCGTCCGCCACGATCACCCTCTTTTCGGGTGGCACCACAATCTCGGGCTTCGCGGGTGAATCGCAATGGACCTGGCCCATCGAGGCTGCGGTGATCGGCGCCCTTCTGGGCGCGCTGACCGGGTTCGTGCTCCGCCTCGCGGGCGTGCGAATCTCCGGAGGCCAGGACAATCGAATGGTTCCAACTGTGGTGGCAGGCCTCGCAGGCGTCGCGCTTGGGTTGACGCCCCTGTTGGTCTTGATCGGCATGGCATTCACCGGGTCGGTTGATATCGGATGGTCCCCGCTCCTGGTCTATGCCGTCAGCGGTCTCCTGGCGTATGGCATTTCGGTCGCCGCCGTGTTCGGAGTCCTTCGCGCTGCCGGGGATCGACTTACTGTTCGCACGACGCGAGCGGTGGCGGCGATGCTTCCGGTCGGGGCGTTGGCTGCGACGACTGTAGGTGTCGGTACTGCGTGGAGGCTGGGCTTTTCCACCACCACTCCCACCTGGATCGCGGTCGTACTGCTGGTCGTTCTCGTATTGGCCATGACGTTCGTTGCGGCCCGGGCGTGGGCTCTCCGGACTCAGCCTCAAGACATCCCCGAAGTCGCATAGTCGGTGGAACGGGGATCCAGCCCGCCACCGATCACCTACATATGCTTTGCCATTAGTCCTGCGTTCGTTCCGATCGCGTTCGTTCCGATCGCGGTAATGGTGGCGCGGTTCTGGATCTCGATGGAACTGTTCTTCACCCCCGCCTGATCACCCACTCGTCCGCGTATTGCGAAGCCCACCGCGCGCACGCGCAATGGCGCCCTTGTTGCGCAATGTGATCCCCTGCAGCAACGCAGCAAGTACCAGCACCAGCCAGCACGGCCGCACCGAGGCTCCCCACCATCGAAATCAGAGATGGCATATCAGAGCTGAAAGCGGTAAGGAAACCCCCTACTGCAGCACAAAGCATTGTCGGCGAGACGATCCGCGAAACGAATGGTCGTGGGATCACGGCCGTGATGACGCACAGGGCCACCGCCAATGAAGCACCAAGAAGTGCCCTCGTCCGAAGTAGTCGTGAATCGAGCGGTAACAATCGACGGAACTGAGCAGGCCGAGGTCTATTTCGAAATGGTGATCTCATAGATCGGCCACTGCGCCGTCGTGGATTCCAGAATCCCAGTGGCGACCGCCAATACAGCCCACACGATCCGGATACCAGTCGTACCACGAGGCAATGCCATCCCGCATGTCAATTTCTGGCAGAGATCAGATCAGATGCCATTTAATGCAACATTCGCCATACCACGGCGAAACGCATCTTCACCGTTTTTAGATTGACGCGTCACGATTTGAAGAACCGAATTACTTGGAATTCTCGGGAGAAACTACGCGGGTGAGGCTATCAACCCCGCCAAGCCGATCGTCCCGATTCCAGTGTTCTGTATGGACTAGGGCCCGCGGGGATTCGGGGACATGGGGAAGGCCGACCTACTTCTTCCGCCTGCCACATCCTGCGCAGTTCCCTTCCTACGATGACTTCAAAGATGCACCTGGTAACGAGCGCAAATCCTGGATCAAATCCGATGAGCTGCTGACTAAGCGAGGTACTGCACGGATCGCGACGTGGAACTTGTCGACGATACCGCTCAGATGATGACTTGACCGAGAGCCCGCGGTCCGGACGTGATCCACTTCACGGTATGTTGCTACTTATGGAATGGCGTGTACGCGACTTTAAGGGCATTTCTGCCTGTGAGCTGGACCTCGCACCGGGGACAACAACAATCCTGACTGGTACTAACAGCAGCGGCAAGACTTCGCTGCTACAGTCCCTTCTCCTTCTCCGCCAATCCGGTCAGGCACGAGACGGAATCGTGCTCAATGGCCCCTTGGTCCGGCTAGGGAAGGCGACCGATCTCGTGCGCGACGGAGCTGACCAGTCGACTGCAAAGT
The DNA here is from genome assembly GCF_029269915.1 of Rhodococcus sp. C3V. Classification (NCBI taxonomy): domain Bacteria; kingdom Bacillati; phylum Actinomycetota; class Actinomycetes; order Mycobacteriales; family Nocardiaceae; genus Rhodococcus; species Rhodococcus sp. C3V. The sequence continues at coordinate 368,957 of NZ_JARJBE010000006.1, forward strand.
TCACGATTAGCGAAGAAGAACGCCAATTTGATTTTCAGATTTCGTCATCTGCGCCGAGCAGTCACGACGCGGCGGAAATAAACGACGCTGATCCGCTTAACTCGGAGATGCACTTAACCGACCTTTCGATACAACGACGAAACAATGCAAATCCAGCTTTACATTTTTCCAAGGATTACGTCACCAAGATAGACGCTGGTATAGTCATGGACTCCCTAGACGGCGCCTCCAATTACTCAATTCTACACCTGAAGACAGACGGCGTACGTCTCACTAGTGGCAAGTACGCCCGGACTTACGTTTCTTTCCGCGGTCTGCGATGCGTACAAATAACCAAGTTTTACCCGCAAGGCACCTTACGAAAGCAGTATACCAAGAGATTGCGCGAGCTAATTAAGGTGTATCTGGATTGGGCAGAAGATGGAAAACGCGTCATCGACACATCTCTAGAGTATCGTCATTCAATACAGTACGTGGTCAGTTCGCTCCATCATGATCTATCTCACCAGCTATCCAACCTGGCCCCCAACCGACGACACAAAGGTAAAAGGCCCCCAAAGGATACCCATCCTATCCACCATAATAGCAATGAAGAAAAGTTGGTTTCGGAACTTATCAGACTGAACGAAAGTCAAATAGAAGAACTAATATTCAATGCGGTAGAAGAACGGTGCAAGGTTCCGTCAGTATCCCTCAAATTTGGACCGTGGCGCTTCCCAAGCAGATTCTCTTCATGGTATTACGAAGAAAACATTGGCATCCTAGAGGCCGAGCTATTCGACATATACAAAGACGTCATTAACGAAATCGATGCATTTACAGAGTCTTGGCAAGACCTAAGCAGAAGGATCAACTATCTCGGACCGCTGCGTGATGAACCCCGGGTGGTTTGGAGTCAATGGAACTCTGTGACGCCCGGACTTCCCGTCGGCAGTCGCGGTGAACTGACTGCAAATTACTACGCAAAGAACAGAGAACGGATTGTTTCCGTCAAAAGCCCTCCGATCGGCCACACTAGCCAGAAGTTGCAGCAAACACTTGCCGTTGCCGTCGAGCAATGGATCGAATATCTTGGAATCGGTTCTTCTATTTCGGCTACGTCTTACGGAAAGATCGGCGTAGGTCTCGAGGTAACTTGGGAAGGCAAAAGGCGCGATTTGACCAGCTTGGGCGTTGGAGTTAGCCAAACTGTTCCTATTGTAATAGCGGGACTGGCAGCGCCGCCAAATTCAATCTTCATCGTGGAACAGCCAGAACTACACTTGCACCCTGACGTCCAGGCCAAATTAGCTGACTTCTTCATATATTCACGACCCGACGTCAACTATGTAATTGAGACGCACAGCGAGTCTCTAATTACACGCGTCCGTCGGCGAATCGCGGAGGGCGAGCTAACGCCGGATAAGGTTCACTTGACTTTCGTTGAGCCCGACGATTGCGGAAAAGAATCGAACATCCCTGCTGGCGCCCGAAGTCGACGCATAGAGTTCACAAGCATGGGCGATCTCAGCGACTGGCCCACCGGATTCATAGGAAGTAGCCTAGAAGACACTCAAGCAATAATGAAGGCGACAATCAAACGCCTAGAATCGGAACATTGAGGGATGAATAGAAAAATACTGTTTGATCCTGATTTGGTGATTCCTCGCGGGCCGAGTTTGACTACTCCAAGTTTCTGGGTGAATCTAATAGATTGGATCGATGCAGCTCCAGGTGCGCGGATGGGAAGCAGTACCTATATTCACTTCATAGATAACTTGAATAGTTGGCTCGAAGACAGCGGATTGCAGCCGAACAGCGTCGGAACGCTTATGAACAGGGTCGCGACGGCAGTGTTTGAGCTCGCAGACGACCCTAGGTTGCATGACGATTGTCGTCATGTATGCGGAGCCTACTCCGTCGATGACAGAAGAGACCTACTTGTCGGCGATCTCTCTAATATGCCGAAGAACGGCATCGATATAGCTACTGTTCAGAAGAATTGGGAGGTGCTTTGCAGTACTGGTAAATCTTGCCGCAGATGCAAAGAAGCCGACATCGCTTTGAAACTGGCGCACGGCGCCCTTCCCACGCGAAACTTGGGTGAGAACGTGGACGGTGAGATAACCAGGTTCCCTATCAGCAACTGCATTGCTTGCTTGCAGGACTCGCGTGGCAACCATTACGCCGAGGACCCAGAAACCAACTTATGGTGGACGCGAGACAATGATTGCCACGGCGGTGTTGTTTTCAAGACCTACACAAAGACAGGCAAGTCTCTAAAATTCGACGCAGATCGAGATGCATCGGGTAAAACTATCGTAGCGAAGCATAAGGGCCCGAAGCGTGCAGTGATTACGCTTGGCAGTCTATCGAAGTGCACCAAACCTAATAGACACTCCCGATCGTGAGCAGAACCTGCTGGTTGTCAAATTGACCATCGGCGATAGTCATTCTATCACTGACCGATGCTTGTTCAATGGCCGGTAGCATTGACATGCACTCGATAAGCGGCGCGCTTTCGCTGCGGATTTCTTAGGCGACTAGTTAATCAATGGTGCGAGGATGCTCCTACACTTATCCACCCAGAGCACCCAACGACAAACCAAACGAAACGGACGCGCTGGTGTCATTGACCGCTGGCACACCCACGAGGATCTTGTCGACGAGAACCGTGAACCGATCCATAGCGCTTGTGAGTGCAGGACAACGAAGAAACCGAGCGCGCGGCATGGCAAGGGTCTGCAGTACCAGGCGCGGTGGGTAGACGACAACGGCAAGGAACAGGGCAAATCGTTCCGAACCAAAGCAGAGGCAAAAGCCTGTGCAGACAGCGAGACAGCCAAGCTGGAAACAGGCCGATACGTCGACCCAGCCAAGAGGGGGACCACGGTCGCTGAGATAGCCGACTCGTGGGCACATCGTGAGTTCAAAGCGGTCGGGACCCGCACGACTTACCTCACGTTGGTGCGCGCCTATATCTTGCCGACATGGGGTTCGACGCCGATAGCGGAGGTGAAACACTCTGCCGTTGCGCGCTGGGTCACGACGCTCGCCGCTACCGGAAGCAAGACAGGAACAACTCTGGCACCTTCCACGGTGCGTCAAGCTCACAAGGTGTTCTCGCAGATTCTCGTCTCCGCAATGCGTGACGGATTTATTCATGCGAACCCCGCCGACCACGTCCCGCTCCCCCGACTGCCGCGCAAGACCCCTAAGTTCCTGACCCCCGTAGAGGTCGAGCGAGTCGCTTGCGCTGCTGACTATCGAGCGGCCACCAAACGGCCGGGTTCGCGTACCGACCTAAAGCCTGTTGCGGAGTTACCGACGGACGACGACGGTGTGCCGGTCATTCCACCGTCAACGCCAACCACGAACGGGTTGATCGTGCGATTACTCGGCGCGACCGGTCTACGTGCTGGAGAACTGTCCGGATTTCGCGTCGGCGAGATCGACCTGGTGAATCGAAAACTTCACGTCGTGGAGGGCGTCGTCGAGGTCCACAAGCTCGGCTTGGTCGTCGGTGAAACCAATCCCCACCAGGAACGCTGGGTGCCGTTCCGCTCGTCGCTGGTGGAGCCTCTGCGCGTTCAGATCGCAGACAAAAGCCAGATGAGTTTCTGTATTTCAGTCAGCAAAGGGTGATGCGGTGCGACTGCGGAACTGGTCCCGTCGCTACTTCTCCCCCGCTGCAGCCTTGGCGGGCGTATCCGACGACGTAACGGTCCACTGGCTACCGCATTCAGCGGCCGCCCAAGCTCTCGCTGAGGGCATGAACCATGTCGATGTCCAGCTCATCCTCGGGCATGCAAGTCCAAGCATCACCATGGATGTCTACGCTCACGTCGACCCAACCAAGCTCAAAGCCATCGGTGATGACTGACTGCGGTCTATTGCGGTCCGGAAAAACTTATGCGGCCCATCTGCGGTCCAGACAGCAGTAGAGGCACTACCCAATGTTCTGGATAGTGCCTCTGATCTGCGTCGGGCTGACAGGATTTGAACCTGCGACCACTTGACCCCCAGTCAAGTGCGCTACCAAGCTGCGCCACAGCCCGTCCCACGCCCTTGTTTCGGGCGCTTGGAAAGATTACATCAGGGACGGGCCGAAGTACCAATCGGCTGGTCAGAGCCGTTTCAGTACCGAATTGGACGCAGAATCAGCGGCCCTTACGGTCACGCTTCTCGCGCACTCGGACGGATACGCGGATCGGGCTGCCGTCGAAGTTGAACTCTTCACGCAGACGCCGCTCGATGAAGCGGCGGTAGCCGGCCTCGAGGAAGCCCGTGGTGAAGAGAACGAATGTCGGCGGGCGCGTGCTTGCCTGCGTCGCGAACATGATGCGCGGAAGGCGACCACCACGCATCGGAGGCGGCGTTGCTGCCACAACTTCCTTGAGCCAGGTGTTCAGGCGACCCGTGGGGACGCGCTTGTCCCAGGACTCCAGAGCCGTGTCGAGAGCCGGCACGAGCTTCGCCACGGCGCGACCGGTGTGGGCGGAGATGTTGACTCGCTGAGCCCACGGAACGCGGACCAGATCGCGGTCCACTTCCTTGTCCAGCATGAGTCGACGGTCCTCGTCCACGAGGTCCCACTTGTTGAATGCGATCACCAATGCACGACCCGTGTCGGCCACCATGCTCAGAACACGCAAGTCCTGCTCGGTGATCGGCTCGTGCGCGTCGATCAGCAGGATCGCAACCTCAGCGGCCTCGATCGCGCTCTTCGTACGCAGCGACGCATAGAACTCCGCCCCGCTGGCATGGCTGACGCGCTTGCGCAGACCAGCCGTGTCGACGAAACGCCAAGGGCGCCCGCCGAGTTCGACAATGGAGTCGACGGGGTCGACGGTGGTGCCGGCAACATTGTGCACGACGGACCGCTCGTCACCGGACAGCTTGTTGAGCAAGCTGGACTTTCCGACATTCGGCTTTCCGACGAGAGCAACACGACGCGGACCGCCGCCGGGGATACCTTCACGCGGGGTTTCCGGCAGCTTCTCGAGAACCTCGTCGAGCAGGTCTCCGGTACCGCGGCCGTGCGTCGCACTCACGGAGTACGGCTGACCGAGGCCCAAGGACCACAGCGCTGCAACCTCGGACTCGGTGCGTCCGTCGTCCACCTTGTTGGCAACGAGGATGACCGGAGTCTTCGAGCGGCGAAGCACGCGAGCAACAGCTTCGTCCGTCGCGGTAGCGCCGACAACAGCGTCGACGACCAGGAGAATGGCGTCAGCCGTTCCCATGGCCAACTCCGCCTGACGTGCGACCGCCTGCTGAAGACCCTTTGCGTCGGGCTCCCATCCGCCGGTGTCCTGGACTAGGAAGCGTCGTCCGGCCCAGTTCGCCTCGTACGAGACGCGGTCACGGGTAACGCCGGGGATGTCTTCGACTACCGCTTCACGACGGCCGATGATGCGGTTGACGAGCGTCGACTTGCCGACGTTCGGTCGACCGACAACAGCCAAGGTCGGGACGGCAATGTGCGCTTCGCCTTCGCCGTCCGCTTCGAGATCGGCGTAATCCCACTCCGATTCCTCGGACCAAGTTCCGTCACCGGCATATTCGGTTACCAGATCGTCGCTCACTGCACTGCTCCAGTTCTGTCGCTGACCACCAACAGCAACTTGGCGATCACATCTTCAATTCCCAATTCGCTCGTATCCACCAGAATGGAGTCGTCGGCAGGGCGCAACGGCGACACTGCCCGAGTCGAATCGAGATGGTCACGGCGCTGCACATCAGCCAGCACCGCTTCGTAATTGTCTTCACGGCCTTGGCCGATGTTCTGCGTATTGCGCCGTGCCGCACGGGTTTCCGCCGATGCGGTCAAGAAGATCTTGACGTCTGCATCGGGGAGTACGACGGTTCCGATGTCGCGACCTTCCACGACGATCCGCTCCGCACCGGCCGCCAACTCACGCTGAGTGGCGACCAGCAGGTCACGAACCTCGGGTACAGCCGACACCGCGGAGACAGCCTTGGTGACCGCGTCGCCGCGGATCTCCTCACTGACGTCCGCGCCGTCGAGATGCACCTGCTCGCTGCTCGGATCGGTACCGATGGACCATGGCAACGCCGCAACGGCGGCCGTGATCGCGGCGGAATCCGCCAGATCGATTCCCTGACGCAGCACGTGCAGGGTCGCGATCCGGTAGATGGCTCCGGTGTCGAGGTAGCGAGCGCCCAAACGCTGCGCCAACGCGCGAGAGACGCTGGACTTGCCGGTTCCGGACGGTCCGTCCATAGCGACTACCAGCGGCATGGACGAATCGGTCACAGGCCGACCGCCTCGTACAGTCCACCGACCTCGCTACGTCCGAGGACGCGCTGCGTTCCCGGACGCTGATCGCCGAGAGCGACAACTCCGACGTTGGTGCGTACCAGGCGGACAACGGGGTGACCGACGGCATCGAGGAGGCGACGCACGATGTGCTTACGGCCCTCGTGCAGAACCAGCTTGACGAGCGTCTTGCCCTCGTTGATCTCGAGCACGGTGAACGCGTCCACCTTGGCCGGACCGTCGTCGAGGGTGACGCCGTCACGCAACTGCTTGCCGGTGCTGCGCTCGACAACGCCGTGAACCGTGGCGAGGTACGTCTTCGGAACCTCGAACGACGGGTGCATCAGGCGGTGAGCCAGGTCGCCGTCGTTGGTGAAGAGAAGCAAGCCTTCGGTGTCGGCGTCGAGACGGCCGACGTGGAAGAGCCGCTGACCCGACTGAACGCGCTCGGAGACGATGTCACCGACGCACGGACGACCGAGATCGTCGGACATGGTGCACTGCCAGCCACGCGGCTTGTTCATCGCGAGGTAGACGAGGTCCTTCTGCACGACGACGCGGACGCCGTCGACACGAACCACTGCGTTCTCGGGGTCGACACGCAGACCCTGTTCGATCACGATGCGGCCGTCGACCTCGACGCGACCCTGATCGATCAGCTCTTCAGCAGCGCGGCGTGATGCGACGCCGGCCTGAGCCAGCACCTTCTGCAAGCGGACGCCGTCGCCCTTCGGCGGGCCGTCGTGCTTGGTGATCTCGGCATGCTGATGACGCGCCGGCTTGGCGTTGGAGACCAACGGGTTCTGAGAGACGACGCGCTGCGGCTTCTCGGTCTTCGGCTTGCCACGCTTGTTGGTCGCCGGCGGTGTCGGGGCTGCCGGGCGCTTGCGCGGAGGTCCGTCGAACTTGGACCCACGAGGTGCGTTCGACCATGCGCCGCCGCGAGGAGCGTCGGGGCGTGCGCCGCGCTGATCGTCACTACGACGGTCACCGCCGCCACGCGGTGCGCGACGGGCGTCGACGTGGGGGGTACGGCGGTCATCGCTGCGGGGTCCGCGGCGGTCGTCAGTGCGCGGTCCGCGACGGTCGTCGTTGTAGCCACCACGACGGTCGTCGGTACGTGCGGGGCGACGGTCATCGCTGCGCGGCGGGCGACGGTCATCATTGAATCCACCGCGACGGTCGTCCGTGCGGGGACGGTCGGATCCGGCGTTGCGGTCGTATCCCGAGGTACTGCGGGAAGTGTTGCTGCGTCCACCACGGGGCGCTTCGCTACGTGCGCCGCGGGGGGCGTCGCTGCGACCACCACGGGGGGCATCGCTGCGTGCGCCGCGGTTGTCGCGGGAGTTGTTACGGTCCGGTGTGCCATCTCGGCGAGCGGGATTGTTCACTTTTTTCCTGTCAGTTTTCTACTGTTTCCCGAGCGTGGTCGGGTCTTTCTCGGTGCTGACGAGCGCCGGGATTCCGGTCAGTCGTCGACTTCGGTGTCCACTACGTCAGCGGGCACGTCTGCCTTGTTCATTCTCGCAAATCGCGGATCGGATTCCAGGCTTTCGCTGATGTCGTCGATGAGATCGACATCAGGCAAGAGCGGGGCCAACTCCGGGAGCTCGCTCAGCGAGGCCAGGCCGAGCCGTTCGAGGAACAGTTCGGTCGTGGAGTACCGTGTCGCGTTGGTGTCCGGGTCAGGCCCGGCTTCCGCGATCAGTCCGCGGGCAAGGAGGGTGCGTACCACCCCGTCCACGTTGACGCCTCGTACCGCACTGATCCGCGCACGAGTCAACGGTTGACGGTATGCGACTACGGCCAAAGTTTCCAATGCCGCCCTGGTCAATTTGGTGCGTGCGCCGTCCAATAGCAGCTTTTCCACGTACGGGGCAAACTCTTGTCGCGTGTACAGACGCCATCCGTCGCCCGCGTAGCGAAGGTCCATTCCGCTGCCGCGAGCGGTCAATGCGGCTGACATCGACGTCAGGCGTTCTTCGACTCGTTCCGGCGCGGTTCCGGTGACAGATGCGAGTTGGTTCACTTCGGCCGGCGAATCCACGACAAGCAGAAGCGACTCCAGCACTGCGTCGAGTTGATCGTCGTCGAGTTCGAAATCGGGGGCGGAATCTTCGGACTCCGAGGCGTGTTCGGTAGGCTCGATCATCTCGTCTAGCTGCGAAGACTCTGATTCCGTCGGCTCGGCGTTCATCCGTAGTCCTCCTCTGTGACCGGCGCGGCAGGGTCGTCTCCGGTCCAACTCACCATCAGCGGTCCGAGTGCTTCGGGTTGCTCGAACACAATGACCTGCCGGCGATACAACTCGAGCAACGCGAGAAATCTTGCGACTATCTCGACGGTGATCTCACACTCGGCAACGAGGTCCCCGAAGGGTGTCCACTCCCCTATGCCTCGCTCGCGCAGCAACTCGAGAATTCGCTCGGCTTGTTCGGGTATCGAGATATTGGACACATGGAGGTGATCGAGGCCCACTGTCGGCACCGGACGCGGTGTGAACACCGTCGCCGCGATCTCCGCAAAACGCTGAGGATCGACGCCCAACAACACCTCGGGCAGGAGTTCGGTGAACTGATCCTCGACGGCAACCGAGCGCGGATAGCGCCGCAGCGCTGCTTCCTCCAACTCACCGAACAGCGCCGCAACTTGTTTGTACGCCCGGTACTGCAGCAGTCGCGCGAAGAGAAGGTCGCGGGCTTCGAGTAGCGCCAGATCCTCCGCGTCCTCGACCTGCCCGGCGGGCAACAGCCTTGCGGCTTTCAGATCCAGAAGCGTGGCCGCGACGACCAGAAACTCTGTTGTCTGATCGAGGCCCATCGCACTGCCGAGTTCCTTGGTGTATGCGATGAAATCGTCCGTGACGGTGTGCAGGGCGACTTCGGTGACATCGAGTTGCCGTTGATTGATCAGGTTCAACAGCAGATCGAACGGGCCTTCGAAGTTCCTGAGAGTGACTCGGAAACCGGCAGCCTTGGCTGCGGTCTGAGCGTCGGTCGGCACGTTCGGGTCGATCGAATCCGGCTCGACTTCGACCGAATCTTCTTGCGATGCAATCAGTTCCACTAACGACCAGACCGGTGAATGACCTCGCGGGCCAATGCTCTATATGCCTCGGCCCCAGCCGATTTCGGCGCCCACGTCGTGATCGGCTCACCGGCGACGCTGGTTTCGGGGAATCGAACGGTGCGGTTGATCACCGTGTCGTAGACGACGTCGCCGAACACCTCGACGACGCGTGCCATCACCTCACGGGCGTGCAGGGTCCGAGCGTCGAACATCGTGACGACGATGCCGGCCAACTCGAGCTTCGGATTGAGACGGTCGTGCACCTTTTCGACGGTGTCGTTGAGCAGTGCCAGGCCGCGCAGGCTGAAGTACTCGCATTCCATCGGAATGATGACCGAATCGGCGCAGGCCAACGCATTCACGGTGAGCAGGCCAAGCGACGGCTGGCAGTCGATGAGCACGTAGTCGTACCGATCGAGAACAGGGTGCAACACGCGTCCCAAGGTCTGCTCACGCCCGACCTCGGTGACCAATTGGATCTCGGCGGCCGAAAGGTCGATATTGCTGGGGAGCAGGTCGAGGCCGTCTACCCGGGTTCGCATCAGCACGTCGTCGATGGACACACGTGGTTCGACCAGAAGGTTATGGACGGTCAGTTCGAGGTCGTGATGCTGAACGCCCAGTCCGGCAGACAACGCGCCTTGCGGATCGAGATCCACCAGGAGCACTCGACGACCGTATTCAGCCAACGATGCACCCAGGTTGATGGTCGACGTCGTCTTGCCGACGCCGCCCTTCTGGTTGCACATCGCGATGATCATCGCGGGTCCGTGGTGCGCCAACGGTGTCGGTTGGGGTACCTCGCGGACCGGTCGACCTGTCGGGCCGAGTTCTTCCACGGAAACGGTGAGGGTTTCCGCAGGTGGAGAGGCTACTGGCGTCGTATCTATTTCGAACATCGCCTCTGGTTCGGAGGGTACAGCTGGTGCTGATTCGTTCACGCGCTCGAAGAGTTGGGCATTGACATGCGGCGGCGCGGACTCCGCCGCTGGTGGCTGCGATGTCGACACGGTCCGATGCTCCCCTACTCTTTCGGCGGTTGCTCTCGGCGCCGGCAAACCCCCGAAACTGCGGTGGAGGCCGCTCGCGCTCCTTGAACGCTACCGCTTACATCACCGAATGGTCTCGCAGACACGCATGAGCCAACCAACCCCTAACGGGCACGCGGGTGTGCCTGAGCCCACACTTCGCGCAACGCGGTGACGGTGACCAGTGTGTAGATCTGCGTCGTGGTTACCGAAGCGTGACCGAGAAGTTCCTGCACGACGCGTACGTCCGCGCCGCCGTCGAGCAGGTGTGTGGCAAACGAGTGCCTGAGCGTGTGGGGTGAGACGTCCGCCTTGATCCCGGCGGACGCCGCCGCATCCTGAAGTATCTGCCACGCGCTTTGACGCGAGAGGCGTCCACCGCGAGCGTTGAGAAACAGGGCAGGAACACCGCGCGTCGCCAAGCTGGGGCGCCCCCGGACGAGATACGCGTCCACCGCGGCGATCGCCGGCCTGCCGACGGGGACGATCCGCTGCTTGCCGCCCTTGCCCTTGAGCAGCACGGAACGAGTTTCGGTATCGATGTCGTCGACGTCCAGATCGATCGCCTCGGTGATTCGCGCTCCGGTCGAGTACAGGAGCTCGAGCAGAGCGCGATCCCGCAGATCGCGGGGCCCGTCACCGGCAGCACCGCCACCCGAAGCGTCGAGCAGGGCGATCACGTCGTCGAGAGGCAGGGCCTTGGGCAGCTTGCGTCCGGGCGTCGGCGGCTTGACCGTTCGGGCCACGTCGACGCTGACCAGACCTTCGGCGGCGGAGAACTTGTGGAATCCGCGAACCGCGATCAGGGTGCGTGCTGCCGAACTGGCCGCCAATGGTACGACGCCGGAATCTTTGTCACCCAGGCGCAGATGTGTCACGAATTCGGTGACGTCGTTCTCCGTCACGCCCGCGACGTCGTCGATGCCGCGTCCGTGCAGGTACTCCGCGTACCGATTCAGGTCGCGGCGATAGGAAAGTAGCGTATTGCGCGCAGATCCTCGCTCGACCGCTAGATGGTCGAGATACGAGTCCACCTGTCGGGCAAGCACTTCAGGCTCGCGACTTGCGTTCTCCGAATGCGCGAGGACGATCGGGCCACGGTGCGTCGGCGGGGCGCAGCGGCTTTCCCGTCGCGCGTGCGGTGGCGATCGCGAGAATGCCCGATACCGCTGTGGCATTGACGATGTCGCCGCGTAGCGCCATGTCGACGGCGTCGGCGAGCGGAACCCGCGAAATCTCGAGATCGGCTTCTTCGTGTTCGGGATCGTCGCGCTCCACCTCGTGCAGCCCCTCGGCGAGGAAGACGCGAACCGCCTCGTCCGTGAACCCGGGTGAGAGAGCGACATCGACCAGCACCGACCATCGATCGGCGCCGAGTCCGGTTTCTTCGCCCAGCTCGCGCGCTGCCGCCTCGACCGGGCTCTCCCCCGGAGCGTCGAGCAGACCGGCAGGGATTTCCCACAACCGGTGCCCGAGCGGGTGACGGTACTGGTGAATCAGCACCAGGTTGTTGTGCTCGTCCAGTGCCACGACGGCAACGGCGCCGTGATGCTCGACGACTTCCCGATCGGCACGCTGACCACCAGGCATCGCAACGGTGTCGACGCGCAACGCGATGATCGCGCCGGTGTAGACCGTCTTGGAGCCGAGGGTGTCGAATTCGTGCCGACCGGGATCGCTCATCTGTGGCTAGACCTTTTCCACGTTCTCGACTGCAGCGTCGAGCGCCGTCTCGGTGGCGGCGGTGTCGATCTTCTCGTCACCGTGGACGTCGACGGGCAGGCGCTCTTCGAGCTTGTACGTCAACGCTGCTTCGACGAAGGCGGCGAACAGCGGGTGCGGGCGTGTCGGGCGACTCTTGAGCTCCGGGTGTGCCTGGGTGGCAACGAAGAACGGATGCTGCTCACGCGGGTACTCGACGAACTCGACCAGGTGGCCGTCCGGTGAAGTTCCGCTGAACTGCAAGCCGGACTTGGCAATCCGGTCGCGGTAGGTGTTGTTGACCTCGTAACGGTGACGGTGACGCTCGGAAACGTCCTCGGTTCCGTAGGCCTGAGCGACGACGGAACCCTTGGTCAGCACGGCCGGGTAAGCACCCAGACGCATGGTGCCACCGAGGTCGGCGTCACCGGCGATGACGTCTTCCTGATCAGCCATCGTCGAGATGACCGGATGCTTGGTGTCCGGCTCGAACTCGGCCGAGTTGGCATCGTCGAGGCCGACGCTACGAGCAGCTTCGATGACGACGCACTGCAGACCCAGGCACAGACCCAGCAGCGGCAGCTTGCGCGAACGTGCGAAACGGATCGCGCCGAGCTTGCCTTCGATGCCGCGGATGCCGAAGCCGCCGGGGATCAGAACACCGTCGACGTCACCGAGAGCGGCCTGCGCTCCGGCTTCGGTCTCACAGGCGTCCGACGGGACCCAGGAGATCTCGACCTTGGACCGGTTCGCGAATCCACCGGCGCGCAGTGCCTCGGTGACGGATAGGTATGCGTCGGGCAGGTCGACGTACTTGCCGACCAACGCGACGCGCACGGTCTCACGCGGCTGGTGAACACGATCGAGGAGGTTGCCCCACACGGTCCAGTCGACGTCGCGGAACGGGAGACCGAGCTGGCGAACGACGTAGGCGTCGAGGCCCTCACGGTGCAGAACCTTCGGGATGTCGTAGATCGAGGGAGCGTCGGGCGTCGAGATGCAGGCGTCGACGTCCACGTCGCACATCAGGGCGATCTTGTTCTTGAGGCCCTGCGGAACGTCACGATCGCAACGAAGGATCAGCGCGTCGGGCTGAATGCCGATGCTGCGCAACGACGCAACCGAGTGCTGCGTGGGCTTGGTCTTGAGTTCTCCGGAGGGGCCGAGGTACGGCACGAGGGAGACGTGCAGGAAGAAGACGTTGTCGCGGCCGACGTCGTGGCGGACCTGGCGAGCGGCTTCGAGGAAGGGCTGCGATTCGATGTCGCCGACGGTGCCACCGATTTCGGTGATCACGACGTCCGGGCGGTGTCCCTGCAGATCCGGACCGCTCATCTCGAGGATGCGACGCTTGATCTCGTCGGTGATGTGCGGGATGACCTGAACGGTGTCGCCGAGGTACTCGCCGCGGCGTTCCTTGGCGATGACCGTCGAGTAGACCTGGCCGGTGGTGACGTTCGCCTGGCCGGAGAGGTCACGGTCGAGGAACCGCTCGTAGTGTCCGACGTCGAGGTCGGTCTCGGCACCGTCTTCGGTGACGAAGACCTCGCCGTGCTGGAAGGGGTTCATGGTGCCCGGATCCACATTGAGATAGGGATCGAGCTTCTGCATGGTCACGCGCATTCCCCGCGCGGTCAACAACTGTCCCAGGCTCGAGGCGGTCAAACCTTTGCCGAGCGAGGAAGCTACACCTCCGCTGACGAAGATGTGCTTGGTGGCGGTACGCGTGTTAGTGCGTGACTGTGGCAAAGGGGCTCCCGTGACGACTGTGCAGGGCTTGGTCTGATGATGCATGCTGGGGCCTGCCGACCCACGGGATTTCACGGTAACACCTATCGGGGGTCGGTGCCTACAACGCGCCGACTTTCCGCCCCCGATGTGACCGGCGTATCAATACCGGGGTGTTCAGTTGGTGGGTGCGCCGACGGTGACCGCCGCCGCTCCCGGTCCCGTGCCGTAGCGGCCGGCGCCGCCGTTCAACTGTTCCTGCAGCGCCAACGGCGTGGTGATCTTGCCCGACTCCCGATCGATGTTGTCGATGGTCGTCAAGCCCGCTGAGAGCGCCGCGTCCGCACGAGCGACGGCAACCGGACCACTGCCCTCGGCCGAGCCAGGCCGGCCCGCGAGAATCGTTCCTGCGCCGCGTCCGTCGAGAGCACCGGCGAACCGGGCGATGACGGCGCCGCGGTTACCGGTGGCTGCGTCGGATTCACTCTTGTTGTCGCCGGTGAGAACCACCGCGAGTTGAGCCGGCTTGACCGCTCCGTCGTCGTAGCTGATGAAACCGGCGCTACGCAGCGAGTCGAGCGCGAGATTCATCTCGTCCGGAGTGCTCTGCGGTTCGCTGTTCTGCCCGTTGAGAAGCAGAACCGAACCGAGCAGATCACCCGCGAGACTGCCCTGATCGACCGCACCGGTCTTGAGGGTGATCCCCGCAGGGATGACATTGGTGACGACGGTCCGCAAGCGGTCACCACCGGTGGCGTCGACAAACGAATCGGTGAGCGAGACGCGTCCGGTCACGGCACCGCCGGCGGCAGTGACGAGTCGGTTGACACCGTCGAGATCACCGGGATCGGCGTCCGGTGCCGTGATGACGACGACGGTGCGACCAGCGAGACTGTCACGCACGACGCGACCGCCGACAGCGGCATCGAAGCCGTCCGCGGAATTGAGTTGCTGCTGAAGCTGATTGGACTGTTGATTGAGGTCTTCGATCTCGTTCTGCAGGTCCGCCTTGTCGTCGCGCAGACCCGAAAGCAATCCACTGGACAGCATTCCGGAACCGAGCACCACGCCGATCGCGAGTGCCAGGAAGATTGCCGCTATGGAAATTGCATGTTGACGCATCGAAATCACTTGAAGAGCCCCTGAACCCACAGCGCGAAGCTGTTCCACGTTGCGATTGCCCAGTCGAGAACTTCACTACCGGCATTGGACACGACCAGGGCGACGATCACTGCCACCAGGGCGGCGAGCACCAGGAGCGCGATCGCGCCGCCGGACACTCGACTTCGATACAGCGTTGCCACAGCCTTGGCGTCGACCAGTTTCGGCCCAACCTTGAGCCGTGTCATGAACGCCGACGGATTGCTTTCACGACGCCCACGGTCGAAGAACTCGTCCAAGGACACCACGTTGCCGACCGTCACGATCAGTGAAGCGCCGTGGTGATCGGCGAGCAGCAACGCAAGGTCGGTCGGTGAGCAGGTCGCCGGGAACGTCATCGCCCCGATGCCGAGATCCTGGATTCGGGAAAGCCCCGCCGCATGACCGTCCTGGTCTGCGGGCAGAACAACTTCCGCGCCGGACTTGAGGGTGGAACTGGTGATCTCTTCCGGGTCGCCCACGATCAGATCGGGGCGGTATCCGGCCTTGCTCAACACGTCCGCACCTGCGCCGACACCGATCAGGATCGGCGAATACTCCTTGATGAAGGGCTTGAGGTTCTTCAGATCGGCCTCGTGTTCGGGTCCGTCGGAGACGACCACGACGTGGCGATCCTTCAAGTCGATGTCGATGTCCGGAACACCGATTCCGTCGATCAGCAAAGGACTTTCGGTGCGGATGAACTCGATGGTGTTACCCGAGAACGCTTCCAGGTGATCGACCAGGCCGGTCTTGGCCTCGATCATCCGATCGGAGATCTCGGCCTCGGTCTGCTCTTCGCCCTTGACGAGGCTCTTCTCGCCGTTGAAGATCTCGCCCTCGTGCAGGCGGATCTTGCTGCCGTCCTTGACGTTCTTGAAGACGTCACCGTCGACGGCATCGATCAGAACGATGTCGTTGGCGACGATCACTTCCGGTCCGAGGTTGGGGTACCGCCCCGAAATCGACGGCGACGCGTTGACCACGGCCATGACTCCGGCTTTCACCAGAGCATCGGCGGTCCGGCGATCGATGTCGACTTCGTCGAGGATCACGATGTCTCCAGGACCGACGCGGCGTAGAAGCTTCGCCGTGTTCCGATCGGCCCTGGCGATGCCACTGATCCCAGGCAAGGATTCGGTGTTACGTGAGAGCAATCCGGGCATCTTCATGGCTTCGATGATGAACCTGAAACCGCGTTGACCGGTGGAGGCGCGCCGACAACTACCACATCAGTCACACCAACACCACAGAACCTTCAATCTGTGACGCGGGCCGCATTCGCGATCTCGAGCAGTTCTTCGGCGTGCGCACGACCGGTCTCGGTGTCGTCCAGCCCTGCCAACATACGGGCCAATTCGACCACCCGATCCGAATCCGACAAGGTCCGCACGCCACTGCTCACCACTCCGCCTTTGTCGTCGACCTTGTCCACCACGAGGTGGGTGTCGGCAAACGCAGCAACCTGCGGAAGGTGGGTGACGACGATAACCTGATGCGTACGAGCAAGTTTCGCCAATCGGCGGCCGATCTCGACAGCAGCGCGACCACCGACCCCCGCGTCCACTTCGTCGAAAACCATCGTCGCGCCGGTGTCGCTACCAGCGAGAACAACCTCGAGCGCCAGCATGACGCGTGACAGCTCGCCACCGGAAGCGCTCTTGCTGATCGGAAGTGACGGTGCCCCGCTGTGCGCAGACAGACGGAATTCCACCTCGTCGACGCCGGCAGACCCGGCATGAAGGTCTACTCCCCCGACGCTGAGCGGCGCCGAGTCCTGCGGGCCGGCAGGCTGCGAACGCACAGTCACCTCGAGACCCGCACGTCCCATCGCCAGACCGGCGAGTTCCGCGCTGACGGCTTTGGCGAGCTTTGCCGCTGCCTTGACTCGCGCGGCGCTCAGCTTTGTGGCGGCTTCCGCGGTGAGGCCAGCCGTCTCCTCGACCTGCTTGGCCAACAGCGACAACGCATCCGAGGACACGTCGAGTTTGGACAGACGAGCGCGAGCGGTATCTGCCCATTCGAGAACCCCGTCGACATCGGCGGCGTACTTGCGAGTCAGAGTCTTCAGTTCCGATTGCCGCGACAGCAAAGAGTCCAGCGCACCCGGGTCTGCGGGCAGCCCGGACAGATAGGTGTTCAGGTCACCGGCAACATCGGTGACGACGGCAATAGCGTCGGCCAACCGGGAACCGAGGCCGTCCAGATCTGCGTCGGTGACCGACTCGATACGCGCCCGCGCTTCGGACATCAGGTCTAGCGCCGGCATGACCCCGACGTCGCCGCTTGCCATGTCGTCACTACCGGCGAGCGCAGCGTGCGCCTCTTCCGCAGCCGAGCGGAGCGAATCGAGTTCACTGAGTCGTCGAACTTCGGCAACTATCGCCGTGTCCTCGCCTGGCTCGGGTGCCACGCCGTCGATTTCGTTGAGCGCGAAGGTCAACTGATCTGCTTCTTGCGCCAGTTCACGAGCCTTCGACGTGCGTTCGATCAACTCCGAACGAGCATCGAGCCATTCACGACGGTGTTTGCGGTACCTCGTCAGCAGCGTTCCGATTGCCTTGTCCCCGAAGCGGTCCAGCGCATTGCGTTGCTGGTCGGGACGAAGCAATCGCAGCTGATCGTTCTGTCCGTGGACAGTCAGAAGTGGGTCCGTGAATTCGGAGAGAACTCCCGCCGGCACGCTTCGTCCGCCGAGATGAGCCCGTGAGCGGCCGTCGCTGCCGACTGTCCGGACGGCGATGATGGTCCCGTCCTCGTCGCGCTCGGCGCCGGACGATTCCAGGATTCGGACGATCTCACGCTCGGTGGCCGGTGAGACGTCGTCGGCGATGAATCGTCCTTCGACGACGGTTCGCGACGCGCCCAACCGCACCCGCCCGGCATCGGCTCGCGCTCCGCTGAGGAGGTGCAAGCTGGTGACGACCATCGTTTTACCTGCGCCGGTTTCACCGGTCAGGACGGTCAGGCCCTCGTGGAACTGGGCGCTGGCCTCGGAGATCACACCAAGACTGTCGATACGGATCTCTGCGAGCACGATTAAGGCTTCCTTCCTCGCCATCCGGTAACCGGAAGCTCGAACTTGCGAACCATCCGATCAGCGAAGGGCGCAGAGTCCAACCGGACCCACTTGACGGGAGTGGCGCCGCGAACGATCTCGACGCGAGCGCCGGCAGGCAGTTCCAACGTACGACGACCGTCGCAGAAGACCAGGCCGTCGTGGCTACCGGCGACGGTCTCCACCGCGATGATCGAATTCGGGCTGGTGACCAACGGCCGCGCGAACAGCGCATGCGCGTTGCTGGGTACGACGAGCAAAGCTTCGAGTTCGGGCCACACGACAGGGCCGCCTGCGGAAAATGCGTAAGCGGTCGAGCCTGTAGGAGTGGACACGAGAACACCGTCGCAACCGAAGGCAGACACCGGTCGGCCGTCGACTTCGAGGACAACTTCGAGAACTCCCAGACGCGAACGATTCTCGATACTGGCCTCGTTGAGCGCCCACCCGCGATCGATGATCTCGTCGTCCACCCGAATCACGACGTCGAGTGTCATACGGGACTCGACGCGATATTCCTTGCGAACTACCTGTGCGAGCGCCTCGTCGAGATGCTCGGCCTCGGTCTCTGCCAGAAATCCGATCCGTCCGAGGTTGATGCCCAGTACCGGAATGGACGCTTCTTGAGCGAGTTCGGCGGCGCGCAGAAATGTGCCGTCACCACCGAGAACCAGAACTAACTCGCATCCGACGGCAGCATCAGGGCCGGGATGAACAACCGTGACGTCGAGACCCGGCGCAGAGAAGCCCGCGGGTTCCGTCATTGCTTCGATGCGCGAGCTGTCTGCTTCGTCGACGAGGACTCGCAGCCCGATTCCCGCCCGTTCGAAAATCTTCCCGACTCGTTTGGCGGTTTCCGTGATGTCACGTCGACCAGGGTGTGCGACAAGAAGGATCTCGCGCGACTCGCCGTTCGTGACCGCGTTCACTGGGGCCCTTCCTCTACAGCCTTGCGAATCATGTCCTCCACCGAAGGAATTCCCTCGGTGTCCGGCTCGTGATCACCGGGCGAACCTGTCTTTCGAAGCCACAGGAAATACTCGACATTTCCCGACGGACCGGGCAATGGGCTGGCCACGACACCTAACGTCCGCAGACCTACCTTTGCAGCAGCCTCCGACACGTCGAGCACAGCCGAGATTCGCAATTCCGGATCTCGTACGACGCCACCGGCACCGACGCGGTCCTTGCCCACCTCGAACTGAGGCTTGACCATCGGAACCAGGTCCGCGCCGTCAGCAGTACAGGCGACAAACGCCCCGAGTACAAGTTTGAGAGAAATGAACGACAAGTCCGCGACAACGAGATCGACAGTTCCGCCGATGGTCTCTGCATCAATTGCACGAACATTGGTTCGGTCGATGACGTGCACCCGGTCATCGGACTGCAGGCGCCACACCAGTTGTCCGTAGCCGACGTCGACTGCGACAACTTCCTTCGCACCACGCGTCAGCAGAACATCGGTGAACCCACCGGTGGATGCGCCGGCGTCGAGGCAACGGCGACCTTCGACCGTCAATCCTTCGGCACCGAAGGCGTCGAGTGCGCCGATCAGTTTGTGAGCACCTCGCGACGCCCACGAAACTTCCTGCTCCACCTCGACGACCCGAAGTGGCGTTCCGGCTTCGATCGCCGTCGCAGGCTTGGTCGCAACGGCTCCCGAGATGAGAACTCGCCCGGCGGAAATCAGTTCTTGCGCATGATCTCGTGACCGTGCGAGTCCGCGACGGACAAGTTCGGCGTCCACCCGTGCTCTACGTGCCACGTCAAGCCCTGTCCACAGAGGCGAGTGCCTGGACGAGCACCTCGTGTGCCTGTTCCAAAATATGTGCCTTCTGCGGAATCACACCTGCTCCGTGCTGATCGTTCGGATCCTGTTCGATGCCGCCCAGGCGCGCCAGCAAACCGTCGACGTCAGAACGTATGCGTTCCGGATCGACGGAAGGGCGTGGCCCGGGCAACGGAGATCCGTTACTCGTGTTTCCGGGGTGCGGTGTCGGCGTGCTCATCGGGCACAACGTTAGTGCATGACTCTCGGTTACGCATACACCCGCACCCCCGCGAGTCGAACACATTTGCGAGAGATCAGACGAGCCAGGATGCAAACAGATCCGCCACGCCGGCATCCGACGCTTCCAGGGTCCGGAACGACGGATTAGCCCATGCGACAGGCGCAACCGCGCGTAGAAGCGACATCTCGTCCCCGACAACCGGGCCGTCGACAACCAGCGCCGACCCGTTCACGGAGACAGACCACTTGGAGTCCGCACCGACCAGCGATTCGACGGCCGGCTGATTGAGCGAATCCAGAGTTGCTGCAATGTAGGTGGGGCGCTGCTCAACCGGAGCCCGCAGTACGTCACCCGGCGTGCTCACACCGGTGAGAACCAACAACGAGTCGATCGAAACAGCTTGTGCGCCTTCGATATCGGTGTCCAAACGATCACCGACCACCAGTGGACGCGAGCACCCGCTGCGAGCGAGCGCGTCCTCCATCAGCGGTGCAGCAGGCTTACCTGCCACCAACGGTTCCTGCTTGGTCGCAGCGCGTAGAGCTGCCACCATCGAGCCGTTGCCCAGCACCAAACCCCGCTCCGACGGCAGTGTTGTGTCCAGGTTTGCCGCTACCCACAGCGCACCGGCCCGGATCGCCAAGCACGCCTCGGCAAGGATCGACCAGTTGGTCTCCGTCGAATGTCCTTGAACGACAGCAACCGGAGAATCCGCGAATTCGCGCACCGGAAGCAACCCGACGCGCGTCACCTCGTCGGCCAATGCGTCGGTACCGACGACGAGCACAGCGGCACCGGGTTCGAGACGCTCCGACAGCAGACGCACTGCCGTCTGAGAACTGGTGACGACACGATCGTCTTCGGAATCGAAACCGAGTTCGGTCAGATGCGCCGACACTGCCGAAGGCGAGCGACTCGCATTGTTGGTCACGTAGTACAAGGCCTGCGTGCCCTGACCGAGAGCGGCCTGGGTGCCGGGAATCGCATGAGCTCCGGCGTACAGAGTGCCATCGAGATCGAGCAAAAGTACGTCGTACTGAGTACGAAGCACGGTCACTGATCTTCTCCGGTCAACTCGGCCACCCGTTCTTCAGCATCCGTGTCACCCTCGAGGTCAGCAGCTGCAGCGTTGAGGAACCATTTCAGTCCGTCTTCGACACGACCAGCTGCAACGAGGGCATCGGCGTAGGCGTAGAACAGCCGAGCCGCAGCTTCACCGGTACGCGCTGCGTCCAGATCCTTGGTCTGCAGTGTGACAACTGCCTGGTCGAACTGACCGAGATCCATGCGGGCGCCCGCGACGACGATCCTCAACTCAGACGCCTCGTCGCCCGAAAGCAGGGCAGCCTCGTCGCTACGGCCGAGCTCGATCGCGCGTTCGGGTCGACCCAAACCGCGTTCGCAGTCGGCCATGACAGCGATCAGACCCGGTCCGCCAGCCATTCGACGGGCAGCACGAAGCTCGGAGAGAGCTTCAGCCCATTCACCGGCGTGGTACGCGGTGATTCCGGCGGCTTCACGAACGACCGCAATTCGGCCGGCGCGCTGACGGGCAGCGCGAGCGTGGAGCAGTGCGAGTTCCGGATCTTCGTCGACGAGCTTGCCCGCCATGACGAGGTGACGCGCAACCGTGTTGGCGTTGTCCTTGTCGAGGCTGAGCAGATCCCGACGAACGGCCGGGTCCAACTCCGTGGGCTCTACGTTGTCGGGCAAATCCGGTTCGTCAGGTCGTGCTTGCTGACGGTTGCGGTCGCCGTCGCGTCCACGAGGGGTGAACCCACCCTCGCCGCCGCGACGCTGTCCGCCGTTGAATCCGCCGCCGCGGTTACTGTTTCCAGCACCGCCACGGTTGTTGTCTCCGGCACCACCGCGGCGGTCTCCGCCTGCAGCGCCGCGTGATCCACGCCCGTCGTTGTCACGACGGGGGCCACCTGATCGAGGCGCTCCTCCCCCACGGAAGGACCGACGCTCGTCGCCATTCTCCGACACAGTCATTCCTCTCATACAACGCACGAAAGGGGACCCAATATGTTGGGTCCCCTTTCGGTTAACGGGTGTTCGGCGGTGTCCTACTCTCCCACACCCTGTCGAGTGCAGTACCATCGGCGC
>NZ_JARJBE010000055.1:0-1198 GCF_029269915.1 Rhodococcus sp. C3V
AAAAGACTCCATCATTGCATTGTCATATGGATTTCCTTTACGACTCATGCTAGATTGAGCACCGACTTGACGAAGAGTAGATTGATAACGAGAGCTTGTATATTGACTCCCTTGATCAGTATGGACAATCAAGCCAGGCTGAGGATGTTCTTTCCCACAAGCTTGTAAGAAGCAATCCCTCACCAGTTTATCTTGCATCCGTGAAGACATTGACCAGCCTACAATCTTACGTGAAAAAACGTCGATATTCACGGCTAAGTATAAGGTGCCTTCTTTGGTAGGGATATAGGTCATGTCTCCCAGCCATACTTTATTAGGAGCTGTTGCTTTAAAGATCTGATTAATTAAATTGGGTCTTGAAAGCGAAGCTCCTTTTCTGTTGTAATGTTTATATTTATAACGGCTTCCCTTGGCATAAAGTCCCATCAAGTGCATCAGTTTCCCAACACGTTTCGTGTTGGTCATAATACCAGTATTATGAAGTACCTTGGTAATTCTAACCGCACCATAGCGTCCCTTATGCTCATGAAAGACAGCTTTTATCTTCTCTGAGAGAATTTCTCTCTCCACTTGTTGTTTTGAAGGACGACGATGCATGTATTCATAGAAACCTGAGCGAGAAACCTTAAGAACTTTTACTGCATGCTTAATTTTTATCTTCCCATGATGTTTCAAGAGAAATTCAAAACGTTTTACTTGCTTCGCTTCAAGAAGACCCGGAACTTTTTTAGAAGTTCAAGTTCCTCCTGAAGATAACGATTTTCTTTCTCTAACAATTTAATCTTATGTTGGGCATCAGCTAGGGCTGTCCCATTGCCTGGAAAAGCACTTTCTCCATATTCTTCAACTTCTTGAACCCAGCGATAAAGACTATTGGCATGAACCTCAAGCTCTTGGCTGACTTCTTTAACAGAGTAACCCTCTTCAAGAATGAGTTTTACTGCAGAATTTTTAAATTGTTTATCGAATTTTCTTCTTGCCATAATAAACCTTTCCACGATTTCTCTTAACTTTGTGTCTAGTTTATTATAACCTTTCCAAACGCTTTTCTTTTTTATGTCTATTTATTTGATAATAGTCCATTCTATGAAACGTTTAAAAGAACGGACAGAAAATTATCAAGTACACGGTTTTACGGTGCTTTGGCTTATGGGGGAAAATTTATGGTTAAAAGACCAAATAACAAACCTTCAAAAAA
>NZ_JARJBE010000056.1:0-1184 GCF_029269915.1 Rhodococcus sp. C3V
TCAGGCCTTGGGGACGCGGACGATGAGTGCGTCGCCTTGTCCGCCGCCGCCGCAGAGTGCGGCTGCGCCGATGCCGCCGCCGCGGCGTTGCAGTTCGAGGGCGAGGTGCAGGGCGATGCGGGCGCCGGACATGCCGAGGGGGTGGCCGACGGCGATGGCGCCGCCGTTGACGTTGACCTTGGCGGGGTCGAGGCCGAGTTCGCGGGTGGAGGCGATCCCGACGGCGGCGAATGCTTCGTTGATTTCGACGAGGTCGAGGTCGGTGGGGTCGATGCCTTCCTTCGCGCAGGCTTTGGCGATGGCCCGGGCGGGTTGGGACTGGAGGGTGGAGTCGGGTCCGGCGACGACGCCGTGGGCGCCGATTTCCGCGATCCAGGTCAGGCCGAGTTCTTCGGCTTTGGTTTTGCTCATCACGATCACGGCGGCGGCGCCGTCGGAGATCGGGGAGGCGGAGCCGGCGGTGATGGTGCCGTCCTTGCTGAACGCGGGACGCAGTTTGCCGAGGGATTCGGTGGTGGTGTCGGCGCGGATGCCTTCGTCCTGGGCGAAGACGATGGGCTCGCCCTTGCGTTGGGGGATGGAGACGGGGACGACTTCGTTGTCGAAGAGGCCGTCTTTCCAGGCGCGGGCCGCGTTCTGGTGTGAGGCGGCGGCGAAGGCGTCCTGCTCGGCGCGGGTGATGTGGGCGGTTTCTTGTTGGTTGACTTGTTCGGTGAGCAGGCCCATGGCCTGGTCGGTGAAGATGTCGTGGAGGCCGTCGTAGGCCATGTGGTCGCGGAGGGTGACGTCGCCGTATTTGAAGCCTTCGCGGCTTTTTTCGAGCATGTGGGGTGCGCGGGACATCGATTCCTGCCCGCCGGCGACGACGATGTCGAATTCGCCGGCGCGGATGAGTTGGTCGGCGAGGGCGATGGCGTCGATGCCGGACAGGCACACCTTGTTGATGCTCAGGGCGGGGACGTTCATGGGGATGCCGGCGGCGACGGCGGCTTGGCGGGCGGGCATCTGGCCGGCGCCGGCGGTGAGGACCTGTCCCATGATGACGTAGTCGACCTGTTCGGGTGCGACTGAGGACTTGTCGAGGGCGCCTTTGATGGCGATGCCGCCGAGGTCGGACCCGGAGAGGTCTTTCAACGATCCGAGGAGTCGACCCATCGGGGTACGAGCTCCCGCAACAATCACAG
>NZ_JARJBE010000057.1:0-1182 GCF_029269915.1 Rhodococcus sp. C3V
ATATTGTTATCATGCAAAACATTAAGCACACGCCACATTGCCATTAAAGTGGTTGGAAATACGACTGCAACTGCATCGCCCTTACCTGAGCGGTACCCTTTCCTAAAACGTAAAGATTTTGCTTTGTTAGTAATAACATTTTTTTTACCAACAACATTGACTAGTTCTTCGACTAAGTCCATATTAACTTCTCCCCTCTATAACGTTTGTAAAAAACGTTTTAATCATTACGCTTTCAATGATACGCTTTTTTTGATATTTTGGTTAATAGGTAGATTGTAAAATTAATCCGACGCTGTTCGGACAAAAAAGACCAGCTTCCTTTAAAATGGTGTTTATCACAAACCCATTTTTAGGAGCCGATCTTTTGTCTAGTAGGTTCTGTTGCAAAGTTTTCCAAAAAATCTATTTTAGTGTAAAATTGAGAAAAAAGACAGAGAGGACAGAGTAATGAATCATTTTAAAGGCAAACAATTCAAAAAAGACGTCATTATTGTCGCTGTTGGTTACTACCTGCGTTACAATCTAAGCTATCGTGAAGTTCAGGAATTGTTATATGATCGTGGAATAAATGTTTGTCATACTACGATTTATCGTTGGGTGCAAGAGTACAGCAAAGTCCTCTATTATCTTTGGAAGAAGAAAAATAGACAATCCTTCTATTCATGGAAAATGGACGAAACCTATATCAAAATTAAGGGACGTTGGCATTATCTTTATCGTGCAATTGATGCGGACGGCTTAACCTTAGATATCTGGTTACGAAAGAAACGGGATACGCAAGCAGCCTATGCTTTCTTAAAACGACTCCATAAACAGTTTGGTGAGCCGAAAGCAATTGTGACCGATAAAGCACCTTCTCTTGGCTCCGCCTTTAGAAAGTTACAGAGTGTGGGTTTATATACTAAGACAGAGCACCGAACTGTGAAGTATCTTAACAATTTAATAGAACAAGACCATCGACCTATTAAACGACGGAATAAATTTTATCAAAGTCTCCGTACAGCCTCTTCCACGATTAAGGGCATGGAGACCATTCGAGGAATATATAAAAAGAACCGAAGAAATGGAACGCTCTTCGGCTTTTCGGTGTCTACTGAAATCAAGGTCTTAATGGGAATATTAGCTTAAGAACAAGAAGGATTATAAACCTTGTATTTGATTTTTAAACTTTGCAACAGA
>NZ_JARJBE010000058.1:0-1053 GCF_029269915.1 Rhodococcus sp. C3V
CGAGGACCAGCCCGTCTACTTCAATCCCGCGTCAACAACGTCCGTACCCGCAACAACTAGTGCCCGTGGGAAGGCCGAGCAGCGTTTCGGGCTGGAGTTGATAGGCCATCGCCTGGACCGTGTCGATGGCCGTTCGCGTCTGTGCGAGGGATGCCGGTTCGACACTGGAACGCAAACTCCCTGTGAGTGCTTCCACTCCTTCGGTTTTGCAGCATGCTGGTTATGAGGGGGAACAAGAATAGCAGCAACCCAAGTGCGGCTTTACTCCCAGGAGGATCTTCTTAGCTGGCATCGTCGACTCCTGTTCTTTAAGTTCTGTATCGCAGCAACCGGTTTCGCGCTCCGCAAACCGATGGATTCAGTGCCGTGCAGATTTCGTTAGATAAGATGCGTAGATGCGTAGATGCGTAGATGCGTAGATGCGTAGATGCGTTGAATCGACGTTACGAGCTCCGCAGCATTTCGCGTATCACTTGTCAGCGGGAAGGTGCAGTAATTCTGCTGTTCTCGTCTGGGCGCGGTCGGCTCCGTCGATGGCCTCCAGAGCCGCGCAGGAGTAGCTGCTGTTCGCGTATTCGCGAGGTGTGACTGTGTATCTCCGCTTGAACTCTGTAATGAAGTGGGATGCGCTCGAATACCCCACCGCGCGTGCGACTTCGCTGATACTGGGACCGGATCCGGTCAGTAGTATTCGCCGCGCAGCGTCGAGTCGCTCAGATTTGAGGAACTGGTAGGGGCTTACGCCGATTCTCGCGCGGAAAGTGTGTGCAAACGCAGATTCGCTGAGCTGAACTTCTCGCGCAATGTCGTTCACGGTGATCGAATCTGTAAGGTGCGATCTGATGTATTCAATCGCCGCCCGTGTGGGATCGTCTGTGGACCCGCGTGCGACGACCTCGAGCGGACCTTGGCAGCACACGATCTGAAGAAGGAGATACACAATCTCCTGCAAGCAGATCGGCGCGAGAACACGCTCGTCGAGTTCGCCGCCGTGTGCATGGTAGGACCCCATTTGATGAGCCACTCGCTATCAGAGAATCAATGCGTGTGAAT
>NZ_JARJBE010000007.1:0-371647 GCF_029269915.1 Rhodococcus sp. C3V
ACTGACATTCATCGACACACTGTTGAGTTCTCAAAGAACACGCACACACCATCACCACGACCCTATGGCCGCCGCTCCGGGGCAACTTTTCCAGCCTATCCCAACCTGGACACCGGCGCAAACCGGAACCCCGTGAAGAAAAACTGGATTGTGTTCGCCAGGCACTTCGTACAACCTCGTGTCACTCACCCTCGCAGGTGGGAGTCGGTGTCCGTGTCGCTCTGACCTGGACAAAGTTACGCGAAGATCAACACAACACCAAATCGCCAGGTCAGAGCACTGCGGTCGGTAAACTTCACGGAACCCAGTACCTCTCGGCCAGTTCTTCGACGATCGGATCGCCTTCCTCGGCCTGTTCCAACGCTTCGAGATCGTCGTTGATCGAAACCAGCCGGGGATCGTCACCCTCAGCTTCCTGAATCGGGTGCCGACCGTCCTCGGCGAGTTGCCTCAGCAGCTTTTCCTTGACGCGGGCTTTCAACGAATCAGCCATACCGCCAGCATGTGCCGCTCGGGCTCAGTTGTCGAGGCCTACTCGTCGTCCTTCTTGCCGAAGACACGTCGTGCCGTCGGAATCAGGATGATCAGCGCGCCGAGCAGAACGATGAGCGAAAAAACCTGCAGTGCCATGTCGACCTCTTACCGTCACGCCGGCGCGAGCCAGCTCCCCCACGGGGTGTTTCGAACAACCGTAAATGCAACGAGAACTCCGAGCACCACGATCGTCACAGTCGGCCGAAGCACGATCATGCGATCCCGCGTGCCTTTCCAACGGCGCACTGTCCAACCGATCCACGCGATCACCAACACCGCGATAAGCGGCACGATCAAGGCATTGCTGGACACTGCGGCGCCAATATCCAGATTAGTCAGGTCATTGACCGCACGAAGGCCACCACACGCCGGGCACCACAATCCCGTCAACGCGTACATCGGACAAACGCCGTAACTACCCGCGCTGTGGGGATCACGGAAGTGGAGTACCGCGGCGGCCGTCACGGCCACTGCAGCAACACCGACAGGTGCGGCCAGCGAGCGTCGTCGACTTGCGACCGCTTCCAACTCCATGGCACCCACTGTAAGAGACCTCGGCAGCGACTAGCGCGCGCGAACGACTACCGACCGGACCACCATGTCGTGCCAGCACTGGTGCTTCGAGTCCCAGAGCGGCCAGAGATAGTTGAGGAAGCAGGCGCCACCCAGGATCGCCATCATGATCCAACGAAGCAGCGCCATCACCGGGCCGAGAGGCACACCGTCGGACTCCCGAATCACCGAAATTCCCAGCCACTTCTTGCCGAGCGTCTGTCCGGTGTTCCCTTGCCTGAAGACGAGATTCCACACCTCGATCAAGAAGATCGCCAGTATGCCGACGACCATGACGATCACCCCGACCGGATTACCGCCTTCAGCGCTCACGCTGCCGTCGTCGTATGTGGTCACTTCGGATCCGGAGAACGCGATCACTGCTCCGATGCCCGCGAGGATGACGCCGGGGAGCGGAATGACAAAGCCGTCGAGGATTGACGCAAACACCCGAGAGATCCAGCTTGCGTACGGATAGGCGGGCGTCGGCGGCTGATAACCCTGCGGCGGCATCGGCGGCATCTGCCCGTACGGCGGCTGATTCTGCGATGGTTGGCCTGGTCCCCAGTTCTGATCCGACATCGAGGTCTCTCCTGTTCAGGCACGTGTTCGCCGAACTCAGGATAAACCGCACATACGCAAGAATTGGGAACTAACGACAAGAGCCCCACATCCGGATTTCCGGGTGTGGGGCTCTTGGCTGAGCTGCCTGAGAGAATCGAACTCTCGACCTTTTCATTACGAGTGAAATGCTCTACCGACTGAGCTAAGGCAGCGTGCCTTTCGGCGGTGGCGAGTCTATCTGGTCAACCCCCGGATCGCGAAAACGGGGGTCGGAAAGCGGCTCCGATGGAGGCAACCATCGCATCGAGCGCCCACTGCAACTTGACGTTGAAGTCGACGGCCTCGCGGCATTCGAGCACCGCTTCGATGCACTTGAGCAACCCCTCCGGGGACGTTCGTGCAGCCAACTCGGCGGCCTGCCGAGCCATGTCGGGATGGGTCGCCGTCGACGTCGACCCCAGCGAATAGGAAAGCGCGTCCCGGTACATGCCGGCCAGGTCGATCAGCGTCCGGTCGAGAAGATCGCGGCGGGCCCGGGTGTCGCGCGATTTCTGGCGCGCTTCGAGGTCCTTGATCAGACCAGCCGATCCGCGCAGAGTCCCGGCTGTTCCCTTGCCGGTTCCACCACCACCCAAGGAAACCTTGAGCTCCTCGAGCTCCTGTTCCTTGAGTTCGGCGTAGAACGCCTTGGTGTCAGCCTCGATCGACTTCACCAAGTTCTCTGCGGCCTTGTACGCCGTCGAAGCCCCGATCGCGTCGGCAGCTAGTCGAAGCGAACGCTGACGCTCGTCGCGCGCGCTCTCGTCGGTGGCGAGACGCCGAGCCCGGCCGACATGTCCGCCGCTGATCGATGCGGCGATTCTCGCCCGTTCCGGATCCAGCCCGTCGCGGTCGATCAGTACCTGGGCGATCGATTCGACGGACGGCGTCACCAACGGCATGTGCCTACACCGCGATCGGAGGGTGACAGACATGTCTTCCGGATCGGTCGTCGGCGCGCAGAGCAGGATGACCGTGCGGTCCGGCGGCTCCTCGACAACCTTCAGGAGGGCGTTGGCTGCGCCTTCGGTCAAACGATCGGCATCCTCGACCACGATGACCTGCCACCGCCCCGTCGTCGGCCGACGCGAAGCGATGTTGACTATCTCGCGCATGCCTTTGACGCTGATGCTCAGGCCGTCGGGGATGATCCGTCGTACGTCACCGTGGGTTCCACCCATCGTCGTCGTACATGCATGACACTCACCGCACCCTGGTGCACCGTCGGAGGTGCATTGCAGGGCAGCGGCGAAGCAGAGAGCAGCCACCGAACGACCAGAGCCGGGTGGCCCGGTGAAGAGCCACGCGTGGGTCATCTCCGAGCCGCTGGAATCTCCACGAGCCGACAGTGCAGCATCACGCAGGCTCTGCTCGACGTCGTGCTGACCCACCAGCCGACCGAACACACCTCGTTCGGCCACTTCAGTACTCATGCAAAAACCCTAACCGTCGGCACCGACGAAGCCTTACGAGTCCTTCTTCGCCGGAGCCTTCTTGGCGGCGGCCTTCTTTGCCGGGGCCTTCTTTGCGGCTGTTTTCTTGGCAGCGGCCTTCTTTGCCGGAGCCTTCTTGGCTGCTGCCTTCTTCTTGACCGGGCCGCGCGCACGACGATCAGCCAGCAACTCCGATGCACGAGCATCGGAAATGGATTCGACGTCGTCGTCCTTGCGAAGGCTGGCGTTGGTCTCGCCGTCGGTGACGTACGGACCGAAACGGCCGTCCTTGATCACCATCGGCTTCTCACTGACCGGATCGACGCCCAACTCACGCAACGGAGGCGTTGCCGACGCCTGACGCCCACGACGCTTCGGCTCGGCGTAGATCTTGAGCGCCTCGTCGAGCGTGACGGTGAACATCTGCTCTTCGTTGGCGAGCGAGCGTGAGTCCGTGCCCTTCTTCAGGTACGGACCGTAACGGCCGTTCTGCGCGGTGATCTCTTCCTTCGATTCGGGGTCGACACCCACGACGCGCGGAAGCGACAGCAGGCGCAGCGCATCTTCCAAGGTGATCGTCGCCAAGTCCATGGACTTGAGCAGCGATCCGGTCCGAGGCTTGGGGCCTGCGACCTTCTTGGCAGCCTTCTTCGCAGGCGCCTTCTTGGCCGCGGCCTTTTTCACCGCAGTCTTGGTGCTGCCCGAGCTGATTTCTTCCGGCTCGGGAGCGGTGACGGGAACGATGTCCGGTTCCGGCTCGGCCGGCGGTTCGGGCAGGATCTCGGTCACGTAGGGACCGAAGCGGCCTTCCTTCGCGACGATCTCGTGGCCCGTCAGTGGGTCGACGCCCAGCTTGCGGCCCTCTTGAGGTGTCGAGAACAACTTCTCGGCGTACTCGGGAGTGAGCTCGTCCGGTGGCAGGTCATCGGGAAGATTTGCCCGCTGCGAGATCAGATCGCCTTCGGGATCGTCCGGATTCTGAACCATGCGCTCGAGATACGGCCCGAACCGGCCGACGCGCACGTGAACCTCGCGACCCTCGGCGTCGTCGAACAGTCGGATGGAGTTGACCTCGCGAGCGTCGATCTCCTCGAGATTGACACCGACCATCTTCTTCAGCCCGCCCTCGCGGGCGACCGAACCTTCAGCGCCTGTCTCGCCGCCGAAGTAGAAGCTGCTCAGCCAGTTGCCACGCTGCTCACGGCCACCGGCGATCGCGTCGAGATCGTCTTCCATTCCTGCCGTGAAATCGAAGTCGACCAGCCGGCCGAAGTGCACCTCGAGCAGCCCGATGACGGCAAACGCCACCCAGGACGGAACCAGCGCGCTGCCACGTTTGTAGACGTATCCGCGATCGAGGATGGTCTTGATGATCGACGAGTAGGTCGAAGGACGGCCGATGCCGAGTTCTTCGAGCGTCTTGATCAGGCTGGCTTCTGTGTAGCGAGCGGGCGGGTTGGTGCTGTGCCCGTCCGGATCGAGCTTGGTGGCCGTGACTTCCTGACCCTTGACCAGCACCGGAAGCCTGGATTCGGCGTCGTCGGACTGACCGCCGGCCTCTTCGTCGACGCTCTCGACGTAAGCCTTGAGGAAGCCGGCGAAC
This sequence comes from Rhodococcus sp. C3V, assembly GCF_029269915.1. Taxonomy (NCBI): domain Bacteria; kingdom Bacillati; phylum Actinomycetota; class Actinomycetes; order Mycobacteriales; family Nocardiaceae; genus Rhodococcus; species Rhodococcus sp. C3V. Next base: position 4,726 of record NZ_JARJBE010000007.1, read on the forward strand.
ACGATGGTGCGACCCGAAGCGGAGAACGTGCAGTCCTCGCCGGTGCCTGCCGTGCCGGAGATGCGAAGCGTCAACGTCGTACCGCGGGCGTCGGCCATCTGCGAAGCGACGGTCCGCTGCCAGATCAGTTCGTACAGCTTGAACTCGTCGGAATCGAGCTTGGAGTGCAGCTGACCCGGGGTCTGGAACACGTCGCCGGCGGGGCGGATCGCCTCGTGGGCTTCCTGCGCGTTCTTGACCTTGCGGGTGTACTGACGCGGCGTCGGATGCACGTATTCCGGACCGTACAACTCGGTGGCCTGCGCACGAGCGGCAGCGATCGCCGACTCCGAGAGAGTCGTCGAGTCGGTACGCATGTAGGTGATGTAGCCGTTTTCGTACAGACGCTGTGCGATGCGCATTGCACGCTCGGACGTGAAACGAAGTTTGCGTCCGGCTTCCTGCTGGAGCGTCGACGTCATGAACGGCGGGTAAGGCTTGCGGGTGTACGGCTTGTCCTCGGCGGAGGAAACCGTGAGGTCGACGCCCTGCAATGCTTCCGCGAGACGACGCGCGTACGCCTCGTCGAGCACAGTGACCGCGCTGCCCTTGAGCTTTCCGTCAGCTCCGAAATCACGGCCGGAGGCGACACGCGAACCGTCGACGGAGACCAGGCGAGCACCGAAACTACGCGGGCTGGCCTCTGCACCGGCGTCGAGCGTCGCGGAAATGTCCCAGTACGACGCCGACTTGAACGCCATGCGCTCGCGTTCACGCTGGACGATGACGCGAGTGGCCACCGATTGGACGCGGCCGGCCGAGAGCTTCGGCATGACCTTCTTCCAGAGAACCGGGCTGACCTCGTAACCGTAGAGACGGTCGAGGATGCGGCGGGTTTCCTGAGCATCGACGAGGTCGGTGTCGAGTTCGCGGGTGTCTTCGGCAGCAGCACGGATTGCCGGCTCGGTGATCTCGTGGAAGACCATTCGACGAACCGGAATCTTGGGCTTGAGGGTCTCGAGGAGATGCCAGGCGATTGCCTCGCCCTCGCGGTCGGGGTCAGTTGCGAGGAAGAGCTCGTCGGCGTCCTTCAACAGAGACTTGAGTTCGGCGACCTTGCCCTTCTTTTCCGGGCTCACGACATAGAGCGGCTCGAAGTCGTGATCGACGTTGACGCCGAGACGGGCCCAGGACTCGCCCTTGTACTTGGCCGGGACGTCCGCTGCGCCGCGCGGGAGGTCGCGAATGTGACCGACCGATGCCTCGACGACGTAGTCCTTACCGAGGTAGGGAGCGATTTTGCGCGCCTTGGTCGGTGACTCGACGATCACGAGGCGACGAGGGTTACCGGACGCTCCCTGACCGCTGCCGTTGTCCGCTTTAGCCACCTGCTGCCCGAGCCTTCCTTTGGACGTTCACTGCCGTCGGCAGATCTTCAGAACTAGACGTGTGGAGCAAGTTATACCCCGTGTCTCTCTTTACAGAGTGACATACCCGCAAGACATTCGTGCAGATCAGTACAGTATGGGCTCCGTCGGACACGCGGCATCAGCACCGGCGGACACGCGGCATCAGCACTGTCAGACGTGTGGCCAGGCGACAGAGGTGTCGACGTGTTTCGGCGCCTCACCGAGGTATTCGACGAGCTTTGTCAGTCTCTTCTTTCCCGACACACGGAGCCCCGGGCCCGGTGTCCGGTTACCCAGTTGAGTCGGCGCGATACCAACCCGCATCAAGGCCTGAGCCAGCGGTGCATGCGTCTCCTTGGCATGAGGGTCGAGGCCGAACACGAATCGCTCGCCGCCTTCTTCGAGCCTGCCGGCCGCGACGGCCCACACCCGGAGTTGGCGGGAGTTCGGTACCCAACCGACCGGCACCGCCTTCACAGCTCCCTTGGTCCACTGCACGGACAGCGGAAGGAGTGCGGGCGTCGACTGAGTGCGGACCAATGGGCTGCCTTCTTCACTACGCGTCACCTCGGCCCCGAGTCCGCACTGCGCGATCAACTCGGCAACGGCCTGCGCTCTCCAGTCCCGATCCACGACGATCGAGATCCGGGCACGGTCCTCCGAGGTCACGACCTGACCCGGTCCGGCCAGCATTCCGGCGAGGTCCGTCACGGCAGGTGGAATCGACTCGGCAGAGAAAAAGGACAGTTGGCTCACAGAGTGAAACGTAAGCCACGAAGGTACTGACGGCATAGACGACCGGCCGTGGTCGGACAGCTGCGTGCATTACCTCGGACAGAGAAAGACTGGCTCAGCCCGAAAAGATTTGTCCCCCACCGCACGGATGCGATGGGGGACAAATACTGTCCGAACTAATCGCTCAGCGAGTGAGCGGAAAAATCAGACCGCGCGAACGCCGGTAGCCTGGGGACCCTTGGTGCCCTGGCCGACCTCGAACTCCACACGCTGGTTCTCCTCGAGGGTACGGAAGCCGTTGCCCTGAATTTCGGAGTAGTGAACGAAGACGTCTGCGGAACCGTCTTCGGGAGCGATGAAGCCGAAGCCCTTTTCAGCGTTGAACCACTTCACAGTGCCCTGTGCCATGCTTTTCCTTCTCTTTCTAACACCGGATTCGGTGAACAGCCCTTACAGTCCACCGGGCCGGTTCCGACCGCTGTACGTCTTTATTTCCCCCTCAGGAAAGGCAGAGCACCGCGCCCGCAACAACGATCCTGCGAGCGTGCACTTTCTCAAGCCTACGAACACAGAAGCTGCGACCGATTGTCAGTCAACCATGTTCTCCGCGTGCACAACAGTCGAAAAGGGAACTAAAAACGTTAAAAGTTCGCTACGAGAAAAACAGCCCACGATCGTGGTTTCCCGCGCGCGCGCCGAGCACCCGGTTCCACCAAGACCGCCGACCGTTGCGTATCATCAAAACTGCAGGTAGCGACAGTTTCCGATTGCCGCCACACCCCAACGCCGAGCCCGGAGAGTCACGTGAACGCACCTTCCCCGATCCCCGCCCCGGGAGGGAAGCCTGGCGAGACCTACGGGCAGATGCTGCTCGATCGGGTCGTCGCCGGGGTCAGTGGAAGCGAAAAACCACTGATGTTCACCGCGCAGTTACCTGCTCGCGTAGCCGAGTTCACCGAATGGCCGGAGTGGGTGCACCCCAGCGTCGTACGTGCGCTCGCCGAGCACAGCGTGCGGTCCCCGTGGATCCACCAGAGTGAGGCCGCCGACCTCGCTTACGCCGGAAAACACGTGGTCGTGGCCACCGGTACGGCGTCGGGTAAGTCACTGGCGTACCAACTCCCGGTGCTGACGGCCATGGCGACCGATCCGCTCGCAACTGCCCTGTACCTCTCCCCCACCAAAGCGCTGGGCTCGGATCAACTGCGAGCAGTGCTGTCCCTCACCGACTTCGACGTCGAACTTCGCAGCACGAACGCCAGTGCGTACGACGGCGACACCTCTCAGGAACTCCGCACTTGGGCACGTGAGAACTCACGCTGGCTCTTCACCAACCCCGACATGATCCACATTTCTCTGCTCAGAACCCATCAGCGATGGGCACACTTCTTCCGCAACCTGAAATACGTGATCATCGACGAATGCCACTCCTACAGGGGAGTCTTCGGATCCAACGTCGCGCTCGTGATCCGGCGATTACGCAGAATTGCAGCCCGTTACGGCGCCGAACCCACCTTCATTCTGGCCAGCGCGACCACAGCAGATCCCGGCGCGGCGGCCTCGCGGCTCATAGGCGCACACTGCACCGAGGTCACGGAAGACGGATCGCCGCACGGCCCACGCACCGTCGCACTGTGGGAACCACCGCTACTGGAGGCATTGACCGGCGAAAACGGTAGCCCGGTACGACGTCCCGCGGGCGCGGAAGCCGCGCGGATCATGGCCGACCTCATGATCGAAGGCGCCCGCACTCTCACCTTCGTCCGCTCCCGCCGCGGCGCCGAGCTGACCGCGATGGCCACCAAACGTCTACTCGCCGAGGTGGACCCGGACCTCGCCGAGCGAGTCGCGTCGTATCGCGCCGGATATCTGGCCGAGGACCGTCGCGAACTGGAAGCTGCGCTCGCCGACGGCACGCTGCTGGGCGCAGCCACCACCAACGCGCTGGAGCTCGGCGTCGACATCGCAGGCCTCGACGCCGTTGTCGTGGCAGGCTTCCCGGGGACCGTTGCCTCGTTCTGGCAGCAGGCCGGTCGCTCCGGGCGACGCGGTGAGGGTTCACTCGTCGTGTTGATCGCCCGCGACGATCCACTCGACACCTACCTCGTTCACCATCCGTCAGCGGTACTCGACAAACCCGTCGAGGCGACGGTGACAGATCCCGGAAATCCGTACGTCCTGGGACCACAACTTCTCTGCGCTGCAATGGAACTCCCACTTTCCGATGCCGAGGTGGACGCGTTCGGGGCTCTCGAGGTTCTGACCAGGCTGTCGGAGGAAGGCAAGATCCGGCGCCGAAAGCACGGATGGTTCGTCACCGCCGATTCGAACCCCCACGGCTCTTTGGAGATTCGCGGCGGCATCGGAACTCAGGTGGCCATTGTCGACGGGGAATCCGGCCGGATGCTGGGCACTGTCGACGCGGGCCGCGCTCCGGCCACAGTTCATCCCGGCGCCGTGCACATCCATCAAGGCGAGACCTACGTCGTCGACGAACTGGACCTCGACGTCGGACTCGCATTGGTACACACCGAGAATCCGGACTGGACCACCTCGGCCCGCGAGACCACCGAAATCACGATCACCGAACAACTCGAGCACAAGAACTACGGCGACATCGCCGTCGCTCTCGTCCAGGTCGAGGTGACACATCAAATCGTCGGATACCTACGACGGTTGACTTCGGGTGAAGTCCTCGACTCGATCGAACTCGACATGCCCGCACACACTTTGCCCACCAGGGCAGTGATGTACACGGTCACGCCGGAACTCCTCGAATCCATCGGGGTCCCGCCCGAACGGTTCCCCGGATCACTGCATGCCGCCGAACATGCCGCAATCGGCCTGCTGCCACTGGTGGCGATCTGCGACCGCGGAGACATCGGCGGAGTGTCCACCGCGATGCACGCGGACACCGGACTCCCGACCGTCTTCGTCTACGACGGTCATGCCGGCGGCGCCGGGTTCGCCGACCGAGGGCACAGCGAACTGTCCCGATGGCTCACCGCGACGCGCGACGCCATACTGTCCTGCGAATGCGCTCACGGTTGCCCGTCCTGCGTCTATTCACCCAAGTGCGGCAACGGAAACGACCCACTCGACAAAGACGGCGCGGTCAAGGTTCTGACCGCCGTCATCGACACCATCAGCTGACCGGACCCGCACGCGCGTAAGCCTGCGCATCCCCGATCCCGAAGCCCGACAACAACACCGGTGCGCGTATCTCGACCAATACATCCCAACCCTGCACCTCGCACTCCTCGAGCACCGTGCGCATCCGCTCCGCGATCACCGCGGACATCTCACACGCCGACTCGTCGCCGCCGTCCAAGGCGCCCGCACCGCCGAGAGCCGAAAGATCAGCGGCCGACTGAGCCGTGTGCCGAGCCACCACTGCGGAACCGACATGCAGCATCCCGCCGGTCACCATAACGATCGCCGCCAGAACGCAGCACGCCAGAACCGTGGCAACACCTTCGTCGTCACGTAGGTTCACCCCTCCTCCACTCCCGACTCCACTGCTGCCACCGCCTCGGAAGAAATGTCGACCAACGGCAGCAACGCACTCTCGGCGCTGACAACGGCAACGGCAAAACCGTCCACGATCTCCACCGAGATCGACGCATCTTCGGGTGCGATCCGGCGGGCCGTGGCGACCGCAGACTCACGATCACCACGTGCCACCAACCGCGCGGCCTCACGAGCGGCGTCGACACACCGAACCTGCATCGACACCGCCAGGACTCCACCGACACACAGCACGACCACCGTGACGATCGAAGCCAGAGCAATCGCGGCCTCCACCGTCACGGCGCCGTCGTCGGCTTGCCGAATACCTCTCGTGGACAACATCACACAGCTGTCTTGAGCGCCTTGTCGATGATGCCTGTCAGCGCCGAGACAATGGAGTCGCCAGTGACAACCGTGTACAGGACGGCACCGAATGCGGCAGCCGCAATCGTGCCGATCGCATACTCCGCGGTGGACATGCCGTCGTCCTCGGCAACCAACAGCGCAAATCTGGCCGACACCGTCCTCAACGTCTTCGAAATCATTTCTCCCCCTTCAATCGAAACCTGTGGCAGCACTTCTGCCGCAGGAGCTTTCACTCGGATCCGGCTCACAGCAGGCCGTTACCGAGCACAGTCGTGGCAAGCCCGATCACCACCGGGACGATGCCCAAGGCGATGAACGCCGGCAGGAAACACAGCCCGAGTGGACCGCTGATCAGCACTCCCGCGCGTTCGGCTGCGGCAGCAGCAAGATCCTCGGCGTCACCTCGACTGCGCTCGGCGAGTTCGGCCATGGATGAGGACAGCGACGAACCCGAACGGGCGGAACGCCGAGCCATTCTGGCGAGCGCCTCGGTATCGGGATCGAGAGCGGCTTCGCTCCACGCGGCGTCGGGATCGGCACCGAGCGCCAGAAGGTCGGCGACGCGACGAAGCGAGTCGGCCATCGGTTTCGGCGCCGTCGACGCCATCGCTGTGATCGCGGCGGAGACGGGAAGCCCCGCTCGTAGGCAGGCCCCGAGAAGGTCGAGACTTGCGGCAACTGCGAGTGGATCCGGCTTGTCCGGGACTGGAACCGAATCTTCTGTTGTTGTGTCCGCGAAGAGAATTTCTGCCGCCCTGGCCGAAGCACCGCGACGAGCGGGAATGATCGCGAACGCCAACGCCATCATCGCCACGGATGCCCAACTCACGACGTGACCTTCGCAGTTATCCGGTCGGTCCAGAGCAGACCAGCTGAGACACAAGCGGTTCCGATCACCAGGAGCACGCCGCCGAGCCCACCTCCGAACAGCACGCGCAGCGGCGAAGCACCCATCAATTGCCCGAGACCGATCCCCAACAGCGGGAGAAAGGCCAACACCGCAGCGGTCGCCCGAGCGCCCGCCAACCCGGCCTCGGTACGCTGACGAAAGCGTCTACGTCCCAACATGTCCGTCCGGACGGCGCCGAGTAGTTCCGCCAGTGCCAGCCCGTGTTGGTCGGCGACCCGCCAGACGGATCCGATGCGGGAGAACTCACGCTCGATGCACGAATCCGGTACCGCGAAGGCCGCTGCGGCAGAACCACCGAGACGCGCCCTGGCCCCAGCGGAACGGAATACGGCACTCACTTCTCCGGTACATTCCTCGCCTGCAACAGAACTGGCCGCTGCAGGATGCGCGCCGACGCTCAGCTCGGCGATCAGCACCTCCAGACCGGAGAGCAGCATCTTCTGTGAGAGGTCCCGGGTTTCGGCTGCATTCGCGCGTCGGCCACGGAGGATCAGGGTCCCGGCGAGGACGACAGCCGCGCACCCTGCCGGAAGACCTCCGAGGATCCACGCGGCCGAAATCGCGAGAAATGCGGCGACGAACTGCCACGGAATCTGCTGGGAGGGCTTGCGGACACTCGGGGTGTAGGTAGCGAGCCGAGCACGTGAATCCCGCACCGGCGCAATCGAGACCGCCAACGCGAAGGCCAAGAGGGAAACCGTCACGTCCCGACCTCCCGATTGCGAAGCCGGAACATCCGCTCGAGCCGCTCACGACCCGAACCGCCGTCCGGCCACGCCTGCATGATTCGTACATACCCGTCCGCACCGCGGTCGATGACACCGATCTGTTCGAGACGCCTCGATCCGTCAGCCAATCTGTGCACGTGCAGGATCACTTGAACTGCCGCGGCAAGTTGACTGTGCAACGCGTGGCGATCCATCCCGCCGAGCGCCGCCAACGCCTCGAGTCTGGCCGGCACCTCTTCTGGCGAATTGGCGTGAACGGTGCCGGCGCCGCCGTCGTGGCCGGTGTTCATCGCCGTGAGCAGATCCGTCACCTCTGCGCCGCGGACCTCACCGACGACGATGCGATCGGGACGCATTCGTAGTGCCTGCCGAACCAGATCGCGCACCGTCACCTCTCCGACTCCCTCGACGTTGGGAGCTCTGGCGACGAGGCGGACGACGTGCGGATGCGGCGGCGCCAGTTCGGCCGCGTCCTCGACGCAGACGATTCGCTCGCGCGGGTCGACGGCACCGAGCATCGCGGACAACAACGTGGTCTTTCCCGCGCCAGTTCCGCCGATCACCAGAAAAGCCAAGCGACAAGAAATGATGCGATTGAGGAGTTCGCGCGCGTCCGGTTCCACGGCGCCGTGGGCGGACAGCGCGTCGAGACCCTGGGTCGCGGGCCGCAACACTCGCAGTGACACGCAGGTTCCACCCTGGGCCACGGGTTCGAGTACGGCATGAAGTCGTACCCCGAAGTGCCCGTCGCCGACGCCCCGCAGGCGGCCGTCGACCCACGGTTGGGCGTCGTCGAGGCGTCGACCTGCCGACAGTGCCAACCGCTGCGCCAGTCGACGCACGGCTGCCTCGTCGGTGAACCGGACCCCCGACCTTTCGAGGCCGACCCCGCGGTCCACCCAGACCTGATCCGGCGCGGTCACCAGTACATCGGCGACCCCGGGTTCGTGCAGTAGAGGTTCGAGCGGCCCCGCGCCTGTCAGTTCCGTCTGGAGCACCCTGACGACCTCCAACAGATCCGTGTCCGCCAGAACGCCCGAGGACTCAGCTCGCACGGCATCGGCAACGGTGGCCGCCGTCGGCTCGCCGACCGACGACGCCGTCAATCGCTCGCGAACTCGGTCGAGCAGTTCGGCCGTGACCAACGCACTCATGCGGCAGCCCTGCGCGGGCGTGCGCCGGATTCGACGGCGTCGAGTACCGCTGTTGCCGCCACACTCAACGGACAACCGCGGGTCAATTCGAGGCCACCACGCTCGAGCATCGGCGCCAGCGATCGGTGGCCGCGCATCACGGCCGTCAGGGGCAGGCCGAGCATGTCTGCCACATCGGCGCCGCGTAGGCCTCCCGGTGCCGGCCCACGCACGACGAGACCGACGTTGGAGTTGTGTCGCACCACCCAGGCTCCGACCTTCTCGGCCGCGACGCATGCGGCCACGGTGGCCGGAACCACCACGAGCACCGAATCCGACATCTCCAACACGGCCTGACCTACCTCGCTGGGATGACGTGGCACGTCGCAGACCACGAGTCCGCCGGAACTGCGACCTGCGTCCAGCACGGCGCGAACGGCGGTCACTGTCGGACCGTCGATCTCCCGGCGACTGCTCGCCAGAACCCTCAGAAACTTTCCCTTCGCCGGCAGTGCATCGCGCAGCGCATCCGGGGACAACCGCCCGCCCTCGACGGTCAGTGCACCCCAACGTAATCCGGGAGCAGTCTCGATACCCAACAGCACGTCGGCGCCGGAACCGAGTGCGTCGACGTCCACCAACAGCGTCGGGACGTGACGTGCCGCCGACGTCAACGCGACAGCCGCAGCAGTTGCCGAGGCTCCGCCGCCGCCACAACCACCCACCACGCTCACGACGGTGCCGTCACCACTGACGTCTACGTGATCGGCCAGAACTGCGACCAGCGCGTTCTCTTCCTCGGGCAAGGACAGAACGCTGTCGGCTCCGATCGCGGTGGCGCTCTTCCAATCGTCGACGGTCGGTGTGCCGTCGCATACGAGGAACACTCGCGTTCGCTTGGGGGAACGAGCCAGAGCATCTCGCGCCGCCGACGCGTCCAGTACCACCGCCGAGGCCCGGTTCCACTGTTGCCGGGACACGGGATGTTCGGCCTCGTCCAGCCGGCGGTCCACCGCGGCAGCGACGCGTCGCACGCTCGCGAGGATTTTCGCGTCGTCGACGAGAACCAGAATGGGAGCCCCGGTTTCCTGAGAGCTGATCGTCGTGTTCATGACTGCAGAGCCTGAACGAGCACCGGCACCGAAAACAGTGGGCCGAACAACCCTGTGGACAACTGGGAGGTTGGGGAGAAACAGGCCTGAGACAGAGGACGACCCCCGCCAATGGGGGGAGGAGGCGGGGGCCGTCTGAGTTCAGCCCCGGGGGGTCGGGCTGAACTAGTTCGAACGAATCGAACAGCAACGATCTTACACCCGCCATCGGCGAGAAATGCAAGCCTGAGCTGCACTGAACTGCTGTTTTTCGCCGAAAGAGGACGCTTGCCGAAGAGCACACGAACCGCCTGTCGGACTATCCTCAATCCTGTGACCGACAAGCCTGCGAACGGACTGAATACCGGGCGGACAGCCGCTTTCTTCGATTTGGACAAAACGATCATCGCGAAGTCGAGCACCCTGGCGTTCAGCAAGCCATTCTTCGCACAGGGTCTGATCAATCGACGCTCGGTTCTCAAGAGCAGCTATGCGCAATTCCTGTTTCTACTGTCCGGCGCCGATCACGATCAGATGGAGCGCATGCGCGAGCATCTGACGGCGATGTGTGCGGGCTGGGACGTGGAACAGGTGAAGGCCGTCGTCGCGGAGACTCTGCACGACATCGTCGATCCACTCGTCTTCGCCGAGGCGGCCGATCTGATCGCAGATCACAAGCTGCGTGGACACGACGTCATCGTCGTGTCTGCTTCGGGTGAAGAGATCGTCGCACCGATCGCCCGCGCCCTCGGCGCCACCCATTCCGTCGCGACGTCGATGAGGGAGGAAGACGGCCACTACACCGGCGAGGTGGACTTCTACTGCTACGGCCCCGGCAAGGTCGAAGCCATGGAAAAACTCGCCGCGGAGTGCGGTTACGACCTCGCCGCCAGTTACGCCTACTCCGACTCGGTGACGGATTTACCCATGCTCGAGGCTGTCGGACATCCGACCGCAGTCAACCCCGATCGAGCGTTGCGCAAGGAAGCAGCCGTAAACGGTTGGCCCATACTGACTTTCTCGAATCCGGTCTCACTTCGTGCCCGATTGTCGGCCCAGTCCACGACCACGGTGGCCACTACCGCTGCGGTGGGAATCGCAGCTCTGGTGGCCGGCGCCATGACCTTCGGGCTACTGCGCCGGAAACGCTGAAATCCAAGGCCCACAAACAAAAATTGGTACTTGCTGTGAGCCCGGACACAGGGTACAAAGGAGTTACGGAAGAACGGAAGGCCAGGAACGGCTCGGAAGAGAAGGACCGTTTCCCCAACCGAAATTCCTAGCACGGGCACTAGGGCACCCACGCGGAGCACAAGCCACTATAAGGGCAGAAGCGTTGTGGGCCTGCGAGATTCGTTCAATTTGAGCGAGGACCCCGCACAGGTTGCGGGGACGACCTCAGAAAGCGCGATCCCTCGCCGAGGCCACCCACACAACCCACCGAGCACGCTTGGTAACGAGTAGTCCGTGCTGACGGGCGGCGAAGTCGATTTATCGGCAGCGCCGCCCGTTCGTTATGTTCCGACAGGCGCAATTTGCCGGACTATCCGGTAGCGGCGTCGGCAATCGAAGTCGCCTCTCGCGCACCGGCTTCGAGAGCACCACAGCACAGAATCACCCAGCTGCCGACGCCCGCCGGATTTCCCGAAGCGAATCCTGCCGCGCCGTCCGTGTACGCCTGTGGCCGCCGAAGCCAACTGACCTCGGGGACCCCGAGATTGTGCGGATCCAGTCCCGACGAGACCGCAACCAGACGCGAGGCCGCGCGGGCGACGATGCCGTCAGCGGTGCCGAACGGGCTCAGCGCCAAGAGTTCTCCGTGTACGACGGCCGCCAGAACAGGTGCCGGTGCACTGGTTCCGCCTGTAACGAGTTGGGCGAGAGCGTCCAACCGCTCCCCCACTCCGCGATCCGACCGTGGCCGCCCCAGTTGATCTGCGTCCTCGACGAGATCCGCCGCGGCCAACAGGTGCAGCCGGGCCAGAGCCTGAAGTGGGGCGCGCTTCCACGTCGACTCCATGAGCGGAAGGCTGTCGCCGTCGAGAGCCTGAGCCACGCGCAGAGCACCCGCGAGAATCGGATCACCGGCCATGCCCTCGGTCGGCAATTCGGTGGTGCCACCGGCGAGCGATGCGGAAGCGCGCGCGGCACGAACCGCGGCTTCGGCGGCAGTGGTGGGCCAACCGCGACGGTTGGTCTTGTGCCGATGAACCTCACCCAGAGCATCGCGCGCATGATCGGCGGCGGCGCGTACGCCTGGAAGATCGACGAGGGGCTGCAAGGGGTCCGTCACGATCAACGACGGTACCCTTGCAGCCCCTCTGCGGACTTGCCTACCTACCTGTTGCGTCAGCTTCCCAGCTTGATGGACCCACCGGGAATCGCGTCGAGCAACTTGCGGGTGTAGTCCTGTTGCGGATTACCGAACACGTCGTCGATCGGTGCCGATTCGACGATCGAGCCACGCGACATCACCAACACGTTGTCCGCGATCTGACGAACCACGGCCAGGTCGTGCGTGATGAAGAGGTACGTCAACCCGAACTCTGCCTGCAGGTCGTTGAGCAGGGTCAAGATCTGATCCTGCACGAGCACGTCGAGAGCGGAGACCGCCTCGTCGCAGATCACGACCTCCGGTTGCAGTGCCAACGCTCGCGCAATTGCGACGCGCTGACGCTGTCCGCCGGAGAGCTCGTTCGGGAACCGTCGCATGACCGACTGGGGCAGACCGACCTTGTCGAGAAGTTCGCGGACGCGAGCCTCCCGTTCGGCTTTGGTCCCGACCTTGTGGGTACGCAGCGGCTCTTCGATCGTGCGGTAGATCGAGTACATCGGGTCGAGCGTGCCGTAAGGGTTCTGGAAGATCGGCTGCACTCGACGACGGAACGCAAATGTTTCCTTCGCACCGAGTTTCGACACGTCCTGACCGTCGAAGACCACGTTGCCTGCAGTGGGCTCGAGCAGACCGAGGACCATCTGTGCGACCGTCGACTTACCGGAACCCGATTCGCCGACGATTGCAGTCGTGGTTCCGCGGCGGACCTTGAAGGACACGTCGTTCACGGCTGTGAAGTCGGTGGTCTTGCGGAAACCCTTGCGCAGCTTGAACACCTTGGTCAGATGATCGACGACAAGAACGTCGTCGGTCACCTTGCCGAACGACTCTGCCGCACTTTCCTCGGCCTTGACCGCTTCGGCGACCTCTTCCGCCTGTTCGCGAATCTCGGCGCGCGCCACCGACGAGCTGAGCCGCTTCGACGCCAACGACGGCGCAGCCGCGACCAGCTTCTGCGTGTACGGATGCTGCGGGCGCTTCAGAATCTCCAGTGCCGGACCGGATTCGACGATACGACCCTTGCTCATCACGATCAGATGCTCGGCGCGCTCGGCGGCCAGGCCAAGATCGTGAGTGATGAGCAGAACGGCGGTGCCGAGTTCCGTAGTCAGACCGTCGAGGTGGTCGAGGATCTGACGCTGGACGGTGACGTCGAGCGCCGACGTCGGCTCGTCCGCGATCAGGAGTTTCGGACGAGCGGACAACCCGATCGCGATGAGTGCGCGCTGACGCATACCGCCCGAGAACTCGTGCGGGTACTGCCCCAACCGGCTCTCGGCTTCGGCGAGTCCTGCCTCCTCGAGCAGTTCGGCGGCCCGAACCTTGGCTGCCTTGCCCTTGGCGATCCCGTTGGCGGCCAGTGCTTCCTCGATCTGGAAGCCCACTTTCCACACGGGATTCAGATTCGACATCGGGTCCTGCGGAACCAAACCGATCTGGCTTCCCCGGATGTGGACGAAGTCCTTCTCCGAGACCTTCGAGATGTCCTTGCCGTCGAAGATGATCTCGCCTGCCGTCACCTTGCCGGTGCCGGGAAGCAGATTGATGATCGAGTGGGCGGTGGTGGACTTACCGGAGCCCGATTCGCCGACGATCGCGACCGTCTGACCCGGGTAGACGGTCAGGCTGACGCCTCGAACTGCCGGAACCGGACCGGAATTGGACTGGAAAGACACCTCGAGATCACGAATCTCGAGCAACGGAGTTTCCTCCGAGGTGAGAGTTTCCTTGGTGGTCATCGTGCTCACCGCTTCCGCGACTTGGGATCGAGGGCGTCGCGCAGAGCGTCACCCATCATGATGAATCCGAGAACGGTGATCGCCAAAGCCGTTGCCGGGTAGAACAGAATGGTCGAACCCTGACGCAGCGTCACCTGAGCGTTGCTGATGTCGCCGCCCCACGAAACCTCGGTGGACGGAAGACCGATACCGAGGAAGGACAGCGTCGCCTCGGCAACGATGTACGTACCGAGCGAGATGGTGGCGACCACGATGATGGGCGCCAACGAGTTCGGGATGACGTGGCGGATCAGTGTCTTGAGCTTCGAGACACCCAACGCTTCCGAGGCCATGACGTAATCGTTGTTCTTCGCCGAGATCACCGCGCCTCGAGCGATTCTTGCCATCTGCGGCCAGCCGAAGAGCGCCAGCACGCCGACGACGGTCCAGATGGTGCGATCGGTGAACAGCTGCATCAGGACGATGGCAGCCAGGATCAGCGGGATGCCGAAGAAGATGTCGGCGACGCGGGAGAGGATCGAATCGGTCCAGCCGCCGTAGAACCCGGACAGTGCACCGAAGATCACTCCGATCACCAGCACCGACGCCGTGACGCCGACGCCCACGAGTACGGATGCGCGAGCACCGTAGATGGTGCGCGAGTACACGTCACAGCCCTGGCGGTCGAAACCGAACCAGTGCCCTGAGGTCGGTCCCTGCATGCTGTAGGTGAGGTCGCAGAACCGCGGATCGGTGCTCGTGAACAAGCTCGGAAACGCTGCGATGACGATGACCGCGAGGATGATGATCGTCGAGATGATGAACAGGGGGCGCTTGCGTAGGTCGCGCCACGCGTCGGTCCACATGCTCGTCGGCGCCTGATCGAGTTTGACGGCGTCCGTCTCCCCCGGTGCCGCAACTTCGGGCGGTGCCACGAAATGACTTTGCCGGACGGCGCGTCCGGTCTTCACGGTCTCAGACATAGCGGATCCTCGGATCGAGCGCGGCGTACAAGAGGTCGACGAGCAGATTTGCGATCAGGTAGATCACGATGAGAATGGTGACGAACGAAACCACCGTCGGCGCTTCACCTCTGGTCACGGCCTGGTAGATCGTGCCGCCGACGCCGTTGATGTTGAAGATGCCCTCGGTGACGATGGCGCCGCCCATCAACGTTGCGAGGTCGGCGCCCAGGAACGTGACCACGGGGATCAGCGAGTTGCGCAACACGTGCACGCGAACCACTCGTCCACGGGAAAGTCCCTTGGCGGTGGCAGTGCGCACGTAGTCGGCACTCAGGTTCTCCGCCACGGATGTTCGGGTCAGTCGCAGGACGTAGGCGAACGAGACCGAACCCAGAACCAGGGCGGGGAGCAGGAGATTGGTGAAGCTGGTGTTGCCACCGACCGTCGGCGGGACGATGCCCCATTTGACGCCGATGAAGAACTGAGCCAGGAAGCCGATCACGAAGATCGGGATGGCGATGAGAACGAGGCTGAACAGCAGGACGGTGCTGTCGAAGAATCCGCCCTTACGCAGGCCGGCGATGAGGCCGAAGCCGACACCGAAGACGGTCTCGACGATCAGTGCCATGAAGGCAAGTTTCATCGTGATCGGAAATGCCTGTGCCAGAACTTCACTGACAGGTCGTCCGGAGAACGACGTGCCGAAGTCCAGCGTGAAGATGCCCTTCAGGTACAGCAGGTACTGCTGATAGAAGGGGAGATCGAGGTGGTAGCGCTCCCGAAGCTGTGCTGCCACAGCCGGACTGAGCGCCTTGTCGCCCGCCAACGCGGCAATCGGATCACCGGGAAGCAGGAAGACCATGGCGTAGATCAGAAGAGTGGCCCCGAGAAAAACCGGGATCATTTGAAGCACTCGGCGACCGATGTACCAGAGCATCGGATCACCTCCTTGTCGATGATCGTGTACGTCAGCGGACAGTCCGGTGTGAACACGAGTTCGGGACGGCAGGCAGGGCGCCTGCCGCCCCGAACTCACGTTTCAGATGCGGATCGTTCTACGCGTCAGTTCTTTTCGATGTCTTCGTAGACCGGAATGCCGTTCCAGCTGATGGTCACGTTGGAAACGTTCTCCGACCATCCACTGGCTGCGTTGCGGTACCACGTCGGAATTGCAGGCAGGTCCTTGAGCAGCACTTCCTGAGCCTGATCGAGCAGTTCCTGAGCCTTCGCCTTGTCCGTCTGGCCGGCCGATTCGCGCAGGAGGCGGTCGAACTCGGGGTTGGAGTACTCACCGTCGTTGGAGCTGCCGCCGGTCTGGTAGTTCTGCGCCAGGAAGCCGTACTGCTGCGGGTAGTCACCCTGCCAGCCGGAGCGGAACGCGCTCTGGATGGTGCGGTCGGTGGCTTCGGTGCGGATCTGCGCAAAGGTGGCGTACTGCTTGCCCTTTGCGTCGATGCCGAGCGTGTTGCGGATGCTGTTCGCCGTGGCGTCGACCCATTCCTGGTGTCCGCCGTCGGAGTTGTATCCGATCTCGAAGCTGCCGGACCACGGAGCGATGGCGTCGGCCTTGGCCCAAGCGGCCTTGGCTGCCTCGGGGTCGAACTTCAGGTTGCCGTTACCGGTCAGCGAGTCGTTCCAACCCTCGATTGCGGGGCTGGTGAAGTCGAGTGCAGGCGTCCTGGTCTTGTTGAAGATCTGCTGCGTGATCTGATCGCGGTTGATCGCCATCGAGATCGCCTGACGGCGGAGCATGCCCTCTTCGCCACTGAAGTGCGCCAGGCGCCCCGGGATCGTGAACGTCTCGATGGTTGCCGACGGCTGGTTGACCGTGCGACCGGCAAGATCCGACTCGAAGGTCGTGACCGCGCTCGGCGGGACCTGGTCGAGAACGTCGACGTTGTTGGCGAGGAGATCCGTGTACGCCGTGTCGAGGCTGTTGTACATGATGAAGTCGACGCCGGCGTTCTTCGGCTTGCGGTTGCCGTTGTAGTCCGGGTTCACGACCGTGTCGATGCGGACGTTGTGCTGCCACGCGCCGGCGCCGTCGAGCTTGTACGGGCCGTTGCCGACCGGGTTCTCGCCGAATGCGGTCATGTCCTTGAACGCGACCTCGGGCAGCGGGTAGTACGCCGTGAAACCGAGGCGATCGGGGAACGCCGACTCGGGCTGCTTGAGTTCGATGGTGAAGGTGGAGTCGTCCACAACCTTCAGACCCGACATCGTCTGAGCCGTCGGAACCTCGGCGGCAACTTCGTCGTAGCCCTTGATCGGATCGAAGAACGATGCCTGGATCTGGGCGTTGGTGGAGAGGGCTCCGAAGTTCCACGCGTCGACGAACGACTTCGCGGTGACGGGGGTGCCGTCCGTGAAGGTCCAACCGTCCTTGAGCTTGACGGTGAAGTTCTGACCGTCGGTGCTCTCGATGGACTCGGCAACCTCGTTCTCCGTGCCACCGTCGGCGGTGTACGAAACGAGACCGGCGAACAGGGAGTCGAGGACGCGGCCGCCCTGGTTCTCACTCGTGTTCGTGGGAATCAACGGGTTCTGGGGCTCGCCCGCCCAGGCGTTGACGACACCGCTGGACGATCCGCCCGACGAATCGCCGGACGAACATGCCGTGATCAGCACTGCCGTCATTCCGAGCGCGACCGCGCCGGTCGCTATGCGTGAGATACGCAAAGGAATTCCTTCCACATCTAAGTGACCCCGAGCATGCTCGCGGCCTGCCGACAGCCGTAACTGCCGGCGTCGTGTCGCCTACAACTGAAAGTGAACGTGACTTCGAGTTGTGGTCGAATAATGGTTTGACAATAGACACATCCGACGCGGGGCGCGCATCGCACCCATTGTCCGCAATTCCGAGGGAAATCTGTCCGCGCCCATTCACTCGTCGGCGGAAGCGACCACCCGTCGCATCAATTCGACCGATCGTCGCAGGACAACGGGTTGCAACGTGATGCAACGGTGCGTTTACGCGAGCTTGTGACTACCCTCACACGGAGTCAGAAAAGTGTCGATCAAAGTGGAAAGAAGGCCGTCAGCCATGACAAGCGCAGCCGAAACAGACGTCCCCCAGGCATATCCGCCGAGCGCAGAGTTCGCTGCGGCCGCCAACGCGGGACCGGAGTTGCAGGCTGCCGCAGATACCGACCGCCTCGCTTTCTGGGCGAATCAGGCTGAGCGCCTTCACTGGCACGAGAAATGGACCGAAGTCCTCGACTGGACCGACGCCCCCGTCGCCAAGTGGTTCGTCGGCGGCAAACTCAACGTCGCCTACAACTGCGTCGACCGCCACGTCCTCGCCGGCAACGGCGACCGCGTCGCCATTCACTTCGAAGGCGAACCAGGCGATTCCCGGGATCTGACCTATAACGACCTCCTCGCCGAAGTCAGCCGCGCCGCAAACACTTTCACCGACCTCGGCCTCGTCGCCGGTGACCGCGTAGCGATCTACATGCCGATGATCCCCGAAGCGATCGTCACCATGCTCGCCTGCGCCCGCCTCGGCCTGACCCACTCGGTCGTCTTCGCCGGATTCTCCGCCACCGCCCTACGCTCGCGCATCGACGACGCCCAAGCCAAGCTCGTCGTCACCGTCGACGGCCAGTGGCGACGCGGCGCCGCAGCACCCATCAAAACAGCGGTCGACGAATCCGTCGCCGGCGCCGACTCCGTCCAGAACGTGTTGGTGGTCAACCGGACCGGCATCGACGTCGAGTGGACCGACGGCCGCGACCTGTGGTGGCACGAGACCGTCGCGGCGGCCTCGCCCGAGCACGAAGCGCAGGCCTTCGACGCCGAACATCCCCTGTTCATCCTCTACACCTCCGGCACCACCGGTAAGCCCAAGGGCATCATCCACACCTCCGGCGGCTACCTCACCCAGGCGTCGTACACCCACCACAACGTCTTCGATCACAAAGCGGGACAAGACGTCTACTGGTGCACCGCCGACATCGGCTGGGTCACCGGACACTCCTACATCGTCTACGGGCCCCTCTCCAACGGTGTCACCCAGGTCGTCTACGAAGGCACCCCCAACTCCCCGAACGAGCACCGCCACTTCGACATCATCGAGAAGTACGGCGTCTCCATCTACTACACCGCCCCCACCCTCGTGCGGACGTTCATGAAGTGGGGCCGGGAAATCCCCGACGCCCACGACTTGTCTTCGATCCGTTTGCTCGGATCTGTGGGCGAGCCCATCAACCCCGAAGCGTGGCGCTGGTTCCGCGACGTCATCGGCGGCAACAAGGCCCCCATCGTCGACACCTGGTGGCAGACCGAGACCGGCGCGATCATGATTTCCCCGCTGCCCGGTATCACCGCCACCAAGCCCGGATCCGCGATGGCACCGCTGCCCGGTATCTCCGCCAAGATCGTCGACGACGACGCCAAGCCCCTCGGCCCCGGCGGCAACGGCTACCTCGTCCTCGACGAGCCGTGGCCGGCGATGCTCCGCGGCATCTGGGGCGACATGGACCGCTACCGCGACACCTACTGGTCCCGCTACGCCGAAGAAGGCTGGTACTTCGCCGGTGACGGCGCCAAGTACGACGACGACGGCGCACTCTG
Source organism: Rhodococcus sp. C3V (assembly GCF_029269915.1). NCBI lineage: Bacteria > Bacillati > Actinomycetota > Actinomycetes > Mycobacteriales > Nocardiaceae > Rhodococcus > Rhodococcus sp. C3V. The sequence goes on from NZ_JARJBE010000007.1 coordinate 24,180, forward strand.
GGTCCTCGGCCGCGTCGACGACGTCATGAACGTCTCCGGTCACCGCATCTCCACCTCCGAAGTGGAATCAGCACTGGTGAACCATCACGGAGTCGCCGAAGCCGCCGTCGTCGGTGCCGCCGACGAGACCACCGGACAGGGCATCGTCGCGTTCGTCATCCTCCGTGAAGGCGTCGAGAACACCGGCGACGTCCTCATCGCCGAACTCAAGGCTCAGGTCTCCACCGACATCAGCCCCATCGCCAAACCGCGTCAGATCACGATCGTGCCGGAACTACCGAAGACCCGGTCCGGCAAGATCATGCGCCGCCTCCTGCGCGACGTCGCCGAAGGCCGCGACCTCGGAGACACCTCGACCCTGGTCGACCCCAAGGTATTCGACGCAATCCGCGGCAAGTAGGGCCTTCGGCCCCCTGTGCGCCTTTTTGGTAGTGGGAACTACCAAAAAGGCGCACAGGGGCGGAGCCCCTCTCGCAACTTCACTTCCTCTTTCGACGTCAGCCAAGACTCCTCGGCCACGCGAATGTCTGCGGCAACCCGCTTGTGCAAGGACTTTCCGCGCGAGGAGAGAAACACGCGTACCTTCCGACGGTCGTCCTCCCCGACTTCGCGGTAGATGAGCGCGAGCGAGACCAACTTGTCCGCAACTCGCGTCAGCGTCGGAGCCGGTGTTCCCGTTCGATCGCGCAACTCAGCCATCGTCAGCCCCTCGGTCGACGCCAGGGCTTCGAGCGTCATCCAGTGATCGAGAGTGAGATTCTCTGCCGCCAGCGCCTTCTCCGCCGCTGCCGCGGCCATTCGAGCTGCTCGGACCAGCGCAGTCGTCAGCGACGCATCAAGAATTCCGGAGTCACTTTTTCCCACTGATCGCTCCCCCGCTGTTGCGCAGTTCACACTTCTCGGGCAATACTTTCAAATGAAATGATAGTAACCCAGGCCAGGCCGCTGACTCCCGATTCCGGCGGCGACGCATGAGCGCTACCGGCGCGCTCGAACGCGCGCGCAGCGCGGTGTGGCGCCTGGGCATGGTGCTTCCCCTCCAGGGACCTGCCGGACTGTTCGGCCCCTCCTGCGAAGCAATCAGCGAATTGGCCGCCCGCGACCTCAACAACTCCGGTGGCGTACTGGGACGCGAAGTCCAGATCGAAGTGATCGACGGCGGCGCTTCGCCGAGCGTCGTCGCAGCCCGCGTGCAACAGCTACTCGACGCAGGCGACATCGACGCGGTCAGCGGTTGGCACATCTCCTCTGTCCGCCACGCTCTTGCACCCGTGGTCGCGGACCGCATTCCGTACTCGTACACCTCGCTCTACGAGGGCGGCGAGGTCAGATCCGGCATCTACTGCTCCGGCGAAACACCACGGCAGCAGATCGCGCCGGCGCTGAAGTGGCTGCGCGACAACGTCGGAGCGCGTAAGTGGTTTGTCGTCGGGGACGACTACATCTGGCCACACAGCTCTCTCGGAGCCGTGAGGCAATTCGCCACCGAACTCGATCTCAGCCTTGTCGGCGGTTCGTTTGTCGACCTGGGGCGCGGCAACATGAAACAACTGGTCGAGACCGTCTCGAACTCCGGTTGCGACGGCGTGATCATGCTCCTCGTCGGCCAGGACGCCGTCGATTTCAACCGCGCCTTCGCCCGCCGCGGCCTCGACGAGTCGATGATCCGATTCAGCCCGTTGATGGAAGAGAACATGCTGCTCGCGAGCGGGCCGAGGGCAACCCGCAACCTGTTTGCCTCCGCCGCGTACTTCCGTTCGATGGTCGACGGCAACTCCATGGATCTTCTCGGGCGCTACGTTGCACTGCACGGCGCGCACGCTCCGGCGCTGAACAATGCCGCCGAATCGTGCTACGAAGGGATACATACCCTTTCGGCCCTGGTGCGGCGCGCCGACAGCACTCATCCGCGTGACCTGGACGCCGTCGTCGAGGGTGCCGCGTACGACGGGCCTCGCGGAACCGTCGAGTTTCGTGATCGTGTTGCACGGCAGAAGATTCAGCTCGCCGTCGCCGACGGACTCGACTTCTCGATCATCGCAACGCTCTGAGATTTTCCCACTGAGATCTCGCTCTTGACTTCTGTGGCGCGCATCACTTAGTTTCATTTGGAATCATTTCATTTGAAAGTAACCCGTCCCGAAGTAACCGTCCCGAAGTAACCGTCCCGAAGTAACCGGAGGTGCCCGATGGGCAGTGTTGGTTTGCTTTACGTGGGAGCCGTCCTCTTCGTCAACGGACTGATGCTGCTCGGCACAGTTCCCGTTCGATCCGCCTCGGTCCTCAACCTCTTCGTCGGCGCACTTCAATGCGTCGTCCCCACCGTCATGTTGATTCAGGCTCAGGGAGATTCGAGTGCCGTCCTGGCGGCCTCAGGGCTCTATCTGTTCGGATTCACCTATCTCTACGTGGGCATCAGCAATCTCGCCGGCTTCGAGCCGGAAGGAATCGGGTGGTTCTCGCTGTTCGTCGCGTGCGCCGCGCTCGTGTACTCCTTCCTCTCTTTCACAGTGAGCAACGACCCCGTCTTCGGGGTCATCTGGCTCGCATGGGCAGCGCTGTGGACGCTGTTCTTCCTGGTACTCGGGCTCGGCCGCGAGAATCTCAGTCGCTTCACCGGCTGGGCAGCGGTCCTCCTGAGCCAGCCCACGTGCACGGTCCCCGCATTTCTGATCCTGACCGACAACTTCCACACCACACCCGCCGTCGCGGCCGGTTGGGCCGGAGCACTTCTGGTTCTCCTGGGCCTGGCCAAGATCCTCGCTGCACCCAAAACCGCAGTACCCCAATCCCGTCCAGTCTTCAACTGATCGACACAACCAAGGAGTGAAAGACAATGCGACACGGTGACATCTCCTCGAGCAACGACACGGTCGGCGTAGCAGTGGTCAACTACAAGATGCCCCGCCTGCACGATCGCGCCGGTGTCCTCGAGAACGCGCGCAAGATCGCCGACATGATGATCGGCATGAAGACCGGCCTCCCCGGAATGGATCTGGTGGTCTTCCCCGAATACTCCACGCAGGGAATCATGTACAACGAGGAGGAGATGTACGCGACAGCAGCCACCATCCCGGGCGACGAGACCGCGATCTTCTCCGCAGCGTGCCGCGAAGCCGACACCTGGGGAATCTTCTCCATCACCGGCGAACAGCACGAAGACCACCCGAACAAGCCCCCGTACAACACGTTGATCCTCATCGACAACAAGGGCGAGATCGTTCAGAGGTACCGAAAGATCCTGCCCTGGTGCCCCATCGAAGGGTGGTACCCGGGAGACACGACGTATGTCACCGAAGGCCCGAAGGGGCTGAAGATCTCGCTCATCATCTGCGACGACGGCAACTACCCGGAGATCTGGCGCGACTGCGCGATGAAGGGTGCAGAACTGATCGTCCGTTGCCAGGGATACATGTACCCCGCCAAGGACCAGCAGGTGATGATGTCCAAGGCAATGGCCTGGGCCAACAATTGTTATGTGGCAGTTGCCAATGCGGCCGGATTCGACGGCGTCTACTCCTACTTCGGACACTCCGCGATCATCGGATTCGACGGCCGGACGCTGGGTGAAACCGGCGAAGAAGAATACGGAATCCAGTACGCGCAGCTTTCCGTCTCAGCCATTCGCGACGCACGCGAGAACGATCAGTCCCAGAACCACATCTTCAAACTCCTCCATCGCGGCTACTCCGGTGTCCACGCAGCAGGTGACGGAGACAAGGGCGTCGCGGACTGCCCGTTCGAGTTCTACAAGCTGTGGGTCACCGACGCCCAGAAGGCTCAGGAACGCGTCGAGGCCATCACCCGAGACACAGTGGGTGTAGCGGATTGTCGCGTCGGAAACCTGCCGGTCGAGAAGACAATCGAAGCGTAAGGATCTCACTGTGCCTTATATCACCGACATGCTCCATGACCGGAACAGTGCAGCAGCACCACCGCCGGCCGAGGAACGAACCGAACCCGTACCGGTCGGGGCCTTCGACGCTCGCAAGCTCTCGAAAGCCCTGAGTTCCAAGATCGTCGGACAACAGGCCGCCGTCGACGCAGTGGTTCGTGCGATTTCGATCGCGCATGTCGGTGCAACGGATCCGACGCGTCCGCTCGCCAACATCCTTCTCGTTGGCCCGACCGGCGTCGGCAAGACGGAATTGGTGCGGCGCGTGGCCGCAGAACTACGGTCAGGACCTGATGATCTGTGCCGCATCGACATGAATGCTCTTGCGCAAGAGCATTATGCGGCGTCGTTCTCCGGGGCTCCACCTGGATATGCCGGTAGCAAGGAGTCCTTCACGCTGTTCGACAAGAACACCGTCGAGGGCGATCCGTACACCCCCGGAATCGTCCTGTTCGACGAAGTGGAGAAGGCCGACCCCACCGTGCTGCGTGCGCTCCTGCAGGTCCTCGACAACGGCGAACTCCGGTTGGCGAACGGTCAGCAGAAGATCTCGTTCCGCAACAGCTACGTGTTCCTGACCTCGAATCTCGGCTCTGCTGCGGTGGCAGAACGTCGGCGATCTCACCTGCGGCAGCTCGCCGATCGCGTCCGGATCGATCGACCGCGCCATGGTCATCATCTGGTGCAACGCGCGTTGGAGAAGTTCTTCGACCCCGAATTCTTCAACCGCATCGACGAAACCGTGATCCTCGACGAGTTCGACGAACAGACCGCGGAACAAGTGACCCGTCTCGAGATCGAACTGATCACGACTCGGTTGGCCAGGAGAGGCATCGACGTCGAGGTGGAGGACAGCGCCGTCGCCCTGTTGCAACGGCGCGGGTTCGACCCGGTGTACGGAGCACGTGGCCTGCGCCGGACCATCCGGAACGTCTTGGCCGACCCGGTGGCCGCCGCCGTTCTCGACCTTCGGCCGGTCGGGACGCAACCACTCGCCTTGCAGGCGCGGGCAGTTGGTGATCAGATACAGGTAAAGAAAGTCCCATGAGTGCTCGCTCACGTTGCGGATCGAATCCGCAACGTGGGCGACACATTTCAAACATGTCCGCGTAACGCCACCTCCCTAGGTTGGGTGCCTGCACCACAAAGTGCACATGCACAGGCACCCAGGGGAAGTGACGTCATGACAGCAGTGAACGAGCAGGTGTCCGCCGGCGCACCGGACAGGGTAGATCTCGGTGAGAATGCCGCACTGAAGGAGACTCTGGAGGACTACACCCTCCGATTTGCGCCACGCAGCTACCGCAAATGGGGAACCGGCGTCGTCGCGACCTCCGCGCTCGGCGGAATCGCGTATCTCGCAGACTTCTCGATCGGCGCCAACATCGGCATCTCGTACGGCACCGGTAACGCATTGCTGGGCATCGCCGTGTTTGCCGTCGTCATCATGGCGACCGGCTTCCCACTCGCCTACTATGCCGCGCGATACAATATCGACCTCGATTTGATCACTCGTGGAAGCGGTTTCGGCTACTACGGCTCGGTGGTCACCAACGTCATCTTCGCGACGTTCACCTTCATCTTCTTCGCGCTCGAAGGTTCCATCATGGCCCAGGGTTTGAAACTGGGGCTCGGGATCCCACTCTCGATCGGCTACGCGGTCTCGACCCTGATGGTCATTCCACTGGTCATCTACGGAATGAAGGCTCTGGCAAAGCTCCAAGTGTGGACGACGCCTCTGTGGCTCGTCATGATGGTGCTGCCGTTCCTGTATCTGCTGTTCAAGCACCCTGATTCGGTGAGCGCGTTCTTCGCCTTCGGCGGTGAGGACGGCGCAAACGGCAAGGGCGTCAACTTCGGATCGGTGATGCTGGCCGCGGGTGTCTGCTTGTCGCTGATCGCACAGATCGCCGAGCAGATCGACTACCTACGCTTCATGCCGCCCAAGACGCCGGAAAACACCCGCCGTTGGTGGGCTGCAGTAATTCTCGCCGGCCCCGGCTGGGTGATCTTCGGCGCGTTCAAGCAGATCGTCGGACTGTTCCTCGCCGTGTACATCATCGCGAACGTCGTCGACGGATCCTCGATCGCCAACCAGCCCGTGCACCAGTTCCTCGAGATCTACCAGGACATGATGCCTCACTGGCTGGCCATGACGCTGGCCGTGATCCTCGTGGTCATCAGCCAGATCAAGATCAACGTCACCAACGCGTACTCCGGCTCACTGGCCTGGACCAACTCGTACACCCGCGTCACCAAGACCTACCCCGGACGCATGGTCTTCGTTCTGGTCAACCTGGCGATCGCACTGATCTTGATGGAAGCCAACATGTTCGACTTCCTCAACACGATCCTCGGGTTCTACGCCAACTGCGGTATCGCCTGGGTCGTGGTCGTCGCCTCGGACATCGCGATCAACAAGTACTGGTTGAAGCTCTCCCCGAAAGTCCCCGAGTTCCGACGCGGGATGCTCTACGACGTCAACCCCGTCGGCTTCGTGTCGATGCTGCTGGCCGCGGGCATTTCGATCCTGGTGTTCTTCGGTGCTTTCGGTTCGGCGATCAAGCCGTTCTCCCCGATCGTCGCAATCGTCATCGCACTGGTGATGCCGCCGATCCTGGCCGTCGCCACCAAGGGAAAGTACTACCTACGACGCACCGACGACGGCATCGATCTGCCGATGTTCGACGAGTACGGGAACCCCTCCGGTGAAACGCTTCTGTGCTGCGTCAGCGGAATCGAATTCGAGCGTCCCGACATGCTCGCGTCGAACGTGCCCGGTCCGAACGGCGAGAAGCAGTACATCAGCTCCCTGGCCTTGAGCACCGACAAGACCGGTGAGCACGTCCTGCCTGCTCAGCTTCCCTGACAACTGCTGTGCGCCTTTATTAACCGCCGGGGGTTAATAAAGGCGCACAGCAGGGTTATGCCCCTACATCGTCGAGCGACTCACCCTTCGTCTCACGCATGACCAGCAGCGCGACAAAAGTCAGCGTCGCCGCTACGAGAAGATAGATGCCGACCCAACCGACGCCGTAGTTCTTCGCGAGGTAGACGGCGATGAACGGCGCCACCGCTGCGCCCAGAATACTGGCCGTGTTGTACGCGATTCCCGAGCCCGTGTAGCGGACGTTGGTCGGGAAGAGTTCCGGGAGAACGGCACTCATCGGGCAGAAGGTCAGGCCCATGAGCAGCATGCCCACGATGAGGAACGCCAACATGCGACCGTCGTTCATTCCGTCCGGTTCGAGGAACACGCCGAAGGTCAAGCCGAACACCATGATCAGACCGGTGATGATCAGCAAGGTGATACGACGCCCGTAACGGTCGGCGAGCCAACCCGAGACCGGCACGGCGGCAGCGAAGAACACGACTGCGATCAACTGCAGGACAAGGAAATCGGTGTACTTGAAGCCCGCACCGGTTCCACCGTCGGCCGGCGTCTTGCCGGTTCCGTGGCTGAGAACCCAGGTGGTCATGATGTAGAACAGCGTGTACGTCGCGAGCATCACGAACGTACCGATGATCAGCTGACGCCAACTGGTCTTGAACACCTCGGCCACCGGAGTCTTGACCTTCTCGCCGCGCTCGACTGCACGCGCGAACACCGGGGTTTCTTCGAGCTTGAGCCGGACGTACAGGCCGATCATCACCATGATTGCGCTGAGCAGGAACGGAATTCGCCATCCCCAACTCAGGAAGGCACCCTCGAGGTCCGGGCTGGAATTGTCGTGGTTCATGAACAACGTGATGATCAGGAACAGTCCGTTGGCCATGAAGAAGCCGATGGGCGCACCGAGTTGCGGCCACATCGCCGCCCAGGCCCGCTTGCCTTCCTTGGCCGTCTCGGTTGCGAGCAGAGCCGCGCCCGACCATTCGCCGCCGAGTCCGAGGCCCTGGCAGAAACGCATGAGCGCCAACAGCGCCGGGGCCAGTAGACCGATCTGGTGATAAGTGGGCAGCAGTCCGATGAGGAAGGTCGCTATGCCCATCGTCAGCAGCGAGCCGACCAGAGTTGCCTTGCGTCCGACGCGGTCACCGAAGTGCCCGAAGAGAATCGAGCCGAGGGGACGGGCGACAAACGCGAGTCCGAACGTCGCCAACGACGCGAGAAGCGCGGTGGTGTCGTTGCCCTTCGGGAAGAACAGGTGCGGGAACACCGATACTGCCGCTGTTGCATAGATGTAGAAGTCGTAGAACTCGATGGACGTACCCACCATGCTGGCAACCACGATTCGGCTGCGCGGCACTCCGGCGACGGTATCTGCGTCGCCGCCCTCCGGCTTGGGTGGATTCTCACTGACTGACGTGCTCAAAACATGCTCCTGCGCCGTTATACGAAAGATGTCCAATTGGTGGGATAGTGTCCCAATCAGTAGGAATTGAACACCCGCGGGGTTTTCCGACGCAAATTCGGTTCGCGAATTCGGCTCAGCGGGCAATCCGCGATAAAATTCCGTAAAGGTGAGCCGGGAAGTCTGGTCGGCACGTGCATTCGATGCGTCACAACGTCGATCACGTTCATGTCTGTTGCATCCGAATTCGGTTGCACGAACAAAGGTCGTCCCCACGCGTGATCTCCACCCTGCGTTCCGAACTGTCCCGCTACCTCCGCACCGAAACGGTGGGCGGATCGATCCTCCTGATCGCTGCCGCCCTCGCTCTGATCTGGGTGAACTCTCCTTTCGGTGAGAGCTACATCGCACTACGTGACTTCCAGATCGGTCCGTCCGCACTCCATCTCGACCTCAGCTTGGGCACGTGGGCGCAGGACGGACTGCTTGCCGTCTTCTTCTTCGTCGCCGGCCTCGAACTCAAACGTGAACTGGTGGTCGGCGAACTCGCGGACCGCAAAGCCGCGATGCTCCCGATCATCGCGGCGTGCGGCGGCGTCCTGGTCCCCGCGATCATCGCGGCGTCCATCGGCTTCGGCACGCCCGGCATGGACAAGGGCTGGGCCATTCCCGTCGCGACGGACATCGCTTTTGCCCTCGGCGTGCTCGCGCTGACCGGCTCGAAGATCCCGGCGAGCGCCCGAGTTTTCCTGCTCAGCCTGGCCGTCGTCGACGATCTGCTCGCGATCATCCTCATCGCCGTACTGTTCACCGGTTCCCTCGCGATGTTGTGGCTGCTGACCGCGGCCGCAGCCCTGGCTGCCTACGCCTACGCCCAACACAAACGCATCACGACGCCGTTCCTCTACGTCCCGCTGGCACTACTGACCTGGTACGCGATGCACGAAGCGGGGATACACGCCACACTCGCGGGCGTCGCGCTCGGCTTACTCACCCGGGTGAGGCGCGATCCGGACGAGGAGTACGCGCCCGGTAGCCGTCTCGAGCACCGTATTCAGCCCTACTCTGCAGGCTTCTGTGTCCCCGTCTTCGCACTGTTCGCCTCCGGTGTTCCGATCAACGCGGCGGTGCTCGGCGACATTTTCACCGACCCAGTCGGGCAATCGGTTGTCGTCGGTCTTCTGGTCGGCAAAACCGTCGGAATCTTCGGAATTTCCCTGCTCGCGATCAAATTGGGGATAGCAACCAAACCCAAGACACTGGAATTGAGAGACATGTTTGCCCTCTCAGTTCTCGGTGGCATCGGGTTCACCGTTAGCCTGCTTGTAGCAGACCTCGCATTGGACGGGGTCGGCGATGGTAGCGAGGCCGAGATAGCGAAGGCCGCAGTTCTCGTGACATCGTTGGTGGCATCGCTGATCGGATCAGCGCTGCTGTGGCGACGTGGACGAGTTCATGCGGCTCGAGACGACGCTTCCACCGCCATTGCCACGGACGCGAGAGAACTACCTGGAGAGGTCGACAAGTGAGCTTGACCAACGGAGAGAGCCAGCGCTTCACCGGAGATGGAGTACCGAACACGGTCTCTTCCATCCCTCTCACCGATGTGGACGCCCGCACGCCGGGCGAGGCCACCATCGGGGCCCTCGTCAAGGACGCGACCGCACAGGTCTCCACCCTCGTGCGCGCCGAGGTCGAACTTGCCAAGGCCGAGGTGACGGGCGAGGTCAAGAAGGGTCTGCAGGGCAGCGTCTTCTTCATCCTGGCCTTCACGGTTCTGCTGTTCAGCTCGTTCTTCTTCTTTTTCTTCCTGGCCGAGATGCTCGACACCTGGGTGCCGCGCTGGCTGGCGTTCCTCATCGTCTTCCTGATCATGGTGGTGACCACCGCGATTCTGGCGCTGCTCGGTTATCTGCGCGTGCGCAAGCTGAGGGCTCCGGAGAAGACGATCGAATCGCTCAAGCAGGCCAAGAACGTCATCCCCGGCAGCCATGACGACGCAAAGCCGTCTGTCGATTTCAACGCGCGCCGGTAGCGAGTCTGATCGAAAGTGGCAGCCCCAGATCCATCCACCGTCAGGTTCGACGGCCCCTGGATTCACCGGGACATTCACGCCAACGGCATCCGGTTTCACGTCGTCGAGGTAGGCGACGCGGAGCCGGATGCTCCGTTGGTGGTCCTGTTGCACGGATTCGCCGATTTCTGGTGGTCCTGGCGCCATCAGTTGACGGCACTGTCGGAGCAGGGATTCCGCGTCGTCGCCATGGATCTTCGTGGGTACGGCGATTCCGACAAGCCCCCTCGCGGCTACGACGGTTGGACGCTCGCCGGTGACGTAGCCGGCCTCATTCGTGCGATGGGTTACGGCAAGGCCACGCTGATCGGTCATGCCGACGGCGGGTTGGTGTGCTGGGCGACCGCGCTCCTGCATCCACGCCTGGTGCGGTCGATCGCGCTGATCTCGTCTCCACACCCGATGGCGCTCAAGAAAGCAGTCGTCCGCGACCCCTATCAGCGCCGCGCGCTTTTGCCCTCGTTCCTGGCCTATCAGGTACCGCTACGCCCGGAACGTCGGTTGACGGCCGACAACGGCGCCGAAGTGGAGCGTCTGGTTCGCTCGCGGTCCGGCCCCACCTGGCCGCAGCAACCCGAATTCGCAGACGTCATGAGCAAGATGCGGTCCGCGATCCGGATCCCGGGCGTCGCGCATTCCACGTTGGAGTACCAGCGTTGGGCCTTCCGCAGCCAGCTCCGCCCCGAGGGCCGACGTTTCATGCGTTTGATGGATCAGGTTCTTCGCATTCCGATTGTCCAGATTCACGGCGAACTCGACCCGTACGTGCTCACCCGTACCGTGCGTCGCGACAAGCACTGGGCTCCCGGCGAGAAACTGCGCACCATTGCCGGAGTCGGTCATTACGCGCATCAGGAAGCCCCCGAGCGCGTCAATCGCGAACTCGGGGACTTCCTCCTTACGGAGAAGTGACCGCTACAGGATGCACGCGCCCGTCGGTACGGGCGTCGATGCCGAGGCAGCCGCGTTCAACTGGCGCGAGACTTCCTGCGCGGTGAGGACGAATCCGGTGTCACTGTCGTCGACGGCAGCACCGAACACGACGCCGAGGACCCGCCCCTGATCATCGACCATCGGTCCACCCGAGTTGCCCTGCCGGATGGATCCGCGGACGGTGTAGACCTCACGCTGGGTGGTTCCGGCCTTGTAGATGTCCGGCCCGTTCAGGTTGAGGACCTCACGAACGCGGGCTGCGCTGGCCGTGTACGGACCACCGCCGGGGTAGCCGAGCACCAACGCGTTGTCACCGGTCCGAGCCTGCTCCGGAGCGAACGGCAGCACCGGCGCGTCCAATCCGGGAACCGCCAGAATCGCGATGTCCACGGCGGAGTCGAAGAGAACCACCTGCGCGGGCAGTGCGCCTTCCATGGTGTCCACGGTGATGCTCTCGGTTCCGGCAACCACGTGGGCGTTGGTCATGACGCGTTCGGGGGCGACGATGAATCCGGATCCCTCGAGCGCGCGCTGGCAACTCGGTGCTACGCCGTTGATGCGGAGAACACTCGGACGCAACTGCGCCGCCAACGGACTGGCGAGAACGCTCGCGTCGGGTGCTTCGACCTCGGTGATGGGCGTGCGCCCGAACGGGCCGATGACGTCAGGCAGGCCGGAGGTGTCGAGCAGCGCCGAGAACTCGGTCGGGATGCGGCGCAGCCACTGCGGCGCCACTTCGTCCACGCTGGCGAGAACGTCCGAACCACGAACAGCGGCGGCAATATTCGGCTGCGACGAGGAAGTGAGCGGAATCGCGAGCAACCACGCCGCGACCACGACAGCCACCGCCTGTAGACCCGCACCGATGACGCTGTCGACGGATCGCGCCGTCGGACTGTGCATTCCGCTGCGCGCCGCGCGTCCGAGCACCATGCCGGCGACCTCGCCGATGATGACCAACACGACGATCAGCGAGATGCCCGCGAGGATGCGCAGCTTGCCTTCGGTGACGTGCACGAGCAGGTGCGGCGCCAACAGAATCCCGGCGACGGCACCGAGGATCACGCCGACGAACGCCAGCGCCGACGCCACCGCGCCCTGACGCCATCCGGACGTGGCCGCGATGAGGGCGACCAGAACGATGGCGATGTCCACCCAACGAGAACCTGTCATCGCGGCACCGCCGAATCCTCGACACCTTCACCGAACTCGGACAGCGCTGTGTCCAGGTCTCTCACGTCCTCGTAATTCCACGGAATCTCCCAGCCCGACACCGTGAACAGCGCCGCGAGGATTCCTGCTGTGAACCCCCAGACCAGCATGCCGTCGGCGCGGAACGCCGGGCCCTGGTATCCGAGGGGATGTCGAACCTGAAACCGGTTGTCTGGGTCGAGCAACGTGCGCAGCGGCACCCGGGCCACCCGTCCGACCTCGCCCTCGTCCTGAATGCCCACCGTCGTCGGCTGCTCCCAGTAGCCGAGCACCGGCGTCACGTCGAAACCCGACGGCGGGATGAAGATCTCCGGCAGCACGGTGAGCGGCTGAACTCCGCTCGGATCGAGCCCGGTCTCCTCCTGCGCTTCACGCAGCGCGGTGCCGACGGGGCCGTCGTCGCCCGGATCGGCGGCGCCGCCCGGGAATGCGACCTGTCCGCTGTGCTGACGCATCGTCGACGCCCGTTGGGTCAGCAGGACGTCTGCGCCCTCCGGCAAGCCGCCGACGGCGAGAGGGTCGGCCTCACGCGGTCCGCCGAAGAGCACGAGCACCGCGGCCGGACGCGTCACGGTGCCGCGCGGCGCGCGACGCTCGAGGACGGGGTTGATCCGATGGGGATCGGTGGGCTGGGTGCTGGCGACAGCGCGCAACCACTCGGGAACCGGTGTACTCATACGACGACTCCCAGATATTGCGCCGCAGCGGCGGCGATCTCGTCCGCACTGCGGAAGGGTTGGGGCAAGACCTTGGCGACTGTTCCATCCGCGCGCACGAGCACCGACACCGGCAGCACCGGCGGTGCGCCCACTGCGATCCGTACCTTGCCGTCACCGTCCTGGACGCCGGGCAAACGCACCGAGTAGTCGATGAGTCGCGTCAAAGCGTTCTCCTGATTCGGATCCGAATGCACGGTCAGCACGTTGATGCTGCCGTCGGCGCGCTCCGCGAATTCCTGAAGGTACGGAAGCTCTTCGGCGCATGGCGCGCACCAGTACGCCCACAGATTGAGCAGAGTCGGCTTTCCGCCCACCGCTGCGGCAAGGTCGACGGGCGCTCCGTCGGCGACGCAGTCGAGGGTGATTCCGGCGAGAGCCGAGCCGGCAGGCGCTTCGCCGGTCGGAGTCGGGCAGGAGGCCAGAGCCGCCTGGCTACGGAGTTGATCGAGCGATTCCGACGACGGAGTGAACGTCGGCGGCTGATACGCGGACGAGGACGGGCCCGTCGACGTGGGCGTCGTGTCGTCTCCTCCGCGCGGCCAGATCGCCACGACGAGAGCCGCGACGACCACGAGCGCAGCGAGAGACCATCTTCCGGCACTTGTCATCGGCGATCACAACCCTGCCAGGGCGAGCAGATGATCGGTCTCGGGGCCTTTCACCAGGGCCGCGGCCTCGGTTTTGTCGGTCGGGCCGAGACCGTACGACGGGCAGTCCTTGGCCAGAACACACACACCGCATGCGGGCTTGCGCGCGTGGCAGACCCGTCGGCCGTGAAAGATCACGCGATGCGAGAGCAGAGTCCATTCCTTACGTTCGATCAGTGCCCCGACGGCGTGTTCCACCTTGACGGCATCTTCTTCCTCGGTCCACTTCCACCGACGCACGAGCCGACCGAAGTGGGTGTCGACGGTGATTCCCGGAATGTCGAAGGCATTGCCCAGCACGACGTTCGCGGTCTTGCGTCCGATGCCTGGGAGTTTCACCAGATCTTCGAGCTTGTTCGGGACCTGCCCGTCGTGGCGTTCGAGTAGCGCCTGACCGAGTCCGATCAGCGACGTCGTCTTGTTCCGGTAGAAGCCGGTGGAGCGGATGTACTCCTCGAGTTCGGTCCGATCGGCTTCCGCGTATGCCTTTGCGTCGGGATAACGGGCGAAGAGTGCCGGCGTGACCATGTTGACGCGGACGTCGGTGCATTGCGCCGACAGAATTGTCGCCACTGCCAGTTCCAACGGAGTCGTGAAGTCGAGTTCGCAGTACACGTGCGGGAAAGCCACAGCGAGCTCACGATTCATCCGACGCGCCCGGCGTACCAATCCGAGGTGTGATTCTTCCTTCCGCGCACCCCCCGAACGCGGTTTCTTCCGCTGCTCTGAACTGCCTGTCGGGGTGGTCTGCACTCAGACAACTGTACGGATACGACATGAGTGGAGACTCCGTCGTGTCGATTCTGAGACCTTCGACGTGTTTACTTCCCCCTATGCAAGGACTCGCAGTAATTCTCTTTCCGCTACTGCTTATGCTCTTTGCCCTGGCGATGGAACGAGTCGAAGGGCGATTGCGTCGGCTCTCGGTCCAAGAGCATGAAGTAGAAGACTTCCTCGACCAGGCAAGTCACGACGACGTCGCCCGCCTGGCAAGCGATGGGTTTCCCCATGCGTTCGCCCGCTTCCACCGGAGGCGTAAGGGCCGTCAGTCGGAGGCTCCCGAGAGCGCCAGCCTGGACGAAATCCGGACACAACGGGCAAGTTGACGGCCATACAAAGTAGTCACCGCAGCAGATTCCGGAAGAATTTTCGGCTCTTACGTGGCATCAATCACTCGTCGCGAGCTAACGGGACGTAGACTTCGATGCCGTACCTGTTGCATTGAACACAGATTGCATTGGACACAGTGTCTCACTCATGAGGGCTGAGCCTGTGTACGACGGTTTGTGCGCAGCGAGGGTACAAAGATAGATAGCGCAAAAATGACACCACAAACGAACAAATCCCAACAAGGAGCGCACGTGGACGACGTCCTGGCAAGAGCCGGCATCTTCCAAGGAGTCGAGCCCTCAGCGGTAGCGGCGCTGACAAAGCAGCTGCAGCCCGTCGACTTCCCCCGTGGACATGTCATCTTCAACGAAGGTGAACCCGGTGACCGCCTGTACATCATCGTGTCCGGCAAGGTGAAGATCGGTCGACGCTCACCCGACGGTCGCGAGAACCTGCTGACGATCATGGGCCCGTCCGACATGTTCGGCGAACTGTCCATCTTCGACCCCGGCCCCCGCACCTCGACGGCTACGACCGTCACCGAGGTTCGCGCCGTGAGCATGGACCGCGACGCTCTCAAGGCATGGATCCAGCAGCGCCCCGAGATCGCCGAGCAGCTTCTGCGCGTTCTCGCCCGCCGTCTGCGTCGTACCAACAACACCCTGGCCGACCTGATCTTCACGGACGTTCCCGGCCGTGTCGCCAAGGCGCTCCTGCAGCTCGCGCAGCGCTTCGGCACTCAGGAAGGTGGCGCCCTGCGCGTCACTCACGACCTCACGCAGGAAGAGATCGCCCAGCTCGTCGGCGCTTCCCGCGAGACCGTCAACAAGGCGCTCGCCGATTTCGCACACCGCGGATGGCTTCGCCTCGAAGGCAAGAGCGTCCTGATCTCGGATTCCGAGCGTCTCGCTCGTCGCGCGCGCTAGTTTCTTCCTGTTCGACTCTTTCGGCCGCTCCCGCTTCGGTGGGGGCGGCCGAAGTCGTTCACTGGACTCTTGTTGTACCTATCGGTAAAGTCTGTACCGATAGGTACACATCTGATCGAGAGGCCCCGCAATGACCGTCCGAGCACCGATTCCGCCCTTCACTCACGAAGCTGCCGTCCAGAAGGTCCGCCTCGCCGAGGACGGATGGAACTCACGCGATCCACACAAGGTGTCGCTGGCCTACACGCCGGACAGTTGGTGGCGTAATCGGTCGACGTTCGTCACCGGCCGATCCGAGATCGTCGAACTTCTGACCGAGAAGTGGACCCGCGAACTGGACTACCGGTTGATCAAAGAGTTGTGGGCACACAGCGACGACCGCATCGCAGTGCGATTCGCGTACGAGTGGCACGATCACGACGGGCAGTGGTTCCGCTCCTACGGCAACGAGAACTGGGAATTCGACGCCGACGGACTCATGCACCACCGTCATGCCAGCATCAACGACGTTCCCATCGAGGAGTCCGAGCGAAAGTTCTTCTGGGATCCGACCGGACCACGCCCGCACGATCATCCGGGCCTGAGCGAGTTGGGTCTGTGATGAAAGGATGAATCCATGGCCAGACAGGTAGCTGAACGCTCGGACACGATTCCCGCTCTCGCGAACGTGTTTCGAACCTACGGGTTCGACGGAGCAAGCCTGGCCGTGATCAGCGAACACACCGGTTTGGGCAAAGGCAGTCTCTACAACTTCTTTCCGCGCGGGAAGGAAGAGATGGCCGAGGCGGTGCTCGACGAGGTCGACAGATGGTTTCGCGCCGAAGTCTTCGAACCTCTTCGAGCAGAATCGGTTCCACCGAGGCAGCGCATCCAGAGCATGTTCGCTACCGCGGGCGACTACTTTCGGTCAGGGCAACGCATTTGCCTGTTCGGCGCATTTGCACTCGGTGAAGAGCGAAACCGCTTCGGCGCCAGGGTCCGAACATACTTCGACGAATGGACAGCGGCTCTCGAGGCGGCACTCGTCGGTGCCGAAGATTCCATCGGACTCGCCGAAGAAGCCGTGGCCGGGATCCAAGGGGCGATCGTCATGTCCCGGGCACTGGACGACGGTTCCGTATACAGCCGAGTGACGACGCGACTCGAAGATCGACTGGTACAGGCACTCACGCCGTAACGCATACCGCACGACCACAAAGGCATTTGTGCCGCGGCATCCACCTGGCATGCTCGAAAAAGCATGCACAAGAAGAAAGGAACCCATGCCCTCGTTCGAGACGGTGATCGCATCCACCCCTTCGGGGAAGGTCCGCGGCCGAAAGCGTGACGGTTCCTACTACTTCGGTGCGATCCCCTACGCCAGCGCACCGCGCTTCGAGAAGCCTCGACCGGTGGAACCGTTCTCCGACGTCTTCGACGCCACAGCGCTTGGAACGGTCTTCCCCCAACCACCTTCACGACTCGAACGCATCATGGGGCCACCGCTCCCCGAACCGGAGCACAGCGAGGACAGCTTCACCGTCACCGTCACAACCCCGTCGCTGACCGGTCATCGCCCGGTGATGGTGTGGCTTCACGGTGGCGGGTACTCCAGTGGCGGCGGCTCACTCCCCTGGTACGACGGCGGCGCTTTGTCAGCCGAGGGCGACGTCGTCGTGGTGTCGGTCAACTATCGCGTCGGCGTGCTCGGATACCTCCTCCTCGACGGCGTCAGCGAAGGCAATCTCGGGGTACACGATCAGATCGCGGCGCTCGAGTGGGTGCGCGAGAACATCGAGGCATTCGGCGGCGACCCAGACTCGGTCACCGTATTCGGGCAGTCGGCCGGCGCCCATTCCATTGTGAATCTGTTGAGCAGTAACAACTCTCGAACCCTGTTCCATCGAGCAATTCTGCAGAGCACCCCACGGCCGGACCTCAACTTCACGCAGGCTGCCGCGATCGAGAACGGGGAGACGTTTGCTCGACTGCTCGACGGAGATCCTCGGACCGCGCCGCTCTCCCACATTCTCGACGCATTCCGCGGCACGGCTGTCGAGTTCAGCCGGCGGTCCCCCAATGTCGTGCAACCGCCCTTCGCGCCGATCTCCGAACTGGAACCGGTGATCCGAACTTTCGAAACAGCGCCTGACGTCATCGTGGGATACACCCGAGACGAGGGATCTGCTTTCGTGCGCGACCTAGCGGGAGTACCCGATCCCGAACACGTCGCCGAAAAGGCACTGACACAGAACATGTTTGCCGAACCGGCAATGGAGCTGGCCGAGACCTTCACAGCGGCCGGCGCGTCGGTGTACACGTACCGCTTCGACTGGGCACCGACGGACGACGTCTTCGGAGCAACTCACTGCATAGAATTACCCTTCGTGTTGGGAACCGAGCAGTCCTGGCAGGGCTCACCGATGCTGGGCAGCAGCGACTGGCAGAGCATCGACGCACTGGGCCGTCGGATACGCCGGCACTGGACGTCGTTTGCGCACACGGGAAGTCCGGACAGCAGCGAAACCTGGGAGAAGTACGCCTCGTCCCAATCGATCGGAATCACCTTCTCCTGAGCAACTTCGGGCGCCTACCCACCCGGAGAAATCCCGTCTAGGATTGCTCCATGGACATGCCCAAGCTCCTCGACGGGCGACTCAAACTCCGCCATCTCCTGCTCGTCGACGCATTGAGCCGTCAGGGCAGTGTGGTCGGCGCCGCTGCCGCACTTCACATCACGCAACCCGTCGCGACCCGCAGTCTGCACGACATCGAGTCCATTCTCGGCGTCTCGCTCTTCGACCGCGGCCCACGCGGCATCACCCCGACCATTTTCGGCGAGGCCTTCACAACTCATGCACGGGCCGTGATCGCGCAGCTGACCGAAGCCGGGCGACACGTCGTCGAACTTGCCGACGCCAATCGCGGAACCGTCATCGTGGGAACACATCTCGCCGGATCCAACGTGCTGCTTCCCGGCGCTATCGCGCGCCTGAAGGTTCACCACCCGTTGCTCACCGTCGTCGTGCGCGAAGGTACGCCAGAGCAGTTGCTCACCGATCTGGAAGCGGGCCGAATCGACCTGATCGTCGGCCGGCTCACCTCACCTACCGATGACACCGCGACAAGACGGAACCTCTACGCCGAATCCGTCGAACTCGTCACCCGCGTAGATCACCCGCTCGCTCACCGCGAGGACGTCCAACTCGAAGAACTACGCGGCTTCCCCTGGATCCTTCCCGGGGTCGAGACAGTGCTCCGACGCGAACTCGAGGAGTTCTTCGCCCGGAACGGCTTGCCGTTGCCCGAAAATCGGGTCGAGGCAACCTCTTTCCTCACCGTGCGTCAGCTACTGGTCGAGACCGACATGATCGCGGTACTACCGAGCCTCATCCCCCGCGACGACGCGCGCTTGACCACCCTGTCCATCACACTCGATCCGATCGGGCACAGCGTCGGCATCACCTCGTCGGCGACTCGCACGTCGAGTCCGTCCGCGCAGGCCCTGATCGCGACGCTGGAGTCCTTTGCAACTGAGCTCATGCGACCGTGAAACGCCGATCGGCCCGTTCCCTCTGGAGGGAACGGGCCGATGTCGGATCGACCAGGACTCAGGCGTTTTCGGAGACGCGAATCTCCTCGTGCTCCAAGCCCCGCGACGAATCGGGGACAATCTTGAACAGTGCGATGGCACCGACCAGGCTGATCGTGCACACCCCGGCGAGATACCAGGTCACACCGACCGAAGATCCGGTGGCGTCGAGCAGAGCCGTGGCGATCATCGGTGCCAGTCCACCGCCGAGAATCGCGCCGCTCTGGAGGATCAGAGACGAGCCGGAATAGCGGACCTTGGCCGGGAAGGTATCGGCGATGATGCTGCCCTGGACACAATGTGTGACCGGAACGATCAGGCCCATGCCCAGGAACGCGATGACGGCGACCATTTTGTTCTCGGTGTTGAGGAGCGGGAAGAACACGATGCACCACAACAGGATTGCAGCTGATCCGCCGATGAACATGTGCCGACGCCCGTACTTGTCGGCGATCTTTGTCCAGAACGGGATGGAAAGGAACCACAGGACTGCTGCCGCGGTCACGCTGAGCACCAGGAATTGCTTGTCGTAGCCCAGATGTTGAGTTCCGTACGACAGGGTGAACACCATGAAGGCGTACGCCACGGCGGAGTTCGCCAAGCACGCGGCAAGCGTGAGAGACAAACGGGGGAAGCCGACCTTGAGCGACTCACGCAGCGGGAAGCGGACTATTTCGCCCTTCTCCATGATCCCGGCGAAAGACGGCGACTCGGTGACGCGCAGGCGAATCACCAGACCGATCGCCACCAGAACGAAGCTGAGCAGGAACGGGATTCGCCAACCCCACGAAGCGAATGCCGAGTCCGACATCACGGCGTTGGTCGTCAGGAAGATGCCGTTGGCGAGAACCAGTCCGGCGGGTGTGCCCATCTGCGGGAAACCTGCATAGAGATTCTTCTGCCCCGCCGGCGCGTGCTCCATCGACATGAGTGTCGCGCCGGCGCCTTCACCGCCCAGACCGATGCCCTGAACGACGCGCATTGCCACCAGGAGGACGGGCGCCCAGAAACCGATGGAGTCGTAGTTCGGGATGAGGCCGATGAGTGTGGACCCGACGCCCATCATCACCAATGAGACCACGAGCGTGGCCTTGCGCCCGATCCGGTCACCGAAGTGCCCGAACACGAGTCCACCCACCGGCCGTGCAATGAACCCGACGGCGAAGGTGCTGAAGGCAGCCAGCGTGCCGGCCGTGGGGCTCAGGCTCGGGAAGAATTGTTTGTTGAAGATCAACGCGGCGGCTGTGCCGTAGAGGAAGAAGTCGTACCATTCGAGAGTTGTGCCGGCCAGGGTTGCCATGGCAACTCGGCTACGGGCCGCTTTCTCCGGCAACGGCTTTCCGTCGCTCGTAGTGCTGTTGGATATCTTGTCTGACATCGCGGAACCTATCGATTGGATGGGGCAGGCGGACGATGAAGTCTGTAGTCACCGACCCCGTCTTCGGGATTGTCGGTATCACGAGCGTCGTCGATCGTTGTGTTTGGAATTGTGCTCGCTCGAGACATGACTCACAAATGCCGAATTCACCGTCCGCCATACCGGAAAAGGTATAGCCGGGGCCTCAGACGAGACCCAGGAAACGTTCGGCATTCCCCCGCGAAATCAGTTGGCGCGCAGTATCGTCCAAGAACTCACTCTTGCGAACCACCTCACCGACCGGACGCTCCCCCAAGGGGTACGGGTAATCACTACCCACCATCACACGGTCCACCCCCACCGTGTCCACCAACAGTCGCAGCGCACGCTCGTCGAAGACGACGGAATCCACGTAGAACCTTCCCAGGTAGTGCGAAGGCGGGAACTGCGACGTACCGATGATGTCGTTGCGGCCGTGCCAGGCGTTTTCCATCCGGCCCAACCAGAACGCGAAAGATCCACCACCGTGCGCAAATCCGATCTTGAGACGATCGTCGATCTTGTCGAACACCCCACCGAGAATCAGTGCGAGTATCGACAGGTGCGTTTCGGCCGGCATCGCAGTGAGCCACTGCGCCATCCAGCGATCGAGGCGCGGAGAGTTGGCCATGTCCCACGGGTGCACGAATACCGGCACGTCCAGCGACGCGCAGTGCTGCAGGAACGTCACCACCCCCTCGCTGTCGAGGTCCAGATCGCCGACATGATTGCCGATCTCGACACCGCGGTGCCCGTTCGCGATGCACCGCTCCAACTCACGGCACGCTGCGTCGGTGTCTTGCAGAGGCACCTGGCAGAACGGAATCAACCGATCCTTCGCCGGCTCCACGATCTCGAGTGCGAGGTCGTTGAAGATCCGTGCAATGCGACTTGCCTGCTCACCGCTCCGGCCGTAGTTGAAGAACGCCGGAGTAGGTGAGACGACCTGCTTCTGCACGCCGTCGGCATCCATGTCCCGAAGCCGCACCTCGGCGTCCCAGGCATCGGACTGGATGCGACGGAACTCCTTGGTGCCCATCATGATCATTGCTTCGGTTTCCGACTCGACCTTCAGCCACGGCGCTTGCGGCCCCGCGTCTTCGGTCAGATCCGGCCACCCGTTGGGCACGTAGTGGGTGTGGATGTCGATCAGGTTGCTCATAGCTCAGCCCTTGCCGGGATGGAGCGTGCCGCACTTGTCACACGTGCGGGCTTCTTCGCTCTCGTAGAACTTGACGAACACCGGCGGAAGGTCGGCCACGATGTCGCGCACCTGAAGTTCGACCTCGTGAATCTTGTGATCACATTCGAGGCAGTACCACTGGAACTTCTCGAGCGTGCCTTCCTTGCGGACGCGTTCGATGACCAGGCCGATCGAGCCCGCGGTGGGACGCTGCGGCGAATGCGGAATGTCTCCTGGCAGCAACCAAGTTTCACCCTCGCGAATGTCGACGCGCTGAGGACCGTCTTCGGTCATGACATTGACGTGGATGTCGCCTTCGAGCTGGTAGAACCACTCCTCGTACGGATCGAGGTGGTAGTCGGTCCGCTGGTTGGGGCCGCCGACGACCTGCACGATGAAATCGTCTCCGAGCGCCATCGTCTGATTGTTGACGGGCGGCTGCAGGAGGTGGCGGTTGTCGTCGATCCACTTCTTGAAGTCGATGACGGGAGGAATCGTGGTCATGATGCATTCTCCGTATCTTCGGACGCCGAGCGTCGGGAGGCGGGCACGTACGCCACGCCGGAAATTTCGATGAGCAGGTGAGGGTGGGGCAGCTGGTGAACAGCCACAGTCGTTCTCGTCGGACCGTTTTCGTCGAACAGTTCGGCGTACACCTCGTTGTATCCGCCGAAGTCGTTCATCGACACCAGGTAGGAGGTGACCTGAACCAGATCACTCAGTTCTCCACCCACTTCGGCGAGAATCGCCGCGATGTTCTCGATGACGGCACGCGTCTGCGCCCGAATGTCGAGCGCCGTCGTCCCCATCTCATCGACCTCGACGCCGACAAACGTGTTGTCGGGTCGACGCGAACTGGTCCCGGAGACATAGACGAAATCGCCGACCACCTTGACGTGGGGGAACTTTCCGCGCGGCTTCGCCAGCTTCTCGATGACCTGCGCCCCACTCATCGCTTCACACCTTTCACCGTGACGGTTCCGAGTCCGTCGATCGTGCACTGTGCGACGCCCTCGTCGAGTCGCACAGCTGCTGTGGCGGCACCGGCCAGAATTACCTGACCGGCGCGCAACGGAATTCGGCGTCGGCGGGCGATGTCGAGCAGTGCATGCAAAGCGCGCGCCGGATCGCCGAGAATGGCCGACGTGGAACCGACTACCGTCTCACCGCCGACTTCCATACGTACGGAACGGTCTTCGACGTTCTGTAGCGGCAGCCACCGCCCGATCACGTATCCGGCAGCGCTGGTGTTGTCAGCGACGACGTCGGTGTAGGTGAAGCGGAAGTCGCGATAGCGCGAGTCGATGATCTCCATTGCGGGAGCCAGCGCGTCGACGCAGGTTTCGATGTCGACGTTCGGATCGTCGAGATCGACGTCCTTCGACAGGCGGTATGCCACTTCGGGTTCGATCTTGGGATGAATGAACGTCCTCAGGTCGACTTCGCCGCCGTTGCTCACGCACATCGCGTCGGTCAACTGACCGACGATCACTTCGGAGACACCCATCTGCGCCATCTTCGCTTGGCTTGTGAAACCGAGCTTGATACCCACAATCGATTCGCCACGGCTGGTCCGCCGTTCGAGGAGTTCGTTCTGGATCCGGTAGGCCTCGTCGATGTCGATGGTGTGTTCGTCGGCGAGGCTCGGGGTGTCGGTGCGAGTCTGCGCAGCGTCGTCGAGGCGACGCGCGAGCGCGGATACGGTGTCTTCGGGGGCTGTCATCACGCCTCGCTCATTTCTGGAAAACTTTTGCGGTTTCGATGTTCACAGTTGCACACATACATTCGTCGGTTCGGTGTAGAAGTGCAGCGAGGACTCGCCGCCCTCACGTCCGATGCCGGACAGGCCCATGCCGCCGAAGGGAGATCGCAGTTCGCGGGTGAACCACGTGTTGACCCAGGAGATTCCGACGTTCATCTTCTGCGCGACGCGGTGCCCGCGGCGCAGGTCGTTGGTCCACACGGAGGCAGCAAGGCCGTACTCGGTGTCGTTTGCGAGGGCGATCGCTTCGGCTTCGGTCTCGAACGGAATGAGTGCTGCGACGGGTCCGAAGATCTCCTCGCGCACGGCGCGATCCTTGTTGGTCAAGCCTGTCCACAGGGTGGGTTCGATCCAGGATCCGCCCGACAGTTCCTGTCCGAGGTCCGGAATACCGCCGCCGGTCAGCACTTTCGCGCCTTCCTGCTCGGCGATCTCGAAGTAGTCGAGTACCTTCTTCCGGTGTGCCTGCGAAATGAGCGGTCCGGTCGTCGTTGCATCGAGCGTCGGGTCGCCCAGACGCAGTCCTGCTGCCCGCTCGACGAGTCCACCGGCGATGTCGTCGAAAATGCTGCGGTGCACGTACACCCGCTCGGTGCACAGGCAGACCTGGCCGGTATTGGTGAACACCGATTTGGTCAGGCCCGTCAGGGCTTCGTCGATGTCGACGTCGTCGAAGACGATCGCGGCGTTCTTGCCGCCGAGCTCGAACGAGACCGGACGGACTCGCGGCGCAACGGTTTTCATGACATGCGAACCCGTTGCCGAAGATCCGGTGAAGGTGACCCCGTCGATACCGGGGTGCGTGGTGAGGAACTCGCCGGCCGAGTTCGCACCGAATCCATGGACGACGTTGTAGACGCCGGCAGGCAGGCCGACCTCTTCGAGCACCTCGGCCAGCAACGACGCAGTCGCCGGGGTCTCCTCGGAAGGTTTGACCACCACGGAGTTTCCGCACGCGAGCGCGGGCGCAACCTTCCAGGTCAGGAGAAGCAGCGGCAGGTTCCACGGAACGATCACGGCGACGACGCCGAGCGGCTTGCGGATCGCGTAGTTCAGCGCCTGCTTGCCGCCCGCGAGATCCGTGACAAACGATTCCTGTCCCGCCGCGGCGACGATGTCGGCGAAGGTGCGGAAGTTCGTCAGGGCGCGCGCGACGTCGAGTTCGCGTGCCTGCGTGATCGGCTTGCCTGTGTCCGCCATCTCTGCGGCGACGAACTCTTCGAATCGCTCCTCGATCCGGTCGGCGGCGCGTCGCAGCAGAGCCGTCCGCTCTCGAACCGGCGTATCGGCCCAACCGTTGTCCAGAGCACGTCTGGCAGAGGTCACGGCCCGATCGACCAGGGCCTTGTCGGCCTCGTGGACCCGGGCGAGAACACGGCCCGTTGCTGGGTCGACCTGATCGAAGCTCGACGACTCGTCGGGTTCGACATAGGAGCCGTCCACGTAATTGCGGATCCATCCGTCGCATTGTGAGGTCATGGACTAACTATTGGCCCGTGACCCATATCAAACAAATGCAAAAACTGCCGCCAGCTATACCTCGATCGGCATAGATGGCGGCAGTTCGGCCACACAACTCAGCTCTGCATGTCGGCGCCGAGCGCCTCAGCGTCGCAGATACGCCAACTGCACGTTGACGGATTTCTCCGCGACCGGCCACAACTTCGGGTCCACGTCTGAGTAGACGTGTTCGACTACGTCGCGCACCGAGGCCGACTCCCCCAACGTCGACAGAGCGGCCCGCACCTGATCCAGACGCTCCTCGCGGTGGGCGAGGTACTGCTGCGAAATCGCCTGCAGATCGGGCAGGTCCGGACCGTGCCCGGGAAGAACCGTCAGTCCTTCGCCGAGTGCGGCCAGCGATCGCAGCGAGGTGAGGTAGTCCCCCAGATCGCCGTCGGAGTCGTCGAGAACTGCCGTGCCGCGGCCGAGAATGGTGTCGCCCGTCAGCACGCTCGCATCGTTCTCGATGACTATCGACACCGAATCCGCGGTATGACCCGGCGTCGCGAGGATCCGCAACTTCAGGCCCGCTACCTCGATCACTTCACCGTCGACAAGCGCCGAAGCGCCCCCGCGAAGAAAAGTAGGGTCGACGGAACGCACTGGAGCCGAAGTCAATTCGTGGAAACGGTCCACCCCGCCGGTGTGGTCGTAGTGCCGGTGCGTGATCAAGGTCAGCGCTACCGGACCGATACCAGCGACACGTTGCAGGTGTTCCTCGTCGTTGTCGCCTGGATCGACGACAACACACTCGACGCTGCCCGGAGCATGCAGAATCCAAGTGTTCGTACCGTCCAGCGTCATCATGCCCGGGTTGTTCTCGAGCAAAACCGAAGCGATGTCGGTGACGCGGCGAAGCTGCGCGTAGGCGGGATGGACAGTCGACATCAGCGAACTTCGACGATCAGTTCCACCTCGACCGGAGAGCCGAGGGGAAGTTCTGCCACGCCGACTGCCGAACGGGCGTGGATACCGGCGTCGCCGAGCACCTCACCGAGGAACTCGGATGCGCCGTTGATCACGCCGGGCTGACCGGTGAATCCTTCGGCGGATGCCACGAAGCCGACAACCTTGACGACACGAACGACGTTGTCGATGCCGACCAGGGCGTCGATGGCAGCGAGAGCGTTGAGCGCGCAGGTGCGAGCCGCGGCCTTGGCGTCCTCATCCGACACGCCCGCGCCGAGCTTGCCGGTCAGCGCCAGTTTTCCGTCGACGAACGGGAGCTGACCCGACGTGTACACGTGGTTGCCGCTGCGAACCGCGGGAACGTAAGCAGCGACGGGTGCCGCGACGGCGGGAAGTGCAATGCCCAGTTCGGCGAGACGCTCCGACCAGGTCTGTGTTGCCTCTGCCATGTGATTCAGCCCTTCGGACGCTTCATGTACGCGACGTGCTGCTCGCCCGACGCGCTCGGCAGGACGGCGACGAGTTCCCAGCCGTCGACACCCCAGTTGTCGAGAATTGCCTTCGGATTGTGGACCAGCAACGGAGTCACGGTGTATTCCCAGGAAGTTATTTCGCTCATGCGGTGAGCCTATCCCGCGTACATCTTCGGCCCCAGACTTATAGGCTCGCGGTGTGGTTGCATCCCAAGATGAGCTGAGCAGGACCTGGCCCGAGTCTGCGACGAAGGCCCGCCTGCACTTTGTGTCAGGTAAAGGCGGAACCGGTAAGTCCACGGTTGCCGCCGCGTTGGCGCTCGCGTTGGCCGAAGGCGGCAAGCGCGTTCTCCTCGTGGAGGTCGAGGGCCGCCAGGGAATCGCGCAGCTCTTCGACGTACCACCGCTTCCACCGCAGGAGACCAAGGTCGCGGCCGCCGAAGGTGGCGGTGAAGTGATGGCTCTGGCCGTCGACATCGAGACCGCGTTCCTCGAATACCTCGAAATGTTCTACAACCTCGGCTTCGCCGGCCGGGCGATGCGTAAGTTCGGCGCCATCGAATTCGCCACCACAATCGCTCCAGGCCTTCGCGACGTTCTGCTCACCGGCAAGATCAAGGAGTGCGTCATCCGCACCGATCGAACCGGCAAACGCGTGTACGACGCCGTTGTCGTCGATGCTCCCCCGACCGGGCGGATCGGCAGCTTCCTCGACGTCACCAAGGCGATGGCCGACCTCGCCAAGGGCGGCCCGGTGCATTCGCAGAGTGAAGGCGTCGTTCGGCTGCTGCACTCGCCGGAGACCGTCGTACATCTTGTTGCGCTTCTCGAAGCGCTGCCCGTTCAGGAAACCGCCGACGCCGCCGCAGAACTGGCGCGTGACGACCTCAACCTCGGTGCCATCATCGTCAACCGCGCCAGCCCGAGGTTCTTGCCCGAAGACCAACTCTCCGGTGCTGCAGCCGGCAACATCGATGCAGCTTCGATCCGGTCGACGCTCTCCGATGTCGGCATCGATCTGTCCGACGACGACTTCGCCGGCCTGCTCACCGAGACGATCGAGCACGCGTCGGTGCTCGAAGCTCAAGAATCCAGTGCGGAGAAGCTCCGCGAGATCGACGGCGCGCGGGTGCAACTTCCCGCACTCGCCGACGGCGTCGATCTCGGTGGGCTCTACGAGCTGGCCGAATACCTCACGGAACAGGGCGTGTGATGACCGAGACCACCGAGAACGTGACGGTCGGCAGTTCCAGGACCGGCCGACGCGCAGCTCCTGCCCTCGATATTTCGGCGATCATCAAGGACCCGACGGCCCGGATCGTGGTGTGTTGCGGCGCAGGTGGCGTCGGCAAGACCACGACGGCTGCGTCGCTGGCGTTGCGGGCAGCCGAAGAGGGCCGACGCGTAGTCGTCCTCACCATCGATCCGGCCCGTCGCCTCGCACAGGCCTTGGGTGTGGCCGAACTCGACAACACTCCGCAGCCGGTGAAGCTGGGTCCCGAGGCCACGGGCGAACTCCACGCGATGATGCTGAACATGCGTCGGACTTTCGACGAGATGGTCATCGAGCATTCGAGCCCTGAGAAGGCCGAGCAGATCCTGGCGAATCCCTTTTACCAAACCGTTGCCACATCGTTCTCCGGAACGCAGGAGTACATGGCGATGGAGAAGTTGGGGCAGCTGGCGTCGAACGACGCGTGGGATCTGGTGATCGTCGATACCCCGCCGTCGCGCAATGCGCTCGACTTCCTCGACGCTCCACAGAGGCTCGGAACATTCCTCGACGGACGGATGATCCGGCTGCTCTCGGCACCCGGCCGTGGCCTGACCAGGCTCGTGGCCGGCGCGATGGGATTGGCCCTGAAGGGTGTCTCGACCATCGTGGGAAGCCAAATGCTTTCGGATGCATCGGCATTCGTGCAGTCGCTCGACTCGATGTTCGGCGGTTTCCGTGAACGCGCCACGAAGACCTACGAGTTGCTGCGTCAGCCGGGGACTCATTTCCTGGTGATCGCAGCGGCCGAGCCCGACGCTCTCCGTGAGGCGGCGTTCTTCGTCGATCGCCTTGCGGGTGACTCGATGCCGTTGGCCGGTCTGGTTCTCAACCGCACTCACCCGACGTTGACGGCTCTGCCTGCCGATCATGCGGTGACCGCCGCCGACAAACTGGAAGCGAAGGAAAATGCGACCGAGGCCGAAGCCCTCACCGCAGCCGTTCTCCGCATCCATGCCCATCGGGCAGTGATCGCGAAGCGAGAAATCGCCTTGCTGAGTCGATTCACCGCAGCTCACCCGAGGGTGCCGCTGATCGGTGTTCCGTCGCTACCGTTCGAGGTCTCGGACCTCGAGGCGCTGCGCGCGGTGGGAGATCAGCTCACTCGTAAGGGCTGATCCCCCGATCGACCTGGATCAGACTGCTGAGTGATGCTGGCGCTGGTCTTCGAAGAACTCGGACCAGGAGTCGACGTCGGGGTGCTGCTTGAGCAGTGCACGGCGCTGACGTTCGGTCATTCCGCCCCACACACCGAACTCGACACGGTTGTCGAGAGCATCTGCTCCGCACTGCATGAGGACCGGGCAGTGACGGCAGATGGTGGCTGCCTTGCGCTGTGCGGCGCCACGAACAAAAAGTTGGTCGGGATCGACCTCGCGGCATCGCGCCTGAGTTACCCAGGCAATTCGTGCCTCGGCCTGCTCGATGTCCAAACGGCTACTCGGGGTGGCTGTGTACATTCTGGGTCCCCTCTACAAAGTCTGACCGTCGCCATGAGGCGAGCAGCGCACCATCTCAGCCGTCTCGCGGTAGCACGTGAAAGCTGAGACACATTCGTGATCGAGTGTTACGTCGATCACACTGATCACAATTTAGGTAAAGAACGCCCCTAACGCAAGACGGTCGGGAGCATTTTTTGGTACGGCAGTACAAAGCGCGTGTTCAGGAGGTTTTGAACACCCGCAAAACACTGAAACCGGTTCCAATGGGTGGGCACACGTACTCTGTAGATCGTGTCGATTGCAAAAACAGTGGCGAAGCTCGCCGGAAGCTCCGCATTGGCGGGTGTCCTGGTCGCAGGGGTGATGTTCCCGGTGGCCGGCGGATTCGGATTCGCGTCCAATCGCGCTGCCGATACCGTCGACAACGTCTCGGCCGAACTGGTCGAAGGCACGGTCCCCGCGGTGTCCACCATGGTCGATGCGGCAGGCAATCCCATTGCCTGGCTGTACGACCAACGACGCTTCGAAGTCCCGAGCGAGAAGATCTCCAACAACATGAAGTTGGCGATCGTCTCCATCGAGGACCGCCGGTTCCCCGACCACAAGGGCGTCGACTGGCAGGGAACGCTGCGCGCCTTCCTCACCAACACGACGACCGGTGAAGTGCAGCAGGGCGCGTCGACACTCGATCAGCAGTATGTGAAGAACTACCAACTGTTGGTCGTGGCCAAGACGGATGCCGAGCGCCGCGCTGCCATCGAGACCACCCCGGCCCGAAAGATCCGCGAGATCCGGATGGCGCTGACGCTGGACAAGGAACTCACGAAAGACGAGATCCTCACCCGGTACCTCAACCTCGTACCTTTCGGCAACGGATCCTTCGGCATTCAGGACGCGGCTCAGACCTACTTCGGCGTCGACGCCGCAGATCTGACCGTTCCGCAGTCCGCGATGCTGGCCGGCATGGTTCAGTCCAGCTCCGCGCTGAACCCGTACACGAACGTCGAGGGCGTGACCGAGCGTCGTAACACCGTGCTCGACACCATGATCACGAACATTCCGGATCGTGCCGACGAGTTCCGTGCAGCCAAGGAAGAGCCCCTCGGCGTCCTCGAAACCCCCAACAACTTGCCGCGCGGCTGCATCGCTGCAGGCGATCGCGGATTCTTCTGTGATTACGCACTGAAGTACCTCTCGGATGCCGGAATCACCCGCGACCAGATCAACGAGGGTGGTTACCTCATCAAGACCACTCTCGATCCGCAGGTCCAGGCGTCCACCAAGGCCGGACTGAACGCGAACGCGAGCGCCAACCTCGACGGCATCGCGAACGTGATGAACGTGATCAGGCCGGGCCAGGATTCACACAAGGTCATCGCGATGGCCAGCAGTCGCACGTACGGACTCAATGCCGACGCCGACGAAACCGTCCAGGCGCAGCCGTACTCCCTTGCCGGTGACGGTGCGGGTTCCGTCTTCAAGATCTTCACGACCGCTGCGGCGATGGAGAAGGGCCTCGGCATCAACGCGACCCTCGACGTGCCCAAGCGCTTCGAAGCCAAGGGCATGGGTAGCGGTGGTGCGGCAGGCTGCCCGGTCTCGACGTACTGCGTGGAGAACGCCGGCAACTATCCGCCGACGCTGTCCGTGACCGACGCCCTGGCACAGTCCCCAAACACCGCTTTCGTCAAGCTCATCGAGGCGACCGGCGTCACGCCGACCGTCGACATGGCTGTCCGTCTCGGCATGCGCTCGTACGCCGATCCCAACACCTCGGGCTTCGACGAGCGCAGCATGGCCGACTTCCAGAAGGAACAAAACCTCGGTTCGTTCACCCTCGGCCCCACCTGGATCAACCCGCTCGAACTCTCCAACGTCGCGGCCACTCTCGCCTCGCACGGCAAGTGGTGCCCGCCGAGTCCCATCGATTCGGTCTTCGACCGCTACGGCAAGCCGGTGGCCGTCACCGAGCAGGGCTGTGAGCAGGTCGTCGAGCCCGGCTTGGCAGACACACTCGCCAACGCTATGAGCCGTGACGACGTCGGCGCCGGTACGTCTGCCGGTGCCGCGAGCAGCGCCGGATGGAGCCTGCCGATGTCGGGCAAGACGGGTACCACCGAGACCCACAAGTCCTCGGCGTTCCTCGGTTTCACCAACAACCTCGCTGCGGCCGTCTACATCTTCGGCGACTCCCCGACACCCGGCGAGATCTGCTCGAGCCCGCTACGTCCCTGCTACAGCGGCAACCTGTACGGCGGTACCGAACCGGCGAGATCCTGGTTCGCGGCAATGAACCCGGTCGCCAACAACTTCGGGCCCACCTCGCTGCCCCCGATCGACGAGAAGTACGCACGGGGATCACAGAACGGCCAGGTTCCCGAGGTTGTCGGCCTGAGCCAGTCGGCGGCGACGTCGAGGTTGCAGGCGTCCGGCTTCACGGTCAATTCCGTGACCACGGCATCCGGAGCACGGGCGGGAACGGTCACCGGAGTTTCGCCGTCCGGGTCCGCGATCCCGGGTTCGACCGTCACGATCTACATCAGTGACGGGTCCGTAAGGGCTCCGGCAGCACCCGCATCCCCGGCAGCTCCAGCAGCTCCGGCACCGGGCGCGACTCCCCCGGATGCGACTCCGCCGGGAGGCGAACCCGCACCGCCTGCGGGGACCCCACCGAACTGACGGCCCTGAAAACTGACGGCTCTGAAAACAAGAACGGCCGCGATCTCCGAGTGACTCGGAGCTCGCGGCCGTTTTCGGTTTCCGGTGGCGCGCTTCTACAGGCGGGACTTCACTGCTGCAGAGATACGTGCGCCATCGGCCTTGCCCTTGGCCAGCGCGCTGGCGGCCTTGATGACCTGGCCCATCTGACGCATACCCGGACGCTCACCAAGCTCCTCGGACACCTGAGCGAGGGCGGTGTCGACGACGTCGACGAGTTCGGCGTCGGTCAACGGCGTCGGCAGGTACTCGTCGATGATCTGAGCTTCGGCGCGCTCTTTCGCGGCAAGTTCACCGCGGCCGTTCTCGGTGTAGATCTCGGCCGATTCGCCGCGCTTCTTCGATTCCTTTGCAAGGACTTTGATGATTTCTTCGTCGGTGAGGACCCGTGCTTCCTTACCGGCAACCTCTTCGGTCTGGATGGCTGCCATGAGCATCCGAAGGGTGGCTGTACGTAGCGGATCCTTCGCCTTCATGGATGCAACCATGTCGGTTCGGAGGGTGGCTTTGAGCGATGGTGTCGTGTCGGACATGGTGGAAACGCTACGCGCTCGGCGTTTCGAGCGTGCCGATAGTTACCTCCGCCCGGACACAATTCTCTGTGGAATAGCTGTAAAAGGCGGCGAGAGCGACGCAGAAGAACGCCACACCCGTATCCTTGAGAGGTGTCTTCCCAGTTCCGCACCAATCTGACCCGCACCGCACTTGGTGCCGCGGGCGCCGCTGCACTAGGGATCGGGTACGCATCCGGCATCGAACGCAATGCATTTGCACTGCGTGAGGTGACGATGCCAGTCCTGGCGCCCGGTTCGTCGTCGCTGCGGGTCCTCCATCTCAGCGACCTGCACATGATGCCGAACCAACGGTTGAAACAGAATTGGTTGCGTGAGCTCGAAGGCCTCGACCCCGACCTCGTAATCAACACCGGCGACAACTTGTCGCATCAGCGCAGCGTCCCGGCAGTGGTCCAGGCGCTCGGCGATCTGTTGGCTCGGCCGGGTCTGTTCGTCTTCGGCAGCAACGACTACTTCGCTCCGAAACCGAAGAATCCACTGAGCTACATCTTCAACAAGGACAAGCGCATCACCGGCGATCCCCTCCCCTGGGGCGATCTGAGGGCCGCGTTCACCGAACGTGGATGGCTCGACATGACCCACGTGCGCCGCGAACTCGAAGTGGCCGGTATTCGCATTGCTGCCGCCGGCGTCGACGATCCGCACCTGAAGCGCGATCGCTACGACACCGTCGCCGGAACACCGAATCCCGTCGCCCAGCTCAAGCTCGGCCTGACGCACTCACCCGAACCTCGAGTTCTCGACCGGTTCGCCGACGACGGCTACGACCTGGTGCTCGCCGGCCACACGCACGGTGGTCAGCTGTGCCTTCCGTTCTACGGCGCGCTGGTCACCAACTGCCAGATCGACCGATCCCGGGTCAAGGGACCGTCGAAGTGGGGCGCGCACACCCAGCTGCACGTCTCAGCGGGCATCGGCACTTCGCCGTGGGCTCCGGCACGCTTCTGCTGCCGCCCCGAGGCAACTCTGCTGACTTTGGTTCCGGCGACCAGGCGCGAACCGGAGCATGTCTCCGCACACAGTTCCGCAGAGTCTCCAGCGTCGGTTCTACGCAACTGACCTGCGGATTTAATGTCAGTCGACTCGGTAATGTAAGCTAACCGAGGTTCGACACGGGGTGTGGCGCAGCTTGGTAGCGCGCTTCGTTCGGGACGAAGAGGTCGTGGGTTCAAATCCCGCCACCCCGACAGTGAAGAACAGAAATCGAGGCCCTTCCGCTTACGCGGGAGGGCCTCGATTTCGTTGACGATAAGGTGAAGCCGTGGCATCCGAACCAGACTTCGCGCACAACGACATGGCGAGCCGTAGCCGACGTGAGAAAGCTGTCGGTCTTGCCAAGTTCGCCTGGGATCGCGATATCAGTAGTGCAGAGTTGCTCGACATGCCCGACGATCGGCTGCGCAAGCTTGCGCGGGCGGCGGGCGCCAATCCGCCGAGCACGCGGGAGACCTGGACGATCGCGGCCGGACTGCTCGACGAGAAAGCCGTGTGGGCAGCAGCCAACCCAGACCGTCCCGAAGCTCGGCGTGAGCATCCCGACGAGAAGATCATGTGGGTGAAGAAGCCGATCGAGCCCTGGCTGTGACAGCCGAATTGAGTGCAGCTGTGACAGCCGAATTCAGCGCAGGTGTGACAGCCGAATTGAGTGCAGCTGTGACAGCCGAATTCAGCGGAGCTGTGAACCGGTGATCGGGCAGGTCGATGAAGTAGTTGTGGATTGCTCCGCACCAGCCCAGTTGGCGATCTTCTGGGCCGGAATCCTCGGTGGGCAGCCGGTGGAGCGGAGCGCGGAGTGGGCGTTTGTCGACCCTCCAGGATGGACTCGCCTCGCCTTCCAACGTGTACCGGAATCCAAGCTGACGAAGAATCGTCTACACATCGACGTCAGTGTGGATGACGTCGTCGCTGCGACCGAAGCTGCCGAGCGCCTCGGCGCAACTCGGGTCGGCACTGTCCAGGAGGACCCGGCCGGCACCTTTCAGGTGCTGCTGGATCCCGAGGGAAACGAGTGGTGCGTCGTCCGAAGTGCCGGAAGGTGATTTACGCTCCCGCTACGGTTTCGCGAGCCCAACGGTAGTCGGCCTTACCGCTGGGCGAGCGGAGGATGGTTGGTACGAGCACGATCGAGCGGGGGATCTTGTACCCGGCGACGTGGGTGCGGCAATGCTCCGACAATGATTCCGTCGCAACATCTTCGAATCCCGGTCGAACCTGCACCACCGCGGCGACCTTCTCACCGAATCGAGTGTCGGGCGCACCCGCCACCAAAGCGTCGAAAACTGCCGGGTGAGTTTTGAGTGCCTGCTCCACTTCTTCGGGGTAGACCTTCTCGCCGCCGGAGTTGATGCACATCGAACCGCGCCCGAGCAGCACGATGGTTCCGTCGGCTTCCATCGTGCCCATGTCCCCGAGCACCGCCAGACGAACCCCGTCGACGACGGGAAAAGTTGCAGCAGTCTTGGCCGGGTCGCCGAAGTAGGCAACGGGAACATGGCCGGCCCGGGCGATGAAACCGACTGTGTCCGAGCCTGGTTCGATGCGACGGAATTCGTCGTCGACAAGAATCATGTTGGGGTTGGATCGAATTCGCTTGGAACCGTCCTCACCGAATTCGACGACGCCGTCGTTGCCGGATTCCGAAG
This sequence comes from Rhodococcus sp. C3V, assembly GCF_029269915.1. Lineage (NCBI taxonomy): Bacteria > Bacillati > Actinomycetota > Actinomycetes > Mycobacteriales > Nocardiaceae > Rhodococcus > Rhodococcus sp. C3V. The sequence goes on from NZ_JARJBE010000007.1 coordinate 59,438, forward strand.
CACCGAATGCATCCTTGATCACCAACCCCGGTAGTCGGGTTGTCAGTTCTGCTTTCAGGTTCGGGGAGAACAACGCGCCACCCGACCCGATCAGTTGGAGAGTCGAAAGGTCGTAGCGCCCTTCGCTTGCGGTGATGGCGTCGGCGATCGGCCGAGCAATTGCGTCGCCGACGACGGTGATTCCGGTGATCTTCTCGGCCTCGACCAGTCGCAACACTTCCATCGGATCGAAGCTGCGGGTCAGCACTCGGGGCGCTCCCATGAGGAATGCCGTGAGCAGTGAATAGATTGCGGCTCCATGCATGAGCGGCGGGATGAGTAGCAGCACAGTTGGATTGGTGTTCGCTACAGCTGCATCCACAACCTCTTCGAGGCTACGACGCGGCGGCCCGCTGAGGTTCGCTCCGGACAGGGCGGCAAAGAAGAAGTCCTCGTGCCGCCACACCACACCCTTGGGCATTCCGGTTGTGCCGCCGGTGTAGATGATGAAATGGTCGTCGTTGCTGCGAGGGCCGAAGTCGCGGGTATCAGTCTGCGCGGCAAGGGCGTTCTCGTAGTCTTCGCCGACGATCAACACGTGGGTGATCTCCGGACACTGCGGAACCACGGCCAATGCCGTCGGCGCGAATTCCTCTTCGACCAGCAGTGCCACCATTTGAGAGTTGGTGTAGATGTACAGGAGTTCTGCATCGGTATAGCGGAAGTTGACGTTGATCGGTACCGCTCTGATCTTCAAGCAAGCCAGGAGCGCTTCGACGTACTCGACGCAGTTACGCATGTGAATACCGACGTGCTGCCCAGGCTCGACGCCCACCGACTGCAGGTGATGAGCGAGTCGGTTCGATCGCAGTTCGAGTTCGGCGTAGCTCAATCGCACGTCTTCCAGAATCAAGGGAACTCGATCGGGGATCGCATCGGCAACGGCCTCGAACAGATCGGCAATGTTCAGGGTCATCGAAATCCTCACTACACGCGTCTTCGCTTACCAGTACAGGTCTTTCGCGAAGCTAACACGTTGGTCGCACCCTGTAGTCCGAATTGCGTAGCGGTCCCGCTGAGCGAGACCTGACGCGCCGCTCACCTGGCGTCAACGGTGCGGATACCTCCCTGACCAAGCCCGATAGCCGAAAGGTAGGGTAGCCTAATGCACTCACGCACCACTCTCCGGAGCCGCACGTCGGTCCGGGTCGCCATGGTTGCCTTGGCGACTGTTTTTTTCGCTACGGCCTGCGGCTCTTCCGACGCCGGCGGCAACGCGAACGGCAACACCGATGTCGCGACCGGCGGCAAGCTGTTCAGCACCGCCGACACGGAAACCGCGAAGCTCGGCAGCGATGCCGCGCCAGGCGAGTTCCCTCGCACCATCACCCATGCCCTGGGCGAGACCACCCTCGAGGCCAAGCCGACCCGCGTCGTCGTCCTCGACAGCGGTGAACTCGACGAGGTTCTCTCGCTCGGGATCACCCCGGTCGGCATCGCCAGCCCGGAAAGCGCCGCCGGTCAGCCGTCGTACCTGGCGGACAAGTTGGTCGGTGTCCCCGATGTCGGCACGACCAACAACCTCAACCTCGAGGCGATCACCGCACTGCAGCCCGATCTGATCCTCGGCAGCAAGCTGCGCCAGGACAAGCTTTACCCGCAACTCGCGGCAATCGCTCCGACGGTCTTCAGCATCCGCCCCGGCTTTCCGTGGAAGGAGAACTTCCTCCTTGCCGGTGACGCACTCGGCGAGGAGACCAAGGCTGAGCAGGTTCTCAACGACTACCAAGAGCACGCCGATAAGGTACGTGAGTCGATCGACGGCTCCCCGACCGTTTCACTGGTTCGTTTCATGTCCGGGAAGCTGCGCCTGTACGGCAATCTGTCGTTCATCGGCGTCATCTTGAAGGACGTCGGCCTGCCCCGCCCGGCGATCCAGGACATCGACGAACTGGCCGTCGAGGTCAGCCCGGAAACGATCACCGAGGCGGAGGGTGACCGAATCTTCTACTCCAGCTACGGAAATCCCGCCGACACGGGCCAGACCACGGTTGTTGCCGGACCGCTGTGGGCCAGCATGGACGCAGTCAAGGAAGGACGCGCCACCGAGGTGAGCGACGAGACCTGGTTCCTGGGCCTCGGCCCGACAGGTGCCGGCCTGGTTCTCGACGACCTGCAAGCCAAGCTCGGCAAGTAGCCGTCACCGGCACAAAGAACGCCGCCCGACTCTCCGGAGTCGAGCGGCGTTTTTTGTTCAGCGGTTGTCCTGCTCGAGGTGTTCGTTCATCGTCGAGTGAAGGTCGACGAGAAATTCCTCGAATCGACTGAGCAGTTCGGGCGGGTACTTCGCCATCATGGCGTCGAGTCGCACGGCAAGGGGCCCGAAGAACTCGTCCGCCAGGTCCTGCACATGCGCACTGCTGTGCAGCGTGACCACTCGCCGGTCGGCATTCTCTCGGGTCCGGACGATATGTCCCGCCTTCTCCAGGCGGTTGAGCAACGCGGTGGTTGCACCCGACGTCAGCGAGATCCGCTCTCCGAGGCGGGCGGGTGAGAGCGGCGTCCCCTTCTCCTCGGCAGCGGTGATTTCCATCAAGGCAGTCGCGTCGGTGGAATGCAGGCCGAGCCACGACGCGAATCGATGGCTGAATTCGGTGAACGTGCCACCGTACGCGCGGAATTCGTCCATCAGCCGCTCCCGCTCCACGGAGATGTCGCGCGGTGCCTCCACCTCGGTGATCCCACCTTTCCTGTGCCAGACGGCGGCCGGTCGAGCCCAGCGCGCACGTTGACAACTTACCGCCTCAAATATACCTTCATTGTAAAGTTACTTCACAATGGAGGTTTATTCGTGAACATCTCACCCACCACCCGCAAGTGGTTGGGCCTGATCGCCATTGCACTCGGCGTGGCACTGATCGTCGTCGACACCACGATCGTCAACGTCATAGTTCCCTCGATCATCGAAGATCTCGGGATCAATTCCGTTCAGGCTCAATGGATCCAAGAGTCCTACGCAATCGTGTTCGCGGCACTTCTGCTATTGGTCGGCAGAGTTGCCGATCTGGTCGGCGCTCGTCGCATCTTCATTGCCGGTGTCATCGTGTTCGGCGCGACGAGCCTGCTGGCCGGACTGGCGCCGAACGGCGGTCTGCTCATCCTGGCGCGCTTCCTGCAGGGCGCCGGCGCGGCCATGATCCTGCCCACGTCACTGTCGCTTCTGAACGCGATGTTCACCGGAAAGGCGCGCGGCCAGGCCTTCGCGGTCTGGGGCTCCACCATCGGCGCTGCATCCGCCCTCGGCCCATTGCTCGGCGGCTGGCTTGCCGAACATGCCTCATGGCGTTGGGCATTCGGGATCAACATTCCGCTTGCTGCGCTCATTCTGATCGGCGCAGTGCTGTTCATCGCGCCCTCACCCCGCACCGCTGGGCGCATCGACGCCACCGGAGCAGCACTGTCCATCGCCGGGCTCGGCCTGCTGGCCTTCGGCCTCGTCGAGGGACGAACGTACGGGTGGCTGACGACGAAGGAACCCTTCGATCTGTTCGGTCTTTCATGGTCCAGCGGACCGTCGCCGGTTCTGGTGGCGCTGGTTCTCGCCGTTCTGTCGCTCGGTGCGTTCGCCTACCGTCAAACCATGCTCACCCGCAGCGCCGATCCGTCGCGGGCACTGATGGACGTACGGTTGTTCTCCATCTCGTCGTTCCGCAACGGCAACATCGCGACGCTGATCATCGGACTCGGCGAGTTCGGAATCGTTGCGGTGCTTCCTCTCTGGCTCCAGTTCACGCTCGGATACAGCGCCCTCCAGGCAGGGCTCGCGCTGGTTCCCATTGCCATCGGCAGCTTTGTCGCCAGTGGTGCGAGCTTCGGGCTGGCATCGAAGGTCTCGCCGTTGGGCTTGGTCCGTATCGGCCTGGCTCTCGAAGCGCTCGGTCTCGCCGGCCTCGGATTCATCGCTGCGACAGACAGCCCCTGGTGGACTATCGCCGCAGTGCTGTTCTTCTACGGAATCGGCGTCGGTTTTGCGACTGCCCAGGTGACCAACGTGGTGCTCGAGGAGATTCCCGAGCAGAGCGCCGGTCAAGGCTCCGGCATTCAGAGCGCGTTCCGCCAACTCGGATCCGCACTGGGCATCGCTGTCCTCACCACGGTCTTCTTCAGCACTCTCAATTCGACGCTGAACAACGACCTCACCGGATCCGGTGTCGACCAAGCTCAGGCTGATCAGTTGACGCGGGCAGTCACCGACAGCGCAGGCGCCGCCATCGACTCGCTGGCCGGTTCACCGAACACTGCCTTCGTCGCCGACGCTGCCCAATCTGCGATGACTCACGGCATCACACTCGGCGGATACCTTGCGGCCGGATTTGTCGTGGTGGGCCTGATCGCCACGGCGCTCATCCCGAACAAGCCGGCCCCGTCAAACGAGGAGGAAACGAAAGCAGCAGCCGACGTCGCCTGACGGTCGGATCGGTGCAGTACGGTGCCGGTATGCGATTGCCCTGGTCACGGTCATCACAGTCACGGTCAGCACAGTCACGGTCAGCACAGTCACGGTCAGCACCGGTGCTCAGTGAGGCCGACATCGTCGCCGTAGGTGAGCAAGCACGCGAACTGGTACTCCCAGGTTTCGCGACGTTCGACGAAATCTGCGAAGCCGCCCGAGACTGTGTCGAGGGCGGCTTCGAGAACGACGAACTCGGCAGACAGATCGACGCAGTAGTGCGTGAGGTCTGGGACCACAGACTCGGGGAGCAGACCCAGTGGACGGCTCCCGGCGACTTCGAGCGCCTCTCCGCAGCCTTCGCTGATCTCGAGCGCAACGGCATCGTAGCCCGGATGAACTTCACCTGCTGCATGCAGTGCGGCACTACTGAAATCGACGACGAACGCACGCCGTCCGAACCCGACGAGAACGGGTATCCCTTTGCTCAGTGGGCGTACACGTTCTTCCACATGCAAGATGCGGAGCGTCTCGGCGACGAGCCGTCCGATCTCTACTTGTCCTACAGTGCGTTTCGTCCGGCCCACGATCTCGATCCCGCACTGGTCGCCGCTGCCTTCGGCGGCGACGAAACCGCCAAGGCACACATGATCGCGCACACCGATCAGACCGTCGGGCGCCAGGTAGCCGACGCACTCCGAACTCAGGGGCTGAGCGTCGATTGGAACGGTGACAACAATCAGCGTATCCGTGTCACCGACGTATGTTGGCGCAAACCGCTTCCGCAGTAGGAGATTCAGCTGGGTGGCAATACGCGGTCGAGGAACGTATTGCTGAAGACGCGGTGTGGGTCGTGTTCGTCGAGAGTGGCGAGAGCGAAGTCCCAATTCCCGTCGCCACCGGCACGGAAGGTGGCAGGCACTGTGCTGGTGAGGAATTCGTCGTCCTGGTACGCCGCCTGATCGGTGAATGCCCACCCCTTGGACCACTCCGGACGGAAGGTCGCGTAATCGCCGGAGTAGTTCGCGACCATCCACCGTTCCATTTCGCGAAGGAAGGCAGGCAATCCCGCGGTGCCGGGAATCGAGACCACGTTCATCCAGATCGCTGTGTCCCAGTCCTGACGATCCGCCCGCGGCCGCACCGCTGACAGGTCCGGCACTCCGGCGCTGTCGACCAACACCTCGCCGTCATCGTCGACACCGCAGAGACGCACTTCGAACGGCATGTTGACGGGATACTGCCCCAGCGACGCGTAGTGCGTCATTCGTTCGTTCAGCCAACTCGTCATCTCGTGGACGACTCGGCCGATGTTGGACCGCTTGGTGATCACGGCTCCGCCCCCGGCTACGACGCGCAAGGTCGTGTGCCGGAGGTAGAACAGAACGTCTTTCGACCAGCCCCAGAGATCGTCGGTGTCGGTCAGCACCAATCCTGCTGCTACAGCGCCGAACTGAGAGGCGCCGAACAGCGGTGTCGCAGCTTGGAGACCCTGTGCCACCATCCCCAACGGGGTGGTGACCTCTTCGGGAATCGCGTCGGAGAAGAAGTAGTTGTACGGCCCGCTCACCTCTCGGGACTCCGGCGGTTTGACCGGGGTCGGTGTCCAGACCTTGAGCCACGGTGTTTGCGTGAACGGGAACCAGATTGCTTCCACCCGTCCGGATTTCTCGACGAAACTCTCGTAGGTACGCCCTGGCGAACCGGGAGCAGCAAAGAGTTCTTGCCACGGAATGTCGGTGAAACTCTGGCACCGCAGCCGATAATTCTCCCCGGCTTGCAGCGTCACGGAGGTGACGAAGGTTCGACCCAGATGGGTCAGGAAGGCGGTGCTCTCGACGTCCGATCGGTGAAATGTCTTCAGTGCGTACCGATTGATGCCTTCGTCCCACGCCACCACCGTGATCTCGGTGATCAGGTTGCTCAGCGAACCATACGATTGACCAGGGGTGATCGTCTCCCCCACAGCCGGATAGGTTGCCCCGTGAGCACCGATCGCCAGCGCGCCGGCGATGGACAGCTCACCGATCGCCGGAGAGTTGGCCCAGCCGAGCCCTTCTCGCTCGAGCGCTGTCAGAATCGCTTCGATACTGGCGCCGGCGCCCGCCGTGACCGTTGCGGGCGTGCCGTGCTGCACCACAACCGAATTCAGTTTGGCCATCGTATCGACCAGCAGAACTCGATCCGAAGGCGCGCCGGGCACCACCGTCAACGGACTCCACCCGTGCATCGTTCCCTTCGCACGCACTGTGTACCCGTTGTCGAACGCCCAGTTGGCGAGGGTGACGACGTCATCGCTGTGACGTGCCGTGGCCGTCCACACGCTGTCGAGCATGATTTCTCGCGACCAGTTCGCGTACGCCTGCTGTGACAACGGAATGTCCGACGGAAATCCGGGCGGTGGCGCGATGGTCGATGCCGAACCCCAGGGAACTGCTCCAGCCGGCGCCCAGGAAATGCCCGCGAGAGCAGCTGCGCCGGCACTCGCTGCGAGAAATCCGCGCCGGCTCACACCGTCTTCGCTCGAGCTGTGCTCTGCCATGCGCTCTGCTTGATGCACCACTGCTCACTCCGTCAGCCGACTCGGTTCATGTCAGGGACGAACGTAGAACAAATATGATTACGATGCCAGTGGTTCCGTAATAAAAGTTTTCCGAAGCTCACTGCACCATCGGAGCGAATACCGCGTAGATCGCTTCCGGGGCACCGTCGAACGCACTGATGATCAACCAGGCAGTCAGAACCGTCAGAGCCGGCCCGATCAGAACCTTCTCTAGGTTCCCACCTGCACGGATGGACAGGAATGACGGCAGCCGTTGCTCCCACCATCGCTTGCCGCCGAGCGGGATCAGAGGTGCAAGAAACGGCACTCCCTCCTTGGTGATCGCATCGCCGAGACAGTGCGTGGCGCAGCCCAGTGCCACCGCAACACCTAGCCCCGTGGATCCGGCCTCGCTGGGATACCACTGCCAGGTGAGGGCAGAGAGCACCAACGCAACGGCGGAGACCGCGAGCCATCCCTTCTCCTTGGCCAATTCACCCGCCAATCCTCGGATGGCCAACCCGAGGCAGAAGAACAGGGTGATGATGATGGCTGGCTTCCCGAACTGAACAACCAGCGCCGAGACCCCGGCACCCAACCCGGCGGCGAACAGCGCGGTGTGCGTGAGCGTCCGATGCCCACCACGACGCTTGCCGTCCTTCTTGCCTTTGGTGATGCGGTAGAAGGTCACCGAAATTGCGTCGATGCCTTTGGCCAGAGCCTTGCTGAGCGGACCGAATGATCGCGAAACCGTCGACTGACCGGTATCGAGGTCGGGAAGCAAGGCGGCTCCGGCGCACACTCCGGCAAAGGTCAAAGTTTCCGCAGTGGATGTGGGCCCTCCCCAGTCGAGAGGCAACAACTCCGCAACCACCAACCCCACAGCAGCACCGGACATCGCGTGGGTGGGGCCCATGACCATGAAACACAACACCTTTCGAAACGCGCCCCGCATCAGGCCGTACCGCACCCTCTGCAAGACACCACACACATGACGCCGTCGGCGACGGCCCCGGCATGCTCGCCGAGACCGCCCCGAACGTAGCAAGTGCTACCGACAGGCTTGACCAACCTCCAGACCCAGTTGAGTACGGCCGTACCGTTCCAGGTCAAAGCGGTTCATGCGGAGCTTTTTTCGCTCGTCAGCCCGCGGCAACCGTGCATGACAGGGCAACGCCCTCCTCCAGCGGAGCGACGCCTGCCATGTCGAGCACCTCTGCCGGAACACCTTCGGTCGTCGGAGCCCACTCGACGGTCGGCAACGCCGGCACCCCTTCACGCGCAACGAATGTCGCAGCTTCGCTCGGCACTTCGATAGTGACTGCGGCCGTACCGGCCTCCTCCGCGCGCACGACCTTCCCCTCGTCGATGAGCTTCTGCAGCTCCTCGTCGGAAATCGGCGCCGCGACACCACACGCTACTTCGGGAGCCACACCCAACTCGGACGGAGCGGTCGCGATCGACCGCACCGCCACCGGTGACCCGTCGGAAATCGGATTGGAAGCCCAGGCGATTCCCGGCGCCACTGCCATACCGAGGACCGCCACGGACGCCACCACCACACCGGTCCGGCGGGCCCGCTTGCCGTTCACTTTCAATCGCGTCATCGTAGTTCTCCTTGATCGAACGTTCTCGAGTTCTCGGCGCGGTCGCATCCGAGAAACCCGAGGTTATGAAGCCAACACTGCAGATCTGTTGTCGGTTTCTTAGGAGTTGATGAGAATGCGACGGCCCTCGCTCCGAGCGAGGCCCCAGGCCTTGATCCGATGGCACCATGGCTGGGGTGAGTACACGCGAGCGCATCCTGATCGTTGACGACGACGCGAAGGTTCTGAATTCGCTCGAACGTGGACTCCGATTGTCGGGCTTCGACACGGCAACTGCCGTCGACGGACGATCGGCCTTGTCATCGGTGAACAAGCAATGCCCGGCCGCGCTCGTTCTCGACGTCAACATGCCCGGCCTCGACGGCGTCGGGGTGGTGACCGCCCTGCGCGCGATCGGCAACGAGGTTCCGATCTGCGTACTCAGCGCCCGAAGTTCCGTGGGTGATCGCATCGCGGGGCTGGAGGCGGGCGCCGACGACTACCTCACCAAGCCCTTCGAGTTGGCCGAGCTCGTCGCCAGACTCCGCGCATTACTTCGACGCACGACGCGAGCCACCCCGTCGGTCGACCATCCGATCACGGTGGGACCGCTGACGGTCGATCTCCGTGGCCATCGAGCGCACATCGACGGTAGACGAATCGAACTCACCAAAAGAGAATTCGACCTGTTGTCGGTACTCGCCGAGCACGCCGGTGTCGTACTCAGTCGCGCACAACTCCTGCGACTCGTCTGGGGTTACGACTTCGCTGCCGACACCAATGTCGTCGACGTCTTTGTCACCTATCTACGCAAGAAACTCGAAGTCGACGGGACTCCCCGCGTGATCCACACAGTGCGTGGGGTGGGCTTCGTCCTGAGGGCCGAACGATGAAGCGGCCGCTGTCACTTCAGACTCGCGTAGCCATCGCCTCGGGCCTGGCCGCCGGAATCGTGATTGCCGCGATCGGAATTGCGTTCGCGGTCTTTCTGCGTGTCAACGGATCCGAACAACTCGAACGCACTCTCGATTCCGTCACCCTGGGCGTCGCGGCGAGTGCGCCGAGCCCGCTATTCATCGAAACACCAACTGCAACAACAGAACCATCCGTGGTCAGCCCCGGATTCAACGCCGCGACCGTCAGCGCCTTGGCTACCACCGATGTTCGCAGTCGTGATGTTCTGGTGCCCGGCGACAGCGGCGCCGCACTGGCCGTCAGCATCCCCGAAGACCCACTGACCCAGGCAATCCGTGAGCAGCAGTTCCAAGTGGCCGCTGCAGCAGTGGTCGCCATCCTTGCCGCGGCCGGGCTCGGTTGGTTCCTCACCGGCCGAGCCGTCCGGCCACTACAGCAATTGACCGAGACCACCAGTTCGATCGGCAACAACCTCGACGTCGACGGACTCTCGCGCCGGGCACCGTCGGTACGTGGAACGCGAGAAGCCGAAGAACTGTCGGAGGCAATCCACAGCATGCTCAGTCGCATCGAAAGCGATCGAAGCCGCACCGAGGAGGCGTTGGAGTCGGCACGCGATTTCGCTCGCGTCTCCGCCCACGAACTGCGCACACCTCTCACGTCGATGCGTACCGATCTCGAAGTTCTCGCAACACTCGATCTCACGGAGAGCCAACGGCGCGAACTGTCCGGCGAATTGTTGGAAGCGCAGCGCCAGATCGAGCGCACCCTGACCGACCTCGAGACTCTAGCCCTGGGTGACGTGGCCGATCCCGAGGATTGTGCCGACGTCGATCTCGTGGAGGTTGCCGATCGCGCCGTTGCTGACGCAGGCCGTCTGCACCCGCAGGTCGACGTTCGTTTGAAAGCACCGGAAGAACTTTCGGTTCAGGCCTTTCCCGCGGGTATCCGTCTGGTGCTGACCAACGCCGTCACCAATTCCGTTCGGCACGGCAATGCCGACGAAGTCGAGATCACCGTCCGATCAGGGGCTGCGACGGGTTCGGCGACGGTATTCGTCGACGACAACGGCACCGTGATCGCGCCTTCGGAACGCGAAGCGATGTTCGAGAGATTCGTTCGTGGTACCGGTGCGGGCGACGCCGGAAGCGGTTTGGGACTGGCCCTCGTCGCGCAGCAGGCGAGGCTGCACGGCGGTAGCGCGCGACTCGACAAGAGCCCACTCGGCGGAACTCGATTGATCTTCTCGATCAACCCAATTCGACGTGCAGAGCCTCGAGCAGCGGCTTGGCCGCCTCGTCGAAGAATCGGTCTTGGGTATCTCCACCGATCTGTACCAGTGCCACATCGGTGAATCCGGCGTCCGTGTATGCCTTGACCGCTTCGACGATCACATCGAGATCGGGACCACACGGAATGCTTTCAGCTACATCCTCTTTGCGCACGAACTGAGTCGCACCCGAGAAGCTCGCCGGCGTCGGCAGTTCGGAGTTCACGGACCACCCTCCGCCGAACCACCGGAACTGCTGATGAGCTCGTGCAATTGCCGTGTCGCGATCAGGGTCCCACGAGATCGGAATCTGACCGATGGTCCGGCCTGCGGGAGCCAATCCGTATGCTCGGCCGTGCACGTGCTTCCACAAGTGCACTAGCTCCGAATCCGGTTGCACGGCAATCAGATCGTCGGCCATCGGACCGAAACGCTCGACGGACTTGTCTCCGGACATGGCCAGCGCCAGCGGAACCGGGTTCTCGGGGAGATCCCAGATCCTGGCGGACTGGACGTCGAAGTACTCCCCCTTCCAGCTCACCAGATCTCCGGCGAGCAGTGCGCGAATGATGCTCACCGCCTCCTGCAGCATGTCCTGGCGGGTGTCGATGGACGGCCAACCCTCGCCGACCACATGCTCGTTCAGGCTCTCGCCACTTCCCAATCCCAGGGTGAAGCGTCCGTCCGCGAGGATCTGGATCGTCGCAGCTTTCTGAGCGACGACGGCGGGGTGGTACCTCACGGTCGGACAAGTCACGTACGTCATCAAACCGACTCGCTCGGTGGCGTGGGCGACTGCCCCCAGCACCGACCAGGCGTAGGGTGCATGCCCCTGCTCGGTCAGCCACGGCGAGTAGTGATCACTCATCACTTCGAAGTCGAAGCCGACTTCTTCGGCCCGAACTGCATGGCGAACCAGTTCTTTCGGACCTGCCTGCTCCGTCATCAAGGTGTAGCCGAATCGTGCCATCACTGATCAACTCCCGGTATCTAGGCCTGAAACGAGTTCGGAAATCACACTGCCGTCGAGGTGGTCGAGGAGGTCGCGGGCGTCGTCGTACACGGCAGCCGCACCCGCACCTTCGAGTTCGTCGGTCGACATGCCGCCGCTGCGCACTCCCACAGCCACAACGCCCGCCCATGTCGCCGCCTTCATGTCCCAGACGGCATCCCCGACCATGACCGCATTGCCCGCGTCGACACCTGCCTTCGCGAGCGCGACCTCGATCAGGTCCGGATCAGGTTTGGCCTCGTCGACGGATTCCGAAGAGGTGGCGGCGTAGATCATTTCGTCGATGTCGAGCGTCCGGCGTAGCAACTTCAGTTCGTCGTCCGGCGCCGAGGTAGCGAGCACCACGTGCAGTCCGAGCGAGTGAACTCGGCGGATCAACTCGCGCGCTCCCGGCAGTACTCGGAGACGGTCGGCCGACTGCCGGTAGTACGTGGTGTGAAGTTCTTTGGCTCGCGGTCCGCACCCGTCGATGTCTTCGCCGAGCAAGGACTCCAGTAGTTGGTCTCCGTCCATGCCGATGCTGCGGTGTACCCGCCACGCGTCGACCGGGCGACCTACCTCGAAGAAAGCTCGCGACCACGCTTCTACGTGCAGATAGTTGGAATCGACGAGCGTTCCGTCGATGTCGAAGAGAACCGCACCTATTGCCATGGGAATTGACTGCCCAACACCTCGGTTCGCGAAACTTGTGCCCCGAGCATTCTCAGCTCGAGAAGCGGATCATGGAGAGTGCGAACAGCAGAAGTGCACGTCGAACAGGGGTGTCGTCATGGAGTCAGTCGTTGTATTCCTTCTCGCATGCTTCGTCTATTGGTTTGCGCTTCTGTAGTTGGGTAGACGGAAACGGACCGCTGCCGGGAAGTGATTTCCCTTGCAGCGGTCCGCATTCGGTAGACCTAAGCGATGCTCATGTCAGCGGGTCACTGACCTGCGCGTACACCTTCTTCGACGCGCTTGCCCAAATCTGCGTCGACGTTCTTCCAGTACTCGAAGACACGCAACAGAACTTCCTCACTGACGCCGGCAAGGGCGTGGCCGACGATGTTGCTCACCAGGCGCTCACGAGCTGCGTCGTCGAGAACTTCACGGACCAGCGTTCCGGCCTGCGTGAAGTCGCCGTCCTCGGCGTGCTCGATGTATCCGGCGCGCACTGCCTTGCCGTCGAACGCCCACAGTCCTTCGTCACCGGCAACCGACGGATCGGCATGCGGTCCGCCGTACGAGTTCGGTGCGTACACCGGCGTCGACGGGGAATTGAAGCTGTAACGCATGGCGCCCTCCTTGGAGTAGGAGTTCACCTCGTTCTTCGGGGCATTGACCGGCAGGTCGGCGTAGTTGGTGCCGATGCGGTAACGATGTGCGTCGGCGTAGGAGAAGACGCGGCCGAGAAGCATCTTGTCCGGGCTGAATCCGATGCCGGGCACCACGTTCGACGGCTCGAAGGATGCCTGCTCGATCTGCGCGAAGAAGTTCTCCGGATTGCGGTTCAGCGTCCACTTGCCGACCTCGATCAGTGGGTAGTCCTTCTGGGACCAGACCTTGGTGAGGTCGAACGGGTTGAAGCGGTAGCCTTCGGCCTCGTCGACCGGCATGATCTGAACCTTGAGTGTCCAGCTCGGGAAATTACCGGCCTCGATGGCGTTGTACAGATCCGCGCGGTGGTAGTCGGGATCGCTACCGGCGAGGCTGTCTGCTTCGGCCTGCGTCAGGAACTCGATGCCCTGATCGGTCTTGAAGTGGTACTTCACCCAGAAGCGTTCACCCGCAGCGTTGACCCACTGGTAGGTGTGCGATCCGAAGCCGTCCATGTTGCGCCAGGTCTTCGGGATACCGCGGTCACCCATCAGCCAGGTCACCTGGTGAGCGGTCTCGGGACGCAGAGTCCAGAAGTCCCACTGCATGTCGTGGTCACGAAGACCGGAGCCGGGCAGTCGCTTCTGCGAACGAATGAAGTCGGGGAACTTGATGGCGTCCTTGATGAAGAACACCGGGGTGTTGTTGCCGACGAGGTCGTAGTTTCCCTCTTCGGTGTAGAACTTCATCGCAAAACCGCGCGGATCGCGCCAGGTGTCCGGGCTGCCCTGCTCACCGGCGACGGTGGAGAAGCGGACGAGGGACTCGGTCTTCTTACCCGGCTGCAGGAACGCGGCCTTGGTGTACTTGCTGACGTCGTGTGTGATGACGAGTTCACCGAAAGCGCCGCCGCCCTTGGCGTGGACGATGCGCTCCGGGACACGCTCGCGGTTGAACTGCGCGAGCTTCTCGATCAGGTAGTGGTCGTGAAGGAGCACCGGCCCCTGAATACCCGCGGTCAGCGATTCGTCATCACTTGCGACCGCGATACCGAAATTGTTGGTGGTGGGCTTGGTCATGGCGAAGCCTCCTAGCGTTGTGGGCTGGGCGTCAGAGGAGCGGGGCTGCATCCGAGTCGAACGCATGGGCTGCATGCGAGGTGGCTGACTCGGAGGTTCTGGACGCATCAATTCGATTCTGCGAGACCGCGTCCGACTCGGTGTCGGATTCGGCAGAATTCTTCAGGCAATCTTCGCAACGGCCCCAGAACACGACCTCGGCTTCGTCGATTTCGAAGCCGTGATTATCGGAAGGTTCGAGGCAGGGAGCTTGGCCGACAACACAATCGACGTCGACGACCTTGCCGCAGCCGCGACAGACGAGGTGATGGTGGTTGTCACCAGTCCTCGTCTCGAACCGTGCGGGCGAACCCGCCGGCTCGATGCGTCGCAGCAATCCTGCGTTCACGCATGCCTTCAGCACGTCGTAAACGGCCTGTGTGGATACCGATCCGAGCTGCTGCCGCACGAGTGCTGCAACAGAATCGGCGTCTGAATGCGGTTGGGCTGTAACCGCATCCAGCACGGCGAGGCGCGGAGCAGTGACCCTCAACCCGACGGCGCGCAGTTGCGCTCGGGGGTCGAAGTCATGCTCTCCGTCTCGCATGTTTCCCAGTATGCCGCTTTTCTGGAATTAGTCAAGAAAAGGATTGCCTAAGTTGAATCGAGACCGGTGTCACACCTAGCGGCATCACACCCAGTGCATCGCACCCGGTTACTCAGCCCAGGACGAACCAGATCGCCTTGACCGTCTCGTCCGTCTCGTTGCGCAACCGGTGGGGAACGTTCCCGACCAGGTGTATCGCTTCACCCGCCTTGAGGAGCCGACGCATTCCGTCGATGTCGATCGTCAGAGTCCCTTCCAGCACGTACCCGTAGTCGTCACCCGAATGAGTCTGCGGTGCATCGCCCGGTGCGGAATCGGCGCCGGGCTCGTACTCCGTGAGGAGGAACTGGACGTGATGGTTCGCGGGAGTGTTCGCCAACCGTTGCCAGCGAACACCCGACCGAAAGGTGAGGCAGTCGGAGATCCGCGGTTCGTGAGTCTTCGTTTCGGATGCGGATTCCCGTTCCGGATCGACGCTGTTGCCGAGCAGCACGTCCAAGGACAGGTTGAGTTCGGTCGCGATCGCAAAAAGCGTGTTCACCGCGGCCTGACTCTGCCCCAGTTCGAACTGCGACAGGAAGGACGGCGATACGCCGAGCCGCCTCGCCAATTCACGAACCGGGATTCCCTGTCTCGTGCGTTCGGCACGAACCGTCTTGCCTACCGACGTCCCCAAACCGTTGTCCTCCGTCTTCTGTTTGCGCGCCGCCACCTTGGCCGGCGCCGACTTCTTCTGTGCCGTCGTCTTTTGGGGAGTCGTCTTGCGCGGTTGCGATTTCTTCGATGCAGCCGCTGTCGACTCAGCCGTCTTACGAGGTGGCTTTGCGCCGGTTGCCGTCATGTCCGAACTCGCTTCCGTAGGTCTCGGGGACCGCCTGTGCGGAGCCCAAGCCTAGCGCTCGACGTAGGAGAAACTTCTGAACCTTCCCACTCTCCGTCCGAGGAAGCGACGCAACGGTCTCGACTCTCTCCGGAGCTTTCTGAACGGCAAATCCTTCGGACAGCAGGAAGATCCGCAGATCTCGAACGCTTGGCGGATCACCGTCCGGAACCACGAAGGCGCACGCGCGCTCCCCCAGATCCTCGTCCGGATACCCGACCACCGCCACCTCTCCCACATTGGGATGAGCCTCGAGGGCCCACTCGATGTCGGCAGCGCTGAATTTCTCTCCGCCCCGGTTGATGATGTCCTTGATCCGTGACGTGATCCGGATCTGACCGGGTCCGTCCACGGTGGCTACGTCGCCGGTCCGGAAAAAGCCGTCCTCGGTGAACGATTCCTCGTTGATCGAGCTGTCGACGTAGCCGACGAACAGTTCCGGGCCCCGCACCAACAGCTCGTCGTCTTCGCCGAGCCGGAATTCGTTTCCGCCGATCACAGCTCCTTCGTCCTCTGCCTGCAGGTCGATGTCACCGAAAGGATCACCCATGACGAGGGTCGGAAGTTCCGTCGATCCGTAGGTGCGAACAACCGCCGTCCCCATCACGCGATGGGCCCGACGCACCAACTCGGGCGGAATCCCGGCCCCACCACACACGAATCGGGTCAGCTGAGATCGTCGATATCCGCCCTTCTCGTAGGCGTCGGCGAGACCACGGAGAAACGGTGTCGCGCTCACGGTGAACGTGCATTGCTCGCGTTCGATCAACGCAACTGCCACTTCGGGAACCCAGCGTTGCATCAGAACGGTAGAGCAGGCTGCCGCTGCCGGCAGAACTACCGCATACGAAATTCCGGTGATGTGGGGTAACGGCGAAGGCATGAAGATTCGGTCCTGCGAATCCACGCCACAATGCGCGATCATGCTCGAACTCTCGGCCATCAGGGTCCGATGTGTGTGAAGCACGCCTTTCGGAGCCGAGGTGGTTCCCGACGTGTAGAGAACGAGGGCGACATCGTCGGGATCCGCGCGGTGGTCGGGCCGGTTCGACTCCATCCCGAAGTCCAGGAAGTCGTCGAACGTTGTGCGTCGCAACCCACCTTCGCCTCGAGCCTCCACCAGAAGAACCTCTCGGCCCAGATCACGGAGCACCGTCCCGAGTTGCTCGACGTGACGATATCCGCGGTATTCCTGCGGGGCTACGATCACCGACGGCTCAGCTTGCTCGACGATGAAGGACAACTCGTGTGCGCGGTAAATCGGGACCACCGGAAGGAGAATGCCGCCGGCAAGCCACGTGCCCCAGGCCGCAACCACGGATTCCCACCAGTTCGGCAGTTGAACGAGTACCACTTCTCCAGGCTCGAATCCCGATTTATGCAGTGCGCCTGCAAAGCTCGTTGCAGCGTCCACCAATTCCTGGTAAGTCCACCGCACACTCTCGTCGACAAGGGCCAGTGCTTCGGGATCGCGACGCAGGGCGTCGAGAAGCATCTCGGGCAGCACCCCGCCGCCGGTCATTGCCCGCGGGCGGGTAGCGCTCAGCACGACATCACCCGCCGAACGGCTGCAACGATGTCGTCAGGTCCGACTTCCCACTCACGTTCGAGCACCGGCGCATAGGGCGCAGGCGCGTACCGTGCTCCCACCCGCACTACCGGCGCGTCCAGTGAATAGAACCCGGAATCCACCGCCATAGCTGCGATCTCGGCTCCGACGCCGAAGTCCACGACGGCTTCCTGGGCAATGACCATCCGGTTCGTCCGACTGAATGATTCGAGAATCGTCTCCCGATCGAGCGGAGCAATCGTTCGTAGATCGATGACCTCGGCATCGATCCCTTCGTCTGCCAACGTCTGCGCCGCGACCAAGGCGTGCAATGCCATACGCGACCACGAGACGATGGTGACGTCCGAACCTGGTCTCGTCACCGCTGCCTTTCCGATCGGAACCCGAAAATCCTTGCTCGGCAACAAACTTTTCTTCTCGTACAGCAGTCGATGCTCGATGAACATGACCGGGTTGTCGTCCTCGATCGCTGCCCGCAACAACCCGTATGCATCCGCGCCCGAACTCGGCATGAGCACAGTCAGTCCCGGGATGTGCGCCAACAGCGCCTCGAGACTCTGCGAATGCTGACCACCCGACGATCTGCCGGAACCGAACTGCGTCCGCACCACCAACGGCAGACTCACTGCGCCGCCCGTCATGAACCGAAGTTTTGCCGCCTGATTCATCAACTGATCCAGGCACACCCCGAGGAAGTCGAGGTACATCAGTTCCACGACGGGCCTACGGCCCGCCATCGCGGAGCCGACGGCAAGACCCATGATTGCCGATTCGGAGATCGGCGTATCGAGCACTCGACCCGGATACTTTGCGGCCAATCCCCTGGTCAGACCGAAAACATTTCCGCCGGCAACGTCGATGCCGGCAAGAAACACATCCGGATCGGCCGCCAGAGAGTCGTCGAGCGCCGCCTTGAGGATCTTGGACTGCGACACGGCCGCGCCGCCCGCGCCGACACCCACGTCGAGGCGGTCCGGCGGGTAGATGCGACGCGGCGAAAAGATGTACTCCATCACGCTCGACGCCTCCGGTTGCGGCGACGACCGCGCGAAACGCTCCGCCTCGGC
This sequence comes from Rhodococcus sp. C3V, assembly GCF_029269915.1. Lineage (NCBI taxonomy): Bacteria > Bacillati > Actinomycetota > Actinomycetes > Mycobacteriales > Nocardiaceae > Rhodococcus > Rhodococcus sp. C3V. The sequence continues at coordinate 77,667 of NZ_JARJBE010000007.1, forward strand.
GACCACCGCCCTCACCCGCTTGTCCACCAGATCGAGTACTTCGTCCCCGATGCCGAGCTCTCGGAGTCGGCCACGCGTCAGCGTCAGTGGATCGGCCGCGAGAATGTCTCGCGCCATCTCGTCCTTGTCGCGGTACACCTGCGGATCGCCCTCGTAGTGCCCGTGCACCCGCAGAGTCGTGACCTCCACGAACACCGGACCACCGCTGCCTCGCACCTGCTCGTACACCGGCCGAATACCGTCGGCGACCGCCTCGACGTCGTTGCCTGCCAGCGTGATCGATTTCATCCCGTATCCCGCTGCGCGCGCAGAGATCGGGACAGGATGCTGATCCACCGTCGAGGAAAACTCCGAGAATCCGTTGTTCTCGCACAGGAAGATGATCGGCAGCTTCCACAGAGCAGCCATGTTCATCGCCTCGTGGAACGCACCGGTCGCAATCGCCCCGTCACCGAAGAACGCCACCACCAGATCGCCCTCACCGCGATCCTTGGCAGCGAAAGCCGCACCGACGGCAATCGGCAACCCCGCGCCCACGATCCCGTTCGCACCGAAGATCCCCAAGCGGGGATCCGCCACGTGCATCGAGCCACCCCGGCCGTTGTTGGCTCCGGTGACCTTGCCCATCAACTCCGCCATCATCCGGTCGGGCTCGAGACCCTTTGCCAGAACATGGCCGTGCCCGCGGTGCGTCGAGGTGATGACGTCACTGACCCGCGCATGAGTGAGAGCCCCCACCGCGCACGCCTCTTGACCTATCGAAGTGTGAACGAACCCCGGAATGGTGTCGCCCTTGTAGAGCGCCGAGATGCGCTCCTCCATCATCCGGATCAACAACATCTTTTCGTAGGCACACAGAACTTCTTCGCCGTTCACGAGCCGGAACACCTCCAATAATGCTGCGCTCGTTACGAATACATGCGCAGTGGGTGAGCAGGACTATACCGACGGATTTTCCTTGCTGTCCAGTGGCACTTGACAAAGGCTGTGAGGTGACTCACGATTACGGAGTACTTCGGATCCGCGACGATCCGCTCGGGGCAGTTGGCACGAGCGAACCGCGTCGATGCCGTAATACGCACGGCGACAAGACCTTCCGTTTTCTTTCGTACCTACTTCCGTTCAGCTTTCACTCGTTACATGAGGAGTCGCGCAATGCGCCGTGAAGATGTCGAATTCTCCAGCGACGGAGTCACCGTTCGCGGTTGGCTGTACCGACCCGACACCGACGACGACGTTCCGGCCGTCGTACTGGCAGGCGGTTGGTGCTACGTCCGCGAATTGGTCATGCCCTATTACGCCGAGGCCTTCGTGACGGCCGGTATGGCTGCGCTGGTCTTCGACTACCGCAACCTGGGCGTCTCGGACGGTGAGCCCCGCCAACATCTGGACCCGAAGCAACAGATTCGTGACTATCAGAACGCGCTCAGCTTTCTCGAGCGCACTCCCGGCATCGACAACGACCGTCTCGGCGCCTGGGGAATTTCCTACTCCGGCGGCCACGTGATGATTCTCGCCGCGACCGATCCCCGGGTGAAGGCCATCGTGTCTCAGATTCCGGTGATCGACGGGTACCGCAACATGCGTCGGATCCACGGGACCATGGGTTATCGAAAGCTGTGGGACGCAATTCTCGAAGATCGCCGACTCCGCTTCGACGATCCGGATCAGCGACTGCACATCGCGCATGCGAGCGAGAACCCCGAGGAAGAACTGTCGTCCTGGCCGTTCCCCGAGACGAAGACGACCTTCGCGGCACTTCAAGCCACCGAAGCTCCTCTCTACCAGAACAGTTCGACCATGGAATCCGTCGATCTCCTGCTCGACTACGACGTCAACTACTTCGTACCCCGGATTCTCGACACGCCGTCGATGATGATCGTCGCCGAAGGCGACGACCTCACGTTGTGGGACTTGGAGATCGAGAGTTTCAACAACATCCCGACTCCGAAGAAAGAACTTGTCGTCCTACCGCACACGTCGCACATGACGCTCTACAGCGATCAGTCCAAGCTCGCAGTAGCGGCCGAACACGCTTCCCGTTGGTTCACAACGCATCTGCTGGCGAAGTAGCGAAATCTCCCGTTTCCTCCACACCTCGAGACAACCTCTCGAGCCCCCTCTTGTGAGACCAAGGATGTGATCATGCCTTCGATCGAATCGAAGATCGTGGACGTCGCGCGAAACGCGACGTTCTCTCATCCACTGACCCGACGTTCCTTCTTCGCCGCAATGGGCGCAGCAGGCATCACCCTCGGCGCAGTGGCCTGCGGAGCAGGCGGCAGTTCCACCAGTACCGCCGCCGGCGGTGGCGCTGGCGCGGGCAAAGTCCAGGAAAAGACCCTCTGCCAGGTCACAACTCTCTCCAACGACTACTTCGTCGCGTTCTCGGACGGCGGCAAGCAGGCGATGGACGCGCTGGGCGTGAGCATGTCCTCGGTGGAGGACCAGGGCAACGTCAACACTGCGCTGGGACAGGTAGGCAACGTCCGCGCTTCGGGCGGCAAGTCGATCTTCGGTACTCCCGCCACCGAAGCTCAAGCGGCAGCTGTCACGAAAGCCTGCCAGGCAGCCGGGATTCTGTATGCCAGCTCGTACACGGCGCCCGCCTGGTACACACCGGCCGACGCGGACAAGTGGGTCCGCTTCATCACACCGCCGTCCACCAAGATCGCCGTCGCAACCGCCAAGGCTTTGTTCGACAAGGTCGGCGGCAACGGAACCATCATTCATGTTCCGGGGCAGAAGGGTTCGTCTTCCGACGATCAACGGACAGCTGGACTGAACGCCGCGGCCAAGGACTACCCGGGAATCAAGATCGTCACCGCGTCGCCGGGCAACTGGACTTCGGAAGACGCGAGAAAGGCGTTCACGAACATCTTGCCTTCGGTGCCGGACTTCGTCGGGGTGTTCGCGCAGAACGACAGTCAAGCTGCAGGAGTCATTGCGGCACTGGACGCCGCGAAGATCACCGGCAAGATCGTGGTCGGATTCGACGGTAACAAGCAGAACGTCGAATACATCGCGCAGGGAAAGCAATACCTGACCAGTGCGACGGTCGGCGGACTCACGGCAGGAATTCTCGGTGTCACCATCTTCGATCAACTCAACGGCGTCGACCTGTCTCTGCCGGAGCGATTCCTTTCACAGGGAGCACTCCTGGTGACTCCGGAGATCGCCGACGACGTACTGAAAACCGTGTACGCACCCACACTTCCGTTCGACTGGGCAAAAATGAGCAAGGCCCTGCATCCTGACGATTGGGACCCGCAGACCGTACTCAACCCGATCGATCCGCGGGAGTACTACGCCGGCGTATCGCAGGACCAATACACGCTGAACAGCGCTTGGAACTCTGCAGATATCACCGGAGTACGCACCGAGTACGCAGCCGCGTTCCGCTCGGGCCCGTTGCTGCAGTACAAAGACCAACTCGTGGCCTGAGAATGAGTGATACGAAGGTGAGCGACACAGCAACCATCAGCTTGCGTGGGGTCTGCAAGAGCTACGGACCCGTTCACGCCCTCCAGGACGTCTCACTCGACGTCAGCCGAGGTGACGTTCTCGGCTTGATCGGTGAGAACGGCGCCGGAAAGTCAACGCTGATCGGCGTTTTGACGGGAACGGTGCGTCCCGACGCCGGAAGCCTCGATGTCAACGGGACACACGTGGAACTCGGCGACTCGCGTACTCTCCGCGAACTCGGAATCTCCGTGGTGGTCCAGGAGCAGTCATTGGTCGATGCACTGCGGGTGTACGAGAACATCTATCTCGGACGTGAGGGCGAGATAGGTGGTTGGGGACCCGGCCGGCGTCGGAGAATGCGCGACGCCGCCCAGTCGCTACTCGACACACTCGGCATCGAGGGGCTGCGCGCCGACGCCGTTGTCGCCGAATTGACCTACCCGCAAAGGCAACTGGTCGAGATCGCACGTGCCTTCTCGCGGATCACCGACGCCACCGAAGCGCCGGTGATCCTGCTCGACGAGCCGACAAGCGCGTTGACCGAGACCGAGGTGGAAATCCTCTTCGCGTTGATCGAGGGGTGGCGCGATCGGGTGTCGTTCATCTTCGTCTCTCACATCCTGCAAGACGTCCTGCGGATCAGCACACGGCTACTCGTACTTCGCGACGGGCGGTCCATCGAAACGCTCTCCGCTGACGGCGTCACGGCGGAGCAACTGCACGAGTTGATGGTGGGTAGCGAACGCAGCGCGGACTACTACCGCGAAGGCGAACAGACCGGAGTGCTGTCGACGAAGCCGTTGATCGAACTCCGAGATGCAAGCAGCGCAGGCGAGTTCGAGTCCGTCGATCTTGTCGTCCGACCGGGCGAGGTAGTGGGACTGGCCGGAGTCATAGGTTCGGGGAAAGCGTCGGTGGCTGCAGCAGTCGCGGGTGCGGAGTCGTTGTCGGCGGGTTCGATTCACGTCGACGGTACTGCGCACGAGCACTGGTCGGTTCCCGCTGCCGTGGCAGCCGGAGTCTTGTACGTCCCGCCGGAGCGTGCCCAGGACTCCCTGTTCCGCAGCGCGTCGATCAGAAACAACATCTCGATCGGCTTCCTCGATCTCCTCCGCCACCCGTGGACGCGGCTACTGCGTTTACGGACCGAAAGGGAACGGACGACGCAGTTAGCCCGCGCGCTGCAGGTCAAGGCCCCGTCGTTGTCGACGCCCATCGGGGAACTCAGTGGCGGAAACCAACAGAAGGCGATCTTCGCTCGGTGGCAAGGTCGCGAATGCAAAGTGCTGGTCCTCAGCGATCCGACGCGTGGAATCGACGTCGGAACGCGAGAGGAGATCTACGGTTTGGTCCGGTCGATGGCTGCATCGGGGGTCGGTGTGCTGCTGTGCGCCGAATCCCTCGAAGAAGTGATCGGAATGTCCGACCGAATCGTGGTCATGAAGGACGGAGTCATCAGCGCAGAGCTGGCGGCCCCTGCAGAGCACAAGCCCGCCGAAGTCGACGTGATCAAGCACATGATGTGAGGAATGCAGTGACCCAGACACTCTCGAAGCAATCGCCGGCCAGCGATGCCGCAGCGCCGTCAGGCGCGCGCGGTCTGCTGAGTCGACTCGATCAGCACCGCAACATAGTTGTACCGACGGTTGCAGTGCTGGTCCTGATCATCTATTTCCAGTGGCGCACGGAAAGTTTCATCACTGCGACGTCCGCGCAGAACATTCTCAACCAGATGGCTTTCCTGACTGTGCTCGCGCTCGCCGGCACGTTTGTCATTCTGATCGGTGGTATCGATCTTTCGGTGGCGGCGACGGCCACTCTCGCCGGAATTCTGATCGCCACGTGGATCGACAAGTTCGGCGGCCCGTTGGCGATAGTCATGGTGATCGCCGCCGGGGCGGTGGTCGGACTGGTCAACGGATTGATCACGACAATGCTCAAGGTTCCGTCGTTCCTGGTGACGCTGGGAATGATGTCCGTACTCGACGGCATTTCCAACACCGTCTCCAAAGGCGGTCCTGTTTCCTATAATTCGAATCTTCTCCAGAGCCTGGTGAACGAGTCGATGATCCCCAACGTCCCCAACGGGGCACTGATCGCAATCCTGCTGACCATCGGCGCGACAGTCCTGGCATTCGGTACGTCGTTCGGTCGCCACATGTATGCGGTGGGCGGCAACGAACGCGCCGCGGCACTCGTCGGTGTTCGCGTACGACGCACCAAACTTGCGGTCTTCGCGGTCGCCGGAGCCGTCGCCGCGATTGCCGGAATCATCTTCACCGGCCAGGCCAGCACCGGCGTCCCGATGGGTGCAGGCCCCAGCCTGCTCAATTCCATCGCAGCCGTGGTGGTGGGCGGCACCGCACTGTCCGGTGGCGTCGGCGGCCCACATCGAACGATCCTCGGTGCACTCGTGATCGTGTTGCTGAGCGCCGGAATGGACCTGACCTCGGTCGACCCCTACACACAACTCGTCATCAAGGGCATCGTGGTGATTGCCGCAGTTGCACTGACCATCGACCGACGCCGATACGGAGTGATCAAGTGACCACCAGAGCACGCACCACCGGAAGAGTTTCGGGCAAGGTCGCGTTCGTCACCGGCGCAGCACGCGGCCAGGGCCGGGCACATGCGATCCGCTTGGCCGAGGAAGGCGCAGACATCATCGCGCTCGACATCTGCGCCGATGTCGAAGGCGTTCCGTACTCGCTGGCAAGCGAAGCCGACCTCGCCGAGACCGTCCGGTCGGTCGAGGCGGTCGGCGGACGAATTCTGGCCGAGGTGGCCGATGTTCGCGACTTCACCGCGATCAAAGGTGTCCTCGGCCGCGGAGTCGACCAGTTCGGTCACGTCGACATCGTCTGTGCCAACGTCGGTATCAACATCCCATCTTCTACACACGAACTCACCGAAAGCCAGTGGGGCACTGTCGTCGACATCGATCTCAGCGGCACGTGGCGAACCGCCAAGGCAGCAATCCCCTACCTGATCGAACAGGGCGTCGGGGGCGCGATCATCCTGACCAGCTCGGCGGCCGGGCTCAAGGGATACGGCAACATCGCGCACTACACAGCCGCGAAACACGGCGTCAACGGGTTGATGAAAACTCTCGCGCAGGAACTGGCTCCCCACCGAATCCGAGTGAACACCGTCAACCCCACCCAGGTCGACACTCCGATGATCATGAACGACGCCATGTACGAGTTGTTCTGTCCGGACATCGACGAGCCGACCCGGGAGGATTTCGCCCCGTTGTCGCAAGCGATGAATGCGCTGCCCATCCCGTGGGTCGAATCCGTCGACGTCAGCAATGCCGTGCTTTTCCTCGCGTCCGACGAAGCCAGGTACATCACCGGCGTCGCACTGCCCGTCGACGCAGGCGTACTCGTCAAATAGCTCTCCGATCACCCACGTACACAACAATTTCAGCAACAGGAGGATCCCCATGACCGGACGATTCGAAGGCAAGGTCGCATTCATCACGGGTGCTGCTCGCGGGCAAGGGCGTAATCACGCATTGCGGCTGGCGCAGGAGGGCGCGAACATCATCGCTCTCGACTCCGTCAAGGACAACGACACCGTGCCGTACCCCTTGGCCACGGAGGACGACCTTCAGGAAACAATCCGTCTCGTCGAAGAAGCAGGCGGCAAGATCATCTTCTCGCACGCCGACGTGCGCAACTTCGACTCGGTCAAGCTGGCCCTCGAAGCCGGGCTCGATCGCTTCGGCCACGTCGACATCGTCATCGCAAACGCGGGCATCCTCTCCTTCGGGAACGCGCACGAATTGGACGAGGAGAAGTGGGGCGAAATGATCGACGTCAACCTCAGCGGCGTGTGGCGCACCGTCAAGGCCGCGATCCCCCACATGATCGAACAGGGCACCGGCGGCGCGATCGTCCTCACCGCCTCCGTTGCCGGGTTGCGCGCGTACACGGGTGTCGGACACTATGTTTCGGCCAAGCACGGCGTCGTGGGATTGATGAAGACCCTCGCCCAGGAACTCGCTCCGCATCGCATTCGCGTCAATACCGTGAACCCGACGCAGGTCGACACCGAGATGGTGCAGAACCAGGCGATGTACAACCAATTCGTTCCCGGCACCGACAATCCGGGTCGCGACGACTTCGCCAAGGCCTCCGGCGACATGATCCTCTACCCGATCCCGTGGGTAGAAAACGACGACGTCACCAACGCCGTCAAATTCCTCGCCTCCGACGAAGCGCGTTACATCACCGGCGTCGCGTTGCCCGTGGACGGCGGCGTGCTGGTCATGTGAGTGACCGACCAGTTCAGGAGACTCTCGTGAACCGAGTGACGAAGATGCCACCTCAGCTCTGTGGAGGGACGAGCGTCGCAAACACCCACGAATGCCAGGTTCGACGTGCCAAACGCTCGCGAAACCGTGGATCGTATGCGGACGACCTCATCGACTTCGCAATCCTGTGGCGCCCGTGGAACGGCGCCGCTGCCGAGGACATCTTCGTCACCTTCGGCCTGTCGACGCGGACGTATTACAACCGACTGCGATCAGCTCTGAGTGGGCCGGCCGGATCGGACCTGTGCACGGCACTGAAGATGGAACTCGCCCAGCTCGGCGCTGCCTGAACTCGACGGCCCTGCTTGAATCACTACACACCGCGTCGGAAATACTTCACGATCCCCGGGAACAAATCCGGGGAGACCGCCGTTGAACACCCTGTCGGCGTCCGAACAAGCCCCGGGCCCCACCCCTTTTGTCGCTGCGAGCGACCACCCGCCGAGAGGCGCCTGTGGGACGTCGACACCTGACTTTCACACCACACGACCAAGGCCGCCCGGTCACTGACGGGCGGCCTTGGTCGCTTTTCGCAGGTCAAACCCCCGTTACCGACGCCTGGCCGCTCCCGTAGTCATTTTTCCGCCCAGAATCACGACGCCGTGATGGGTGCCCGCAGCCAACCAGTCCGGCAGGGTCTGCCCCTCTGCCTCGACGCTCACGCGCGCGTATCGGAACGATCCCGTCAGCCTTGCCGACGCGATCGCCAGACCCCCACCGGACTCCGGCTGCGCAAATCCCAACCCCCCGGCAATCGGCAGACGCGGCCCGAGCATCCGCGTATCCGAACGCACCCGCCATCCGTCGCCGGTTGCAGTGAATTTCTGCTGCACGTCTCCGTCGAACTCGGCCAGAACCTTGGGTAGTTGCCAGTGGACTCGCCCACCGTGCACCGACGGTTCCGAATCCACCGCGATGAAAGGGACCGCCATCCGCGGCATAGGCCCGATCCGTTTCCCTGGCGCATGCAAGACCGGACTGGCGAGGATCTCGCGATACGGGCCGACCGGCGAATCGAGGTAGTCCACCATCATGGCCACCGTCATCGGAATCGTTCGACCATCCGGGCCGAGCTCCCGCGCCGCCGACGTACTGCGGTGCCACCACAGTGTCGCGCGAACGCGAGCCGGCCACGGCGGCGGATCACTCACCGGCCAGTCGACGCGGTCACTTGTCGATTCAGGCACGCTCCACATCGGACACCTTCTCAGCTCGAATGGTCAGGGGAAGCCGCAAAGCGCCTGGTGCATGCGTCGGCACCACCGGATCGGACGGCAAAGTCGGATCGATACGTACGTATGGCTCGCCGGTCTTCGGGCGGGCGTCCGCGCCACCCTTGTTCGGCCACATCGCGCACGCTCGTTCCGCCTGCGCAGTGATGGTCAGGGAAGGATTCACTCCGAGATTTGCGCTCACCACCGAACCGTCCATGACGTGCAGTCCCTCATGACCGTATGCACGCAGATACGGATCGACGACGCCACTCGACGCGCTGTCACCGATCGCGCAGCCACCCAGAAAGTGTGCCGTCATCGGGATGTTCACGATCTCGGCGATGGAACCACCCGGGTCGCCGTCGATCTTCTCGGCGACCTTGCGAATGGCTGTATGACCCTGCGGAATCCACTGAGGAGGTGGATCGCCCGGTCCCGGTCTACTGGTGAGGGAGCGCCCGAATCGTTTGGTGTTCTTGGAAAGTTCGAGGGAGTTGTCGTCGGTCTGCATCACCAGCGCGATGACGGTTCGCTCGGACCAGTTCCGTACCGACAACGATCGCAAGAACGCTCCTGGGTGCCGGGCCGCGACTGCCAGAGTCTTCAGCACCCGGGGAGTTCGCCCACCGCCGTCACTCAGGACGGTCTGCAGAAGTCCTATTGCATTGCTGCCCTTGCCGTATCGCACCGGCTCGATGTGCGTGTGATCATCCGGGTGAAAGGACGACGTGATGGCTACGCCCTGCGTGAAGTTCCGTCGACGCGACTTCGACGTTGCGGCCAGTACGGCTTCGGAATTGGTACGTACGACGGTGCCGAGAGTGTCCGACAGGCCCGGCAGGGCACCGGATTCCTTCATACCGAGCAGCAGTCTCGCCGTTCCGTACGTTCCGGCGGCAACCACCACCTGATCGGCGGTGAACCGAACTTCTCGCCGGCGGACGCCGTCCGTTCGCCTCGCGAGCAGGCGGTAACCACCGCTTGCCGCCGGCCGAAGGTCGGTGACGGTCGTGAGCGGATGAACCCTGGCGCCCGCTTGCTCGGCGAGATGGAGGTAGTTCTTGACCAGCGTGTTCTTCGCACCGACTCGGCAGCCGGTCATACATCCCCCGCATTCCGTGCAACCTGTGCGTTCGGGTCCTTTTCCGCCGAAGAACGGGTCCGGCACGGAAACTCCTGCCTCCCCGAAGAAAACCCCGACGGGGGTGGACGTGAAGGTCTCCCCCACGCCCATCTCTTCGGCTACGTCCTTCATCACCGCATCGGCAGGAGTGAAGGACGGATTGGTGCGAACACCCAACATCCGTTTGGCCTGGTCGTAGTACGGCGCCAGTTCGTCGTGCCAGTCAGTGATGTGCGCCCACTGACGGTCTTCGAAGAACCGATTGGGTGGCTGATACAACGTGTTGGCGTAGTTCAACGACCCACCTCCGACGCCGGCCCCCGCCATCACGAGCACATCCGGAAGAAGATGGATGCGCTGAACCCCATAACATCCGATCCACGGCGCCCACAGGTACTTTCGAAGTCTCCAACTGGTTTCGGGCAACTCGTCGTCGGCAAACCGTCGACCGGCTTCGAGCACCCCGACACGGTAGCCCTTCTCCGTCAGGCGAAGAGCGGCGACACTGCCACCGAATCCCGAACCGATAACCACCACGTCGTAGTGCGTCGTGGTCATGCCTCGACGCTTTCGATCTTGCGAGCGGAGTAGTTCTCCCGATCGAAATGCTCCAGCAGCGAACGGAATTTGAAAGTGAACGTCGGCCACTGCACCGAGTTGCGCCCCTCCGGATCGATGTACCAACTCGAGCATCCGCCCTTGTTCCACACCGTGTGCTGCAACTCGTGCTGAATTCCCTTGTTGTAGTGCACCTGCACCGTCTCGTTCACGTCGAGGGCATCGATCCGCTCTCGCTTCATGGTGTTCAAGGCGTCGTTGACGTACTCGGCCTGGGACTCGAGCATGTACACGATCGAACTGTGTCCGAGGTTGGTGTTCGGACCGTACATGAGGAACAGATTCGGGAACCCGCTGACCGCAGTACCCTTGTACGCGCTGGGGCTACCGTTCCAATGTGCGGCCAGCGTCTCGCCACGTTTTCCGGTGATCAGATGCGCAACAGGCGGTTCCGTCGGCGTGAACCCCGTGGCGAAGATGATGGTGTCGACCTTGTGCTCGACTCCGCGTCCGTCGACCACTCCGTTTTCGGTGACCGAGACGAGCCCACTGTCGACCAGACTCACGTCCGCGCGGTCAAGGGTGCGCAACCAGTCGTTGGACAGAAGCATGCGCTTGCAACCGATCGTGAAATCGGGAGTCAGTTTCCGGCGCAACTCCGGATCTTTCACCTGTCTGCGCAGATGGAGGCGCGCGGCCGCCTCGAAGGCAGGCAGCACCCACGTCGCGTGCGACATCGCGGCACCGAGTAGCTCGCGGAAGCCGTAAACCCACCCTCGAATCACCTTCTGTGTAACGGGAATCCGCGAGTACACGGCCTTCTGTGCAGCAGGCAGGGTGCGATCCATCCGCGGAATCACCCAGGCCGGAGTTCGCTGGAACACGGTGACATGGGCAGCAGGGTCGGCAATTTCGGGAACGAACTGAACCGCCGACGCTCCCGTTCCGATCACGGCTACGCGCTCACCACGCAGTTCGTGTTCGTGGTTCCACGTCGCCGAATGGAAAGTGGTCCCGGAGAATTGGTCGAGACCGGGGAAATCCGGGATCTTGGGCGTCGACAACGCTCCGGTCGCGGCGACCAGAGCTTTGGCCGTCAACGACCCTCGAGATGTCCGAATACGCCACAGCGCCGCATCCTCGTCCCACACAGCAGCTTCGAGCTCGCAGTTCAGGACTACGCGTTCCACGATGCCGGTGTCTGCGGCCACCTTCTTCAGATAGTTGTAGATCTCGGGTTGACGAGCAAAGGTATGACTCCAATCGGCGCTCGGCGCAAAAGAATACGAGTACAACGCCGTCGGCACGTCACAGGCACAGCCTGGATAGGTGTTGTCGCGCCAAGTGCCGCCGATGTCAGCTCCACGCTCGATCAACACGACGTCTGCAGCGCGGTTGTCGCGAAGCATTCTGGCCGCCAAGCCCATACCGGCAAATCCGGCACCGACGATCAGCGTTTCGACATGTTCGGGAAGCTTCACTTCTTCTCCACTCGGGATTGCCAGGCCGGCAACAGTCGCGCTCTGAGCGCGTCGTCGGCTTCGGATGTACGAAACAGGGCTGAGACTGCAAGCCCACGAACGAGTTCGATGGTGAGTTCGACCGACTCGGAATCGAACCGATCACCGAACAACTCGGCGCTGCCGAACTCGAGCGCCTCACTCACCTTGCGTTCGAGGGGCACCGTCGCCGCATGCAGAACGGGATCGGTCCGCGCCGCGACCCACAATTCGAGGGCGGCATAGAACAGCGGCCCGGAGAACGCGTCCGACAGGACCTCGAGGCCTCGACCACGATCCACTTCAGCGGTGAGGATTTCTTCCAGCCGCTTGTCGACCAGATACTCGACGGCCGCAACGACCAGCGATTCCTTGGTCGGAAAATGATGCAGTTGCGTACCCCGCGAGACGCCTGCGCGGCGGGCGATCTCTTGCGTGCTGGTCCGTGCGTAGCCCAGCTCGACCAACGATTCGACGGCGGCGTCGAGGAGGCGCCCACGCATCGCCGCTGTACGTTCGGCCTGGGTACGGCTTACTTTCGCATCGGGAGTGGTCTCGGTCACAAGATAACTGTAGAGCCGAAACGTAAAACAGTCCAGGCTGACTTCAAATCTTGACACGTAACATACCGGTCAGTCAGCTCTGCCTGATAACGTCCTCGCATCGAGCGGAGGGAAACAATCGCTATGCCAGAGCAAACAGCATTTCCACACCGCCGTGTCGGGTTGGTGGAAGACCACGAGTCGGTAGCAATCGGCGTGTCCGTGATGCTCGAGGACGAGCCGGACCTCGAATTGGTGTGCATCGCGACCACTGTGTCCGAGATGCTCGCTCAGAACGTCGCCTTGGATCTGGCAATCCTCGACCTCCGGCTGGCCGACGGTTCATCGCCCAAGAGCAATGTCGAGCAACTGCGGGCCGCTGGGCTCGAGACATTGATCTTCACCGGGGCGGAAAACCCGTACCTCGTTCGCTCGGCCGCCCGTGCCGGCGTACTGGGTGTTGTACGCAAGTCCGAACCGACTGCCGTCGTGGTTGATGCGATACGCGCCGCCGCGTCGGGAAGGCAGGTGGTGACGACAGAGTGGGCTGCCGCAATCGACGGGGATCCAGGTCTCGACGAAGTGGGTCTGAGCCCTCGACAACTCGAGGTCCTCGAACTTTACGCATCCGGAGAGAAGGCGGATCGAGTTGCGCGACTCACCGGTTTGGCGCCGCAGACGGTTAACGACTACCTCCAGCGCATCAGGCAGAAATATGCGGCTGTCGGACGACCCGCACCGACAAAAACGGATTTGTACAAACGCGCGGTCGAAGACGGGGTGTTACCAATTCCTGAACGGCCTACTTCCGGAAAAAAGCTGACTTTGACTAACAATGAGGTTCGGCAACAATAACTCTCACAGCGCTGCCCCTGAAAATATGGGCAGAGGAATTGATGTCTGGGAAAAATTTCCCTCTTCGAATTACATTCATCTGACAAGAAGACGGCACTGTCGGGGGTCTGTCATTCCGCTACAGAGAAGTAAGGACGAAACTCATGACAGTCACTGTGGAAAACTGCATGGCACAGGATCCCGTAGGACCGCACCTTTCGGAGCGCGAAATCGAGGTTCTCCGGGAATGGCTACTGAGTGATTCGAAGTCACGCGTTGCTCAAAACCTCTACATCAGCGTGGGAACGGTGGGGACCCACCTGTCGCGGATTCGCGAGAAGTATGCCGACGTTGGAAGGAACGCACCGACGAAATGCGAATTACTCGTGCGAGCGATACAAGATCAGATAGTGACGATCGACGAACTCTGATCAGACTGCCTCACCCATCCTTGGCGAATGATTCAGCAGAGAGTCAATCAAGTACTACCGATTCCACCTTCACCGACAAGATCCTTCGTCTGTTCGGTAGATTCGTGTGCGCCGGCTACCTGTTCTACCTGCTCATCCTGATTCCGAATATCAGAGACGCAGCGGCAACCACCGCGGCCTGGTGGACACCTGTGGCCATCTTCGCGATATTCGGAACAGCCATGGTGTTGGGACTTTCGACGTTCCTGCCCCAGACAATCTGGATTCGTCGAGCTGCCGCAATTAATGCGATTGCCTATATTCTCGTTGCGTGCGCGTGGTGGCCTGCCTGGACCGGTGAACATGTCCAAGGCTTCGGGACGTGGCTCGCCAACATCCCTGGTGTCGCCGGGCTAGCAGCCGCAGCTGCATGGCAGCCTGCCTGGGCTCTGCTATACCTCGGGGTGGGAGTCACGCTCGTCCAACTGATCAATCACGCCATCCGCGAAGCACCCCTGTTCTATCTTCTGATTCCGGATCTCAGTGCTGCGCTGATGTTCTGCACAGTTTTTGTTGCAGCATCTGTTGTCGCACTTCGCACCGGGCAAACCCTTGACGCCACCATCGCGAGTACCCACGCTGCGGCCGCCGGAGCCGCGGCTGCAGCTGCAAAAGACGTCGAACGCGAACGCTTCAACGCCCTGATCCACGACACCGTGATGTCGACCTTGTTGGCTGCTGCACGAACGGACTCCGACTCCACCGTCGCCGGGCAGTCACGGCGCACACTGGCCCGCCTGGACCATCTTCGTTCGGGAGTCGAGACCGCAGAGCGATTGGACCCGGATGCGGTTCTTGCTCAACTCCGTTCGGCAGCCTCGGAAGTCGATGAGAATGTCACCTTCACATCACACGTGGAGTCAAACGCCAACAATGCCGAGTTCCCGTCGGAACCGGTGAGTGCTCTCGCAGGAGCCTTGAGTGAAGCACTGCGTAACAGTAAGAAACACGCCGGGCCGGACGCACGTCGTTCGGTCGACGCAATTGTCGAAGAAACTCGAATGGAGGTGACGGTATGTGACAACGGAATCGGTTTCGATCCTCGCACCGTACCGACGCATCGACTCGGCATCGCCGTGAGCATTCATGCCAGGGTACGCAGTATCCCCGGAGGGGCAGCAGACGTCGCGTCTTCTCCAGGAGCAGGAACCAAAGTCACTCTGTCCTGGCAACGAGCTGAGATGGCTCCTCGATGAACTTCGATGCGGGAAACATCGCCGTAGGCAAAGACATCCGCGACCTACTCGGAATGCGTAGTAGATCCGCTCTCCTTCTCGTTGCCTGCTTCACCGTCACGTATTCGATTTCCGCCGCGTACGGGACAAGCGGAGTCAGGTCCTCGTGGCCGCTGGCAGTCGCGGTACTCGTTGGGTCAGCAGCTGCTTTCTCCATCGTCCTGACTGACGGGGACCCCATGCCCCTTCACCAGAGCATCCTGCTCAGTGCTACCGGCTTAGTCGCCTGCGGCGCGGTGTTCATGGTATTGCCGGTACCTGTGCATAATCCGGCCCAACTCTGGCCTTTCGGAATGTGTACTGTCGTCTTCACCTTCATGTGTGTGCGGGGAAGGACGGGCTACGCCTGGCTTGGCGTGATTCTTTTGATTGCCTCCTCGGTTGCCTGGGCGACTGTGACAGGTCAAGGACCGTTGTACGGCTTCGCCGAGTCTTTCGCCAACGTCGGACCAGTTCTAATGTCGACGGTCTTCGCACTTACGATTCGGCCACGAGCCAAGACGATCTTCGAACTACGCCAAGCGTCTACCGAACGCATCGCCGCAGGAGCAGCCACGTCGGCAGTCATCGAAGAAAGAGACGCCCAACTCGACAGACTCAACATACTGGCCCGGCCTCTGCTCGAGCGGATTGCTTCAGGCGTGCCAATGGATTCCACCGAGAAATTGGCATGTGAATTACTCGAAGCTCAACTACGTGACTCGCTCCGAGCGCCGGGATTTCAGAAGAATCACGTGATCGATGCTGTGCGTGCCGCTCGAAACCGCGGCGTCGAAGTAGTCCTGCTCGACGACCACGGAATGGATGGCGCGAACGCCGACGTGCGCGACCGAATCCACTCGAGCATCGTCCGGGAACTCACCGCGATCACGCGAGGAAAAGTGACCATACGGATCCTTCCACCTCGGCGTACCGCTATGGCCACGATGCTGGTCGACACTGAAGACGTTCGACGAATCGAGTTCGATCACAACGGCATGCAGCTGCTACGGCAGGGGGACCGGGGAGAGCTCGGCACCTCGTCCATGTCCGTCGATCCGACTACAGACAGCGCCGTCGAACCCGAATAGCTTTCGAGGAGAGTGAGATTCACCGGGTCGATCACCAGGAGAAATGAATGATCTTCGAACTGCGTCCAGCGCATGTCGCACGTGCCCTCGCCGCACTGTGTGCCCTTCCGATTCTGTGGACCTTCGCAGTAGAGGGAATCACCACGACAACGGAATACGACTACAGCACAGGCGAAGTGTCCTCGTCGAGCGACCTGGGCTCTCAGATCGGAAGCGTCGCGATCTGGATCGTCCTCGCGATCGCATTTGCCGCCGGTGCCTGGTATCTGGAGAAGCAGCGCATCGGTTGGCCGCCGGCGGCGCACGAGCAGCTGGTCAGACTGCAGCTGGCATCACCCAACCGAGAAGAGTAAAGGTCCCTACCGCTTCCGATCGCCGGCGCGGAGAAGATTACTGGGAACCGTATGGCCCACTATCTCCTCTGCAACGGCAGCGGCACGAATGCTCGCATCCAGGTCGATACCCGTCGCAATGCCCATATCTTCGAGCATGTAGACCAGTTCCTCCGTCGCGATGTTGCCACTGGCACCGGGAGCGAACGGACAACCGCCGAGACCTCCGGTGGACGCGTCGAGGTTTCGAACACCGTGCTGCACAGCCGCAAACGCGCAAGCAAGACCAGCGCCACGCGTGTTGTGGAAGTGCGCACCCAAGCCGAAGTCACCTACTCTTTCGCCCACAGCGTCGATCAATCGTCCGACACGTCCCGGCGTGGCAGTGCCGATGGTATCTGCGATCGAGAACTGATCAGCACCGAACTCCTTGGCCTGCTCCGCAATCCGCAGAACACGATCCGGGTCGGTTGGACCGTCGAACGGACAGTCCCAGGCTGTGGCCACGATGACCTCCACCCGTCCTCCGGCGTCGTGGACGATCCTGACGACCTCTCCGATACGTTCGGTCGCTTGCTCCGTCGTCGACCGAGTGTTGGCCTCGCTGTGGCCATTCGATGCCGACACAACATATTCGACGGTTTTCATTCCTGCGGCGACGGCCCGTTTCGCTCCACCGATTCCGGCGACCAATGCCGAGAACTCGATGCCGGGCCACTGGTGCAGTTCTGCTGCCAACAATTCCGCGTCGGCCAACGCCGGCACAGCGCGCGGTGAGACGAACGACGTCGCCTCGATACGCGAAACACCCGTCGCAGCCAGAGCGTCGACAAGACGAAGTTTCTCCGCCAGCGACACCGGGTCTTCGATCTGCAACCCGTCCCGTGGTCCGACTTCACGAATACTGACTGCTGGAATACCCACGCCAGGTACCGACATGTCAGATCACGCCCTTCATCTTCAGTTCTGCCTGCTCGTCGTCCGAGAGTCCGAGGAGCCCGCCCCACACCGAGGAGTTGTCGTGACCCGGCGCCGACGCTCCCGCGTTGCGCACGGATCCGGGTGTCTCACTGAAGGTAGGCACGACGCCCAAGCCGAGGACGTTTTCACCGATCCGCTCGTCGTAGTGGTCGACGAGCATCCCCCGCTCGATCAGCTGCGGATCCTTGACGACATCTTCAACCGTATTGATCGGCCCGGCAACAACTCCCACTTCGGTGAGGCGTTCCACCAGGCTGGTGGGATCTTGGAGCGCGACCCAGGCGCTGATCAGTTCGTCGAGCTCGTCCTGATGTTTGCCACGGGCAACATGATTGGAGAAGCGGTCGTCATGCGCTAGTTCCGGTCGCCCCATGATGGTGCACAGACGCACGAAGAGCGTATCCTGATTGGCTGCGATCACCACCCAGTTTCCTTCAGAGGTCTGATAGATGTTGGACGGCGCAATACCCTCCAATCTCGTTCCCGAGGGCTGCCGGATGATCCCGCCCCGATCGTAATCCGGGATCGTGGATTCCTGCACCGCCAGACAGGATTCCGTGAGGGCAACGTCGACCACCTGACCACGGCCGGTCCGCTCTCGTGAGAGCAACGCCGCCAGCACTCCCTGAACGGCGAACATCCCGCCGAGAGAATCTCCGAGCGAAAGGGCAATACGCGGAGGCGCCTGCCCTGGATAACCGTTCAGATGCCGAAATCCGCTGACCGCTTCGGCAACCGAGGCGTAGCCGGCGCTCTTGGCTTGCGGTCCGCTCTGCCCGTAACCGGATACCCTGGCCAACACCAACTTCGGATTGCGCGCACTGAGAACGTCGAATCCCAGGCCCCACTTCTCGAGGGTGCCCGGCCGGAAGTTCTCGACCACCACATCGGCATGTTCGATCAGATTCAGAAACAGGTCTCGCCCCGCGTCGACGCGAAGGTCCAACGTCACACACCGCTTGTTGCGGGCGTGAACCGTCCAGAAGAATCGATGACCGTCCTGCTCGGCCTGACCCCAGGTACGAAGCGGGTCCGGGCGGTCCGGCGATTCGATCTTGATCACGTCGGCGCCCATGTCGCCGAGCAGTTTCCCGGCGAAGGGCCCGGCGATCAAGGTTCCGAGTTCAATCACCCGATATCCGTCCAGGGGCCCGGTGGGCGCACCTTCCGACACAGCTGCCTCCTCTGGAACTTTTCTCCCCTTGAAGGCTACGTCACCACCCGATATCGCAACATCATGTCGTGGTCTTCGTGATCGAGCATGTGGCAGTGCCAGACGTACCCCTGAAGGTCCCCCATGCCGACTTCTCCGTGTGCCGAGTGATCTGCCATGGAACCTCTCGCGAAAGTTGCATCCGGATCGAAGCCCAACTCGTCGGCCGTCGGAAAACGCACGATCACGCGGGTGATCGAGTTGGCATCCACGATGACCGTGTCCTTCTCCCCCGTTTCCCACACTTCGGGAGGCCGCAGCGAAGAGGTCACGAATTCCTCTGCCGACGGCGTCCACCGGACTCCCAGGTCAGGTACCGGATACCGCTGCATGAGCGCTGCAGTGTCGATGTTCTGGCGCCCCACAACGCGGAACGCCACCAGATGCAGATGAATCGGATGCGGTTCTGTGGTGATGTTGATCAAATTCCATTGCTCGATGGTTCCCTGACGCGGCAGTTCGATATCTGAATCAGTGAACCGCAAATTGTTGAGCGACATAGTGATCGACGGGTAATCCGAGGGACGCGACAGCTGCATGATCGTGAGATTTCGCACCATATCCGGGGACGCCGGTTCGGCAGCAACGGAATTCAGCTGCTGCGGGATCGAGCCGGTGAATCCCTTTGCGCTGCCCACGTCGAACCGACAGAAGACCGGCATCACCTGTGTGCCGCGTTGCGCCACCGCAAGGGGTACCGGTTCGTCGTTGCGCAATTCCACCGTCGCGCCCGGCTCGAGCATGCTGAAGTCGACCAGCAGATCAGCGCGTTCACCCGGACCAAGCCGGACGTGATCCGTCGGCGCAGGAGCGGCCAAAAAACCGCCTTCGGAACCGATCACCCAGAACCGCATACGATTTGCGAAGTGCAGATTCCACACCGAATAGGTTGCGGCATTGAGCAGTCGCAATCGGTACAGTCCGCGAGCCACCTCCACTTTCGGCCATACGACGCCGTTCACTACACCCACGTCACCGGGAGTCGCCGGATCCCAGGAACCCTGCGGAGTGAGCCACGTGGAACGGACACTCTGTTGACCGTCGGAGGTGAAGACCTTGTCCTGCAGAATCATCGGAAGCTCGAATTCGCCGGACGGCAAGCCGAGAGAATTCCCGGTGGTGCCTGTATCTGCGTCGTCACGGAGAAAATACATCCCGACCAGCCCGGCGTAGACGTTGAGGCGCGTCATTCCCATGGCGTGATCGTGATACCAAAGATTGCCGGCGGCACGACCATTCGTGTACTCGTGAACCAAACCTTCGCCCGGACGCTGAATCAGCTCCGGATGCCCGTCGAACTGCGGTGCAGTAACTCCTCCGTGCAGGTGAAGCGAGGTGGGGACCTGTGTGCGGTCGAGGTCGCTGACGCCGTGCAGACCCGGATCGACATCCGCGGCAAGCGGATACGCAGAAATGTCATTGGCATATCGGACTGTGACGAGCTGATCGACGTGAGCTTCGATGGTGGGGCCCAGATAATCCATTCCGCCGTAACCCAGCGACGGCGACGACGGTAGGTCCGGATGGAATCGGTGCATCGACGATGCCGCACGAAGCTCCAGGTTGCCACCCGAAATGCCCGGCAGGACAGGAAGGGTCTCCCGAAACGGTTCCAGACGGGGCGACGGAAGTTGGAACGGGCGCAGTGGATCGACATCAGGTGGTCGAGCCGTCGCTGATCCAGCGGACAACGCGCTCAGACCGGCCAGCAGGCCAAGCCCTTGAACAAACGATCGGCGACGGATCTTGTGTGACTCGTCCACTCACGGCCCCCTCACGCTGACGGCATCCGGAGCGGGTTACCCGCGTGCTCGCACGGTCAAACACCGACCACCTTCTCCAACCAGGGTTTGAGAATGGGTAGAACATGAGCCGGTTGCATTGCCTGCGTGTGATCCAGACCGTCGAGTACCTCGATATCCCACCCTGCCGACCGAACGGCGTCGAGGTCGAGATCGGCCGGCGCGACCCGTACCCCACCCCATCGGTCACCGTATTCGATGACGTCTCGCGAACCGACGAAACACATTCGCGGACAAAGGATGCGCCCTTGAATCGTTCGATCGTCGAATTCACCAAGTGCGCGGTACAGCGTCACGAACTGCCGGGTCTGCGCTCCGGTCAACGCAATGTCGATGGAGTTCCAATCGAATTCGTCTGATGATGCCGTGGGCTGTGATGTGTGCTGGGGCGGTTCACTCGCCATGCGGTGTGTAGCTTCGGTAACCTGGAGCATCGCCTTGTACGGCCCATCCACCGGCGGGAAACCACCCATGACCAGTGCGGTCAGACGATCGGTGCGCAGCGCCAACTGCAATCCGCACAGAGCCAGCCAGGAGTATCCGTAGTAGGCGAACTGGTCGATCCCAGCCGAATTCGCCACAGCCAGAATGTCGGACGCGATGTTGTCGGGAGTGAGCGTGTCCGGCGCGGGCGACGCCATCCGGTGCCCTTCGTAGTCGAAGGCAACCACAGTGAAGTTCGACGCCAACCCTTCCAGGAACGTTCGACCGAGCGAGGGGTCAACGCCCCAGGCGCGCAGTTCGTCCGCCTTGATGCCGGTAGCCGAAATCGGATTCACAGGTATCAGCACGGCAGGGCCATGTCCGAGAACCTCGACATCGATAGTTGTCCCGTCGTGAAGTCTTGCCTCAACCATGCCCACTCCCAAATCTTTACACTGTAAAGTAATTAAGAATAGCGCGACTCCACGAAAGCGACAAGATGAACAAACAGGCAGGCCGACGCGATATCGCACGCACGATTTCACTTCTGTGGCGTCAACCCGAGGCGCCTTCCGGCCGCCGAGGACCGAAGCCCGCGCTGTCCACTGACACAGTCGTTGACGCCGCGATCGAAGTCGCCGACGCCAACCCCACGACACCGTTGTCGATGCGCATGATCGGCGACCACCTCGGCCGAACTGCGATGTCGTTGTACACCTACATACCGGGAAAGGACGAACTACTGGACCTGATGTACGACCGGGTGCATGCCGAGCTACCGCCGATCGCAGACACCGGCGACTGGCGCATGGCACTCTCCGACTGGGCCGCCGCACTCTTCGCCCTACATACACGCCATCCGTGGACATTGGATGTCTCGTTGGCGCGCCCCGTCCTGGGTCCGCACGAGCAGACAGGACTCGAATCACTCCTGTCCATTCTCTACTCCACAGGTCTCGATGCTCCGACCATCCGCAGATCGGTGAGCATGCTTTTCCATTTCATCCGGGGGTCCGCGCGGACCTTAGCTGAGATCCGGAGCGCCTCGACCATCGGAGATTCCGAATCTCATTGGTGGGCAGAGTCTTCTGCTGCACTGGCCGATGCTGCACCGGATTTCGCGGACGACTTCCCCCACACGATGCAGTTGGGTCGGGAGGCCCCACCGGTACCGGGCGGCGACTTCTATCTCGAACGAGAAACCGAAGAGTCATTTACTCAGGGCCTACAGATCCTCCTTGACGGTATCGAATCGAGGATTCGAAAACGCTCTTGACTCGAACGCATGTTCGAGTATGATTTGGGGAGGGGATCGGGGGGGTTCAATGAGCGTCTTGTTGTCGGATGTGGTGTCGGGTTCTGCGGTGGGGTTACGCGGACGTCTGTGGCGGTTACCTGCTTCTGAGTTACGTGCGGCTGCGGTGTCGGCGAGCGCGGAGATTCTGCGCCTGGAAGCCGTTCGAGTGGCCGTGGTCGACGAACTCTCGTTGCGTTCCGATGATCAGGTGATTGCCAGCCGCGGTGTGGGGTCCTGGTTGGCGGCCAACACGATGCTGCAGGTTCGGGACGGGAAGAAGATCGCCGCGCTGGGTGCAGCTTTGCGGCCGTTTCCGGCGGTGGCGGCTCGGTTCGATTGCGGGGACTGTTCGTTCGAGCATGCGGTGTTGATCGTGGCGTTCTGTGAGTCACCGCCGAAAGGCATGCCAGACGCCGCGCTCCCTCGCTGTATCGACCTACTGCTTGCGGCTGCGTCGGGCGTGGAAGCGACGACCACGAAAGTGCGGAACGTGATCGCGACCTTGGAGCGAATCTTCGAATCCGATGAAATTCCACCCGCCGAAGACGTCGACCGGAATGAGCTGCGGATCGCGTCGACATTGAACGGTCGAGTGGTGGTGCGCGGCGATTTCGACGCCCTCACCGGCGAAATGCTGCTGTCGGCGTTGTCGAATCTGACGATGCCCACCCCGGCACCCGATGGAACCCCGGATGCTCGGTCGGCAGCGAAACGAACTGCCGACGGGTTCACCGAACTGATCCGCCGCTATCTCGACTGCGCCAAAACAGGCACCGACGGTGGTCAACGCCCGCACGTGAACGTGCACATCAATGCTTGCGATCTCGCCGAGCACCGGGACTGCGCCGCAACACCCTCCACTGCTGATGACGGAATGGCTGTATCGGATCTCGATGTCGGGCACATGCCCTGGCTGGGGCCGCTGTCGGTGTCGCAGACCAGGCTCCTCGGGTGTGACTGTTTCCTCTCCACCGTCCTGCTCGACGATCACGGCGCACCGCTCGATGCGAAACCCGGAAAACGATTGGTCACCCCCGAACAGCGAGTGGCGTTGATCGCCCGAGACAAGGGCTGCGCCTTCCCCGGCTGCACGTGCGTACCCGCCTGGACCGATGCGCACCACATTAAGCACTGGGCCAACGGTGGCCCGACGGTGATGAACAACCTGGTCCTGCTGTGCCGTTCACACCACCGACTGATGCACCGAAAATCAGGGTTCGTCGGGAAATGGGAAATCCGAATCGGAGTCGACAACAAACCCTGGTTCATCCCGCCGCCCTCGATCGACCCCGGGCAGCAACCGCGCCCAGCGAACACCACATTCAAAACCTGAGAACGAACCTCAGGCACAACAGAACACGGCCGAGCACCGCATCGAAGGGATCCCCCCGATGCGGTGCCAACAGACCGTGGCGAACCCGTCAGACGGCCTGCGCAACCTTGGCGGCTCGCGGGAATCGCTCCCGAATCTCCGCTGGCGTGACAACTCTCGGGTCCAGGGGTTGCTCGTCACGCAGGTGGCGCTCCAACACCTTGCCCGTCATCGGCGCAATGACTTTCAGAGCAGTGGTCATGTTCTTCGGTGAACTACCCAACCGGACTGCCGTTCGCACCGCGGGCGCAATTGCTCTGTCCAACAACGCTGGCTGATCGAACCCACCCATGGTTCGCATCCAGCCGGGCAAAGTCGCGATAGTGGCCGGCGCGACCAATCGGCTGAATGTCGCGAACTTCGTCTTCCCCTGCGCTCTCGGTGTTCTCAACAAGTAGTGCATCGCCCGGTTGGCACGCTCGGAGGTACACAATCTGGGCCTGACTTCAGCGAAGTACTCACGTACCTCTTCTCGGGAGCGTGGAACGTCGGAGGTCTTGCATGTCTGTAGTTCGGCAGCGATCACGCATTCTTCCCAGTACCGCTGCTCTTCGACAGCTGAAAGCGGGCCCGGCCCATACATCTCGTAGCACTTGAGCACCGAATGCCAACCCGTCACGTGGATCCAGAGCTGTGACGCCGGATTGTTTGCGCTGTAACGAGTTCCGGTGATCGGTTCAATGCCCGTGGCCTGAGCATGAACTGTCATGAGGTGGTCGGACAAGGCCAATGCCGTCCGCCCGTCGGCAGTGGCGACGGTCAGGAAGTACGCCAAGGTTCGGTCGAGTCGCCCGGCCGGATCGCTGTAAATCCCGCTCATGTCTGCCACTGCGGCAGCCAAGAAGGGGTCGAAGTGCTCGAGCACCACCGACCGCTGGAACCCGATCAGCGCTGTCGGCGCGGCCCAGATCTTCCAACTGGGTGATCCTGGGCCGAAGAAGCCGTAATCCTCACGCGGTCGATTCATCGTCAGTTCAGACATTTCATTCCTCCCCGTTCGTTGAGCCTGCACCGTTCATTTCGTAGGCACCAGACAAGGCGACTACTTGCTGCCAGACGTACTCGAATCGCTCCGCCGCGAACGTGGGGCGCCGGATAGATGCCAGTGCCAACCGTTGCTGATCTTCACTGGCGCTGGGTTTTCCGTACAACTCCACCGCTGCAGCACTGAAGTCGCGGACCAGGACATCGAAGATCTGATCCAGCACCCCACCGTTCCGCTGCTCCTCGTCCAATCCCAAGATCTCGGCTTGTTCGAGGATCAACTGGCCGTAGACGACGAGGGTGAAGAGTTCGGTGATCGCAAGGCCGAAGTCCAAGTCGACCTGCTGCGCCGCATCCGGTGCAGCTTCGGCTAGAAGGGTCACGAGCGCTTCTGCCTGGTCCACGAACAGTGCAACGTTGGGAACATCCGCAAACTTCGCGTACACCGCTCGCCAGTCGTCGAATCGAACTTTCGACAACCCCCGTGCCGGACCCTGACGGAACAGGAACTCGTCGTCGGCTGCATCGTTGCGCGTCGGAATCGCCGGAAATGACTCGGGGGCAAAGAGGTACGCCGGCATGAACTTGGCGATCAGGGCGAGATTGACGGCGACGGTCCCCTCGAGCTTGGGCAACCCGTCGACATCTATCTTGGCCACCGCGAGGTAGCTGTCCTTCTCGAAGCCCTTTGCCGCAGCGATGTCGGAGAGCAGTCCGATCACTTTCTGCGCTTCGGTTGTCACCTTCATCTTGGTGACGGGGTTGAACAAGAGGTAACGGCGGTCTTCGGGAGATGCCGTCCGGAAGTAGTCCACCGCGCGATCCGAGAAGAGCCTCATCGCCAGCAGGCGTGCGTACGCGTCGACGAATTCTCGTCGCACGTGGGGGAAGGCAGTGACGGGATTGCCGAATAGAATTCGATTGTGCGCGTGGGTGATCGTCTCGTACAAGGCATGAGTCGACATACCGATTCCGCCGAAACACAGGTTGAATTTTCCGATGTTCACGGTGTTGAGTGCGGCACTGAATGCTGCCTCGCCGGTATGCAGGATATCCTCTGCCGCAACGGGATAGTCGACGAGCGAGAACTCCGCTACGTACATCTGCGCCGGAACGATGTTCTTCACCACGGTGAATGCCGGATGGTCCGAGTCGGCGTAGAAGAAGACGTACTGATCAGTGCCCTCCACTCCGTCGACACGACCGAAGACAGAGACCGTGTTGGCGCAGTTGCCATTTCCGATGTAGTACTTCGAACCGCTGGCCAGGTACCCGCCGCTGCCGTTGGGCGTCAAGACCATGTCGGTGGAGTAGACGTCCGCGCCATGCTCTTTCTCGGACAGTCCGAATGCCGCAACGCCTCCGGAAGCCAAAGCGGAAGCTGCTCGCGCCCTTGCCGTCTCGTTGTCGCTCTGCCACACCGGCCCGAGACCGAGGATGGTCACCTGCCACGGGTACCAGTAGTTGAGTCCGTAGAAGCCGAGGATCTCGGACAGCGCGGCGATACGGCTGGTATCCCAGCGCTTGTCGGAGTCACCGCCGCTGTCGCGGGCGGGCGTCAGAAATGTGGCGAACAGACCTTCCTTCGCCGCGAAATCGAGGAAATCGGAGTAGAAGATCTTGTTGTGATAGTCGGCCAGGAGTCGGTTCTTTCCACGCGCCTCGAACCAGTCGACGGTCGCGCCCAGCAGTCTCCGCGTGGTCGCGTCGAACTCCGGCCGATCGTACATGGAGGGATGGAGCAGCAGATCATTCGGCACTAAAGAGGTCGACGCTGTCATAGCGGTTGTTCTCCTCGAGATCTCGGCAGAGGCGCCTCACTGAGCACCATTCGAATACAACGCCACCGTAACAATTGCAGACGATGAATACAACGGTTGCGTATTATTCACGAAGAAGTGGCAGGCAGATTAGGGTGAGAGCGGAGGTGATGCACACGATGACCAGGTCACAAGCTGACGCAACGGATACACCGCGGCGCAAGTACGCCCCTCGCATGGCGCCCGAGCAACGTCGCGAGCAGCTCCTCGACGCAGCATTCGAGGTCACCGGCCGCGTTGGCCTGCACAACCTCAGCATGGAATCCGTCGCTGCCGAAGCCGGTGTCGGCAAGCCCGTCCTCTACACGATTTTCGATACCAGGACCGATCTCGTCGCTGCACTGCTGCGCCGCGAGCACGAGCGTGCCATCGCTCAGGTGCTCGAAACCATGCCGACAGATCTGAGCGAACTCGGCCCAGCGGCGTCGTACACCGGGACCGTCGGCGCCTTCGTCGACGCCGTACTGGAGAACCCGACGCGCTGGCGCCTGATTCTGACGTCTGTCGAGAACGCCCCCAGCGAGTATCACGGCTTGTTGAAGCTCTCTCGCGGAGCTGTCTTCGCCCGCGCCGAAGAACTGGCCCGCGCCGGGATTGCCCTCGAGTCGAAGCTCGAAGGCCTTGATCCGGTCCTCCTCGCACACACCATGATGTCGTTTGCCGAAATGCTCGGACGACTGGCCGTCAGCGACCCCGAAACCTATACCCGAGAACGACTTTCCAGTTTTGCCGTGGCCCTCGCCCAATCAGTCGGGCGTTAGCGGCCGACTGAAACCTGTCGGTCGGATCTGCTTCAATACACGCATGACATCACCATCGATCGAACCGCTACAGCTTTTCGAAACGTCTCCGGGCAACTGGTCACTGATGCTCACCGACCAGCATTTCGGCAAGGTGGCATCGATATTCGAGCAGGTAGAGGGTTTCGAAGGCTCCGGTTACGACTGGGCGTCGGTCGCCCACGCAGTGGTAGGCCGCGATGCACCGCATCTGGAGGGCCGCTTCGGCACCGATCCCGAAGCGGGCATGTTTGTTGCGTACGGCAGCGACAACGGAGCTCTCGGTGAGCTCGGAGCGCTACTCGCCAAAGCGTATTCGGATGCCGAGTACCTCGGTGGCCTGGTCGCCATTTCCGAACTCGACTAGAGCGCCTGTCGAAACGACACCGGCCCCACACCTAGGTGCGGGGCCGGTACCGAACGAAAGATCTAGCCGACCAACAGCTCGGCAATCTGAATCGTGTTGAGCGCGGCACCCTTACGCAGGTTGTCGCCCGAAACGAAGAGCGCGAGTCCGCGTCCCTCCGGGACACCCGGATCCTGACGGATACGACCGACCAGCGACGCGTTGCCACCGGCAGCGGCCAGCGGCGTCGGAACCTCGACCAGCTCGACGCCCGGAGCGTCGGCGAGGATCTCCTTGGCGCGAGCAACCGAGAGCGGGTTGGCGAACTCTGCGTTGATCGCGAGCGAGTGCCCGGTCACGACGGGAACGCGCACGCACGTACCCGAAACCAACAGATCGGGAAGTCCGAGGATCTTGCGGCTCTCGTTGCGGAGCTTCTGATCCTCGTCGGTCTCGCCGCTTCCGTCGTCGACCAGCGAACCTGCGAGAGGCAGGACGTTGAACGCGATGGGGGCGACGTAGTTGTTCGGGGCCGGGAAGTCGACGGCACTGCCGTCGTGAACCAGCTTCTCCGCGTCTCCGACTACGGCGCGCACCTGGCCGAGGAGTTCCTCGACGCCGGCGATGCCGCTACCGGACACGGCCTGGTAGCTGGAGACGATCAGACGCTGCAGACCGGCTTCGTCGTGCAGAACCTTCAGCACCGGCATCGCTGCCATGGTGGTGCAGTTGGGGTTCGCGATAATGCCCTTGACCAGGTTCTGCGTGTCCTGCGGGTTGACCTCGCTGACCACGAGGGGAACCTCGGGATCCTTGCGCCATGCCGAAGAGTTGTCGACAACGGTCGCGCCGGCAGCAGCGAAGCGCGGAGCCTGGGCGCGCGAGAGCGTCGCACCGGCTGAGAACAGGGCGATGTCGATGCCCTTCAGGTCCTCATCCGATGTGGCGGCCGCATCCTCGACGATGATCTCTTCGCCGCGGAAGGGCAGCTTCTTACCGGCGGAGCGTGCAGATGCGAAGAACCGCACCTTGTCCGCGGGGAAGTTCCGCTCTTCGAGCAAAGTGCGCATGACGATGCCGACCTGACCGGTCGCACCGACAACAGCGATAGTCGTCATGAGAAATTACCGTCCCGTTCCAGCGTGTACTACTGCTTCTTCTTCGCCACCGAGCCCGAAAGCGTCGTGGATGACACGTACAGCGTCGTCCAATTCGGTGTCCTTGACCAGCACTGAGATGCGGATCTCAGAGGTCGAGATGAGGTCGATGTTGATGTCTGCCTTGGCCAGCGCCTCGCAGAACGTGGCGGTGACGCCCGGGTGGCTCCGCATTCCGGCGCCGACCAGGGAAACCTTGCCGATGTGGTCGTCGAACAAGATCTGCGTGAAACCGATGTCTTCCTGACGCTTGGTCAGGATCTCGACGGCGCGGGGGCCGTCGGCCGTCGGAAGCGTGAAGGTGATGTCCGTCTTGTTTGTCTCCACCTTGGAGATGTTCTGCAGCACCATGTCGATGTTGATCTCGGCATCGGAGACTGCGCGGAACACCTTGGCAGCGTGTCCCGGTGTGTCCGGCAATCCGACAACGGTGATCTTGGCTTCGCCGCGATCGTGCGCGACTCCGGTGATCAGGGCCTCTTCCACAGGAATGTCCTCCATCGATCCGGACACGATTGTTCCGGGCTTGGTGGTGTATGACGAACGGACGTGCACAGGCACGTTGTAACGACGGGCGTACTCGACGCACCGGAGCATGAGCACCTTGGCACCACACGCTGCGAGTTCGAGCATTTCCTCGAAGGAAACCGTCTCGAGGCGGTGAGCGTCGGGGACGATGCGCGGATCGGCGGAGAAAACGCCGTCGACGTCGGTGTAGATCTCGCAGACGTCGGCGTTGAGTGCAGCTGCCAACGCCACGGCAGTGGTGTCCGAGCCACCGCGTCCGAGCGTCGTGATGTCCTTGCTGTCCTGGCTGACGCCTTGGAATCCGGCGACCAGAACGATCGAGCCTTCGTCCAGCGCAGTGCGAACACGGCCCGGCGTGACGTCGATGATCTTGGCGTTTCCGTGGCTGCCGGTCGTGATGACTCCGGCTTGTGAGCCCGAGAACGAACGAGCTTCGGCGCCGAGGGAGTGAATTGCCATCGCTACCAAGGAGTTGGAGATGCGCTCACCCGAGGTCAGCAGCATGTCCATTTCACGGGCCGGCGGGGAAGGGCACACCTGCTGAGCCAGATCGAGCAGCTCATCGGTGGTATCGCCCATCGCTGACACCACGACGACGACATCATTGCCGGCCTTCTTGGTCTCGACGATCCGTTCAGCGACTCGTCGGATGCGCTCGGCGGTTGCCACCGAGGATCCGCCGTACTTCTGGACGACGAGAGCCACGCGTTTCTACCTCCAGGTCGAAATTGTTTACAGATACCAGAGGTCGAGCTTACCGAGGTGGTCCTGGGACTTCCCGATGCGTACTGCTGTTCGCCTCAGATCCGCGCGGGATCAGTTGCGAGATCCGCGCTCGCATCAACGTCGCAGAACGCGAGCCACCGGCAACGTAACCGACCACCGCGACGGCAACTCCGCAGGCGAGAAGCACGCGAATACTGCTGACCAGCGAAACTGCCAGCGCGTCGTACACCGCGACTGCCGCCTCAGATGACGGTATGTCTGAATTCTGTAAATAGACCCGCCGCACGACGGCCAGCGCCACCAACAGGGCGATCATCGCCACCGCCGTCGCCAGCCCGACCAGGGACAGTGCTCGCATTCGCCTCGGCGCAACTGCGACGGCCGCGATCGCACAGGCCAGCGATACCCACGGCAGCCAGGCCGCTGCCCGGTCGAGAGTGTTCGAGAGGTCCTGGGCCCGCACCAGCTCGTCGGACTGCAGGATCTCGAACTGCGGATCGAACGTCGGAAGACGATCGACGACGGTGAATCCTCGATCGCGGAGGTTCGTCCGCAGTTCTGTCATGATCGGCTCGAGGGACAAGGTGACTGTTCCGCTGTCGTCGGACCGAACGATGCCGTCGGTGGCTCTGCCGGTCACCATCGCAGCAAGTTGCGCGTGCGCCTGACGGTTGGCCGCGGTCCAGAGCGTCGCGAACTGGTCGCTGGAGACCAACGACTGAGCCGCCTCCCGAACAAGTTTCTCGGCTTGTCTCGTCACCACCTGCGGAAACCGGTCCAACCGCTGCGTCAGTTCCTCGGTCAGCCGATCAACGACAGCCGCTTGGACAGCAGGTTCGGAAGCCAACGGGGCAACCGTCTCGACGTAGCTGTCGGTGTCGTTCACCTGGGTGTGGACGAACAGCGCGAGCACCGAGCCGGCAGCACCGAGACCAGCGAGAACGATCAGCAGTGAACAGACGATCCAGCGGATCGAGCGCATCACGTGTGCTTGGCGCGCGCCGGTCGAATCTTCGCGGTGATGTGGTGAATGCGGTGATCGTCAGCGGGTATCCGGAAGGTCTCGGTAACCCGAACGGTCATCAGGTTCCGCCCGAACAACCCGGCGTCGAGGAGGTAGTCAGCCGTCAGGTCGTCCCCGTCGACCGTCCACTCCACCTCACGAATGTCGCGGATCACGCGATACTGAGGACCTCCGGAAAGGCTGCGCCGCAAATGATTCCCCGAAAATCCGGTCTTGAGCCCGACCTCGTGGCGTACCGCGTCCGGAGCCAGCGGTACGGAACTGCCATCGTGACTGCGGAGCGCGTCGAGGTACGTGCTCGCCACGGCGATTCGGGGATCCATGGACGACAGTCCACCATTTTCGGGGCCGAAACGGCAGCACAATTCGGCGACAAATTGGACATGAGGGCGAACCCCACCGATTTCTCGCGAAATCCAGGAGTAGAGTGCTGTGCATGCAGCGCGCACTCCTTCTTGGTTGCCGCGACGGGGTCTGATCCAGACTGGCCTCCCGCCGCGGGGTTTTTGTGCGCCGGTCGACCAAGCCTTCCGGACTCATGGTCTTGACCAACAGGTCAACAGGCCGGGTCCACAATCCTGGAGATCACACCCATGTCCCCCGCTGACGCATTCACCACCGGCACTCGCACCATCACCCCGCCCACGAAGCCGGCACCGTCCGACCAGCCTGCGTGGAACACGCAGAAGAACTCGTCGATGCCGACGTTCCGCTACCGCCCGTTCGCCGAAGAGGTCGAGACGGTCACGCTGCCCGACCGCACCTGGCCGGACAAGATCATCGACCGAGCACCCCAGTGGTGTGCCGTTGACCTGCGCGACGGCAACCAGGCGCTGATCGATCCGATGAGCCCGGCGCGCAAGCGTCGTATGTTCGATCTCCTGGTTCGTATGGGCTACAAGGAGATCGAGGTCGGCTTCCCGTCCGCGAGCCAGACGGACTTCGATTTCGTTCGCGAGATCATCGAGGACGGCGCCATCCCGTCCGACGTCACCATCCAGGTGCTGACGCAGTCGCGTCCCGAGCTGATCAAGCGCACGTTCGAGGCCTGTGAAGGTGCCGAGAACGCGATCGTGCACTTCTACAACTCCACCTCGATTCTGCAGCGCCGCGTCGTGTTCCGCGCCGACAAGGACACGATCAAGAAGATCGCCACCGACGCCGCTGAACTGGTCCTCGCCGAGTCGAAGAAGTACCCGGACACGAACTGGCGCTGGGAATACTCGCCCGAGTCCTACACCGGCACCGAGCTCGAGTACGCCAAGGAAGTATGTGACGCCGTCACCGAAACCCTGGGTGCGACGCCGGCCAACCCGGTCATCCTGAACCTGCCCGCCACCGTCGAGATGGCTACACCCAACGTGTATGCCGACTCCATCGAGTGGATGCACCGCAACCTGGCCCGCCGCGATTCGGTCATCCTGTCGCTGCACCCCCACAACGACCGCGG
Source organism: Rhodococcus sp. C3V (assembly GCF_029269915.1). Classification (NCBI taxonomy): domain Bacteria; kingdom Bacillati; phylum Actinomycetota; class Actinomycetes; order Mycobacteriales; family Nocardiaceae; genus Rhodococcus; species Rhodococcus sp. C3V. The sequence goes on from NZ_JARJBE010000007.1 coordinate 110,229, forward strand.
CACGGGTGTCGCTGCAGCCGAGCTGGGCTACCAGGCCGGCGCGGACCGCATCGAAGGCTGCCTGTTCGGCAACGGTGAGCGCACCGGCAACGTCTGCCTGGTCACTCTCGCTCTGAACATGTTCACGCGCGGCGTCGACCCGCAGATCGATTTCTCGAACATCGACGAGATCCGTCGCACGGTCGAGTACTGCAACCAGCTGCCCGTCCACGAGCGTCATCCGTACGGCGGCGACCTGGTCTACACCGCGTTCTCCGGCAGCCACCAGGACGCGATCAACAAGGGCCTCGACGCCATGAAGGTCGACGCCGACAGCCAGAACTCCGACGTCGACGACATTCTCTGGCAGGTCCCCTACCTGCCGATCGACCCGAAGGACGTCGGCCGCAGCTACGAGGCCGTCATCCGTGTGAACTCGCAGTCCGGCAAGGGCGGCGTCGCATACATCATGAAGGCCGATCACGGTCTGGTGCTGCCGCGTCGTCTGCAGGTCGAGTTCTCGCAGTCGGTCCAGAAGATCACCGACGGCGAGGGTGGCGAGGTCTCGCCGAAGGAAATGTGGGACGTCTTCCACGAGGAGTACCTCGCTCCCATCACCCCGCTCGAGCGCATGAAGCAGAAGGTCACCGCGTCCGAGGAGGACGGCGGCACCGATGCGATCACCGCGATCGTCAAGGTGAACGGCAAGGAGCAGGAGATCTCGGGTACCGGCAACGGCCCACTCGCTGCCTTCGTCGACGCGCTGGGAAGCATCAACTTCGACGTTCGTGTCCTCGACTACTCCGAGCACGCGATGTCCGCCGGTGACGACGCCCAGGCCGCGGCCTACGTCGAGTGCGCCGTGACGGGCCCGGAGGGTCAGAGCACCGTCGTCTGGGGTGTGGGTATCGCCACGTCGATCACGACGGCCTCGCTGCGCGCTGTGGTCTCGGCAGTGAACCGCGCCAGCTGACACTCAGCTCCCGACTCGTGAACAATCCCTGGTCTCACCCGATTTTCGGGTGGGGCCAGGGTCGTTTTCAGAGCACTGAAGATTTTCGGTCGATGTTTTCGATTCGGCATGACATTGGTCCCGAAAGAGTCGGTTAGCGAAGTTAACAAAAAGAATTCACCCATCGAGGATGATGCAGACGCCCCGTGCGCGTGAGATAGTCAGCTCAGACAAATCCGACTTGTGAAATGGAGCTCGACAATGGATTCCTTTTGGGACTTCCTCTGGCTGATCATCATCAGCTTCGCGTTCATCGCGTACTTGATCCTGCTCTTCTCGATCATCACCGACCTGTTCCGCGATCACAAGACCTCTGGCTGGGTGAAGGCAATCTGGATCGTCTTCCTGTTCTTCATTCCGCTGCTCACCTCGCTCGTCTACCTGATCGTTCGCAGTGACGGAATGGCACAGCGGTCCCTCGAGGCTGCGCAGCAGGTCAAGAACGCGCAGGACAGCTACATTCGTGAGGTTGCCGGAAAGTCCCCGGCCGAATCCATCGCAGATGCAAAGGCACTTCTCGACGCCGGCACCATCAGTGAAGAAGAATTCGCAGCACTGAAGGCCAAGGCTCTCGCCTGATACCGGCCCTCACTAAGCGACCCTCACTAAACCGTGAGGATTGCACTAGCGAAACGGGAGCGACACTAATCGTGTCGCTCCCGTTTTGTGTTCATTCACCAACAGCTGCCCATTCACCGACAGCCGTTCATTCACCAACGGCCTTCATTCACCGACAGCACGCGCGACGTCACGAAAGGCGTCGAGCACGACTCCGATAGCCGGACTGCGGTTGGCGTGTAACCGAGTTGCCAATTCATAAACTCGTGCAGCGCGCACTCCCGCCACCGGTTTCCTCGAAACTCCGGGATGCGTGATCGCGTATCGCGGCATCAAAGCCACGCCGTGGCCCGCCGCCACCAGCTCTTCGATGACGCGGAAATCGTTTATCCGATGAGCGACGCGAGGCTGGACGCCGGTTACCGACGCAACCGACAGCAGAACGTCGTCGACCGGAAACCCGCCGCGCACGCTTATCCAGTTCTCGTCGGCCAATTGTTCCAGCCGGACCGAATCCTGCTCGGCGAGTGGATGATCAGGCCGCAGCACCAGATCGATCGGTTCACGCATCAGCGGTTGCACGCTGACCCGGGGAAACGACGTCTCGGCTCCGCGTTCGTCACGGTGAGTGAGGATCACATCGTGATCGGCCAACAGCCCAGGGACGGCCGACGCCGGTTTGTCGACGTCGTAGGCGTCGATGTCCACGTCCGAGTTCTTCAGCGCCGTCAGGACACCGGGCAGCAGGAGCGCCGCGCCGGAGGGAAAGAACGCGACTCGCACCTTTCCCCGCGGCGAGCCTCGGTACGACGCCATCTCGTCCGCCGCCCGGTCTAGCGCCGCCACCACGTCGTCGGCGCGAAGCACCAGCGCTCTGCCCGCGTCGGTGAGGCGCAGCGTGCGCCCGTCCGGTTCGAGGAGCGAGACCCCCGCTTCTCGTCCGAGGATCTTGAGTTGTTGCGAGACGGCGGACGGCGTCATCGAGAGGGCAAGAGCAGTAGCGCCGACGGTTCCTCGGTCGGCGAGCTCGCGGAGGATTCGCAGGCGCGTGGCATCCATACGGTGACGAATATCCATGTAGCAAAACTACATGGATAGTGCATCTATATTCGCTTGTTCTGATGCTTCGTACGGCTCACGATTAACGCATGACTCCCCGCGACCGTCTCCTCGGCCTGACCGTGATCGTCTTGTGGGGTCTGAACTTCCTGGCCATTCGCGTCGGCCTGGATCATTTCCCGCCATTCTTCTTCGCAGCGCTGCGATTTCTGATCATCGCGATTCCGGTGGTCATCTTCGTGCCGCGTCCACAGGTGCCGCTCCGCTGGCTGCTGCTCTACGGATTCGGTTTCGGATTCGGCCAGTTCGTCTTCCTCTTCTGGGCGATGCATTCGGGGATGCCGACGGGCCTTGCATCACTTGTCCTGCAGTCGTCAGCACCGTTCACCGTCCTACTCGGCGCTTTCCTGCTCCGCGAGAAGCTCAGCGTCTGGCAGGTCTCCGGTATCGCCGTCGCTGTTGCCGGGATGTCCTTGATCGGCTGGGACCGCTCGCACCACGCGGCACTGCTGCCCGTCGTCCTCACACTCCTCGGCGGCCTGTCCTGGGCGTTCGGCAATCTCGGCAGCCGCTTGGCCGCGGCGAACACCGTCGGCGAGCCTGCACCGATGCGCTTGATGTTGTGGATGTGTGTCATCCCGCCGTTACCGATGCTCGCACTGTCAGCCGTGGTCGAAGGCCCCACCGTCGGCTGGCACGCACTCGGCACCGCATTCAGCGCCGACGCCTGGCCGTCGCTGGTCGGACTGGCCTACATCATCTTGCTCGGCACCATCGCCGGATCCGGGCTCTGGACGATGCTCATGGGCCGCTACCCGGCCGGCATGGTGGCGCCGCTCTCGCTCCTGGTGCCGGTCGTGGGAATCGGCGCGTCCTGGCTGTTCCTGCACGAGGATCCGAGCCCGTTGTCACTGGTCGGGGCAGTAATCGTGATCGCCGGAGCGAGTGCCGCACAGATGAGGCGCAAGCCCGCGAACACTGTTTTCTCGGACACACCTGCAGCCTCACCACCGGCGCGACTCGGCGTCTGACGACGCCCTGTGCCAAACTCGGGCCGTGGGAACTGGACTATCGATCACAGCGCGCGGAAAGCTCGCCATGCGAGCTGCCGCAGCAGCATCTTGGGCATCGCAGAAGGCCGGTCGCGGCAAGGGTTCGATGATCGGCGGGCTGATCGCCCTCAAGATCGACCCGACGCTCATGACTCAGCTCGGACGCGGCAAGCGCACCGTCGTGGTCACCGGCACCAACGGCAAGTCGACGACCACGCGTATGACCGCCGCAGCGCTCGCGACACTCGGTGACGTCGCCACGCAGGCCGACGGCGCCAACATGGATGCCGGGATCGTGGCCGCCCTGGCCGCGCGTACCGATGCGACGCTGGCGGCACTCGAGGTCGACGAACTGCACGTCCCCCACGTAGCCGACGCCGTGAACCCGGAAGTGATCGTGCTGCTCAACCTCAGCCGCGATCAGCTCGACCGGGTCGGCGAGATCAACATGATCGAACGGAAACTGCGCGCCTGCGTCAACGCGCATCCGAATGCGGTGATCGTCGCCAACTGCGACGACGTACTGGTCACCTCCGTGGCATACGACGCCACCAACGTCGTGTGGGTTGCTGCCGGCGGCGGCTGGGCCGGCGATTCCGTCAGCTGCCCGCGCACCGGCGAACCCATCGTGTGGGAGGGAAAGCACTGGCGCAGTACCGGTTCCGACTTCGCGCGACCCGAGCCGGCCTGGTGGCTCGACGACGACAATCTCTACGGCCCCGACGGCCTGAAGATTCCGATGACGTTGACCCTCCCCGGAAAAGCCAACCGCGGCAACGCAGCTCAGGCCGTAGCGGCTGCAGCGGCTTTGGGTGCAGATCCAGTCGGGGCAGTTGCCGCCGCATCGACGGTTCAAGAAGTCGCAGGTCGATACAGCACCGTCGAGGTCGGACCGCACTCCGTTCACATGCTGCTCGCGAAGAATCCCGCCGGCTGGCAGGAAGCGTTGTCGATGATCGATCCCACGGTGGACGGTCTGGTCATCGCGGTGAACGGTCAGGTGCCGGACGGCGAGGACCTCTCCTGGCTGTGGGACGTGAGGTTCGAGCACTTCGAAGGTGTCAAGGTAGTGGCCGCCGGTGAACGCGGAACCGATCTGGCAGTTCGCCTCACGTACGCGGGCGTCGAGCACACTCTCGATCCGGACCCGTTGCGCGCCATCGCTTCCTGCCCTCCCGGACGTGTGGAGGTACTGGCGAACTACACGGCCTTCCGTGACCTCAACACTGCCATCGCGAAGGAGTCTCGCAATGTCTGACTCGACAGTTCGCATCGGTCTGGTACTCCCCGACGTCATGGGCACCTACGGCGACGGCGGCAATGCCCTGATCCTGCGTCAGCGTCTGCGGATGCGCGGCTACGACGCCGAAATCGTGGACATCACCCTCAGCGATCCGGTCCCCGATTCGCTCGACGTGTACACGTTGGGTGGCGCCGAGGATTCCGCTCAGCGCCTCGCAACGCGTCACCTCGCGAAATACCCTGGTCTGCAACGCGCCGCAGAGCGTGGCGCACCGGTTCTGGCGATCTGCGCTGCCATTCAGGTGCTCGGCAACTGGTACGAAACCTCCAGCGGCGAACGCGTCGACGGTGTCTCGATGCTCGACGTCACGACCTCGCCGCAGGAGAAGCGTTCCATCGGCGAAGTCATCACGAAGCCGCTGATCGACGGACTCACCGCGCCCCTCTCGGGGTTCGAGAACCATCGCGGCGGAACAACTCTGGGTAGCTCGGCCTCTGGATTCGCACGTGTCACCCATGGTGTCGGAAACGGCGTCGGTGACGGATTCGAAGGCGTCGTGCAGGGTTCGGTGATCGGGACGTACATGCACGGACCCGCTTTGGCTCGCAACCCCGAACTCGCGGACCTCCTGCTCATGCGCGCCTTGGGTGTGAACGAGCTTGAACCCCTGCATCTGCCCGAGGTCGACAAGCTCCGCAAGGAGCGACTCGCGATTCGCTGACCCGGTTCAGACGGTTTCGGATTTGCCCTCGGTCAGAATCAGTTCCACGGCCAACAGCGCGGCGCAGGCCAGTCCCGCGACCAGTTCGGGCACCGCGGTGTAGGTACCACCGAGCACGACGACTATCGCGACCGAGAACGGCACGAGGGTGCGTACCGAGGAGTCGTGTAGTCGAATGTGGATGAACCACAAGGCGGCAAGGATGACCGCGACCGGAACGGTGACGGCAGCACCCGTCACCAACGCGCTGCCGTCACCGTGATGAGTCCAGAAGTCGACGCGCGAGGCCAACCCCGCACCGATGGCGGCAGCGGCGGCGAAGATGAAGTAGTGACCGAACCCCCAGACGAAGGGTGAGACGTTGTCACCGCCGATCACTTCGCCTGCATTGCGTTGGAAGTACAACCACCACAGGCTGAAGACAATCAGAATGCCGCCGATCACGACGTAGGTGACCTGCGCTGCCGGATGCTCACCGTCCACGGCGTCCTGAATCGCGATGGTGGTCGAAAGGATCGTCTCGCCCAGAACGATGATGAAGAACAACGAGTACCGCTCCGCGATGTGATGCGGGTGCCACGGCGTCATGCCCGGCTTCTCCGACCAGATCGGTACCGCGAATTCGCACAGAACCAACACCAGGAACGTCGGGACGTAAACGGCGGACGGCACGAAGTAGAAACCGATCCAACCGATCTGGACCAACACGATTCCGAGAGCGTATCGACGCGCCGTGAGCGCATGTTCGGGGTCGTTCCGCGAGACCCTGAGCCATTGGATGACCAGGGCTATTCGCATGATGACGTAGCCGACGATGATCAGCAGGGCGTCGTCGTTGAAGAAGCGGACGATGCCGGCTGCAAGGACCAGCGATCCGAGGATCTGGAATATGGTCAGCAGCCGGGCGATTCCGTCGTCGTTGTCGTACGCCGAGGTGAACCACGTGAAATTCAGCCACGTCCACCAGATCGCGAAAAACGCCATCGCGAAGTGCCCGACGCCCGAAGCCGCATGCCCTTCGCTGATCGCGTGGTGCAGACCGGTGGCCGCTTGAGCGACCGCCACGACGAAGCAGAGGTCGGTGAGCAGTTCGAGCGGCGTCGCCACCCGGTGCGGCTCATGCGGGTCCCGCGGAACCAACGGCCTGATGAACGAACTGGTGCGATTCACGAAGGGCAGAGTAGCGCGATGATTGCCGACGCGCTGCCCGTGACTGGAACCTGCGGACTCAGATATTCACGCCGACGCCCCGATCTGGGCTCGGATCTCCAGCTGATCCGCGAGTTCGGCGCCTATCGCCCCCGCGCTCCCCAAAGTGAAGGCGATCTGCCGTCCCCACAGGAAATAGCGGTGAATCGGATAGTCGACATCCGCGCCGATTCCGCCGTGCATGTGCTGGGTCGCGTGCACCACGCGCAAACCGCCGCGTGACGCCCACCATTTGGCGACCAGCGCAGCCGCTTCCGCTTCACTCTCGACTCCGCTGTCCATCAGCCAGGCAGCGCGGTGGGTGGTCAATCTTGTGCTCTCGGTGTCGAGGTACGCGTCGGCGGCCCGGACGGCAACTGCCTGGTTGGTCGAGAGTGGACGTCCGAATTGCACTCGCTCGGAGGTGTATTTCGCCGTCATCGCCAGCGCTTCCTCGCAGACGCCGGTAGCCAGGGCCGCCAGAGCGACCCGCGCACGTCGTAACGTCCAGTCTCGAACCACCGCGCCGTCCGCGGGAAGTGCGTCAGCTGCAGTAACCGCAACCCCGTCGAACTGCACAGCGCTGTTGCTCTCGCGGTTCGTCACCGCGAGCGGTGTACGCACCAGCGCGTCCCGGTCCGTCGGCACGATCATCACGGTGACACTGCCGTCCGGCATCGTCACCGGAACCACCAGTGCGGCAGCGAACTCGGCGGCCGGTACGGAGTCGACGTGGCCCGACAGAACCCAGCCGTCAGGAGCCGGCTCGGCGCGAACTGCCGTCTCGGCGTTGTAGCCGGTGTCGAAGGCGCCGGTGACGATCACCGAGCCGTCGAGCAGTCCCGGAAGCCACGACGCTTTCTGCTCCTTACTGCCGAACTCGGCAATCGGCAGCGCTGCCGTCGAAATCACCGACCAGAGCGGCACCTGGGCGACCCGGCGGCCTTGTTGTTCGAGCACCGCTGCCAGGCCTAGCATTCCGAGTCCCGCTCCCCCGACTTCCTCTGGCAGAGGAATTCCCAGAACGTCGGAGTCGGCGAGGAGCTTCCACAGTTCGGCGTCGAAACCGCCGGCGCCCTCCACTTCCCGCAGGCGGTCCACTCCGGACTTCGCCGAGAAGATCGATTCACTCAGATCCCGCACGGCGGACAAGTTGTCGTCGAATTCGAATTCCATGTCAGCTCTTTTCGTTCTGTGCAGCGGGCCGGCGACGCGCAGCAAGCGCCATGCCCAGACATTTTGCGGCGACAATTTCACGCATCACTTCGTTGGTACCACCGCCGAAGGTGTTGTTCTGGGCGCGTCGACCCAGGTTCTCGACCCGCCCTTCCAGTACCGCTCCGGGTGTGCCGGGGCGCAGTAAGCCCTTGGCGCCCAGCACTTCCTGCAGCATGCCGTACGCACTGACGACGGCTTCGGTACCGAAGATCTTGGCCGCGGCCGAATCCCCGCCGCCCAAGGTGTTGGCGGCGACGTCCGCCACCAGTCGCAGGTTCATCAGGTCGGCAGCACTGAGCAGCGCGTAGACTTCCGCCAATTTCTCACGTACCCAGCCGATGTCGTAGACGTGGCCGTCACCGGCGGGTTCCGTCTTTGCCCACTCGACCACCTCGGCGAAGAGTTCGTTGGCGATGCCACCGCGTGCGGCCAGGGCAACACGTTCGTGGTTGAGCTGGTTGGTGATGAGCTTCCACCCTTGATTGAGCTCACCGACGACATTGGTGATCGGTACCCGAACATCTTCGTAATAGGTTGCCGAAGTGCTGATTCCACCCACGGTGTGAATTTCGGTTACCGAGAAACCCGGCGAGCTGGTCGGCACCAGGACCACGGAAATGCCCTGATGCGTCGGCGCGTCAGGATCAGTACGAACGGCAAGCCAGACCCAGTCGGCAAACACACCGGCACTGGTGAAGATCTTGTTGCCGTTGATGACAAGCTCGTCACCCTCGATGCGGGCGCGTGTTTCGAGTGCCGCGAGGTCGGTGCCCGCATTGGGTTCGGTGTAGCCGATGGCAAAGATCAACTCGCCCGCCAGGATCGGACGCAGGAAGAAGTCCTTCTGAGCTTGCGTCCCGTGCTTGATCAGAGCGGGTCCGACGGTGTTCAGCGTGACCAGCGACAGCGGCGCATTGGCGCGAATCACTTCGTCGTAGAACACGTACAGAGCTTCGGGGTTCTCGCCCCGACCGCCGAATTCCTCCGGCCACCCCAAGCCCAGCCAACCGTCTTTACCCATCCGGCGCAGGATGCGATCGAAGACGGGGCCGCCTTCGGTCTGATCCACGAGAGCACGGCGGTCTTCGTCGTTGATGATCTCCGCGAAGTACGCCCGCAATTCCTTGCGCAGAGTCTTCGACTCCTCCGACAAATCCAAGTACATGGTGAAACTCCTAAGATCTACGAACGCGGCAGGCCGAGTACGCGCTGCGCGATGACGTTGAGTTGAATTTCGACGGTTCCGCCGCCGAACAGAATCGAGGGAAGTCCGATGTGGTCTATCGCGTAATTCGCCGACGGGTCGACAACGGCGGCACGAGGTCCGAGCAGTCGCAACAGATCCCGCGAGCCCTCACGCTGCGCCAGGGCGTTGTACACCTTCGACACGCTGATCTCGGCGCCCGGTTCCTGACCCGCCAGTCGCGCCGACACCCCGCGTAGATTCATCGCGGACAGTGCCAACTCACGAGAGGTACTGCGGCCGAGGCCCTCCACTGCGTCTTCGCGAGAGCAGTCGTGGCTCGCGTCGGCGATAACCTGACGGAACAGCCGACTCGAACCGTGGTGCAGCGTGCTGCCCATACTCAGGCGTTCGTTGGACAGCGTTGTCGCAGCAAGCTTCCACCCTTGCCCCGGCTCCGCCACCAGGCAGTCGTCCGGGACGAAGACGTCGTCGAGGAATACCTCGTTGAACTCCGACTTACCGGTGGCTTGTTTCAGCGGACGTACGTCGATACCTTTCGAGGTCATGTCGACCAGGAAGTACGACAGCCCACGATGTTTCGGAGCGTCGGCGTCGGAACGCGCCAGGCATACTCCCCAATCGGCCTCGTGCGCGCCCGAGTTCCACACTTTCTGACCCGACAGGACCCAGCCACCGTCGACCTTGCGCGCTTTCGTGCTCAGGCCGGCCAGGTCTGATCCCGCGCCAGGCTCACTGAACAGCTGGCACCAGATGATGTCGGCACGCAGCGAAGGCTCGACGAACCTGTCCTGCTGCTCGGCGTTGCCGTGTTCGAGAATCGTGGGCAGCACCCATTCCCCGATCACCGTGGACGGTTGAGCCCAACCTCGCATCGCGAATTCGTGTGCGATGACGGCCTGTTCTCTCGGTCCTGCTCCCAGCCCGTACGGCGCCCGATAGTGCGGGGCTACCAGTTTGGCGTCGGCAAATCGGGCGCGTCGAGCGCTCCCCTTGGCCGGCGCCCAACTGGCGCTGGTGGTTCCGTCGTCGGGCAGCAGCGCAACCTCGTCCAGAACCCTGCGAACCTGCTCTCGTAGTTCAGGCAGCATGTCCGGGTCGACAAAGGAGAAATCCCGTTCCGAATCGGCAGACCGGTCTCCCAACGTGTGTGCCCACTTCACCTCGGAACCCGCCACCGCAGCGATACTGATTGCCCGGCGCCAGTACAGATGCGCGTCATGCTCCCAGGTGAATCCGATTCCGCCGAGCAACGTGACACATTCGAGGGCGTTCTCGATGCCGACGGGCAAAGCGGCCAACGCAGCTTGAGCCGAGACAAGTCTCTGTTGATCCTCGTCGTGCTCTTCGGACCGAGCGGCGTCCCACGCTGCGGCACAGGCAATCTCGGAGCGGACCAGCATCATGGCCGTCTTGTGCTGAACTGCCTGGAAGCTTCCGACCGGACGGCCGAACTGCTGCCGGGACTTCACGTAGTCGACCGCGGTGCGTAGCGCCCACCCGGCGATACCGCTCGCCTCCGCAGCCAACACCGTGTTGACGATCAGTTCGACTCGGTGCGCCTGGAGACCCTCGACGATCAGCCCAGCGTCGACCTTGTGATCGGTCAACGTCAGCGTCCCGATCGAGCGTGTCAGATCCACTCCGTCTTCGACCTCCACCGCAGCGGAAGACGACTGCTCGAGCCGGAACCACAACTCGCCGTCTTCGCTGTTCGCTTGCACGAGAACGACATCGGCTCCGGGCAGACCCAGAGCCGGGTCGGCAGAACCGCTCACGGTCCACCCTGCATCGCTGCGAGCCGCGCGCAATCCCACGCCGGTGCAGATTGCTCCGGTTGCACCGGCAGCCAATTCGGTCAGCATTGATTCCGCAGCCGGGCCGGCAGCTTTTGCGAGGATCCCACTGGCGATGACCGTCGGAACGTACGGTCCCGGGTAAAGCGCATCACCCAATTGCTCGACTACCACCGCCAGTTCGGCAAGACCTGCCCCGTCACCGCCGTATTGCTCCGGCAGGTGCACTGCGTGCAGTCCCTGACGGACCAATCCATCCCATGAGTCCGGCCGATCACCGGCGGCGTACCGCTTGACGTTGCTCCGCGTATCGGCGATTCCACCGAAGCGGTTCGCGAATGCGGCTACCGCTTCCGCCAGGTCACGGTGATCTTCGAGCAGGGGCAGTGCCATGGCAGGTTCCTCAATCTTCGGTTCTTGTCAGATGCGTTCGAGAATCAGGCAGGTGGTTGCGGCGGACGCGCAGATCGCGATCAGCGCGATGGACTTGTCCCGGCGCTCCAGTTCGTCGATGGCATTGGCCAACAGTCTGATTCCGGTTGCACCGGCCGGGTGGCCCAACGCGATTGCACCACCGTTGACGTTCAGCAATTCGGGATCGACGCCGTGAACCTGCGCGAACGACATCGGTACCGAAGCAAATGCCTCGTTGACCTCGAACAGATCGATGTCGTCGATCGTCAGACCGGTGCGGCCGAGCACGATGTTTGCCGCGTCCACGGGACCGTCGAGCATGAACTCGATGTCTCCGCCGATGACGCACTGCGCCAATATCTTTGCCCGCGGCCGCACCCCGAGCATCCTGGCTCGATCCGCGGACATCAGCAGAGCGGCACTCGCACCGTCCGAGACCTGCGAAGACGTTCCAGCGGTGTGCAATCCGCCCTCTTGAACGGTCCGCAGTTTCGCGAGTCCTTCAAGACTCGATTCGCGCAGACCCTGATCCCGATGAACCGGAACGTCAGAGCCCGGAGCGACCACATCGATGATGTGCGAGTCGAAGCGTCCTGCCTCCCATGCTGCCGCCGCCCGCTGCTGCGAGCGCAGCCCGAAGGAGTCGAGATCCTCGCGGCTGAAACCGCGCTTGACAGCAATCCGATCGGCCGCGGTGTACTGGTCGACGGTATCGAGTGACCACGACTCCGGACGTGGTGTTCCGAGGCCGGTACCCACCTTGTAGGTGAGTGGTGCCCGCGACATCAGTTCCACACCGCACGCCACACCCACGTCGACTGCACCGATGGCAATCTGACCGGCAATCAGCTGCACCGATTGCTGCGCGGTTCCGCACTGCGCGTCGATCGTGGTGCAGCCCGCTTTCAACGGAAGGCCCGCATGCATCCAGGACGTACGCACGATGTTTCCGAACTGCTCACCGAGAGGCGTCACACAGCCGCCGATGACCTGGTCGACCGCGTCAGGATCCACGCCCACCCGATCCAGCACGCCCCTCTGCGCATAACCCAACAGTTCCGCCGCGTGGACTCCGGACAGCCAACCCTCACGCTTGCCGAACGGCGTTCGTGCTGCGTCCACGATGACGGGCTTCATGCCAACTCCTCGGTTCGTAATGCCGGGTTCTCCGGTAATGCTGCGCCGTCCAGACCACGCACGGTCAGGGACCACTCGTCGATCAGGTCCAAGCTGACGCTCGAGCGCGCGGTGAACTCGGTGTCGCAATCACACAGCGCTGTGACCGCTTCCACCATTTCTTCCATAGATTCGACCTGATCCGGCCGGATAGTCTCACCGACCAGGACCCTGGCGCCCTCACTGAGCACCGCTGCCCGCGGTTGAACCGTGTTGACGCGAACCCCCTGGCCGTAAAGCTCCACGCCCATGCCGTTGCTCATCCTGTTGAGCGCTGCTTTGGACGCGCCGTACACGGTCATGGCAGTTCCCGGTTCGACCCACGTGAACGGCGGGCCATGCCACGGTTTGACGGTGCCACTGGACACGTTCACGATCCAGCCGTATCCGTTTGCCACCATCCCCGGCACCACGGCTTGCATCAGATCGAGCGGTGCATGGACATTTGCCTCGAACATCAACCGTCGCCGCCGCAGTGGGTAATCCGAGAGCGGCTGATAGATCGCCGCTGCCGCGTTGTTCACCAGGATGTCTATAGTCCCGCCAAGCTTCTCGATCGCCAGCGGCACAACGGTGTCGCGCTGCTGCTCGTCCGTCAGATCTGCGACAACTATCTCGACTTTGGTTCCGTACTTGGCAATTCGAGCCGCAGTCTCTTCGAGACTGCCGGGCAGGGTTGCATGCGTGCCGAGCGTCCGAGCCACGAGGGCGACGTCGGCACCCTCGGCTGCCAGTCGCTCCGCGACGCCCGCACCGATTCCGCGACTGGAACCGGTGACAAGCGCTCGGCGGCCGTCAAAGCGCCTCGTCATGCTATTTGAACTTCGAGGCGAAGCGATTGATGCTCTCCGCAATCCGGGCAACTTCGTCGTCACGCAAACCGTGGCTCATGCCGAGTGTCATGCCGCGGGCAAAAACTGCGTCCGCTTCCGGCAAACCTTCGGCCGGCTGGCGAAATTCGATGTTGTTCATCATCGGGTGACGAATGACGTTGCCGCTCCACACGGTTCGGGTGTCGATGCCGTCGGCCTCGATGGCTTCCTGCAGGTCGCTGCGCGTGAAGGGGGCGTTCTCGTTGATCATCACCGGGTAACACAGCCATGCCGTGTCGAGACCGTCGAGTTCTACCGGCGTCGTGAAGAATTCGGGATGGGCTCCATACGCCGCCGTGAAGGCAGCAAACGTGGCCTTGCGCGTCTTGTAGTTCTCCTCCAGCTTGTCGAGCTGCACGACGCCGTAGGCTGCGCCGAGTTCGGAGGGCTCGAAGTTCCACGACATGAGCTCGAAGATGAAGTCGTTGTCGTAGTCGACGCCGTCGAGTTCTTCACGGAAGACTCGGCCGGATTTGGTGCTACCGAACAGGTTCGGCTCGCTGCGACGGCCCCAGCGGCGAAGCAGCAAAGCCTTGTCGCGGCTGGCTTCGTCGTCGACGCACACCATTCCACCGGTTCCCGCGCACGTGATGATGTGTGCCATCGAGAAACTGGTGACGACGATGTCCGCCCGAGACCCGGTGGGAGTACCGCGGAGCGTGGCGCCGATCGCGTCACACGAATCCTCGATCACCTTGAGTCCATGGCGATCAGCGATATCACGAATGACGTCCCAGTCCGGGCAGTTGCCGGCGAGGTTCGGCATCAGGATGGCACCGGTCTTTTCGGTGACCATTGCCTCGATCTTGGTGACGTCGACGTTGAACGTGTTGGGTTCCACGTCCACGAACACCGGCACCAGACCGGCACGCACGATCGGTGCGATATCGGTGGAGAACGTCAACGGCGACGTGATGATCTCGCTTCCCGCAGGCAGTCCAAGCAGCTCGACTGCCAAGTACAAACCCGAGGATCCCGAGTTGCACATGACGCCGAACTTCTTGCCGGCCAAGGCCGCGATACGTTCTTCCATCTCGAAGACGTTCTTGCCGATGCGCAATCCTTGATGCCCGCTGCGCAAGACGTCGACAACAGCCTGTATTTCTTCCTCGCCGTGGGTGGCCCTGGCGTAGGTGATCCGCTCGCTCATCTTGTTCCTGCTTTCTCGAATAGGCGGCAGATTCAGCGATCTGCCGAGAGGACGAGCGCACTGTGCGGGACGGGAGAGCCGCCGGTCACGAGCACGTTGTCCAGAGTTTTGGTCGGTTGATTGGTGGAGGTGCCGCGGATCAGGCGAACACCTTCGGCAATACCGTTGACGCCGTGGATGTATCCCTCACCGAGTTGACCGCCGTGGGTGTTGATCGGCAGGCGACCGTCCAGCTCGAGATTGCCGTCGGCGATGAAGTCTTTTGCCTCGCCCCGACCGCAGAATCCGTACTCCTCGAGTTGAAGCAGAACCATCGGGGTGAAAGCGTCGTAGAGAATTGCGGCATCGATGTCGTCCGGCCCGATACCGGTCTGGTCCCACAGTTGGCGCGCCACGAGTTCGACTTCCGGCATGCTGTCGATGTCGTCGCGGTAGTAGCTGCTCATCGAAATCTGTTGCGGACCTACACCTTGCGCGGCGCCACTGATGACCGCAGGTTTGTGCGGCAGGTCGCGGGCGCGCTCCGCACTGACGATCACCAGCGCCTGTCCGCCGTCACTTTCCTGGCAGCAGTCGAGCAGGCGGATGGGATCGGCGATCATGCGTGAGTTCTGATGGTCCTCGATAGTGATCGGGCGTTCGTAGAACCAGGCCTTGGGGTTGTTCGCCGCATGCTTGCGTGAGAGGACCGAGATCTGGCCGAAGTCGGCGCTTGTTGCCCCGTACTTGTGCATGTACAGCTTGGCGAGGAAGGCTTCCTGCTGCGCCGGGGTCAGAAGCCCGTACGGGTTGATCCAGTTCCGATACTCCTGGTCCGTCGACGCGTTGTACGCAAAAGGTGGCGGGCCGGCGCCGAATCGGTGACCTGATCTTTCGTTGAAGGCACGGTAGACGACCACAACGTCGGCAACTCCGCTGGAGACGGCAAGCGCTGCTTGTTGAACCGGTGCGCAGGCACCGCCGCCGCCGTGTGGAATTCGACTGAAGAACGTCAATTCCGGGATCCCGAGGGCGCGTGCGACCGCAATCTCAGGATTGTTCTCCATGGTGAACAGCGCAAATCCGTTCACCTCTTCTGCCTCGATGTGAGCGTCGTCGAGTGCGGCGATCACGGATTCGCATGCCAACTGCCATTCGCTACGGCCGGAGTTCTTGGAGAACTCGGTTGCGCCGATTCCGGCGATGGCTGCTTGCCTCGAAAATCCTCGTGTCATGCGATTACCCTTTCCACCGGTTCGAGAGTCACGTCGGCCGTCACGTGTGTTCCACGGGCGTTTTTCCCGAGAACCGTCACGGTGAGCGCCCGGCCGTCTGTGGCGGTGACCTCGCCGGTGAATGTCATGGTGTCTCCGGGAAAGTTCGGAACACCAAGCCGTAGTGATGTTTTGACGATCCGTGATGCCGGGCCGGACCAGTCGGTGATATAGCGGTCGATGAGCCCGTTGGTGGTGTTGATGCTCATGAAGATGTCGGGAGTTCCGCGATCCTGGGCCTTGCCCGGATCGTGATGCACGTCCTCGAAATCCTGAGAAGAGATCGCAGTGGCGACGATCAGCGTTCGATCCAACGGCAATTCGAGGCTGGGGAGGACCGAACCCACTTCGCAGTCAATCAGTTTCGTCATTGCACCGAACCCCGTCGCCTCAGTTGCGGCAGCATCTCGCCGTGAGCGTGCTCGGAGAAGGTCACTTCGAGTTCCATGCCGAAGTCGAGTTCCTCGTGATCGATCCCCGCGATGTCGGCAACCAGACGCGTGCCTTCTTCGAGATCGACGAGTCCGACGGCGAGTGGGTACTCGAAAGCAGGATCCTTCGGGTGATGGATGACCGTGAAGCTGTGCAACGTGCATCGCCGCGTGGATTCGACTGTGTCCCAACTGAACGAGCGGCATTCCGGGCACGCGGGTGCGGGTGGATGGCGCAGCGTCTTGCAATCCGCACACCGTTGGATCTCGAGGCGGCCCTCTTTGGCCGCGGAGAAGAAGAAATCGTTGTCGTCGGTGACGGTGAGTCTCGGAACAGCGGTGTTGCGGGAGCCAGTCTCGCTCATGCGATTACCTCCTGGACTTCGAGTTGGGTACCTGTCTGGACATCTGGTTTGAACCTGAGCAATCGAAAACGCTCTTCGACCAGTGTCTTTCCGCCCTGGTCGACGTACTTCTTGAACAGAGTGATGAAGCACCCGTGACCGAGAGCCGTCTGTTTGAACGGCGAGATCGCTTCGATGGTGAAATATGCGGTGACGTGGTCTCCGGGACTCAACTCCGCGAAATACTCCTGCTCGACGTTGGTCGCGACTACGGACGTGTAGCCGGCCTCGTCCAACAGCCCGAGTAGTCGTGAATAGGCGAAATCCTCGGAGGCTCCGTCGGCGCGAAGTTGTTGGACCTGCCGATAGCGGCGGTAGCCCGCCATCACCCAGGTCGAAATCATGGCGGGCGGACAGACGACGTCTCGACGGCCGGTACTGCGGGCGGCCTCTGCGTCGACGTAGATCGGGTTGCGGTCGTCGTGCGCCTCGACCCAGTTGCGGATCATCGCCTCGTTGACGGCGTAGCGGGCGACGCGGGGTGGTTCGGCCTCTGCGCCGATGAAATTCGGAAACTGCGTCTGCAGGCTCTGCACTGAAATCCTCCGTGAACGAAAGTTGAGCAAGCGCTTGATTTTGAAGCTAGCATAGGAATCCGGAAGTGGAAACACGCGATCTCACCGACGAATTGGTTCGAGCCGGAGCTATCAGGCAGGATTGCGCTACGTTCGACGCCGGCAGCCCGGCACCCCCGAAACCCTGCCCTGAGCAGGACCGACAACCAGTGGAGATTTCAGTGGCATCACCAGATCGTCGGGAGAAGATCCTGGAGAGCTCAGCCGAGCTGTTTGCCAGGAAGGGTGTCGCCACCACGACCGTTCGCGAGATCGGCGACGCCGCCGGTGTGTTCTCGGGCAGCCTCTACCACTACTTCAAGTCGAAGAATGCGATAGTTGCCGAGCTCATGCGCGGCTTCATCACCGACATTCAGCTCCGCTTCGATCAGGTGGAGAGGACGGCAAACGACCCCGAGGAAGTCCTGCGCGGCTTGATCCGCGAGACGCTGGTCGTCATCGAACTACACCCGCACCCGACGGCGATCTACCAGAACGATCGGGCTTATCTTCGCGACAACGATCTCCTGCAATCCGTCGACGGGCCTTCCCGCCAAGTCCGCGAGCATTGGATGAAAGCGATTGCCGAAGGCGTCGATCAGGGAATCTTCCGCAAAGACGTGGCACCGGAAATTTTCTATCGATCGGTACGAGACACCTTGTGGTCGACAACGCATTGGCCGGATCGCCAGAAGTACACCACCGACGAGTTCGCGGATCTGATGATCACGCTCTTCCTCTCGGGATTCAGGGTCGCCTGACCAGATCCGGCAAATCCAGATGTTTCGGGGTTCGTCCCTGCGGCAACAGGATCGACACCGCGAACACGACCACCGCGCAGCCCGCGCACACCAGGTAGGCGACGGAGAATCCGGTCCACGACGTGGAATGTTCCGAACCGCTGATCACGAATGCAGCGAGAATGGTTGCCACCGTCGCACTGCAGATCGTGCTTCCGGACGTCCGCAGAAGTGAGTTCACCCCGTTGGCAGCCGCCAGTCGCTGACGAGGTACGGCAACCAGAATCAGCAGCGAGAGCGTGCTGTACACGATGGCAGTCCCGACCGCTGTGATATCCAGTGCTGCAACCACTCCCCACAGCGGCTTACCGGCAACGGCGTGAATCCCGTACCCGCCGGCGAGGAACACGGCGCCGGTCAACATCGCGGTCCGTGAACCGAAGCGGTCGGTGATACGCACCGCAACCGGTGAGAACAGCACCATCGCGATACTCGCCGGAATCTGGCAGAGCGCTGCCGCGACGATCGACAGGCCGTACCCGGCACCCGGCCCCTTCATCCCCTGCAGCAGTTG
The DNA here is from genome assembly GCF_029269915.1 of Rhodococcus sp. C3V. Classification (NCBI taxonomy): domain Bacteria; kingdom Bacillati; phylum Actinomycetota; class Actinomycetes; order Mycobacteriales; family Nocardiaceae; genus Rhodococcus; species Rhodococcus sp. C3V. The sequence continues at coordinate 128,827 of NZ_JARJBE010000007.1, forward strand.
TGTGGTGATCAGTGTGTTCCCGAAAAACGCGAACCCGACCAGCAGAGCCGCCAGATGCGGGATCAACACCGCACGTTTCACGAGAGCACGGACGTCGACCAGCGGATTGACGTTGCGCCGCTGTTGAATTACCCAGAGCGCGAACAGCACCGCCGACGCGGCCAGCATGGAGATCACCGCTCCACTGGTCCACCCCCAACTCGACCCCTGAGTGATCGGCACAAGCAGAGCAATCATCGCGGCGCTCAGACCAACCGCCCCGACGCCGTCGAATCTTCCCGACGGATTCGGCTCGGACTCTCGAATGAACAGCACCGCAGCAAGAGTCACGGACAGCCCGATGGCGGTGGTTACCCAGAACAGGACGTGCCAATTCGAGTACTGCGCGATCATCGCAGAAAACGGTATGCCCAAAGCGGTTCCGACGCCGAGCGTCGAACTCATCATGGCCACTGCGCCGTTGACCTTGTTGCGTGGCAATTCGTCACGGAGCATGGAGATTCCGATGGGGATGACTGCCGACCCGGCCCCCTGCAACGCTCTCGCGAAGATGAGGACAGCGATGTCCGACGACAGCGCACACAACATCGAGCCGAGAGTCATCATCGAGAAAGCAACCAGAAGCATCTTCTTCTTGCCGAACATGTCGGCGAGTCGACCGAAGATGGGAGTGACGACAGCGCCGACCAGCAGCGTGACGGTCACCAGCCAGGACACGGCCGTGCGTCCAGCGCCGGTGAAGTGCGGCAACTCCGGCAGCAGTGGAACGATGACCGTCTGCAGAACAGCCTGGAACACTGCGGCGGCGACAACGATGGGGAACAGGAAGCGGGAGCGCGGCTGCGCGAGTCCCGCATCGGAGGTGGTGACTGCAGGCGTGCCCGGCGGACGGTCGAGCGTCGTCACCCCACACCGCCTGTTCTCACTAGGTAAATATCCGTTCACCTACATTAGGTGAACGGATATTTACCTAGCAAGAATTGTGACGCCGCTCACCCGTCGAGCAGCTTTTGCACCAGCGGTGCGTACAGCGCAACCACCTCGTCCTGGGTGCCGGTGGCATGGCCGGCCATCATCCGTCGGCGCATGATCGCCACTCCGACCACCATCGACATCGCCAGTTCCGCGCGCAATCTCGCGTCGGGGCCGGACAGGCGACCGGCGAGGGTGTCGATCATCTGCGTCGAATAGTTCTCGCGCAGCTTGCGGTTGCTCTCTTCACTGACGCCGCTCATGAACAACAAGCTCATGGACAGCGGCTTGTACGACTCCAGCGGCTTGGTGAACAGCGAGACCATGCGCTCGCCGAGCGAGTCGTTCGGGGCGTCGAAGACCGTGACCGCCGCTGCCCGGAAGTCGACCAACTCGTCGTACAACTGCTCTTTGGAACCGAAGTACTTGATGATCAGAGGCGCGCTGACGCCTGCGTCTTCGGCGATGTCCTTGAGCGTGATTTCGCGGTACGGCCGAGTCGCGAATGCTTTCCCGGCCGACGCGATGATCTGCGCACGCGTCTGCTCGGACGTACGACGCACCTGCTGACCTTGCTCCGTGCCGCTCATCAAGCGTTCCGCGACAATTCACGACGGCCGGACAATGCGCGACCCAGCGTCAACTCGTCTGCGAATTCGAGATCGCCACCCATCGGAAGACCCGAAGCCAACCGAGACACCGTCAGCCCCGGAATGTCTCGCATCATGCGAACGAGATAGGTAGCTGTCGCCTCACCTTCCGTGTTGGGGTCGGTGGCGATGATGACCTCGGACACGTCGACGCCGTCCTCCTGATTTGCGATGCGAGCCAACAACTCCCGGATACGCAACTGGTCAGGCCCGATCCCCGAGAGCGGATTGAGCGCACCGCCGAGCACGTGATAACGACCCTTGAACTCACGGGTGCGCTCGACGGCCTGGACGTCCTTCGGTTCCTCCACGACGCAGATCACCGTGCGATCGCGACGTGCGTCGGCGCAGATGCGGCACTTCTCCTGATCGGAGACAGTTCCGCACACCGTGCAGAACTGAACGCCGTCACGGATGCGCTGCAATGCATTTTTCAAACGGTCGATCTCGGGAGGCTCCACGGAGAGCAGGTGAAAAGCGATGCGTTGAGCGCTCTTCGGCCCGACTCCGGGAAGCTTCCCGAGTTCGTCGATCAGATCCTGAACCGGACCTTCGTACACGCGTTCTCGTTTCTAGAAGCCGGGGAGACCGGGAAGGCCTCCGCCGAGTCCGCCGGCCAACGGGCCGAGCTTCTCAGCAGCGACTTCCTGTGCCTTACGCGAAGCGTCCTCGATCGCGCCGATCACCAGATCCTGCAGCGTCTCGACATCTTCGGGGTCGACGACCTTGGGATCGATCTGCAGACCGACAACCTCGCCGGTGCCCTTGACCGTGGCGACAACCAGTCCGCCACCGGCCTGACCGGTCACTTCGGCCTGAGCCATTTCCTGCTGCGCCGCCATCAATTGCTGCTGCATCTGCTGAGCCTGAGCCAACAGAGCAGACATGTCGGGTGCTCCACCTGGTTGCACGAGCGGTCCTTTCTACAGAGTTATCCCCACCAGCGTAGTCGGTGCGCGCTACCGTGAGCGGGTGCGCCGGAACCAGTCAGACACCGTAAAACCGTCAAGAGGGTCAAACATGGCATCACGTGTGTTCCGCTCCACTGCCCTGATCGCCATGGTCGGGGCCGGGCTTCTGAGCGCTGCGTGCACGATTCCGACCGAGACTGCCGAGGCCACGACTTCGGTCGAGGTGTCTCCGCTGAGCACTGTCGCCGCTGACGTCCCCGCTGCGCTCACCGGCAAGGTCGTCTTCCTCGATCCCGGGCACAGCGGGGCGAACGACGACAGCATCAACACCCAGGTCCCCACGGGCCGCGGCGGCACCAAGAACTGCCAGACCACCGGCACCAACACCGATGCCGGGTTCCCCGAGCACACCTTCAACTGGGAAGTCGCGAGCCTGGTCAAGAGCGAACTCGAAGGCCAAGGCGCCACAGTGGTCCTGAGTCGACCGGACGACATCAGCGTCGGATCTTGCGTCGACGCACGCGCCGAAGCTGCCAATTCCTCCGGCGCCGACGTAGTGGTGAGCATTCACGCGGACGGCGCAGCAGCCGGAGCCGAGGGCTTCCACGTCTGCTACTCCGCGCCCCCGCTGAACGCGGTGCAGGCCGGCCCGTCCGTCACCTTTGCCGAAACCATGCGCGACTCACTCGTCACAGCCGGACTCACCCCGTCGACCTACATCGGTGACGACGGGCTGGCACCACGCGCCGATCTGACGGGACTCAATCTGTCGCAGCGGCCGTCGATTCTGGTCGAACTCGGCAACATGCGAAATGCCGACGAGGCAGCGCGCATGACGAGCCCGGACGGTCAGCAGGAATATGCGTCCGCCGTCACCAGCGGAGTCACGGCCTTCCTCACAACCCCCTGACCTGTCTTCTGTGGAGAAATTCCACTTGTCCACAGGTATGTCGGCACCGCCGAAGTAGCCCGCTCACCTGGATACGGTTCTGCCATGGGGCCGATACTTCAGGTAGATTTCGCTGCTCTGCAGCAACTTTCAGCTGATCTGTCTCGAATTGCGGATCAGATCTCGGGGATCGATTCCGCCGGCCCGATTTTCGAAGCCGCGGCGGCCCTGAACTCGTCCGCTGTCGCGGCTGTGTCGACTGGGAATGCCGGCGTCATCGCCGACGCGTACCGGCACCTGGCTACGCAATTGGGACTCATGGCGTCGGGAACCGCTGCCGCAGCACGTCTGTACGACGCTGCCGAGGGCGAAGTGGTGTCCGAACTGCGCGGAGCCTACTGATGCGGCCCACCGTCTCTCAGCTTCGAACGTGGTCACCGGAGAAATTGCTCACAAGCGCTTCGGAACTGATCGACATCGACCGGCAGATCGAAGCTCTCGGCAATGACGCCGGACGCAGCATCGACGCCGTCCGCGAATTCTGGCAGGGACAAGCGTCGAGCGCGGCGGCAGTGCAGTGGTCTGGCATCTCGCTTTCCTCGTCGCGGCTGTCGATTGCATTTCGCGTAGTTGCGGATCTGTATGGCGGAGCGGCCAATACGATCGGTGCGGCGCGAAAATCAGTTCTGGACCTGGTCGAGGAGGCGACTCTCGAACACGGCTTGACGGTGTCAGACAGTGGAGCGGTATCGGCACCTGAGACGAAGCAGCCGTGGAATCTGGCCGACGCCATGCAAGATTCCGAAAACGACACGGCTGCAAAGGTTTTTCAGCAGAAGATCTCCACTGCATTGACGGCACTCGACGACGAAGACAACCGGGCCGCGACTGCTCTGGGTGCGGCATTCCGAGAGATCGGATCACTCCTTGGCAATCAGCCTGATCGCCTCGACCGCACTGTCCTCGACATCCTCGACGGGAGGTCGACACTCCCCGGGACACCAACGGAGCTACACCGACTCTGGGAATCGCTCACGCCCAACGAGAAAGACGCGTTGGCGAGGTGGGATCCGTCCATCGGTAGCCGGGACGGCCTTCCCGCTCTCGACCGGGACTACTACAACCGGCGGTACCTCTCTGCGCTCGAGCAGTTGCCGGATCGAACGGTCGCTGCCGGATACACGGCCGTGCGCGGCGAACTTCGACCGGACACGTTCCTTCTCTCGGTCACTGATGGGCATGCCGTCGTGGCAGTCGGTAATCCCGATGCCGCCGGCAACGTCGCAACACTGGTTCCCGGAACCGGCTCCGGGCTGTCGGGCGTCGGCGGAGACCTGCAACGAACCAAGGCCATGTACGACGCGGCGGTCAGGGCGGCGCCAACGGAAGCCACATCAGTGATCCTGTGGTCCGGATACGACGCTCCCCCAGGCATTCCCGACGCAGCCTCGGATCGGTACGCCGACTCCGCAGCGCCGAGGCTCGACGGCTTCCAGGACGGGTTACGAACCTCGCATGACGGTCCGCCTTCGCACAACGTGGTGATCGGTCATTCCTACGGCAGCACCGTGATCGGTGCTGCGACTACCCGTGGCGCTTCTCTCGACGTCGACGAACTGGTTTTTGTCGCAAGCCCCGGCGTCGATGCCGAGCGCGTGAACGAACTGAGCCTGGACGGCGTCGACTCGGACGAGGTGGCTCACCATGTTCATTCGACGACGGCCTTCTGGGATCCGGTCCAATTGATCCCCAAGATCCTCGGAGTCCACGGGTTCGACCCGTCGGATCCGGAATTCGGCGCGCAGGTATTCACCGGATCTCCCGGGGAGCCTGGGTTCGGAGTTCACAGCGATTACTGGGAAAGCGGAAACCCCGCACTCACCGAATTCGGACGGATCATTACCGGCCCGTGAAAGAAGGCGCCGTACCGGTGAAGGTACGACGCCATCTCGGTGATGCAGGATCGGTTAGACGAGTTCGCGCTTGAGGTTGTCCAGGACCTGGGCCTGGATGCGCTGCAGACCCTTCGGAGCGAACGTGCGCTCGAAGAAGCCGCCGATACCGGTGGCACCCTGCCACTGGGTGAGCGTCGTCACCGTCGTTCCGGTGCCGTTGGGGGCAACGGTCCAGGTGGTGACGAGGCTGGAGTTCGCGTCCTTCTCGGTGATGACGTTGCCGTCGACCGTCACTGTCGCCTTGACGTTGCGCGAGCGCTTTTCCGTCGCCTTGAGCGTCCACTGCGCGACGGTTCCGTCACCCTGGCCACCTTCGACGACCTTGTAGTCGAGGTACTGCTCGGACAGGATTCGCGGGCGAACCGTCTCGTAGTCCGAGAGCGCCGCGAGCACCTTGTCGGGTGCTGCTGTGACGACTGTCGAACTCATTGCATTGACCTGACCCATATGCCCTACGTCTCCTTGCTCGACCAACGCGGCTCGATACCGCGAATGACTACCCGAATCCGCACCTCGAACTGCGCAGATATTCCTTTCCATACTGCCTGCTGCGCCCGGGTATCTCGACCATCTACCCATTCCGTGTGAGCTGGTTCACCACTCGGAGCATTTACCGAGTTCGATTGCAACAACTCGATCAAATTCGGGCATTAATACCCCTCCGGATAGCTTGCACACGCAACTACCGATAGCGTCAGGGTGTGACTCTCTCGTTCAATGGGGTAGTTCAGAAGTTAGATCGAATCCGGACAAAGCAAGGCCCGGGTTCCGATGCTGCGCGTGAAATGGGGTTCGAGCAGCACAGAGAAGGCGTCGAACGCCTACTCGCGTCATACCGCGCCATTCCCGCCGATGCTTCTGTACGCCTGGCAAAGAAGACATCCAATCTGTTCCGCGCTCGCGCCAAGACGTCGGCCCCCGGCCTCGACGTCAGCGGTCTGGCAGGTGTCATCGCCGTCGATGCGCAAGCGCGCACAGCCGACGTCGCCGGCATGTGCACGTATGAGGACCTCGTCGACGCGACGCTGCCCTACGGGCTGGCGCCCCTGGTCGTGCCTCAACTCAAGACCATCACCCTGGGCGGTGCGGTGACCGGCCTGGGCATCGAGTCCACCTCGTTCCGCAACGGCCTGCCGCACGAGTCGGTACTCGAAATCGACGTACTGACCGGAAGCGGCGAGATCATCACCGCAACACCGGACGGCGAACACGCCGAACTGTTCTTCGGTTTCCCCAATTCCTACGGCACCCTTGGCTATTCGACGCGATTGAAGATCGCACTCGAACCCGTCAAGAAGTACGTCGCCTTGCGCCACGTGCGCTTCGATTCGTTGAAGAAACTCGAAGAAACGATGGATCGCATCGTCACCGAGCGCGAGTACGACGGGATCGCCGTCGACTATCTCGACGGGGTGGTCTTCACCGATTCCGAGAGCTACCTCACACTCGGCGCGCAAACCGACGAGGAAGGCCCGGTCAGCGATTACACCGACCAGGACATCTTCTACCGGTCGATCCAGCATTCGTCACTCACCCAGCCCAAGACGGATCGCTTGACCATTCGCGACTACCTGTGGCGCTGGGACACCGACTGGTTCTGGTGCTCACGAGCTTTCGGTGCACAGAACCCGAAGATCCGGCGCTTCTGGCCCAAGCAGTACCTGCGCAGCAGCTTCTACTGGAAGCTGATCGCCCTCGACCACAAGTACGACATCGGAGATCGCCTCGAAAAGCGCAAGGGCAAGCCCCCGCGCGAACGCGTCGTCCAGGACGTCGAGGTACCCATCGAACGAACCGCGGACTTCGTCTCGTGGTTCCTCGAGGAAATCCCGATCGAACCACTGTGGTTGTGCCCGTTACGTCTTCGCGAGCCAAGCCCTGCCGCCGCTTCTGCATCACGGCCGTGGCCCCTCTACCCCCTCGAACCCAAGCGCACCTACGTCAACATCGGCTTCTGGTCTTCGGTGCCGATCGTTCCTGGTGAGCGCGAGGGGGCAGCAAATCGACTGATCGAAGAAAAGGTCAGCGATTTCGACGGACACAAATCGCTCTACTCCGACTCCTACTACTCGAAGGAAGACTTCGAGGAGCTGTACTACGGCGGCGACCGGTACATCGGACTCAAGGAACGCTACGACCCGAAATCCCGTTTATTGGATCTATTCTCTAAGGCGGTGCAACGTAAATGACCACGTTCAAAGACTCCAAAAGCCAGGACAAGCTCTCTATTGCCGAGATTCTCGAGACGCTTTCCGACGGCATGCTGCCGCTTCGATTCACCGCGTACGACGGCAGCACCGCCGGCCCCGAAGATGCCGACTACGGACTGCACCTCAAGTCGACTCGCGGAACCACTTATCTCGCAACGGCGCCCGGCGATCTCGGCATGGCCCGCGCGTACGTCTCCGGCGATCTCGAAGCCGAGGGTGTCCACCCCGGTGATCCGTACGAGATCCTGCGCATCATGGGTGACGAACTCCACCTCAAGCGCCCGTCCGCACTGACGCTCGCCAGCATCACGCGCTCCCTGGGCTGGGATCTGTTGCGGCCCATCGCCCCGCCGCCCCAGGAACATCTCCCACGGTGGCGTCGCGTCGCAGAAGGACTGCGTCACTCCAAGACTCGTGACGCCGAAGTCATCCATCACCACTACGACGTCTCCAACACCTTCTACGAGTACGTCCTCGGCCCGTCCATGACGTACACCTGTGCCGCTTACGACAATGCGGAACAGACGCTCGAAGAAGCCCAGGAGAACAAGTACCGCCTGGTGTTCGAGAAGCTCGGACTCCAGAAGGGTGATCGACTTCTCGACATCGGCTGCGGCTGGGGCTCGATGGTCCGCTACGCGGCCAGGCGCGGCGTCAAGGTGATCGGCGTGACTCTCTCTCGCGAGCAAGCGGATTGGGCACAGAAGGCCATCGAGGACGAGGGCCTCGCCGATCTCGCCCAGGTCCGTTTCTCCGACTACCGCGACGTGGCCGAGACCGGATTCGACGCAGTGTCCTCCATCGGCCTGACCGAGCACATCGGCGTCGGAAACTACCCGGCGTACTTCGAGTTCCTCAAGGGCAAGCTGCGTGAGGGTGGGCGTCTGCTCAACCACTGCATCACCCGTCCGGACAACCGAAGCAGCGCCAAGGCAGGCGGATTCATCGACCGGTACGTCTTCCCCGACGGGGAGCTCACCGGTTCGGGTCGCATCATCTCCGAGATCCAGAACGTCGGCCTCGAGGTGCGTCACGAAGAGAACCTTCGCGAGCACTACGCACTGACGCTCGCCGGATGGTGCCAGAATCTCGTCGACAACTGGGACGCCTGCGTCGCCGAGGTCGGCGAAGGAACCGCCCGCGTCTGGGGCCTGTACATGGCCGGCTCACGACTCGGGTTCGAGCGCAATGTCGTTCAGCTGCACCAGGTTCTGGCCGTCAAGCTCGGCCCCAAGGGTGAGGCGCATGTGCCGCTTCGCCCGTGGTGGAAGGCCTAGGGGCAAAGCCCCTGTGCGCCTTTTTGGTAGTCGGCACTACCAAAAAGGCGCACAGGTGCCGCAGGCACCCGACTGCGTCCTCACCCAACCTCCCCGCTGCAAGACCGTCTCCACCTCGTGCGCAACCTGGCACGGGGTCTTCATCACCTCGTCGAATCCGTAGACCAACCGCGGACGACCTGCCAGCTCTGCCGCATTGTCACGGCGGCGATCACGAAATGCCACTTCTGCCATGGAATGCGCCCACCGACCGTCGAGACGCACGATCAGCGGCACACTGACTTCGCTGTAGTCGCAATCCTCGTACAGCGTGCGGCCGTCGACGCGGACCGGAGACTGGCGTCTGGCCGACGGCAACCCGTGCGCCTGCTCCACGTCGACCGCATAGTGGTATTCGAGCGTTGACTGCACCCCGTCTGCCAGGAGTCGTACCGCATCGGAAAGCGCACCCTTGAATCGATGTGGTGTTCGTTCGTCAATCCGACGACGCACATCGTTCAACGGAATTCGCGCATTTGTCACTGTGGTGATGAGTGAAACGTAGGCGCTTCGCGCTGTGGATTCGGCGGTCGCAAGATCAATCGCGGTATCCGCCCGCGACGTTCGAGGTATGACTGACGGCACGCCGATGTATCGGTGGGCTCGGGATCGGTGGACGACTACCCCGGGGTGAACCACGCCACCCACTCTGACAAGTGCACCCGACGTTCGCACTGGAACTCGGCGGATTGTCGCGGACTGACAGCGAGCGGACTTGCCGTAGGGCACGGTGACATGGACTGGCTTGTCTGCGTCGATGCGACGCATTCCCCATTCCTCAGCTGCAGTGTCGTGGCTCAGAATCGCTTGCGGGCCACCATAAAGCCAAGCGGCGTTCAAGATCATTTCTCTGGTGAGCGGGCCAGCGGTCACTGCATACACGCCTTGTAGAACGCGCTGCCATTCGCCGCGGTCCAGAAAGTTCCGCAGCATCCCTCGGTTGTATCCGAATGACGAGAGTTGCTGTTGCCGTACCAGACCGGATTGCGCATCGAGAATCCGGAGAAACTCGCTTCCACCATGAGACGTAGTCATGGCACCAAGCGTCAGGCCGAACTCCGACAGGACTGACGTGAAATTCGCTGTCGGAGTTCGTCTGTGGATAACTCACCAGCTGGGGATGAACCCCTGTGCGCCTTTTTGGTAGCCGTAACTACCAAAAAGGCGCACGGGGGCTATGCCCCTAGCGAAGCCGGCGGGGTGAACCGCGGGCCGTACTGCGCAGCGAGTTCCTTTGCGCGAGCGACGAAGCCAGCCGTGCCGCCCTCGTAACCGACGATGAACTGGTGAACGCCACCGGTCCAGGCCGGGAATCCGATACCCATGATGGAGCCGATGTTGGCGTCCGCCGTGGTGATCAGGACGTTCTCGTCGAAGCACTTCTGCGTCTCGATCGCCTCGATGAAGAGCATGCGGTCGATGAGGTCCTGGATCGGAGCATCGGAGGTTCCGGAGTTGAAGTTCTCGCGGAGTCCGGACCACAGGCCGGTGCGCTTGCCCTCGGCGTAATCGTAGAAGCCGGCTCCACCGAGCTTGCCCTTACGATCGAACTTCTCGACGAGGGTGTTGATGACCTCGCCGGCCGGATCTGCCGGCAGTTCCTTGCCCTCGGCCTTGGCGGCGTCGGCAGATTCCTTGCGGATCTTCTGCATGAGGGTGAGGTTGAGCTCATCCGAAAGCTGAAGCGGCGCAGCCGGGTAACCGGCCTGCATACCGGCCTGCTCGATGGTGGCGGGCTCGACACCCTCGGCGAGCATGCCGATGGCCTCGTTGATGAAGGTTCCGATGACACGCGAGGTGAAGAAGCCACGCGAGTCGTTGACCACGATCGGCGTCTTGCGGATCGCCTGGACGTAGTCGAACACGCGAGCCAGAGTCTCGTCGGAGGTCTTCTCACCGCGGATGATCTCCACCAGCGGCATCTTGTCGACGGGCGAGAAGAAGTGGATGCCGATGAAGTCTTCCTGACGCTTCACGCCGGTGGCGAGACCCGTGATGGGCAGCGTCGAGGTGTTCGAGCCCAGCAGTGCCTTGGGATCGACGATGTCCTCGATCTCCTGGAACACCTTGTGCTTGAGTTCCTGGCTCTCGAAGACTGCTTCGATGACGAAGTCGACGCCGGCGAAATCTGCCGGGTCAGCCGTCGGGGTGATCTTGGCGAGGAGTGCGTCGGACTTCTCCTGCGTGGTCTTGCCGCGCGAGAGCGCCTTGGCCTCAATGCCTTCGGCGTACGCCTTGCCCTTGTTGGCAGCCTCGATGCTGACGTCCTTGAGGACGACGTCGAAGCCGGCCTTCGCGGAGACGTACGCGATGCCCGCGCCCATCATGCCTGCGCCGAGGACGCCGACCTTCTTGATGGTGGACTTCTCGATGCCTGCCGGACGTGAACCGCCGCCGTTGATCGACTGCAGGTCGAAGAAGAACGCCTGGATCATGTTCTTCGCGACGCGGCCGGTCACCAGCGAGGTGAAGTAGCGAGCCTCGATGAGCAGCGCGTTGTCGATGTCGACCTGCGAGCCTTCGACGGCTGCGGCCATGATGGCGCGCGGAGCCGGCATCGGAGCGCCCTTGAGCTGCTTACGCAGGTTCGCGGGGAACGCCGGAAGGTTGGCAGCGAATGCCGGAGTGGACGGAGTTCCGCCAGGGATCTTGTAGCCCTTGACATCCCACGGCTGAACGCCGCCTTCGGGGTTGGCCTTGATCCATGCCTTCGCAGCCGGAACCAGTTCTTCTACCGAGCCGACGACCTCGTCGATGAGGCCGACTTCCTTGGCCTGAACGGGTCCACGCTGCTGCCCCTGGAGCAGGACGCCCATGAGCGCGTTCTGCAGACCGAGCATCCGCACGGTGCGCACGACGCCGCCGCCACCGGGCAGCAGGCCGAGGGTGACCTCGGGCAGGCCGATCTTGACGCCCTTGACGTCTGCCGCGATGCGGTGGTGGGTCGCGAGAGCGATCTCGAGACCGCCGCCGAGCGCCGCGCCGTTGATGGCGGCGACGACCGGCTTGCCGAGAGTTTCGAGACGACGCAGGTCTGCCTTGATCTCGACGCTGTGGTTGTAGATCTCCTCGGACTGCTCGGGGCCGACCTTGATCATGTTCTTGAGGTCGCCACCGGCGAAGAAGGTCTTCTTGCCGGAAGTGATGACGGCACCGGTGATGGAGTCCTTCTCGGCGACCAGACGGTCGACGGTGGCCTTCATCGACGCGATGTACGCGTCGTTCATGGTGTTTGCGCCCTGGTTGGGATCGTTGATGGTGAGCACGACGATGCCGTCGGCGTCCTGGTCCCAGTTGATGATGTTCTGATCAGTCACTTTGCTTGACTCCTGGTAAGCCTCGTTGGAAGGACGGACGCCGCGTCAGACGCGCTCGATGATGGTGGCAACGCCCATACCGCCGCCGATGCACAGGGTGATGAGGGCGCGCTTGCCGCCACGACGCTCGAGCTCGTCGACCATCGTTCCGGTGATCATCGCGCCGGTTGCACCGAGGGGGTGGCCCATGGCGATAGCGCCGCCGTTGACGTTGAGCTTCTCGTCCGGGATGTTCAGGTCCTTCTGGAACTTCAGGACGACGGAAGCGAATGCCTCGTTGATCTCGAAGAGGTCGATGTCGTCGACCGTCAGGCCGGCAGCTGCCAGAACCTTCTTCGACGCCGGCGTCGGGCCGGTGAGCATGATGGTGGAGTCGGCGCCGCTGGTGGCGGTGGCGACGACGCGAGCGCGCGGCGTCAGACCCATGTCCTTGCCGGCCTGCTCGCTACCGACGAGCACGAGGGCAGCGCCGTCGACGATTCCCGAGCTGTTGCCGCCGTGGTGAACGTGGTTGATCTTCTCGACCCAGTGGTACTTCTGCAGCGACACGGCGTCGAATCCGCCGATTTCACCGATCACACCGAACGCGGGAGCCAAGCCGGCGAGGTTCTCTGCCGTGGTGCCCGGACGCATGTGCTCGTCGTTGTCGAGGATGGTGATGCCGTTGATGTCCTTGACCGGCACTACCGACTTGGCGAAGTATCCGCCGGTCCACGCCTTGGCGGCGAGGTCCTGCGAGCGCACGGCGTATGCGTCGACGTCGTCACGCGAGAAGCCCTCGATGGTGGCGATGAGGTCTGCGCCGACGCCCTGCGGCACGAAGTAGTTGTCGTAGTTGGTGGCGGGGTCGAGTGCCCACGGTCCACCGTCGGATCCCATCGGAACGCGGGACATCGACTCGACGCCACCGGCAATCACCAGTTCGTCCCAGCCGGACCGAACCTTCTGAGCAGCCATGTTCACGGCCTCGAGGCCGGAAGCGCAGAAACGGTTGAGCTGAACGCCACCGACGGTGTCGGGCAGTCCTGCATCGTTGACTGCAACGCGGGCGATGTCCATTCCCTGATCGCCAACGGGGGTGACGACGCCCAGGATGAGGTCGGAGATCCGGTCCTCGTCGAGGTCGGGAAAGCGCACGCGCAGTTCCTGGATCAGACCCGTGACCAGCGAGATCGGCTTGACCGAGTGCAACGACCCGGTCTTCTTGCCGCGGCCTCGCGGGGTACGGATGGCTTCATAAATGAATGCCTCTGTGGTCACTGTGAGGTGTTCCTTCCGTGTAATTCGTCGAACCGGTCTGCAGATCGTCCGCGCCACCTTCGGTGGTGACGCATGGCCGAGGTACAGACCTCAGCCCTTTCACTGTAGAACGTGTTCCAAATTCATGGGAAGGACCGAAGCGATCCTGCTAGGTGACCGAGGTGATCAGGTGCGCGAACGCCTGCCCGCTTCGGTTCATTTCGGGTGCGCCCCCGGAAGCACTCACGGCACGATGCGATACGGCAACATCATGTCGTGATCTTCGTGATCGAGTAGATGGCAATGCCACACGTATCCCTGGAGTCGACCAGAATCAGCCATATCGTGGCGCCCACCGCCCGTCATCCCACTACCCGTCATCACACCGCTCGGAAGACGATCGAACATCGCGTCGGGATCGAAACCCAGCTCATCCGCGGTGGGGAATCGCACGATGATCCGGGTGACAGTGCCGCCGTCCACCCTCACGGTGTCCTTCATCCCCGCTTCCCACGGCGCCGGCGCGATCATCGGCCCCGCCTCGAACCCGTCGGGCGACGGAGTCCACTTGTTGCCGATCACCGGCTGCGGATGGCGGATCAAGTACTCCAGCGTCCGCATCGGTGTTCTGCCGAGAATCCGGAAATTCACCAGGTGCAGGTGTATCGGATGCGGGTCCGGCGTGGTGTTGACGATGTTCCACTGCTCGACGGTGCCTTGCCGCGGCCTCTCGACGTCCGTGGTGCTGAACGTCAGGTTGTTCAGCGTCATCTGAGCCGGTGGATTCCGCAGTTCCAGTTGCTGGCTCACCGTCACCGTGCGAATTACCGTCGGCTGCTCCAACGGGGCGAGAACGTCACGTTGCCGGCGCCCACCGCGCAGTTGCGACGGAACACCACCGGTGAATCCGCGCCTGGCGTCACCGCGGAACCGGCAGAACAGCGGCATCGTCACTTCACCGATGACAGCGGCGGGTAGCGGGGGCGCCTCGTCGTTGCGAAGCTCCACCGTCGAACCCTCCGACAGTCCGGTGAAATCGACGAGGAGGTCGTACCGCTCCCCCGGTGCGCAGCGGAAGGCATTGACCGCGACGGGCGCGTCGAGCATTCCGGCGTCGTTGCCGATGACCCAGAACGTCATCATGTTCGAGAAGTGAAGATTCCACACACTTGCCGACGACGCATTGACGATGCGGAAGCGGTAAAGGCCCCGAGCCACAGCCAGTTCCGGCCACACCTTGCCGTTGACCAAGCCGACGTCGCCCACCGCGCCGCCTTCCCACGATCCTTCCGGGATCAAGATGGTGGATCGGCCGTTCTGGGCGCCTGTCGGCGTGAAGATCTTCTCCTGCAGGATCAACGGGATCTCGAATTCCTCGGCCGGCAACCCCAACGGATTTCCCAGTTTGCCGGTGTCGAATTCATCCCTGATCAGATAGTTGCCGATCAGACCGGCGTAGACGTTGAGCCGGGTGATGCCCATCGCGTGATCGTGATACCAGAGGTGGGCGGCTTCCTGACCGTGCAAAAAGTGATGCATCGCAGCCTGTCCCGGCATCACCAGCAGCTCCGGATGGCCGTCGCTCTCAGGTGAAGTGACTCCACCGTGCAAGTGCAACGACGTCGGCGGGTTAGCGCGAAAGTCTGCCTGCATTCCATGCAGCGTCATATCCATGTCCGCTGCCAACGGATGTCCGGTCAGATCGTTCTCGAACGTCAACATGATCGGCTCGCCGGAATGCGCCTCGACGGTAGGGCCCAGATAACCGCCACCGATCTCTCCGCTGCGGTACGACAGTGCTGGGGACGAGGGAAAATCCCGATGAAAGGCATGTTGCCCCACTTGCGCTGTCAGTGTGATCTCGTTTCCGGAAAGCGTTGACAACGAATGTAGTTCGTCACAGAACGGCTCGAACTCCGGCGAATGAAAAATCAACGGAGACTCGATATCCACACTCCCCGCCGGAGCAGCACCTGCCTTTGCACCCAAAGCAACAGCCGCTGTGCCGACTACCGACCCTTTCAGAACCGATCTTCTGGAAACCCCGATACCCATACATTCCCCTCCCCATCGAAACGGGTTGCGTTCTCCCGCAAGGAAAACGCAACCCGTCTCTCCACTTCGATCTCGGAAAATCCCCCGCCTACTTTCCGTCGATCGCCTCCAGCACCGAATCGATCAGCGACTGTGGAAGTTTCGACGGCGGAGAGATTTCCAGTTCTCCCGGAGCGCCCGGCATCGTCCAGACAGTTCTGTGCCGAGCGATCGCGAGCTTCTCCCGTGATCCGTCCTCATTGACCTTGAAGTACTCGAACTCGAGGTCGATCCCCCTCTCGTAGAGGGCAGACAAGGACATCGTGACCAGGACGTCGTCGAACGGCATGACCTCGCGCAGATGCTCAACCCTGGTGTGCACACAACGAAGTTCCCCGAGAGCGCCTCTGGCCGCCATGGCCTCACGCTGAGAACGGACCAGGAACTTGTCCCGAACCCTCGACTGCCAGATGTAATAGTTGCCGAAGTAGATGTTGCCCACGACGTTTCCGTCCTGCAACGTCGTCGAGAACACCTCGGATTCGAGCAGGTACGGATTGCGCGGCACCATCGGAGCCGAGCGGATCACGGAACCACGATCGACGTTCTTCGGTTCGGTGGGAACAGCGATGTTCTTCGTCCCCGTCGGAATCGTCATCGGCTCGATGAAATCGTGGAAGTACTGCGGCATCGGCCGTGCCGCCACCACACCGTGGGAGAGGATTTCCACCCACGTCGTCTGCATCGCACTCCACCCGATGTGAGTGCGCGTCTCGCCGTCGACCCGGCACCATTCGACATGCAGATTGGTGGTTGCCCGATCCGGACCGGTGAGCTCGGTGATCCAGATCGTCCCCTCGACAATGTCGTCGGTGTACAGGTTCGCATCGATGAACACCTCGGAGTTGTTGGTCACCATGCCCCAACGACCCGTCGCCATGTCCTCCACGATCTGCTTCGAGATCGGTCCGGTTCCCCTCTCTCGCAAAGCGCCCAACCACAGCGCGAAGCTCGCGAACCCCACTGATCCACCGACGTTGCACGCGTCCCGGAACCCGACGGGGAACCGGATCGACACCGCCGGATAGCCGCTCCGGGCCACCACATGCACGTCGGAGCCGTAGGCCATCGGATCGAACTGCGCGAGAGACTTCGCCGACAACGGTCCGGAGTCGAACTGCGGTGCCGGGTCCTGCGCCGGTTCCTCCGCATCCTCCTCATGAGTCACAAACGCGAGAATCCGCTCCTCGTTGTCCGTCAACAGAGCTGGAAAAGTCAGAACCACCACGCTTCCCTCTGCGCCGCCGCGGAAGGTCACTGCGTCGTCCTCCCTGGCGCCCATCGCCAGAGAAACCGACATCTGCCCCGTGGCCTTTCGGATCGCCTCGGCCGCCGCCCACAGCCTGGTTCCCGCACGATCGAGTGATTCGCCGCCTGCGATCAACTCGTCCAGCAGCGGAATCCGCGCCGAACCCAGAAGCGCCTTCCACTGCACGGCGGTTCGGGAGCGAATCGGTTCGATGTCACACCCCTGAGGCCAGTCGCCGGCCGAACTGAGTGACTTGCTGCCGTCGTGCGAGAGCGAGACATCCACAGAGGGCGGAATATCACCGACGACGACGGGCTTTCCGGTTTCCTGCCATTCGATGGCAAAGGCATTACTCATTTGATCACCACATCCTCATCGAGATGAATGTTCACGGCCGCCTCGGCGATCGGTTTCTCCTGCTCGTGGCGTTCCGACTTGGTCAACTCGTGAATCCCCGGGGTATGCGCGACCACAACCCGCGGGCTCTTCACTCCCAACGCCCGGCTGTGTTGCGCGAGCTTGTCGAGAATGATCTGTGCGTCGCGCGCAGTCGGATCCGCGATTTCCTCAGCCGTAGGACGGCTTTCGTCGTGGGAGAGAATCTGGGAGCGATATCCCTCGAGCTGCATCACCACTCGTCCGTCCTTCACCACCGCCACGTCGGCTTGCATGTGGGTCTCTGTCTGCACCTTGTCGTAGGCGTACGCGGTGAACGAACGAGCCTCGAATCGTCCGTCGTACATGTCGATTCGCGCAATGTTGACCGGAAGGCAGATCTCCCGCGGAACCATGATCTGACCCGATTGGAGCAGGGAATCGAGGAAGTAGGGATCACCGAGGAGGTGCTGCTTACGGTCGGCTCGCGAAATAGCGCTGAAGAGAATGTGCTCGGAATCGAGGCTCGAGATCTCTTCGAGTCGGCGGAAATCGCCCTCCTGGAACAGCAACCACGAGTAGAGATCGTCCAACGGATCGATGTCGAGCACCGGTCGCGGCAACTCCTTCTCGAACTCCGGCAGTGTTTCGTCCAGCCCGAAGATGAAGTCGGCCGAGAAATGGGGCCGTCCGTACCCGGTCCGTTCGGTGCCGATCGTGACATGCACCCGCGTTCCTGCAGCATCACGATCCTGCTCCACGACGCTTGCCTTGATCTCGACTCTGGTGCCCTCGACCGTGTCGACGACGATCGGTCGATCCAGCTTGATGTCGTCGATGCGGACGCGGCCCAGAGTCACGCGTCCGGTGACATAGGCCGCCGCCTGCGACATCGCCTCGAGCCCGAACACCGTCGGAAGCAGCGCCGATCCCTTCCAGACATGATCGAGGACAAAGGGATCCGCCGAGGTGGACAACGTCGTCCGGGTCACCAGTTCTACCTGCGGCTCGAATGTCACCACTTGGTCGATGTAGCGCGACACCGCCGGCAGAGCCGGTGCTGCCGGCGCCCAGGTGTCGAGACCGCCGAGTCGACTGGTCACGACGATACGACTCGCCTCGGGTCCGCTGTCGACCAGGCGAAGGAAATGATCCACTCCCGCAGCCGTGGAAATCGGCATGACACCCATCTTCGCGAGGTGGTTGACACTGCCCATGCGGGCGCCCATGCCGGTCTCCCCCCACACGCTGTACGCGAGCGAGAACGTCCGAGTCTTCGGGTGCCCGGCGGCATACCGCACCACCATTTCGTCGAGAAGCTCGTTTCCGTATGCATACCAACTGTTTCCGGGCATACCTGTGAATCCGATGATGGAAGAGAAGCCCACGAACAGCTTCAGGTCACGATCAGCGAGCGCTTCGACGAAGTTGGCTGCGCCCAGGACCTTAGGTGCAACCTCCTTGAAAGCCGCAGCGCTGTCGACTCTCTCGAACCGCCGCGGAACATTCGCCCCCGCACCGTGGACAAACCCGGTGATCGGCCCAACCTCGACCTCGATCTGGGCGACGACGCCGGCCACCGCCGCAGCATCCGTGACGTTGCAGCGATAGTAGTGAGCGCTCAAACCGGCAGACGTGAAGTCCGCAAGAGTGGAAGCGATTTCGTCACCCGCTTGTCGCTGAGAGCTTCCGATCAGCACTAGTTCGGCGCCTGTCTTTCGGCCGAGAGCCAGAGCGCATTGCGCCATGATGCCTTTCGCGCCACCGGTCACGACCACTACATCCGAACTCCCCAACCCGCTCTCGCGGACGGTGTAGTCGCTCGAGGCGAGCACCCGCGGTTGCAGTGCCGTGCGTCCCATCTCGGTGTCGTAAGTCGCGAACACATAGGGTGCAACCGAATCCAACTCGGAGACGACGGTGGTTGCCACCACCGCGTCCGCAGTCGAGCCGTCGAATCCTATGACGCGGACATCCAGTTCGGGGCGCTCGTGATGCACCGAAGCGGCAAAAGCCGCCGCACTCGGTACCGGCGCCGGATTGCCCAACTCGACATCGGTGAACTGAATCACTGCCAATGTGGTTCGTGCGCCTCCGCTTTGCTGTGCCGGAACCATCTTGTGCATGTGTTCGATCCCACTGCGCAAGCCGATTTCGGTGACGGAATCATCGGTCACGCGCGGCATTACGGCAACCACGTGCTGCGCATTCGCAGGAGCGCCGTCGGAGAATGTGCGAATGTCGACCTGAGCACCACGCCCTCGTAGTTCGGATTCCAACCTTCCGACCAAACCGGCGTCGTCACCGATGACGACAAACGTCGTGTCCGTGAGGTCTCGGACTCCGTGCAACGCTGTCTCGCTCCGAACCTTTTCCAGGGTGTAATCGCGAACCCAGGTGAAGCTGTCGGCTGATAGACCCTTTGCCTTCACCGGCAGCGCCCGCGCAACCGGCTGCTGCTGCCCCGACTTCTCTTTCGCGGATCGATCGAGCACTTCGATCAGTTCACCCAGGCTGACGTTGACGAGTTCGGCCGGATCCAGATCACCCTGAACACCCAATCGCGTTGCCACAGTTGCTATCGCATCGGCAGCCTTGATCGAGTCCATGTTCAGGTCGTCGAGCAGGTGGAGATCCACATCGAGAGACTCCACCGGAAATCCGGTGTCCTCCGCGATTACCTCGAGCAGTATTCGCGACACGTCCGACTGCACCGAACTCGCTGCTGGAACGGCAGAACCGGGATTCGGTGATGCCGCAAGGATCAGCGATGCTGCTTCTCCGATGGTGGCGTTGGCCAACTCGGCAGGGTCGAGGTCGACAACCTCGAACTGATGCGCAACCTTCGAAATAGCCTCTGCCGCACTGATCGAGTCGAGATTCAGATCATCGAGCGGACGCAGATCCGTCGTGATCGACTCGGCGGGGAATCCCGTCGTATCGGCGAGGATCCTGATCAGCTCACTTTCCACGGACCCAGCGCCCGCGTCAGCCGGCTCTTCGACTACCGGAGCCGAAACCGGCGAAGGAGCTTTCGCTGCCACGGATTCGTGGCCGTTGGTGACTGCCCGCGAAGTCGGAGCAGATGGAGAAGACGGAGAAGTCGCTCCACTGCCTACATCAGCACGAATCACGTCGACGAGGAAGGTCCCGCGTCGGCTCAGGTAATCGGCCAGCGCCGCAGCCGGATCCCCGCCGGACGTACCAAGTGCGAGCGGTTCGGGAGCAGAGGTAACCGTCAGCTTCGCCTCGGCCAGGTTCTCGATGAACACCTTCTGATCGGCAGGAACGAATTCGCGCACGAACCGGCCGTCGAAAAGTTCGTTCCATCGGACCTGAGCGCCGTGTACGTACATCGCGGCCAGTGCGACATTGAAGTCCTCGTCGCGTCCGGACTTGGACGCAACGGGGAAGCAGCGCACGCCGTCGGTCCCATTGATCGCCTTGGTGAGCCCGGTCAGCACACGGCCGGGTCCGACCTCGACGAGCAGGTCCACGTCCTGCGAGATTCCACTTACCGTCTTGACCCAGTCGACCGGTGAGACAACCTGTTTGGTGACCAATTCGCGAAGTGCCAGTGGCGTCTGTACGCGTTTCCCTTCGACGCAGGAATACACGGGGCAAGTCAGCGAATCGACTTGCTCGTCAACGGGCGCAGTGGACTTCAGCCCCCGCTCGGCCTCGTTCATCATCTCGGAGTGGAAAGCATTCGACACGGCAAGCGCCTGAGCCGACACTCCGCGCGTCTTCGCGATGGCAACCACATCGTCGACCGCGTCTTTGGTGCCCGAAACCACGGTCTGTGTAGGCGTATTCAGATTCGCGACGGTCGCGTAACCCTTTGTTTCCGCGATGATCGCCTCAGCCGTCGATCGGTCGCAGGTCAGGCTCGCCATCGCGCCGTTTCCACCACCACTGACAGCCATGGCCGCACCCTTCGCCGCAGCCAAGGTGATCAGCGTCTTCTGGTCGTAAGCTCCTGCCGCGTAGAGCGCGGTCAACTCGCCGAGACTGTGGCCGGCGACAGCACTGGGTGTGACACCCAATCGGCGGAGGTACTCGAACCAGAGCAGCGAAGCCAAAGCGACGGCAGGCTGGGTGAACTGCGTCTGGGCGAGATCCCGCTTCCACTTCGCCAATTCCGCAGCGTCAGCGCTCTTGACCGGGTTCCGCAGAATTCGAGGCGTGATCGCCTCCGCTCCAACTCCCTCCAACCAGCCGTCCGCCTCGGTCGCCAGTTCGCGTGCCCACTCGAAGCGCTCGATCAGCACGCGCGCCATCTCTAGTTGTTGGGATCCCTGTCCCGGGAACAGGAATCCGATGTCGTGGTGGACGGCGTTCGAGATCGAGATCTCGTTGCTCACGACCTTCACCTGGCCGGATGCAGGAGCGGAGTTCTCGCAGATCACGGCAAGCTGACGCATGCGTTCGGCCAACTGCGCGGGACGTCCGGCCACCACTGCAGCACGGAAGGGCGCGGTCGGCGAGATCACTCGAGAGAGCTTCGCCGAAAAGTCCAGCAGCTCGGCAACACTCAACGGAACCGCCAGATCTGCAACATCCCGCGCTCGGGTCGCCAAGTCCATCGCAGAATCTGCAGAAAGTACGAAAACCTCGGTGTCCTGATACGACGCCATCATCGTGCGGACGTCTTGCGAGGGTGTCAGCTTGCTGGACGGTGCATCAGCCGATTCGATCGCGACGTGGCAGTTGATACCGCCGAAACCCATGGCTTGCGCACCGGCACGCATCTTCTCGGACGGATCTCTGATCTCACCGTTGACGAGCGGAAAGAGTGCCGGTGCTTCGGTTCCGAACGCCGGGTTCGGGTCGGTGCAACCGGCGAGCGGCGGAAGGATTCGTTGATTGACGGCCATGGTCGCCTTGATCAGCGCAAGGATGCCCGACGCCGCCTTCGTGTGCCCGATCAACGACTTCAGTGACGTCATGCCGATGCTACGAGCCTCGACGGGCCCGTCCGTCTGAGCGGCCTGCTGGACGCCGGCCAGTTCGACGGGGTCTCCGACGGAGTACCAGTTCCGTGTCCTTCGACGAAGGCAACCTCGCTGGCCGCGAATCCCGCTCGCGAGTATGCGCGACGGATCATCTCGGCCTGAGTTTCGGCGCGGGGCTTGGTGATTCCACCCTTGCCATCGGTGGAGATGCCCCAGCCGCGAATCGTCGCGTACACGTAGTCGCCGTCCGCCCTGGCGTCCTCGAGTCGTTTCAAGGCCACGAATCCGCAACCTTCACCCGGGATGAATCCGCTTCGGCTTGCGTCGTACACGTTCATGTCGCCACGGGTCAGTGCACCCAAACGGGCGAATCCCACCAGTTCCAAAGGATCCAAGCTGACGTCGACTCCCCCTGCCAAGACGAAGTCGGCCGCGCCGGACGCCAGCTTTTCGGCTGCAGTCGCCACCGCGAGCATTCCGGACGCGCACGCACCGTCCACGACGTACCCGCCGCCGTTGAAGTCGAGATAATTGCAGATCCGGCCGGCAATCGTATTCGACAACATGCCGGCGAGAGTGTCTTCACTCGGCTCCACCAATGGGCCCTTGTAGACCTCTTCCATCGTCTCGGCGAGAGCATCGGCGACGGAACTGTCCAACTGGCGCGCTTCGGCTGCGACAGCGAGTGCGCGCTTGACGTAAGGCCAACGCAAACGCATCGACCACATCCGGGATTCTTCACCGGTGAGGGAGTTGCCGACGATTGCGGCGCTGCGTCCAGTGGGTACCGATCCTCGGCTGTAGCCCGCGTCGGTCAAAGCCCCGAGTGCTGTTTCCAGAGCCAACCAGTGTGTGAGATCTGTCGACTTGAAGGTCCGCTCCGGTATCCGGCGACCGACCCAGTCGAATTCGAAACCATCCATGAACGCGCCGCGATCGGCGTATGTCTTGTCGACGTCGTCAGGGCTCGCGCTCCAGTAGTCGTCGAGGGACATCCGTGACTCCGGAAACTTTCGGAATTGCATCCGACGCGCGAGGACGTTCTCCCAAAATCCTTGCAGATCATGTGCACCGGGGGACCACATGCTCATCCCGACTATCGCAATCGCAGGATTAGTTGAATCTTCAGTCATCTTACACTTCCTATTTTCGCGCGCATCCACGGGAGACTCAATCGACCGAAGACTAACCACGCCCTCATCGGTGTGTAAAACGCAGATTCACCTCAAGGCATAAACAAATAACAAGGGTTGTTCGGCGCAATGAACGTGTTTCAGCAATTTTACAGCAATCGAGAGTTAGCTGTAACTCGGAGTTACTTATTTGCTTCGCAACCGGTCATGCTCCTGCTTGAACATCCGTACCGGATCCCGGTTTCACGGCCGCCATTTTCTCGCGATCGGCAAATATTCAGTTGAATATACACCGAAATGCCGCAATGCCGAATATGTGGCCAATTCGCCGAATGTCCCAAATTGGTCGATCCCCGCAAATCAAACATCCGACAACTATCAATCTGAACATTCGTGACACACCGAAATTTAACAGCAGCACTCGAATGCCCATCAGACAACGAGAAATTCCAGATATTCTTCGGCGACCATCGTCCGAATCGACGTTTCGTTACACCGGAACTGAGCGAACGAATGTGCCAGCAAACCGGCCACATACAATTCAGCTTTGCGAGGCCGAGCCGGCGCGCTTTCGAGACGCGCGCGCACAAAGGGAACGGCACTTATAACAATTCGATCACACAGTGGTGCAGCTGGATTCCGACAGCTGTCTCACGCACACGGACCGACTCGGCAACTCAGCTTTCGAGGCGGCGAGCTCCGAGGACGTCCTTGAGGAGTTCCTTTGCAACATCTTCGGGATCACGTCTGGCAGTCGGATCAGCGGGCTCCGCCGCCTCCGCAAACATCTCGTCCTCATCCTCCGGCGTTGCAGGCGGAGGAGTTGCCTCGTAGTCGACCTCAGGAGCAGGGGCCGGTCCAGGGTCTTCCGGATAGTCGGGGGCCTCGGGCGGCGGAATGTCGTCCGATTCGCCGCGCTGGGGCTGCGGGGCCTTGGGCTGCTGCGCTGCGCGCTCCTGACTGGGCCGCGAGAAGCGGGGCGCAGCGGCAGGGCGGCTCGGAGCTTCTGTCGCCTTGGTTGCGCTCGATACTGTCGGCGCTGTAGGCGCACCTTCTTGATACTCGACTTGCCAAGTGCCACCGAACATTTCGGCAAGGACCTCGCAAATGACCGCCGCGTTGTGCGGTTGCGTCACACGAGCACCCAGGACCGGTGAGCCGTGAGCGATGACAACGACATGTCCACGCACGTCGTGAACCGTCGCAGCGGACAGCATGGCCGGAAGAACCTTGTTTCGTTCACCGACCTTGTTGCGCAAGGTGTTCCACGATTCACGGAGAGTCTCGACTGTGGGGCCTGCCGAGACCGGCGCAGCTTCGGCAACCGCCGGCTCGTCGAACTCGGGCTCGGGCTCGTAGTCGGGTTCCGGCTCGGCAAGCCCGATCAGCTCTTCCGCCTCGACAGAAGCAGTAACCGGTGGTTCAACCACAGGAGCTTCAACTATTGGAGCTTCGGCAACCGGAGCTTCAACCACCGGAGCCTCGGCAACCGGCGGTTCCACGATCTCGACAGTGGGAGTCTCGACGACGGGAACTGCCGCTACCGGAGGTTCGACGACAGGAGCCTCCACAACCGGCGGCGCCGCAGCTGGAGCAGGCGCGGCTGGTTCCGGCCGTGCCTCAGGCTCGGCCTTGCGTTGAGAGGGCCGTTGAAACTTGGAAGCAATCTCCGGTTCGAGCGGCGGCACGGTGGGTGCCGGCGTTGCTGCCGCGCGAGGAGCAGCCGCGACTCCGGCAGCCGGAATACCTTGTTCCAGGCGCTCCAGCCGCTGCAATACAGCTGACTCGGTGTCGGAGGCCGACGGCAGCAGCATTCGCGCGCACATCACTTCGAGCAGCAGCCGCGGCGCCGTCGCACCACGCATTTCGCTGAGTCCGGCATGGACAGTCTCGGCGAAGCGGGTGAGCGTGGCCGGGCCGACTCGTTGAATCTGCTCACGCATCGTGACCAGCTCCGCTTCCGGAGCGTCGACCAATCCTCGTTCGCTGGCGTCGGAAACAGCCTGCATCAAGATGAGATCACGCAGGCGCTCGAGAAGATCGAGCGCGAATCGGCGTGGATCGTGACCGGCGTCCATCACGCGATCGACAGTGCCGAACAACGCGGCCCCGTCACTGGCAGACAGGGCGTCTACTGCTTCGTCGATGAGCGCGACGTCGGTGACTCCGAGAAGAGAGAGCGCGCGCGGATACGTGACACCTTCTTCTCCTGCGCCCGCGAGCAGCTGATCGAGGACACTCAACGAGTCACGAGGGGAACCGCCGCCGGCCTTGATGACCAGTGGATACACCGCAGGCTCGACCGGTACGCCCTCCTGGGCGCAGATCTTTTCCAGGAGTCCGCGCATGGTCGACGGCGCCAACAGGCGAAACGGGTAATGGTGCGTACGCGAACGGATGGTCGGGAGAACCTTTTCCGGTTCCGTCGTCGCAAAGATGAAGATGAGGTGTTCCGGCGGCTCTTCGACGATCTTGAGCAGCGCATTGAAACCCGCCGCCGTCACCATGTGTGCCTCGTCGATGATGAAGACGCGGTAGCGAGATGCGGCGGGTGCGTGGAACGCCTTGTCTCGGAGTTCTCGGGTGTCGTCGACGCCACCGTGACTTGCGGCGTCGAGTTCCGTCACATCCAGGTTGCCTGTGCCGCCCGGGCCCAGCGAAACGCACGAGTCGCACACGTCGCACGGCGTCGACGTCGGTCCCTGCTCACAGTTCAGCGAACGCGCCAGGATTCGCGCCGACGACGTCTTTCCGCAGCCGCGCGGGCCGGAAAACAGGTAGGCATGGTTGATGCGTCCGGTGTCGAGGGCCGTGCTGAGCGGTGCGGTGACATGCTCCTGCCCCACCACCTCGGCGAAGGACGCGGGTCGATACTTCCGGTACAGGGCCACGCGCAAAGACTACCGGCGACCCACGACAGGTGGTCCGGTGCGGGTGCAACGCCGACTTCTCCCGAAACATGTTCGCAACACAATCGCAGTGCGGAGGAAACCGCACGCACTCATCGTGGGTTCCGTGCACGCGGGCTGGTCCGCGTGCGTGAGGAGAAAACTGTGCCCGCCACCATCGATGCCGGAGCAACTGCCTGGTTGCTCGTCAGTACTGCACTCGTACTTCTGATGACGCCAGGACTCGCACTGTTCTACGGCGGCATGGTCCGCTCGACGGGCGTACTCAACATGATCATGATGAGTTTCGTCTCGATCGCACTCGTCACGGTTGCGTGGTTGTTCGTGGGCTACAGCCTCGTGTTCGGCGACGATCACGGTGGCATTATCGGCGGACTCGAGCACATCGGCATGGCGGGCATCGACCCGTCGACGGTGCACGGGAATGTCCCGGAAGTGTTGTTCGCAACCTTCCAATTGACGTTCGCAATCCTTACTGCAGCGCTCATCAGTGGTGCGATCGCCGACCGCGCGAAGTTCTCCGCCTGGATGATCTTCGTCCCCATCTGGTCCTTGCTCGTCTATGTCCCCGTCGCTCACTGGGTGTGGAATCCGCAGGGATGGCTCGCCCAGATGGGCGCACTCGACTACGCCGGTGGCCTCGTGGTCGAAATCGTGTCCGGAGCGTCGGGTCTGGCATTGGCACTGGTCCTCGGCCAGCGGATGGGTTTCAAGGCCGAGTCGATGCGTCCGCACAATCTGCCGTTCGTCCTGCTCGGCGTAGGCCTGCTCTGGTTCGGTTGGTTCGGATTCAACGCCGGCTCGGCCCTTGCGGCCGACGGTATGGCCTCGCAGATCTTCCTCAACACACTCGTCGCCGGTTGCACCGGACTACTCGGCTGGCTGTTCGTCGAGCAGAATCGTGACGGACACCCCACGACGTTCGGCGCAGCTTCGGGCGTCGTCGCCGGTCTGGTCGCGATCACCCCGTCGTGCGGAACGGTGAACATGTTCGGTGCGCTCGTCATCGGTCTGATCGCCGGCATCGTCTGCTCGTACGCCGTGGGATGGAAGCACAAGCTCGGCTACGACGACTCCCTCGACGTCGTCGGCGTGCACCTCGTCGGCGGAATCGTCGGCTCGTTGCTGATCGGACTCCTCGCGACGGCCGTGATGACGGGCGGTCCGGAAGGTTTGTTCTTCGGCGGTGGATTCGCGCAGTTGGGCAAGCAGTTCGTCGGCGTCGTCGTGGTCGCGCTCTATGCCTTCGGTGTGACCTACGGTCTCGGAAAGCTCATCGACAAGACCTTCGGCTTCCGCATTTCGCGTGAAGACGAGGCCCGCGGAATCGACGTTGCCCTGCACGCGGAGTCGGCCTACGAGCACGGAGTCCTCGGCCACGGTCCGATCGGCGGACAGAACCCGAGCCCGTTCCTCCAGCGTCAACGTGAGGAACGGGAGAACCGCGAGCGGGACTGACCGCCCTCACCGGTTCGCGATTTCCTCCATCAGGATCGGAACGCCGACATTGCAGGAATGAATCCCGACGACGGTGGTCAGTTTCAGCACCTCGAGAATCTCCTTCGGGGTCACTCCCATGTCGAGCGCGGCGCGAATATGGCGTCGTACGCCGGGTGCGTACATGTGTGTGCTCGCCGCATCGACGGCTATGCACAGCAACTGGATCACCTGAGGTGACAGCACCCCGCTGTTCCAGGGCTGCATCGCTGTCTTCATGTACAGCTCGGTCCACTCGGGATCCAGCTCCGAAAGTCCGTCCCACAACGGATTCCAGCCACCCGAATCCTTCATAGCCTGGGTCACGGGAAAAGCTTCACTTGCTCGAACGTCAGTCATCGATCTCCTCAGACCATCGAAAATGCTTGATTCAGTTCACGTTTGAGAATCTTTCCGGTTGCCGTCATCGGCAGCGACGGCACGAACTCGATGCGGCGCGGATATTTGTAGGCGGCCATCTGTTCCCGCGACCATTCCACGAGATCCGATTCGGAGATCTCTTCACTCGGCTCTCGGATCACGTAGGCGACAACTTCTTCGCCGAGGCTCGTGTCCGGCACCCCGACGACGGCGACGAGTGAGACGGCTGGGTGAGTGAGCAGAACCTCTTCGATTTCGCGTGGGTAGACGTTGAATCCGCCCCGCACGATCATGTCCTTCGCGCGATCGACGATGTAGTAATTTCCGTCGGTATCGACCCGTGCCAAATCCCCGGTGCGAAACCATCCGTCGCACATGACTTCCGCCGTCGCCTCTGGTCGGTTGAAATAGCCCTTCATGACGTTGTGCCCGCGAATGGCCAACTCTCCCACTTCATCGGGGCCGGCGATCGTGTGCCAAGAGTCGTCGACAAGCCGCGCTTCGACGCCCCAGATCGGCACGCCGATCGAACCGGGCCGGGGGTCGCTCTCCGGGTCACTGAACAAGGCCAGCGGAGAGGTCTCGGACAACCCGTACCCTTCGAGGATCTGAACACCGAAGCGTTCCCTGAACTGTGTCAATATTTCCACGGGAAGCGCTGCACCACCGGAGATCGCGCACCGCATGTTCTGTGCAACGGTCTCGATATCCACCCCGGATTTCACTACCTCCTCCAGCACGCCGAGCAGTCCCCAATACATGGTCGGGACGCCCGCGAAGACCGAGATCTTTTCGCGTTCCATGATCTCGAGTGCCGCGGTCGCATCGAAGCGCGGCATCAACACCAAGGTGGCACCGACGCAGATTCCCGCATTCATGGTCACTGTCTGGCCGAACGAGTGGAACAACGGCAAAGTCAGGAGATAACGCTCATGCATGGACGGAACGCTCTCGAACAACCGGTTGGTCGACAGTGCATTCAAGACCATGTTGCAGTGAGTGAGTTCGGCGCCCTTGGGCTTTCCGGTCGTGCCGCTGGTGTAGAGAATGACCGCGGTGTCCGTCGGTTCACGAACAACCGCGGCTGCAGGCGTTTCCGTGCCGGACACGGATGCCAGTGCTTCGCCTAGAGTCTCGACTCCGAGGATCGACGACGGTGCACCCGGTTCGGCGCTGATCACGATCAGGGCCGAACAGGTCTCGCTCTGCTCGAACCCGGCGATGGCGTACTCGGCGATCGGTAATTCGGGACTTCCCTCGAAACAGAAGTACAGCTTCGCTTCCGAATCAGCCAGGTGATAGGCAATTTCGCGCCCCTTGAGCAGGATGTTCAGAGGAACGACGACGCCACCGGCCTTGAGAATGCCGTAGTAGACGATCGGGAACTCGAGAACGTTCGGGCAGGACAACGCCACCTTGTCACCTGGCTCGACACCCCGCGAGACGAGCAGATGGGCGATGCGATTCGCGTACGCATCGAACTGCGCATACGTCAGCCTCGCTTCCCCGAGAACCAGCGCATCCCGTTCCGGGTACCGCCGGGCCGAGTCTTCCAGCAGAGCAGCAAGATCAAGCATGACTGTGTTCCTCCTGCGCATCGGAATCCGTGGCATGAGACGAGGCAGCACGCGACACCGACTCGAGCAGTTCCCGCACCAACGATTCCGCCCGCGGCCAATACCCGTATCCGGACGCCGGATTGAGATGTCCGACCTCACCCAGATCCAGCAACCGACTCCCCCATCCTTCAGCCAAACCCACAACTCGGCGATACCCGGCGAGCGGATCGTTCCGACTCGCCGCGACCGTGCTCGGAAACGGCAGACGCTGACGCGGTATCGGTAGCCACCCGTGTCGGTCGAGATCGTCGAGAGACGGATAAGACTCGGGCAGCGGAAGTTCGAGATCCGCCGGCGTGACCAGAAGTGCGCCCGCAACCTCTCGATGATGCGCCCTCGCCCAGTGAGCAACTGTCATGACTCCGGCGCTGTGCCCGACCAGGACCACCGGCCCGCAGACACTTGTCAGCACCTCGTTCAATGCCGCAACCCGCGCATCGCGACTGAGCTTGTCGGTCTCGAGGGGAGGAACCGTCAGAACATTGTCGAGCCTGCGCGCGAGGTGAGTCTGCCAATGATCTTCGACATGATCCCGCAGACCGGGAACCATTACTACCGTAGTTGATTCATTCATCATGAGCTCCGAACGTCTGTTACTTCAGTGGCGCCGGGGATCTCGGGCCGATTCTGCAACGTCGCCAGCCGCCTCATCCCGGCGGGATAGGCACGCTTGCCGGCTACCAACGCGAGGGCCGCGACGACATAGACGAAGGGCGAAAGCTGTAGAGCGCCGAGAAGACCCAGGTGATCGGCGAGGATGCCGACAACGAAGGGACCGAGCGCCAGCCCGAGAAGGTTGTTGGCGACGGTGAGCGTTCCCATGGCCGACGCTCGAATCGAGTGATGGGTAAGGTTCGCGACCATCGCTGCCGTCGGCCCCGACGAACCGGCGGAGAAGAATGCACCGATACCGAGCAACACGAGTTGTGCTGTCCCCGTGCCCAACCGGAGCCCGATGCTCAGCGTCACCAACGAGATGGCGCAGTAGACGATGGCGGTGGTCCATTTTCGCGCCGAATCGTCGCGGCTGAATCTATCTGTGATGAAACCGCAGACCACCATCCCGCTTCCGACCAGGAGGACGAACACGGAAGCCGTGACGCCGGCCTTGTCCGGGGCCAAATCGTAGTAACGATTGAAGAAGCTCGGCAACCACGCCAGAAGTACAGCGGCGGTGAACATCTGGAGACCACCACCGATGTAGGCGAATAATACGGCTGGATTGGTGAACAGCGAGGACACCGGCGCACGAAAACCGTCGTGTCTCACCGCTTCCCCGGCGGCATCCGGCGCGGCCTCGACGGCGTAAGCGGTGAGCTTCTTCTCGGTGACGAGGGCACGGAAGAGCGCGACCAGAATCAGACCGAAGATCGCCATGGCGGCAAAAGACCACCGCCAACTGAACTGGACTGCGATGAACCCACCGATTGCCACACCGATGACCGAACCGAACGATCCACCGGCCATGAAGGCACCTGCAAGAGCTGCGTGCACGCGGGGCGCAAACACACTGAGGACCACGGCGATACCCACGCTGCCGTACGCCGCTTCACCGACACCGACCAGGAACCGGGCGCCCAACATCTGTTCGTAGGTCTGAGCGATTGCGCACAGCAACGTCGCGACACTCCACAACACCGCCATCAAGATCAAGCTCTTGACGCGGCCCCAGCGGTCCGCGAGCAGCGACAACGGGAACGTCAACAGCCCGACCATCAATGCCACCACGCTGCTCAGGGAGGCGAGGTGCGAATCGGAGAGATCCCAGTCCGCTTTCAGGATCGGGAAGACTGCACTGAGCACCTGCCTCGACATGTAGTCCGAGAGCAGAAGACCGAAAGCCAGGGCGAAAACGATCCACGGGTATAACTTTCGTCGTCCGCCGATTCCGAGCGCGGTGTCCACACGTGGCGTGGCGGGAGCTTGCAGTCCCATGACTCTCCTAGGAAGTACTCGAGGTAGACGGGGGGATTCGGGGGTACGAACCGTCGCGGTTCGTACCCCCGGAACTGTCGTACGAGAGGATGCGAACTCAGGCGTGCTGCGTGAATCCCAGCTGGCCGATACGGCGGTTGGGCGCGTAACCCAGCTTCGCCAACGTCTCGTCGGTGTCGGCATACGTCTCACCGATCCGGTAGATGTCCCGAGCTTCCTTCGCCGTAGCCACCTCGCGGCCCAATTCGCCTGCAATGCGCACCAACTGCTCGATCTGCTGCACCGACGTCATCTTCTCGCCCTTGCGGCCCCAGATGGTGTCCTCGTTGCCGCAGCGAGCGTGCAAGCCCATCGCGATGGCCATCGTGTTCACCGGCAGGACGCTACGCATCAGCGTTTCCAGCGTCAGGCACGCACCGTCGGGAACACGCTGGACGAAGTTCATCATGTTGTACGGGTTGGGTCCGTCGAAGCCGCCGCCGATTGCGACCCACGTGAGGTTGACCGGACCCGTGTAGATGCCGCGTCGGATCAACCGCTCCACCGTTTCGAGCTGCGGAATACTGGACAACTGGAAATGCGGCTGGATTCCGGCGGCCTGCAACCGGCGCAGGTGCTCTGCCACCCACTCCGGACCGGCGGGCACAGTCATTTCCCGATACGTATCGGCCAATTCCGGACGCTGCATCGACGTACCCGCGATGTCGTCGTCGGTCATCAGTTCCATGATGTTCATCTGGCTGGTATTGATCGCGATCGTCACCTGATCGGGAGCCGGCTCCAATTCCGCCAGCATGTGACGCACGTCGTCGGACAACCACTTCGCATCGGCACCTTCCCCCTCCGGGGCAAACGAAATCGACCCGCCGACCTGCAGAATCATCTCGGGAACGGCCTCACGCAAGCGACCGAGAAGCTCGTTGAACTTCGACAGACGCTTCGAGCCCTTGCCGTCGAGTTCACGCACGTGGATGTGGAGAACTGTGGCACCGGCGTTGAAGCAGTCGACGGCTTGCTGGACGTGCTCGTCCATCGACAGAGGGAGGTCTTCTGCAAAATCGTCCGGCTCCCACTCCGGTCCGTAGGGAGCAACGGTGATGACAAGCTTGTCCTGGGTTTCGGGGAACAGTGAATCGTCGTGGAAATGCATAGCGTGACTCCGATCGAGTGAATGAATTTATCTTCGGGGCTGGGAAGAGAGATCAGAACGGTGCGTCGCCGATGATTCCGGCGCGCTCCATCTTTCGAACCGCGGGCCAGTAGTCCTGCACCGCGTAATGCTGTGTCGAACGGTTGTCCCAGATCGCGACGCTGTTTTCGGTCCAGCGCCACCGAACCTGGTACTCGGGAATCTGAGCCTGGCTCGCCAGGTAAGTGAGCAGATTCCCGGCGCCGGGGGCGTAATCGATTCCATAGCGGACGTTCTCGGGCGTGTGATAGTTCACGAGGTGTGTGGCGAACGAATTGACGAAGAGAATCTTCTCGCCGGTCTCCGGATGTGTTCGTACCACGGGATGTTCGGCGTCGGGGAAGCGCTCCTTCAGCTGGTGCCGCTGTTCGATCGGCATCCGAGCGCCGAAGGTCGACTCGATACTGTGCCTGGCACGCAGATCCTTGATCTGCTCCTTGACCCGCGCCGGCAGATTCTCGTAGGCGAGTGCCATGTTCACCCAAATCGTGTCGCCGCCGACAGGAGGTGTTTCCACACAACGCAATACACATCCCATGGGCGGGTTAACGCGCCAGGTGGCGTCGCAGTGATATGCATTCTCGAAATGCTCCGGCGGGCTGTCCAGATCCTTGTAGATGCGGACCAGGCCCGGGTGGTCGGGGTCGCTGCCCAGAGCCGGATGATCCTCGAGTTCACCGAATCGCTGGGCAAGTTCTACGTGCTCGGCTTTGGAGAAGGTCTGGTCGCGAAAGAACAGAACCTTGTGTTCGAGCAACAATGCCTTGATTTCGGCGAAGAGTGCATCATCTCGCGCGACCTCGCCGAGATCCACCCCGGACAACTCTGCCCCGATCGAACAGGTCAATTTCTCGACGCGGATCGTATTCCTCGACGAGGGAAGGTTTTCTGTGAGCGTTGCGGTGTTGGTCATGACAATTCCTCTGGGAAGTGCTGTTTCGGTTCAGACGGAGAAGACGGAGGAACCGATACTGCGACCGGACTCCATGTCGTGGTGCGCACGCACCGCATCTTCGAGGGGGTATCTCTGGTTGATCTCGATCTTGATTCGCCCGGACTCGACGTGTGAGAACAGTTCGCCCGCCAGTTCGGCACGTTCTTCGGGATCCGCGATGTAATCGGCGAGAGCCGGACGTGTGAGGAAGAGTGATCCCTTGACTGCCAACTGCATTGCCTGAATCGGCGGAGTCGGTCCGGACGCCGTTCCGAAGCACACCAGCAGCCCCCGCCTGGCAAGGCAATCGAGAGAGATGTCGAACGTGGATTGCCCGATACTGTCGTAGACAACCGGCACGCCGACGCCCCCGGTGATCTCCTTGACACGCGCGACGACGTCCTCGCGGGTGTAGATGACGACTTCATCGCACCCGTGAGCTCGGGCAACGCTCGCCTTCTCGTCGCTCGACACCGTTCCGATCACTTTGATTCCCAACAGTTTTGCCCACTGGGTGAAGATCAGTCCAACCCCGCCCGCCGCAGCATGTAGCAACACGGTGTCTCCCGCTTTCAACGGGTAGATGCGACGCAGAAGGTAGGCGGCAGTCAGTCCTCGCATGGTCATGGCGGCCGCGGTGTCGAAGGCGATGCCGTCGGGTAGCGCGATCAGGTCGGACGACGCCATGATCCGCTCGGTGGCGTACGCACCCAGCGGACTGCCGGTGTAGGTCACACGGTCCCCCACCGCAAAATCGACTACTCCCTCGCCGATCTCTTCGACCACACCGGCGCCCTCGACGCCCATCCCGGCAGGCAATTGCGCAGGATAGAGGCCACTTCGAAAGTAGGTGTCGGCGAAGTTCAACCCCACCGCTTCATGACGAACCCGAACCTCTCCGGCGCCCGGTCGTCCTACCTCGATCTCTTCCCAACGCATGACGGACGGTGTGCCGATCTCGTGGAACCGAATGGCGTTTGCCATCAATGCTCTCCAATTCTGTGGGCGGGCTCGACTCGATTACGGTCGAGCTGTATTCGTACGCAACAACTTCCAGAAGTCGGTGCTCGACTTCGTGGTCGTGCCGAACTGATGTGAACAAAACTATGTGAGATCCGGCTCACATGCTTAACTTGACGAGACACACAACACAACATTTCGGGACATCGAGTAAAGGGGGCCCCATGAAGCCACTCGCCCGCTACGCGTCACTGAACCGATACGTCGACCTGTGCCGAACAGTGGACGTGGACGCTGTGGCCCTCATGAGAAGTGTCGGCCTGAGCCCGGCAAGCCTGGCGAACCCCGACCAATGGGTACCGGCCGCCTCCATCGCATCGCTCCTGGAGCGATCGGCAGCGGAGTCCGGACACGAAGACTTCGGGCTTCTACTCGCCGGCCTGCGTCGACTGTCCAATCTCGGTCCCCTCAGCTTGGTCATCAGGGAAGAACCAGACGTCAGGAGCGCGCTCGACGTATTGATGCGATACGAGCACACGTACAACGAGTCATTGCGCATTCGATTGAACGAGGTCAACGGACTCGCCACCCTGCGAATCTCGCTCGAGGTCGGCGAACCGGTCGACACCAGACAGGGCGTCGAACTCGCAGTCGGCGCGACACTGCAGATCCTGCGGAGTTTCCTGGGTTCTCGATGGCAACCGGTCAGCGTGGGATTCACGCACAATGCCCCGAAAGACACGAGCACGCATCGGCGAATCCTCGGCGAGACGGTGGAATTCGATCACGAGTTCACCGGTATCGTTTTCTTCGCCGCCGACCTGGATGCGGCTAACCAACTTTCCGACGAGTTACTCCGGCCGTACGCTCGCCAGTTCCTCGACTCGCTTCCCGCCTCGGAAACCTCCGATACCCTCAGCCGCACCAAGGAATTGATCGAAGTTCTGCTTCCGACCGGCCGCTGCTCTGTCGAGCAGGTGGCACGCAGTCTCGGATTCGACCGGCGGACACTGCACCGTCATCTCGCCGAATCCGGAGATACGTTCACGGCCGTTCTCAATTCGGTTCGAAGCTCCCTCGCGGAACGATTTGTCTCCAACCCTCGCTATTCGTTGACCGAAGTGGCTGTGCACCTCGGGTTTTCGACGCAGGGTAGTTTCTCGCGCTGGTTTCGCACTCAGTTCTCGATGAGCCCGAGCGCGTGGCGGACTCAGCGCTCGATCAGCTGACCAGCACGACTCCGACGTAGGCGATCGTTGCCACCCACACAGTGGAAATCGCGGCCAGCACGAATGGCCGGGCGCCAACTCCACGAATGACGCTCAACCGCACCCCCAGCCCGAGTGCGAACATCGCGGCCGCCAACAGCGCCGTCTGCACCGTCTTCGCCAGCCCCAGAAGCTCATCCGGCAAGATGCCCGTGGAGCGCAAGCCCGTACAGCCGATGAACGCCACGACGAAAAACGGAACCAACGGAGGACGCTTGGTGGCGGTGCTGTCGACCATCCTGCGTTGCCGGATGCTCAGAAATGCCATGACCGGCGCCAACATCAACACGCGCGCAAGTTTCACCACGGTCGCGACACCCAACGCGGTGGCGCCGAGAGCGCTGCCGGCAGCCACCACTTGCGCCACTTCGTGGATCGACCCACCGGCCCACATGCCTGCACCGACCTCGTTCATACCGAAAGCGTTGGCCAACAGTGGGATTGTCGGAATCATCAGAGTTCCGAAGATCACCACCAACGCAACAGCGGTGAGCAACTCTTCCTCTCGCGCATTCACCACACC
Organism: Rhodococcus sp. C3V; assembly: GCF_029269915.1. NCBI lineage: Bacteria > Bacillati > Actinomycetota > Actinomycetes > Mycobacteriales > Nocardiaceae > Rhodococcus > Rhodococcus sp. C3V. The sequence goes on from NZ_JARJBE010000007.1 coordinate 165,286, forward strand.
GTCCGCAGCAGCCACGGCGGCAGCGCCACAGATCGAGAAGCCGCAGGCAATCAGAATTCTCTGCGACCAACTCAATCCGAGAAGTTTTCCGGCATACATGGTCCCGGCGATACCGAGGAACACAATCGCCACCACAACGGCGATCACTCCCCAGCCCAAACCGACGATGTCGGAGAACATCAATTGCAGCCCGAGCAGAGCGATACCCACCCGAAGTAGCCGTTTCGCCGAGAATGCCAGGCCAGGTTGGAATTTCGCCGGCAAAGAGACGGCATTCGCCAACACCGCACCCGCCACGATCGCAATCAGCAACGGACTCACGGCGGAGGTGAACTGACCGGCTATCAGCGCGACCGTGGCCCCCAAGGCGCACAACGCAACTCCGGGCACCAATGCAGCCACACTGGACCACCGTCGTACTTCTGACGAAGGGGCGACTGCGGGTTTCTCGGCCACGGACTTCACATCACGGTTCACTCATCCAGCGTCCTTGAGTCACCATCGCTCCGGTAGGGCGATTTCTACCATCACGGCATATCAAATCGATATGAACGTGAAGTTCGGTATAGCCTGTTTGCATGACCAGACGGTGGCCCGACCTCACCACTCTCGAGCTACTCATCGGCATCGATGATCACGGAAGTCTCAGTGCGGCAAGCCGTTCAGCAAACATTGCGCAGCCGAATGCCAGCCGCGCCGTCAAAGCCCTCGAGCGGCAGCTCGGGATGCCACTCATACACCGAAGGTCGACGGGGGCGGCTTTGACTCCGCAGGGGACCGTCATCGTCCACTGGGCGCGCCGCGTCCTCGCCAACTCGAGGCAGCTTCTCGACGTCGCCGAAGGGATGCGGACCGAACGATCCGCGGAATTGACCGTGTGTGCCAGCATGACCGTCGCCGAACATCTGATTCCGGCCTGGCTCGGTATCTTTCGGTCACTACATCCTGGTGTCACCGTCCACCTTCAGGTCTACAACTCGACCCGCGTCCTCGAGGCTGTCGAGGTGGGAATGTGCGACCTCGGATTCGTCGAGTCACCGACCGTTCCGAAGAGCCTGTCCAGCGTCACCGTCGCGCGTGACTCGCTGGTCGTGGTCGTTCATCCGGATCATCCATGGGCGCGTCGACGAAAGCCGCTGACCGTCGCCGAACTGGCAGCGACGCCGCTGCTGGTGCGCGAGCCCGGATCGGGAACCAGAACGACTCTCGACCTGGCGTTACACGAATACGAGCGCGGTGCACCGTTGTTGGAACTGGGTAGTTCGGCCGCGATTCGAACCAGCGTGCTCGGTGGCGTCGGCCCGGCGGTACTGAGCACGCTGGCCGTCGAGGACCAGGTGAAGCAGGGAGAACTTCGGGTCGTAGCCGTCGAAGGCTTGGAACTCGACCGATCCCTGCGTGCAGTGTGGCGCCCGCCGCGTCAGCTCGAGGGCCCCGCAGGCGACCTGATGAAAGTAGTGCGTGCCAGCGGGTCCCGGAAATCCTGAAAGCGGCTTACTTCTTGTCGGACTTCGCTGCTGCCTTTGCGGCCTTCTTGAACTCGCGGACCTCGAGCAAAGACTGTTCGTCGACCACGTCTGCAATCGAGCGCCTCGAACCTTCGAGCCCGTAGTCGCCGGCCGCTTGGCGCCAACCTTTCGGCTCGACGCCGATCTGTTTTCCGAGCAACGCCAGGAAGATCCGGGCTTTCTGATCCCCGTAACCGGGTAGGGCTTTGAGCCGCTTCAGTACTTCCTTGCCGTCGGGATTTCCCGAAGTCCAGATCGCCGCGGTGTCGCCGTCGTAGTTCTCGACGATGAACTGGCACATGAGCTGGATACGCTCGCCCATCGACTTGGGGAATCGGTGCACAGCCGGAGGCTCGGCACAGACGGCGATGAACTCGTCGGTGTCCATGTCGGCGATACGCCTGACGTCGATACCGCTGAGCCGATCCGCCAGCTTCTTCGGACCGAGGAAGGCCGTTTCCATCGGAACCTGTTGATCGAGAAGCATTCCGATCAACAACGCCAACGGGTCCTCGGCGAGGAGAGCATCAGCTTCGGGGTCACCGACAAGGTTCAGTTGAAGTGCCATGAGTCCGATACTGCCACGTCAGGCGGCAGTTGTGACCGGCGCCGACGCATCCGGGGCCGGAATCTTCCACTTCTTCCAGCCGAACAGAACCAACGTCGAGACCGCGGCAAGCGTGAAGACCCAGAGGTAGACGCCGACGGTCGGAATCCGCAGATACTCGGGCGGCACGAACATGAACAGGCCCATTCCGATGAAGCGATCCGTACCCGGAATGACCGACGGGTCCCACCAGGTGTGAGACCAGTTCAAGACCGGGAGCAGGAAAACGAACGGCGCCACCCACGCCCAGCGCTTCTTCGACACCATCGCGTAGTGCGCGGCGAGGACGACCAGCGGGACGAACCACACCCAGTGATGGCCCCACGAGAACGGCGAGACAGTGGTCGCAGTCAACCCCGTCATGGTGAGGCCGAGCAATTTCTGGCCGTGCCGGTGAGCAATCCACGCGGCACCGAGTCCGAGGCATACCGCCAGCGCACTGAAGACTAGAACCAGGACCCGCGACGGCGTCGGAGTGTGAGTGAGCTGAGCGATCAGACCGGACACGGACTGGTTGCTAGGAGCATCCGTCGGTCCGACGCGTTCGCTGTCGACAAGAGTGCCGGTCCAGTACTTGTACGCATCGTTGTAGATCACGACGAAGCCGATCGCAACGGTCGCAGCGAACGTCACGACGGCCGTCACCAACGCACGCCATTGACGAGTGATGAAAAGGTACGCCCAGAAGAAGGCCGGAGTGAGCTTCACGCCGGCGGCGATGCCTGCCCCGATTCCTCGGAGCCGACTCTTCTCGTCCCGACCGAGGTCCCACACGATCAAGAGCAGCAGGAAGATGTTGATCTGCCCGAGCCAGAGCGTCGTACGTATCGGTTCCATGAACAGAAAGATCGTGGTGGCCAACGCACTGACGGCGTACGCCTTCACGTCGAGCCGATAACCGAGGTACTTCCAGCACAACACGATCACTGCGAACAGCGCAGCGATGTTCAAACCCGTCCACACGACAATCGCCTGTTTGAACGAGAGCACCGCCCACACCGTGAACAGCAAAGCCGCAAACGGGGTGTACGTGAACATCATCCCTTCCAGGACTGGCCCGTCGTACAACGGAAGGCCCTGAACCACAACGCTGCCGCCGTGGCGGTAGACGTCGAGATCGAGGAAATTTTCGAAGATGCCCCAGTACCGCGTATTCATCGGCACGGCGAAAAGAACCATCAGCACGGACGCGACTGCCAGAACACCGAGTACAGAGAATCCGAGAACACCGACACGGAGGGTGCGTCGCGGTATGTCAGCTTCGACGACCGACTCCGAGTTCGCGGTGTGCGCCTCGAAAGAAGGCCCATCCGAAGCGTTGATCGCGCCCGTCACTACAACCTCCGGGATTCACACCCTATGTCGGGAATTGATGCTCCGAACGGTACAAGACAAGACCGAAAAGTACCGACCGGGCACGCCGCTTCGAGAACTCAGATCTCGGAGAGACGCGATTCGGTAGCTGCGAGCAGAACACACGTAGCCACGCCGTCCATGGCAACTTCGAGTTCAGCCGTGGACGGGAAGCTCGGGGCCAACCGGATGTTCCGGTCGTCCGGATCCGTGCTGTACGGGAAAGCCGATCCGGCAGCGGTGAGCGCGATACCCGCGTTCTTCGCCAGTTCGATGACGCGCTTGGCCGTGCCGTCGACCACGTCGAGGCTGATGAAGTATCCGCCCTTCGGCTCCGTCCAGGACGCGACCTTCGAAGCACCGAGACGATCCTCGAGGATCCGCAGTACGAGCTCGAACTTGGGCGCGAGGAACGCGCGATGCTTCTCCATGTGCGCACGAACGCCGTCGGCATTGCCGAAGAAACGCAGGTGGCGAAGCTGATTGACCTTGTCCGGTCCGATGCTCTTCTTACCCAGAAACTTCTGGTACCAGGCAAGGTTTTCCGCCGAGCTACCGAAGAAGCTCACACCAGCGCCGGCGAAAGTGATCTTGGACGTCGACGCGAACACGAGCGGACGGTTGGGGTGTCCGGCCTCCGCTGCCATCGAGAGAATGTCGTAGGAAGGCGCAGTCTCGCCGACAAGCGGATGTACGGCGTACGCGTTGTCCCAGTACAGGCGGAAGTCGGGCGCGGCCGTCGGCATCGACGCGAGCGTACGGACAATTTCTTCGGAGTACACGGCACCCGTGGGGTTCGCGTAAACCGGAACCGCCCACATGCCCTTGATCTGCGGATCTGACGCAACAAGTTCGGCGATCTTGACGACATCCGGGCCGTCGTGGTTCATCGGCACCGCGATCATCTCGATGCCGAGGGACTCGGTGATCGCGAAGTGGCGGTCGTAGCCCGGTGCGGGGCAGAGAAACTTGATCTTCTCTTCCTGTGCCCACGGCCGGGCCGAATCCGGAGTGCCGTGGAGCAGTGAGAACACGACGTTGTCGTGCATGATCTCGAGGCTCGCGTTGTTGCCGGCGAGAAGGTTCGCAACGGGGATACCCAGCAGCTCACCGAAGATGGCGCGCAGTTCCGGCAGACCGGTGAGTCCGCCGTAGTTACGGCAGTCGGTGCCGCTTCCGTCACGGAAATCACCGTCGCCGGGCAGCGTCAGCAGCTCTGCGGAAAGGTCGAGTTGTTCCGGGGAAGGCTTACCGCGGGTCAGATCGAGTGCGAGCTTCTGCGCCTGGAGCTGCGTGTACTTCGCGCTCTGGCTCTCATGCTCGGAGGTGAGTTCTTCATGGCTCATCAACCCGATCTGGGTTTGGATAGGCATCCGGAGCGGCCTTTCACCGACGAGGCGGGGTCGGGTATGTGAAAAAATAGAGGACCCCGCGCACCCGGCAGAGCCCGTTGACCCTTGCTGCCTTCCGGCCCTGGGGGAGTTCACAGGATGCGCGCCGCGCGGGATCCAATGAACAGTGTAGACGGCTTTCGCCGGCCGCTGCACACCACCTACCGGGGCCGAGATGCAAACCTCGAGTTCCACCGGTTCTTCGCAGGTCAGGTACCCGTTTAACGCTTCGCGCCCGCAATTGGGTATGCTGCTCCACGGAGGATTCGCCTAGTGGCCTATGGCGCTCGCCTGGAACGCGGGTTGGGTTAACGCCCTCAGGGGTTCAAATCCCCTATCCTCCGCCAAAGGAACCCCTGTGAACCGCTGAGAAGCGGTTCACAGGGGTTCTTTTCTGTCCTCATGCAACGAGTAATGCAACAGGGTCTCGGTTCAGCTCGATGTTCTGCGAGCTCAGACGGTCTGCCGACTCGTGGTGGTTTCGATCCGCAGCGCGCCCAATCGGAATGCTGCTGCGTGATTTCGAGTGGCCCGCCGATGGCCCGAACCCGATTCGGGAAGCTATGGCCACATCTGCTCCTGCAGCCCGCGTTGGTCATGAAATGACACCCGCGCCGCAAGTCTTATTTATCCAGATCCCATTCTGGATAAGATAGGCATGGAAAGCAAGGCGGCAATATAGCGTGGATACGGGGAGAGACCAGATGGCGTACAGGACGTTGAAATCGATCTTTCACCAACGAGATCGTGCTGGTGCCGATGCTGAGGAGCGAGCGCGACGCGATTCTCCCGCCGCCGTCCACTGGGACCTACTGATCGGCGAACACTCGACGTTCGCACTGATGACACCCGAAGTCGCAGCGCTGATCGAACGGATCATGAGCTTCGAGCCGAAGATCCGGGCTGAGTGGAACGGGCTGCCGGCCCTCGCGCGCACCCACTACCTGCATCGCATGGTGATCGACGAGATCCAGGCAACGAACGAGATCGAACAGGTCCGCTCAACCCGGAAGGAGATCAGCGAGGCAATCGAGATGGTGTGGGCGGAGCAACCCCTCGCGAACAAGCGGTTCGCCGAGATGGTGCGGCTCTATCTCAATATCGGCAACGACCAGGCCGAGAGTCCGCAGACGCTCGACGACATCCGAGACGTCTACGACGCGGTAACTCGGGGCGAGATTCGCGACGAGGACGCCCCCGATGGGAAGCGGTTCCGGCAAGGGCCAGTATCGATCACGTCAGGAATCAAGGTCGTGCACACCGGTGTGGTACCCGAGTCAGCGATCGACGACGCGCTGACCCTCATGCTGAGCCAGGGGGGCGACGACTCGATTCCACGACTGATCAGGGCAGTGGTCGCGCACTTCATCTTCGAGTACACGCACCCGTTCTACGACGGCAACGGCCGAACCGGACGCTACCTTCTCGCGCTGGACCTTCGACAGGTGTTGGCTCCGTATGCGAGCCTGGCATTGTCGGCGACCGTCGCCGACAACAAGGATCGTTACTACAAAGCATTCTCTGACGCGGAGAATCCATTGAACCGCGGAGATCTGACGCCCTACCTGATCGATATGCTGGAGATCATCGCCGAGGCGCAACATCGACTGCTGCTCGACCTCTCCGAGAGGCGGCATAAGATCGACACACTCGAGGCGCGTATCCGCGTTCTGGTGGAGGATGAGGAATTTCCGCTGAACTTGGGACTCGATCGCGAGTCGACGCCGCCGGTTGGTAGCAACCACATCGGCGCAGTCCTGTTCACCCTGGGTCAGGCCCACTGCTTCGAGGCGAACCGCGCCATCAAGTTGAACACCCTGGTCGAGGTGGTGGGTCGATCCAGCCAGTTCGCCCGCCCGCGACTTCAGCGCCTGGACGATGCCGGGATCATTGAGACGGTTACGAAGAGACCGCTGCGCTTCCGGCTCACGGCACGGGGGGTATCGCTCCTCGATCTGGATGGGGAGTGATTTTCGCCAGGTCGCAGATGGGCTAGGTGGCGATTGGGCGCACGATCGACGTTTCCATTCCCACTCGCGAATGGAGTGCAGTGGCCGCAACATTTGTGGTCTTCGTCGGCGCACTGGTTCTGCCGCCGGGTACCGCACGACGATTGGTTGCAGCGAGCTGGGCCGTCCACCCGATTTTCGACCTACTTCACGAGCGTGGTCCAGAATCACGTCTGCCGGATTGGTACCCCGCAATTGCGCGGGATACGACCTCGGAGCCGCTGGACTTCTTGCTGCCGAACCACGCAATTTCGTTTGACAGACTCACAAACCCGAGGACAGACTTTCCGTCCAACCCAACCATCGGGAGTACGCGTGATTGCCGGCCAGACCAATCTGCTCGCAGATTGCAGCAGTTGCTTCGGTCTGTGCTGCGTCGCACTCCCCTTTTCCAAGTCCTCCGACTTCGCGACCAACAAGAATGCCGGCGACCCCTGCAAGAACCTGCAGCAGGATTTCCGTTGCGGCATTCACACCGGATTGCGAAAGAAGGGCTTCACCGGTTGCACCGTCTACGACTGTTTCGGTGCGGGACAGAAGGTTTCACAGCAGACCTACGACGGCGTCAGCTGGCGTGATGCCCCGGAGACCGCGTCAGACATGTTCGAAACCTTCCCTGTCATACGCCAGTTGCACGAACTGCTCTGGTATCTCGCCGAAGCCCGCTCGCTGAAGCAAACCCACTCGATACGAAAGGAACTCGACGCTGCACTCGCAGAGACGGAAAGCCTGACCAACGGCACACCTTCGCAGATTCAAACCGTCGACGTCTCAGCACACCGAGCGGCAGTCAACACACTGCTCTTGCAGACGAGTAACCTTGTGCGCTCACCGATCTCAACCAAGAAGGGTCGAAAACTCGACCACCGCGGCGCAGACCTCATCGGCGCCAAATTTCGTGGTTCTGATCTACGTGGGGCCAACTTTCGCGGGAGTTACCTGATCGGTGCAGACCTCCGCGACTGCGAACTCGATCGAGCCGATCTGATCGGTGCAGACTTGCGCGGCACCGACATTCGCGGCGCAAAACTCCGCGGCAGTATCTTTCTCACGCAGTTCCAGATCAACGCGGCGATCGGCGATTCGGCTACCACGCTGCCCGATTCACTGACCCGCCCCAGCCACTGGGCCTGAACCCGACTGTCAACTCCGTCGACGGAGAACGACCTTGTTAGCTTCCGGATCGACAGACACCCACGGCGGGTCACCGTCCGTTCCGTCCTCACGATGCATCAATGCGCTCTGACGCTGTTCGAATTCATGATGCTTGGACCCCTGAAACAGGGCAGCAACCTCTTCGAAGCCCGCGGCCGAGACCGGACGAGTCGTACGTCCCCGAGTCCACGGCAGTGCCCGGCCGCCGGTGAGCCGGTTCCAGAGAGTCTCGGCGAAAGCGAACAGGACCAGCAGCACGAGCAAGCCTGGCAGCGTCAACGCGAACAGAGTGCCCATGAAAGAAGTCTAGCGACGAACGCCCCCGGTCCCCTCGACTTCCGATCGGCCGCCCTATGTCTGGTCCCGCGGTCGATGATCTGCCACAATGCAAGCTGTTACGACTAGTAACACCTTCGGGGGGAGGATTTCACGTGAGCTTGATACTTGCAGCTACCGATCGTTCGGAGCTTGCCCAGACGCTTGGTACCGAATTAATACATTTCGGGCACCAGATACAGCTCGTCCGCACCGGGCGTCGACTACTCGATGACCTGGACACCGACAGTTTCGATATCGCCGTGATCGATCTCCTTCTGCCGGACATCGACGGCTACGAGATCGCACGGCAGATCCGCTTGCGCAGTTCGATGCCGATCATGATGCTGGTGGATACCTACGAGGACATCGACGAAGCACCACATCGCGCTGTCTCGGACTTTGTGCTGAACCCGATCGATTCTCACGCGCTCGATCTTCGGGTCACCGCAATCCTTCGTGAAACCGCACATCCCGCCCCCGGCAAACACCAACGTCACGGTGACCTGCTCCTCGATCGACGTGCGATGACGGCGACGATGGGCGGAAAGCTGCTGGTCCTCAGTCGGACCGAATGGCGGGTACTCCTGGAGCTGTCGACCGAGCCTGGGCGCGTGTACTCACGTGATCACCTGATCCGAAACGTGTGGGGTTCCGACCACGAAAGGACGCGTGTAGTCGACGCAACCATTCTCAGCCTGCGGTCCAAACTCGAATCCGATCCCGCGAAACCGAAGTACATCAAAACCATCAGGGGATTCGGATACCGCTTCGGCCCGGTCGACTGAAGTCGCCTTCGTGTCGGTGCCGCTCGATAAGCTCTTGTCATGGGTTGGTACACACCACAATCGGTCGCCCCGGATCTCTCCGACATCCTGGTGTGTGGCTGGACGGCGTGCGCAGAAGGAGAACACCTCCTCGTGCCCGATGCTTGCATGGACGTGCTGTGGATACGCGGCGTCGGCATACGCGTCTGTGGCCCCGAAACCGCTGCATGGTCATTCACTCTTCCGCCCGGAACACGCTCCGTGGGTGTTCGATTCCGCCCTGGATCGGCATCGCCGATGTTGCGAACCTCGGCGTCCGAGCTTCGGGATTCTCGCGCCGATCTCAGCGATGTAACCGACGCACGCACGGAACGAATACTGTTGAACCGCTTGGAAAATTCCGAAGACCACGAACAGGTCTCCATCCTCGAAAGCGCTGTTCGGAGTTGGGTAAGTTCGAGTTTCCGTCACGATCCGGTGATCAACCACGTTCGCACCGCACTGTCCGAACATTCGTGGAATGTCAGCTCTCTCGCCGACGCGGCGGCACTGACTTCGCGCCAACTCCAACGTCGATGCAACGACGCCTTCGGATACGGCCCGGCAACGCTGCGCTCGATCCTGCGCCTCCAGCGCTTCATGGCGCTCGCTCGCAGTCGACCCGCGCTGGGACTCGCTGAATCCGCCGCCCACTGCGGATTCAGCGATCAGGCCCACTTGACCCGTGAATGCCGCCGAATCTCGTCGCTGACCCCGGCGGCTCTACTCCGCACCCAAGCCCCCGACTGGCACGGGTCGGATACCGTTGTCGCGCTGGCGGAGGGAGACGCGGTCGCGTAATCCCGACCGCGCTCCCCCGCCGTCACTTCTGGCTGAAAAGCGTCCTTGCCGACCACAGCCCACCGAGGGAAAGAACTGCGACCGTCATGTAGTAGTAACTGGGGGCGTCGAGCGAGCCTGTTGTACTGATCAACCAGGTCAAGACCAACGGCGCGATTCCGCCGAGCAAAGTCACTCCGAGGTTGTACGACAATGACATTCCGGTAGCCCGGATCTCTGCCGGGAACAGCGAACTCATCAGGGCGGGCAAGGGACCGAAGGCAAACGCCATGATGACACCCAGGACCGAAACAACCAGGACGAGGGTCAGAGTCGACGGGTGATCGACCATCAATTTGAAGAGCGGCCAGGCCAAGACGATTGCCGCAACGGCGGCCCAGGTCATAACTCTCGCCGGTCCGACCCGGTCTGCTAGATGACCGATCAACGGCACGGTGATCAAGGTGACCAGTCCGGCGACGATGCCGCCGAGATAGCCGGCCGAGGCGGATACTCCGAGGTTCTTCACGGCAAACGTCGGCATGTACAAGATGAGATAGATCGAGATCGTCGCGACGCCCACTACGGCGGCCCCGGTCAGCACCCGGCCGAGATGCCTGGTCAACGTCGTCTTCAGCGGAGCCTTTTCCGGGACGCTCGTCTTGAAATCGTCCGTTTCGTCAAGCTTGGCACGGATGTAGAGTCCGACCGGCCCGACGATGATGCCGAAGAAGAACGGAACGCGCCAGCCCCACGAGTAGAGCGCTTCATGCGAAAGGTGGGTGTTGAGCACGTATCCGAACAGCGATGCCAGGAAAACCGAGGCACCCTGGCTGGCAACTTGCCAGGAAGAGTAGAACGCCTTCTTGTGTGGCGCAGTCTCCACGAGGAAGGTTGTAGCAGTACCGAATTCACCGCCGGCGGAGAATCCTTGAATGAGACGCGAAACAAGGATGACGACGCCGGCCCACGGTCCGATCATCGAGGTCGTCGGCGCCACGGCCATGATGAGCGTGCCGATCATCATCAGCATCATCGTCAACGTCAAGGCGTTCTTGCGCCCGCGACGATCGGCGTAGCTACCGAGAACCATCCCGCCAAGCGGCCGGATGACGTACGAGATCGCGAACGTCGCGAACGTCAGTATCAAACCGAGCGTGTTGTCGCCGCCGGGAAAGAAATTATGGGCGATCACCACTGCGAATGATGCGTAGACGATGACGTCGAACCATTCGAGCGCAGCGCCGAGCGAACTGCTGATCACCGCCTTGCGAGCAGCGGCCAGGCGTTCCGGGGTGACTGTTCCGGAGGTTGGCGTAGTTGCCGTGGACATGGTTTTCCTTAGGGGGTCAGGGTGGGTCAGGCGCGGGCGTGAGCGATGACGTTCCGAACGAACTGCTCGCACTGTGCCAATTGGTCAAGTGTCACGTACTCGTCAGGTGCATGCGCCTGAGTGATGCTTCCCGGCCCACACACGACAGTGGGGATACCGATAGTCGCGAACATCCCGGCCTCGGTGGCGTACGCGACCTTTTCGTCCGAGGCCCGACCACCCCATTGTTCGACCAGTGCGGCCGCCGAAGCATTCGCATCCGTCTCCAGGGGAGGGACCGAGGCCGACACGTGCATCGTCACGGAGGCTGACGGGTTTTCTTCCCGCATCAGGTTCTCGATCCGATTCGTCTCGGCGGCAAAGCGTTCGAGCAAATCTGCGGCGCCAGCTGAGCTGATGCTCCTGAACTCGAAAGTGATGGAGCAATCCTCGGGGACAGTGTTCACTGCGATCCCGCCGGATACGAGATTGACCGAACACGTCGTCCAGGCCACGTCGAATGCGTCGTCGTACGGGCCGGACGCACGGAGTTCGTCGGCCGCGCTTCTGACGAATCGAATCAACTCGGCGCCGTATTCGATCGCGTTGACTCCTTGCGGAGTGAGCGACGAGTGCGCCGAAACACCATGCAGATCAACACGTATGACGTTCATCGACTTGTGTGCGCGAATGACCCGCATCTCCGACGGCTCTCCGACGACGCACACATCAGGGCGCAGGTTCCGGGAAACAACCTCCTCGACCAACCCGGCCGCACCGATGCAGCCGACTTCCTCGTCGTAGGAGAATGCAAAGTGAATCGGCTTCGCCAGCGGCCGAGCAACGATGTCGGGGATCGCAGCGACGACGATCCCGATGAACGACTTCATGTCGCACGTGCCACGTCCGTACAGGCTTCCGTCGCGAACGTCGGGCGTGAAAGGCTCGCTACTCCAGTCTTGATCGTCGACCGGCACTACGTCTGTATGGCCGGAGAACATCACGCCGCCGGCAGTACTTCCGTCAGGAGGAGTGAACGTTGCCAACAAGTTGAGCTTCGTTCCCTCGTCATCGGCAACAAGTACCGGCTCGACCCCATGGCGACGTAGTTCCGCCGCAATGAGATCGATCAACGGTCGATTGCTCACGGCACTCGTCGTATCGATTCCGATGAGGCGTTGCACCCACTCGAGGCTTCTCTCGGTCGGAACAGCGGGCAACGTGGTCGATGACATCTGGTTTCTCCTTTCACAGCATGAACGCGGTGGGCACTCGCCACCGCGTTCTGCCCTTCGAGCATGAATGAAGTGATCCCAGACACAATGAAGATGCACGATACTTGCACCATGATCGAAGAAACGCAGGATTCCGCCGTACTGGACGACGTCGACCTCGCCCTGATCAATTGCCTGCAACTCGACCCGCGAGCGTCGTGGCGCACGGTTGGCGACGCGCTCAAAGTGGATCCGGTTACCGTGGCTCGCCGCTGGCAGCGGTTACAGGATTCCGGCACCGCCTGGGTCTCTGCCAGGGCAACCGGCCATGGCCGTCCGGAGTCGTGTCTGGCTTTTGTCGAAGTCGACTGCACGACTTCGAACGCGTTGACGATTGCAGAACGACTTGCCCGCTGGCCGCACGTACTGAGCGTCGAACACACAAGCGGCCCAGGCGACTTGACACTTCTCGTCGAGGTCAGAGACATGGCTTTCCTGTCGCGCTTCCTGCTTCGGTCGCTCGCGTCGGTACCCGGGATCGTCAGTTCGCGTGCACACCTCGTCACCGAGGTCTTCGCGATCGGAGACGACTGGAAATTGCAGGTACTCGATGCCGCGCAGCGAGCGACGATGACAGACCGGCCTGTGCGATACAAATACGCGCCGACGGATCAGCGCCATCACGGGAAGACGTTCGACGCTGTCGACCGCCAATTGATATTGAAACTGGGTGAGGACGGTCGATCGTCGATTGCCGAGCTCACGGTCGGTACCGGCCTCAGCGAAAGTACGGTCAGGCGGCGACTTGCCGAATTGACGTCGCGCAACCAGATCGTGTTCCGCTGCGACGTGTCTCTGCCACTGTCCGGCTGGCCCCTCGTGACCTGGGTGTGGGGATATGTCGATCCCACGGACCGGTCGACGATTCGTGCCCTGGTGGAGCGAGTGCCGGGAACGCGGGTGTGCATGCGGATATCCGGTGGACGCGCCAACACACTGCTCGCGATCGCCGCACACTCCCTTCGCGAAACTCCCATTACCGAAGTACAACTCGCACAAGAGGCACCGGGCCTGGTGGTGCTGAACAGGTCAGTGGTGCTGCGATCGATGAAGAGGGTGGGCCGACTTCTCGACGACGAGGGCAAGAGTGCCGGGGTCGTACCGATGGACATCTGGGCGGAAGCCCCGGAGATCGAGTGAATGTCCGAAATAATCAATCACGATGCGCTGTGGCGGTGAAGGATTGTTGTCATGACTTCAACAGAGATCTCCCCCGCCCAGCGTTATCGGGATCTGGCTGCCGGATTCACGGCCCGGATCGACGCCGTACCCGCCGACCGCTGGGACGACGATTCCCCCTGCGAGGGCTGGACCGCCCGCGACGTGGTGAGACACGTGCTCGACAGCGAACGAGACATGGTCAAGGTAGTCGGCCTGGAATTGGCACCCGGTCCGTCGGTCGACGACGACCCGTCGGCAGCCTGGGCGGCCGTCCGCAATTCGATGCAGGAAATTCTGGACGATCCGGCAAAGTCCACCCTGGAATACGACGGACACTTCGGCAGGACCAACCTCGGGGCCACGGTCGAGGGGTTCTTGTGTTTCGATCTGGTCATCCACGGTTGGGACCTCGCGGCCGCAACCGGCACCGATACGACGATGCGAGACGCGGACGTGGAGTGGGTGTCGGAGATCGCCGCGGGCCTGGGCGAGTCGATCCGCATGAGCGGTGTGTGCGGCCCGGAAATACAGGTTCCGGACAACGCTGACAAAGCGACGAAACTCCTTGCCTTCCTCGGCCGGAAGGCGTGAAAAAGCACCCCTGACGTGGGCATTACTTCCATACGCATGTAATGTCGCGGTATGCCGGAACGCCGAAAATCCTCCACGAGTCCAGACCTGCTTGCGGCGGCATTGTTCGATGTCGCCGCGGAATCCGGACTGGAAAATGCCAGCGTTCGCGAGGTCGCAAAACGGGCGGGTGTCTCGATCGGCGCAGTGCAACATCATTTCTCGACCAAGGACGAGATGTTCGCATTCGCACTGCGAACACTCGTCGATCGATTGTTGACGCGACTGGCCGAATCGTCCGCCGACGCAGACCCGCATACCGCCCTGTTCCAGGCGCTCTCGCAACTCCTGCCCCTCGACGAGCAACGCACGCGTGAGGCGCATGTGCTCGCCGCGTTTGCCGTGCGCGCCGCAACCAGTGAGTCACTCTCCGAAATTCGCCGGACAACCCTGTTCACAATCCGCACCGGCATCTCGACAGTTCTGATCGGCATCGGAACTCCGGAAGCGGAAACCAGAGCGGCACTTCTGCTTTCAACCGTCAATGGATTGGCACTCGACGCACTCGGAAGCCCCGCCATGTATCCGCCGCAGTACCTCGATCACGCTTTGGAAACCCAGATCCGCCTCACCCTGCACGACGCCGAGAACCCGCTCGCCTCCGTCGGGCTCGCCAGCTGACGTGGAAGGAGCAGGACGCTTCGCGCCGAGTCCGTCCGGCGATCTCCATCTGGGAAACCTCCGGACTGCCCTCCTGGCCTGGCTGTTCGCCCGCACCAGCGGGCGCGACTTCCTCATTCGGGTAGAGGATCTCGACCGTGTCCGCCCCGGCGCGATGGAACGACAACTCGACGATCTGCGCAGGCTCGGCCTCACGTGGGACGGCCCAGTCGTATTGCAGTCACACCGTCTTCCCTTGTACCACAAGGCTATCGACCAATTGCGCGAGCGTGACCTGACCTATCCCTGCTTCTGCACACGCAAGGAGATCCTGCAGGCACCGTCAGCGCCCCATGCTCCAGACGGCGCCTACCCCGGCACGTGTCGGAACCTTTCGGAGGCCGAACGCGCCGAGAAATCGGCAAGTGGCCGATCTCCCGCGCTGAGGCTACGGGCCGGCATCGACTCGTTCACCGTCCATGACGAACTGTTCGGCGAGGTGACGGGACCAGTCGACGACGTCGTCCTGCTCCGCGGAGACGGGGTGCCCGCTTACAACCTTGCCGTTGTCGTCGACGACGGTGCACAGAACATCGACCAGGTGGTTCGCGGCGACGACCTCCTGACCTCGGCTCCACGTCAGGCATACCTTGCCCAGCTGCTCGACATCGAACCACCGTCGTACGCCCACGTTCCTCTTGCCTTGAACAGTGAAGGCAAGCGACTCGCGAAGCGCGACGGCGCAGTGACTCTGGCAGATCAACTCGAGGCCGGACGCAGTACCGAGCAGGTTCTGACGATGATCGCGTCGAGCATCGGTCTCGCCGAACCCGGCGAGGTTGTCACACCACCCCAATTGGCGGATCGATTCGACTCTCGCAAGATCCCCCGGACCCCGTGGATTTTCCCGGCGAAGTAAGTGACGTATCAATCGGTGCCTCGTCGGAACAAAACTACGATTGTCCGATATGACAAAGCCGTCCGCAATAGCTATTCGTTGGCAATTCTCGAATAGTGAAGTACGGTCGAGACTGGCGAAGGAAATTCAGGGCGAGTTGTTCCTGCAAAACCACGCCCGGGATCTGAACCTGGAATCCGACCACAGTACCCACTTGCAGCATCCACGCTGACACGCACGTGCGGCACGGGCGACTCAGGACGAAAAGGAATACGCATGGTCCGCGAGCTTCGCGAGGCACTCGACGACCATCAATTCGAGGTGTTGTATCAACCCCAGGTCAATCTGAACTCGTCAGCAATTATCAGCTATGAAGCTCTTTTGCGTTGGCGCCATCCGCTGCGAGGGTTGATCGAACCTCAAGATTTCATGCGCTCCGCCGAATCCTCTGGGCTCATCATTCCCATCGGGCTACAAGCTCTGGAAATGATTTGTGCCCAAACAGCGTCGTGGCCTGAGCACATGATGGTCGCGGTCAACTTTTCGCCTCGCCAACTCGCTACCCCGCACGCCGCTCACGAGATCCTCGGAGCGCTCGACAGTTCACAAACGCCACTGAGCAGAATAATCGTGGAAGTCACCGAGCTCGGCGTCGTAGGCCGGCATGCCGCCGAGACTCTTCACGTCTTGCACAACGAGGGAATTCGAATCGCGCTGGATGATTTCGGGGCGGGCTTCGCGTCCTTCTCCGCATTGTCGGAATTGCCGCTCGATATTCTCAAGATCGACCAATCCTTGACCTGGGCCGTCAGCGCAGCGGGTCGTGCTGGAGACCGCGCCTTCATGGTCATGGAGTCCATCGCCGACATCGCTCGGAAGCTAGGGCTTGATTCGATCGCAGAGGGCGTCGAAACCGCGGAACACGCAGCCAACGTCTTGCGGGCCGGCTGCGACATGGGCCAGGGCTATTACTTCGGCAAGCCACTTCCTGCGTCGTCCGTCGTCACTCCCGTGTGAGCGCTCGCCACTTCAGCACGACGGCACTTCAGTACGACGACGATGCACTCGCTATGAGTGCGACTACGAGAATCACGGCAAAAATTGCCAAGAAGGCCGCGCCGACCGCAATTCCGGCTATCGCAAGCCCGCGCCCCTGTTGACCTGTCTGCTTGATCTGATTGAGCGCGACAATTCCCAGAATGATTCCGACGATTCCGCCGAGACTGTAGAAGCAACCACCCGCAAGCGATACAACCAGCGATGCAATTGCGAGACCATTGGTGCCGACCGGCTGCATCGGCGGTGCGTACCCACCCGCGAATTGATTCGGTTGACCGTACGGGTTCGGAGGTTGGCCGTACTGAGGCTGTCCGTATTGAGCCTGTCCGTATTGTCCGGGTTGCTGATATTGATTCTGCTGATATTGATTCTGCGGTCCGAAATTCTGCGGCGGCAGGTACGGGTTCGGTTCACCGATTCCGCCCGGCTGGGGGTTATTACCGGGCGGGTTGTACGACGGCGGTGGATAACCCGGGTACTGCTCGTTGGGAGTGGTATATCCGGGAACTTCAGGTGAAGACTGCGTTTCGGACGGGGACACGCCGTACCCCTCAGGAGGCAGGCTCGGAAATTCTCCGTACCCAGGTTTTGCCTGGTAATCGCTCGAAGAATCGTCGTTGTTGCCCCCGGAACTCGTCATACAACTCAGCCTAAACCACAGGTGACCTCCGAATCCAAGTGAGCAGATGTCATCCACATCGCTCTTTGATCCCAGTAGGGTCATATCCACTGTCACACTCGAGCGCGATATTTACGACTGAGGGGAACACATGACAACCGGTGGGTACGACCCCAACCAGAATCCAGAAGGCGGGAAGCAATTCCCACCCCAGGATCCATATGGCCAGCAGGGAACACCTCCTCCCGGAAGTTACCCACCACCCGCAGGCCCCCCGCAGGGCGGTAGCTACCCGCCGCCTCCACAGGGCGGAAACTTCCCGCCCCCTCAGGGTGGCAACTACCCGCCTCCCGGTGGATACCCGCCGCCGCCCCAGGGCGGAAACTTCCCGCCGCCTCCGCAGTTCAACGACCAAGGTGCGTACGGCGGAGGAAACCGGCTGCCTTCGGGTGCTCAGCCGGGCGATCTGTGGATTCGACTCGGTGCCCGCATCATCGACGGCATCATCGTCGGCGTCATCGCCGCGATTCTGGCTCTATTGGTCAGTGACTCCGACAGCTTGATTCTGGTCTCGGGACTGTTCTCGGGAATTCTGACCTTCGCTTACTTCATCGCAATGGAAGTAACGCAGGGTCGGACTTTGGGAAAGATGATTCTGGGCCTTTCAGTACACGGTCCGGGTGGCGCACCTCGCCCCTCCGTCCAGCAGTCTGCGATTCGCAACGCCTTCACGTTGCTCTCGATCATTCCGATCATCGGCGGAATCCTCGCGTTGGTCGCCTACATCGTCATCGCGGTCACGATCAACAACAGCCCCACCAAGCAGGGCAAGCATGACGAGCTCGCTGGTGGAACTCAGGTAGTCAAGGGTTAGGTGCGCATATGACAACCGGTGGGCACGACCCCAACCAGAATCCCGAGGACGGAAAGCAATTCCCGCCCCAGGATCCCTACGGCCAGCAGGGAACGCCTCCTCCTGGGAGCTATCCCCCGCCGGCGGGGCCTCCGCAGGGCGGAAGCTACCCGCCGCCTGGTGGATACCCCCCACCTCCTCAAGGTGGCAATTACCCGCCGCCAGGTGGATATCCGCCGCCTCCACAGGGTGGAAGCTATCCCCCTCCCGGTGGCAACTACCCACCGCCCGGTGGATACCCGCCACCTCCCGGAGGCGGCAACTTCCCACCGCCGCCCGCCAATGACTACGGCGCAGGATTCGGTGGACCGCAGCTTTCCGTGGGCGCCGCAATTACCTACGGCTGGAACAAGTTCAAAGACAACGCATTGGTTTGGATCGGAATCTCGATCATCGCGTTCTTGATCGCCGGACTGATCCAGGGCGCTTTCAACGGTTTCGACTACACCAATACCGAATTCAGCGCGCTGTCCATTGTGGGTGGATTGGTCACCGCTATCGTCGGCTACATCATCCAAGCCGCATTCCTTCGTGGAGCGTTGAGCGAATTGGATGGAATCAAGCCGGCTTTCGGCACCTTCTTCCAATTCACCAACATCGGCGCAGTTGTTCTCGGCGGTTTCCTGGTAGCAGTGGCAACTTACGTCGGTTTGGCTCTCTGCATCATTCCCGGCATCATCGCGGCGTTCCTGCTCTACTACACGCTGACCTTCATCGTGGACAAGAATCAGGATGCGATTTCGGGCATCAAATCGAGTTACGCGTTGACCTCGTCGAACGTCGGAACGTTGGTCCTGCTGGCGCTCGCTCTGATCGGTATCAACATCGTCGGTGCGCTGCTGTGTGGAATCGGTCTTCTGGTGACGGCGCCCGTCGCGTTGATCGCCAGCACCTACGCATACCGCGTGCTGACCGGCGGCCATGTAGCTGCCTGATCAGTTCGTTTGCATCACCGAAGGCCCTGCGGTTCCACGTGAAACCGCAGGGCCTTCGGTGTGTTCTGCGCAACTGGACGGTCGCCAACTCGCATCCGAGCGCCTTGTGGTGCTTGGATGACGGACGTGACAGCTCAGGATCAGCAAGACGAATCGACCCACGAAACCAAATTTGCGCACGTCAGCCGGGGTTATTACCCGACGATCGTCGCGCTCTTCACCGCAACGCTGCTGATCTCGAACGTGGCGGCGACCAAGGGGGTCGCCTTCTTTGCGGATTCCGACTTCTCGCTCGGTCCCTTGCAGATTCTGCCCATCATCACCGATGGTGGATTCTTCTTGTTCCCGCTCGCCTACGTCCTCGGTGACGTGCTCAGCGAGGTCTACGGCTTCAAAGCGACCCGACGCGCGATCTACCTGGGCTTCGGCGCACTGATTCTCGCCGCTGCGTGCTTCTGGATTGCAGTGCAACTCCCGTCGGCAGAGTTCTACGAGAACCAGGCCGCCCTCGAAACCGTGGTCGGTGTCATTCCCCGGCTACTGGTCGCGGGCTTGGCCGCCTACCTCGTCGGACAGCTACTGAACTCACTGGTTCTGGTCATGATGAAAAAGCGCATGCAGGAGAAGCATCTGTGGGCGCGACTGATCGGCTCGACCGTCGTCGGCGAATTCGCCGATACCCTCATCTTCTGTTCCATCGCGGCCGGTGTCATCGGCATCAGCACATGGGAAGACTTCATCAACTACGTGCTGGTCGGCTTCCTGTGGAAGACGCTTGTCGAGGTTCTGGTCATGCCGATCACCTACCGCGTCATCGCATACGTGAAGAAGCGCGAACCGACCTACGCCTGAGGTGCAGGCGTCTTCGCCGCGTAGAACTTTCCGAGCATGTCTGCCTTGAAGTCGTGGAAGTACCCACCTTCGATGCTGGCTCGGATGTCGTCGACCAACTTCACGGTGAATCGCTCGTTGTGGATGGTGCAAAGCGTCGACGCGAGCATTTCCTTCGCCTTGAAGAGGTGATGGATGTACGCGCGGGTGTAATTGGCGCACGTGTAGCAGTCGCACTCGTCGTCGATAGGCGTGAAGTCACGACGGAATCGGCTGGTGTTGATGTTGAACCTGCCGGAGCGGACGTAAATCGCAGCATTGCGAGCAACACGCGACGGGTTGACGCAGTCGAAAGTGTCCGCGCCGTTCTCGATTGCGACGAAGAAGTCGTCCGGTTCACTGATGCCGAGCATATGACGCGGCTTGTTCTCGGGTAGTTCCTCGTTACACCAACGCACGATCGTTCCGAGGTTCTGCTTCTCGAGGGCGCCGCCGATGCCGTAGCCGTCGAAGCCGTATCCGTTCTCGCCTTCGATCGACTCGAGTCCGCGGCAGGCTTGACGTCGCAGATCTTCGTACTGCGCGCCTTGGATCACGCCGAAGAGAGCCTGATAGGGCTTGTCAGCGCGTTCGGCGGTGAGCTTCTCGTGTTCATTGATACAGCGGATCGCCCACGCCTGCGTGCGCTCGACCGATCGCTCCTGATAGCCGCGGGTGTTGAGCAACGTGGTGAGCTCGTCGAACGCGAACATGATGTCGGCGCCGAGCTGATGCTGGATCTGCATCGACACCTCGGGGGTGAAGCGATGCTTACTGCCGTCGAGGTGCGATTTGAACGTCACGCCCTCGTCGTCGACTGTCGCGAGACGCTCCTTGCCCTTCGCGATGACGTCGTCGGACTGCACACCGACGGCCTCCATCGCGAGCACCTTCTTGAACCCGACACCAAGCGACATGACCTGGAAGCCGCCGCTGTCGGTGAAGGTGGGCCCGTCCCAGTTCATGAACTTGCCCAGCCCGCCGGCCTCGTCGACGATGTCGGGTCCCGGCTGCAAGTACAGGTGGTACGCATTGGCGAGCAACGACTGCGCACCGAGTTCCTTCATGGACTCGGGCAGCACGGCCTTGACCGTGGCCTTGGTTCCGACAGCCACGAACGACGGCGTCGCGATATCGCCGTGCGGTGTGTGGATGGTTCCGGTTCGTCCGAGCCGGTCCTCGAGCCTGGTCCCTATCGTGAAAATCGACTCGGGACGCTTGTCGACGGAGGGCGCGGGCGGTGTCGGTACTGCAGAAGTCACGGGCTCAATCCTGTCACAGGAGCAAATATCGCCGTGATCACAGCGAAGAAAGTTCCTACGCGATCAGCATCCGCATTGGTCTACTGACCGAACCCGAGCGGTACCGCCGCGTGAGGGTCCCCACCATACTTCCCACTACACATCCCCCGGCTCGACCGGTTTACCCCGCCAACCCGCTGACAGGAGCTCACTTGACAAGACAGACCGGCCAGACCTACAACTTCGTCACCGTCGAGGTCACAGACTCGATTGCCACCGTGACTATCGACAAACCTCCAGCCAACGCATTCAACCCCAGCATGATCGCCGAGCTTCTGGAGATACTGCCGGTACTCGCGTCGGACCAGACCGTCCGCGTCATTGTCGTGACGGGCACTGGACGGTTCTTCGTCGCCGGTGCGGACATCACCGTGATGCGCGAGCTGACGGAAGAAACTCAGCGCGCGATGCGCCCGTGGGTCGACGTACAGCGGATCCTCGAGTCGGCTCCCAAACCTGTCGTCGCGAAGATCAACGGGCACGCACTCGGCGGCGGAGCAGAACTGACGTTGGCCTGCGACTTCCGCATCATGGCGCAGTCGGCGACCATCGGCTTCCCCGAGATCGGACTTGGGCTTTTTCCGGGTGCCGGTGGCAGCCAGCGACTTCCACGCCTCATCGGGGCTCACCGAGCCAAAGTGCTCATGATCGAAGGCAAGCGCCTCAGCGCCGAGCATGCACTCGATATCGGCCTGGTCGACACCGTCGTTGCGGACGCCGACCTCGATGCGCATTGCGCTGACCTCGCACGCGAACTCGCGACGAAACCCACTGCCACCATCGGAATGATCAAACGCATTGTCGACGAGGGCATGTCGTTGCCGCTCGATCAAGCGCTGGATCTCGAATTCGAGGCAGTGCTCGACCTGATCAAGACGGACGACGCTGCTGAGGGACTTCAGTCATTCCTCGACAAGCGGTCCCCCACCTTCACGGGACGCTGACAGCTCCCATTTACCGAGAGGCCATCATGCTCAACAAATTTCAGAAGAAATGGGTGGGCGCAGTCGCTTCTCTCGCCGCCCTGACGATCGCGGTCAGCGGATGCACCCGGCCCGCTACCGACAACTCCGCGGAAAGTGGTGGCCTGGTACGGATCGCGGTGGGTGTAGACCCGTCGTACGCCCCGATTTTCCTGGCCGACCACGAGGGCATGTTCGAGGCCGCCGGCCTCGACGTCCAGGTCATCCAGACGGAAGGCGGGGCGGCGGGCGCCCAGAACGTCGTAGCCGGAACTTCGGAACTCTCCGGCAATGCCGACTCGACGGCACTGTCCGTCATGGCCGCCAATCCGAGCCTGCGGGCGCTGGGCGTATTTCAGGAATCCGACCGATACTTCCAGGTTGTACTGAGGAATGGCGTCGAGCCGAAGTCGATCAAGACCATGGGCGTCTTCCCCGGCATCGGCCTCTACTTCACGAACCAGTACCTGGCCAGTCTCGGCATCGACCCCACGACGGTCACACTCGTGAGCACAAGCCCGCCCGAACAGCCTGCTTTGCTGGCGCGCGGTGACATCGACGGCTTCCTGTCCTTCGACCCCTGGGTGACGCAGAGTGTCAATACCGGCGGGCGCGTTGTTGCCACGACCGGCGACTTCGGCGCCAAGTACGCCCAATGGATCATCGCTTCGGACAACTGGTTGTCCGCGAACGAAGAAACCGCAGGCAAGGTGTTCAAGGTGATCTCGGAAGCGTCGGCAATCGTGAACTCGGATCCGGATCGGGCTGCAACCGCAATTGCCGCGTCTATCCAGATGGACCCGGCCGAGGCCGCAGACCGGGTGACCCAAATCGATTTCGGTGGACGCGGATTCACCGAGGACGACGTGGAGCGCGCAAACGAACTTGTTGCATTCTTCCGCGAGCAGGGCAAGATCTCCGCGGACATCGATCCGTCCGCTGTCCTCCTCTCGGGATGGTTCGAGCAGAACGCCGCCTGAGCGGAGAGTGAGAACGGGTCCGGTGGGCAGACCGAAATCATGTCGCCCACCGGCCCGCAGAACTACGTTCGACTCCAGTCGGTTCGGCGATATCTTTCGATTGAAACGGAGTAGTTGTGGTGCATCCCCCGGTACGGGTCGTAGAGATTTCCAGTCCGTTTGCGCGATTCGCCGGGCGCATCCTGGTCGGGCTGGGTTTCGAGGTCATTCTGGTAGAACCACCCACCGGTGACCCCAGTCGCACCGAGTCCCAGGGTGATTCGTACTTGCATTGGCATGCGGGCAAGAAGTCCGTTGTCCTCGATATCGACGACAGCAACGATCGCCTCGCTTTCGAAGCACTGCTGCGCAGTGCCGACGTCCTGCTCGACGGCAGCGCGACCGGCGCTCTACGCGACAACCGAGGATCTCTCGTTCACGTACGAGTGACACCCTTCGGCACAACCGGACCGCGAAGTGACTGGAAGGCAACAAATCTGACCGTCGCGGCACTCGGCGGGATGATGGCCCAGGTCGGCGATCCCGAGCACCCTCCACTGCTGCTCCCCGAACTCCAGGCTGAGCAGCTCGCCGGAATCAATGCCGCAATCGGCGTGCTTCTCGGACTGCGTTCGCGATCCAAGGGCCACAACCCGTTGCTGGAGATCAGCGCTCAGGAATGTGTTGCCGCCGCGCTGGAAGCGGGCACTCTTGCCTACATTCACGAGGACCGCGTACCACCGCGTCCGGGCCGGGTACATCCGCTCGTTCCGCACGGACTGTTCCAGGCCGCCGACGGTTATGTCGGTGGCGGCCTCGGCGGTAGCCCCCGCATGTGGGACGGCATGTTGGCCTGGCTGATCGACAACGATGCTCAGGACGATCTCGATCAACCGGAGTGGTCCGACGCGGTCTACCGAAAGACGCATCAGGAACACATTTTCGACGTTCTGTCCGCCTTCATCGCGAAGTGGCCGAAGGAAGAATTCGCGGTCAGCGCGCAGTCACGCAAGTTGCCGTGGGCAGCGGTCGACCGGCCCGAAGAACTGCTGCGTAACCCGCAACTCAACGACCGGGACTTCTTCACCGACGTGACCGGAGATCACGGTACCTACCGCGATCTCGGGTTCGGCTTCGCTTTCCCCGAAGGCCGGCGCATCGGAACGCTCGAGGCTGCCCGGTTGGGCCAGCATCAGGAACTCTTGAAGGCCACCTCGCCTGTGGCAGTGAACGAAACCCACGAGTTCAGCGGTGGCAGCACGCCCAGCCTCGAAGGTGTCCGCGTCCTGGATCTCACGTGGGTGTTGGCGGGCCCGTACGGCACCAGAATCCTTGCCGACCACGGTGCCGATGTCATCAAGGTCGAATCGATCGGACGCCCGGACCCGACTCGCTTTGCACCGTTCATGCATCTCTCGCGAGGACCGCACGACAATCCGAACACCAGCGGGTACTTCAACGACGTCAACCGCAACAAGCGCAGCATCACACTCGATACCCGATCCGCAGAGGGCCTTTCGGTACTGCGCGACCTGATCAGGAACTCCGACGTCGTGGTCGAGAATTTCAGCTCGTCGGTCATGGACAAGATGGGGCTCGGCTACGAACAACTCCGGGAGCTCAACCCGGACATCATCTACGTGTCGATGTCCGGGATGGGTCACACCGGTCCTCGCAAGGACTGGGTGTCGTATGCCGACATCGTTTCGGCAAGTACCGGTTTGACCGCACTGACCGGCTGGAACGCCGATGACGTTGTCGGAGTCATCTACGGCCATGGCGACATCGTCGCCGGACTGCAAGCCGGCGTCGCGATGCTGGCAGCCCTCGACTACCGCGACCGGACCGGCCGGGGACAGCACGTAGACCTGTCACAACTCGAAGCCATGGCAGCGCACATGGGTACCAGCGTTCTCCGAGCCGCCCGGTCACAGTCCCCCGATCCGATCGGCAACAGCCATCACGAACTGGCACCACACGGCGTGTACCCGTGCCTCGGCAGCGACCGGTGGTGCTCGATTGCCGTTCGCGATACCACGGAATGGAATGCATTGTGCCGCATCATCGAAGCAGAGAAATGGATCGGCAATCCTGACTTCGCGAGTGCAGAAAGCCGCCAAGCCGATCACGAACGTATCGACGACGCCATCGCCGACTGGACCAGGACTCTGTCACCCGAAACCGTCATGGAACGCTTGCAATCGGCGGGTATCGCGGCCGGCACCGTCCAGGACGGACGCGACCTGGTCGAGAGCGATCCACATCTTCGGGCACGCAGTTTCTATTCGGCACAGGAACATCCCCTCGCCGGAACATTCCTCCACGAAGGCATCCCCGTTCGCCGGAACTCCGAACCCGGCTCGATCCGACGCGCTGCGCCGGTGCTGGGCGCGGACACCGACGACGTCCTCGAGTCGGTGCTCGGATACAGCGACGAACTGATCGCCGGACTTCGCGACCAGTCGATCCTGTCCTGACCGCACTCATATTCAGTACATCCATTCACAGATCGCTACTAGGAGACACAATGCGCGCGGCCCGACTCCATCAGTTCGGCACTTCACCGGTCATCGACGACATCGACATTCCCACACGTGAATCCGGTCAGACGCTCGTGCGCATCGACGCTGCCGCGCTCGGCCATCTCGACATCACCGTCGCGAGCGGAAACTTCGGAGTCAAGCCGAACCTGCCACATATCGGTGGAACAGACGGAGCGGCGACGGTAATCGAATCCGACACCTATGAGCCTGGCACCCGCCTTCTGGTCCGAGGCGGCGGAGTCGGACTGTTCAAGAACGGTTGCTGGGCTGAGTATCTGGTAGCGGCAGACAAGGCGTTCACACCCTTTGATCCCGCACTGTCGCCGGCCGTCGCCGCAACCTTCTTCCTGCCCAGCACAACCGGCTATGTTGCCGTCAACGACATTGCAGCCGTCGCTCCCGGCGAACGAGTTGTTGTCGCCGGAGCATCCGGCGCTGTCGGATCGATGGCAGCACAGTTCGCTCTGCTTGCCGGAGCGTCCGAGGTAATCGGTGTTGTACCGCGCGAAGATCAGGCTGCCTTGCTTCCGGAGGGTGTGCGTCCCGTCGTCGGGCAAGGCGACGAACTTGCCGGAGTGGTGGGATCCGAGCCTTCCGTCGACGCCGTGATCGACACGCTTGGCGGCGACGGCTTGCCGCACCTTCTGGCGAGTGTTGTCCCCGGTGGCCGGGCTGCCCTGATCGGATATACCTTGGGTAAGAGCCTCACCCTGGACTTGCCGAACTGGTTGCTCAGCGATGTCCGGATCCTGCCCGTCAACATGATTCGCAAGACTGCCCGGCAAGCCGAACTGGCACCTGAAATGATCCGGCTGCTCATCGAAGGCAAGATTTCCGTTGCAGTGCAGGAGTTTCCGCTGGATGACATCGCAACGGCACTGCAGTTGATGGGTGAGGGCAAGGTTGCCGGCCGGGCCGTCGTCGTACCCTGAGGGATACAATTACCCATGCCCCACGACGCACATGCCATTCCGCGCTCGCTTCCGGATTTGATCCGGAGGCGAGCTTTGGAGCGTCCGGAGCACCCGGCGCTCGTCGTCGACGGGATCACGGTCACCTACCGCGAATTGCGGGATCGTGCAGCGTCGTTGGGGGCGGATCTCCGTAATCACGGTGTCGGCCGTGGGGAGCGCGTGGCGGCACTGTCCGGCAACAGGATCGAACTGGCAGACCTTGTTCTCGGATGCGCGTGGATCGGTGCGGTTGTCGTCCCACTCAATACGGCCCTCCGAGCCGACAGTGTTGCCGGCGCACTCGAACAGGCTGGTGTACAACGGATCCTGGTTTCACCCGAATACTCAGGCGCTGTAGCCGGATTCGACGGCACCGTGTGGGTCATGGGTGAACAGTGCGTCCCCACTGCCGGTTCGCATCCGGGCTGTGAGCCCGAGACCCTCGATCCGCTCGACCTGGCCGCGATACTCTTCACCTCCGGCACCACCGGTCTGCCCCGAGGCGTTCGATGCCCGCACGCGCAGTTCCTGCAGTGGGGCAAAGGCGTCGGCGCCTCACTCGGGCTCACCGGGGACGATGTGCTGTACAACTGCCTGCCGCTGTTTCACACCAATGCTCTCAATGCCTTTGTTCAGTCCCTTTGGGCCGGGTCTACTTTTTTCCTGGGACAACGCTTTTCGGTCCGCAATCATTGGCGCGAAGTTCGCGAGATCGGCGCAACTGTCGACTACCTGCTGGGTGCGATGGTGGCCATGTTGATGAACGCGGACCCATCGCCGCAAGACCGACAGCACAGCGTCCACGTGGCACTTGCCCCCGCAACGCCGGCTCATCTGATCGAACCGTTTGCCCAGAGATTCGGTGTAGAACTCGTGGACGGATTCGGAAGTACCGAAACCAATCTCGTGATCGGCACACTTCCGGGAGATCGGCGGGCCGGGTACATGGGGCGGGTGATGAGTGGCTACGACGCCGCAGTCGTCAACGACGGTACTGCGGCCGCAGACGGGGAGCCCGGCGAACTGGTGGTCCGCAGCACGATCCCCGGCGCCTGTTCACTGGGCTATCTGGGCGAGGAGATTCCGGCGACGGAGAGTTGGATACAGACCGGTGACAGGGTGATTCGGGAAGCAGACGGCTGGTTCCGATTTGTCGATCGCATCAAAGACGTGATTCGGCGCCGCGGTGAAAATATTTCCGGGGCCGAAGTGGAAACCGTTCTGGCGTTGCATCCGTCGGTCGGTCAGGTTGCCGTCTTCCCGGTACCGTCGGATCTGGCCGAGGACGACGTCATGGCAACTGTAATACTGCGCCCCGGAGTATCTTTCGACCCCATTTCGATTCTGGAGTTCTCCCAGCAACAGCTGCCGTACTTTGCACTTCCCCGGTACATCGACGTCGTGGACACGTTGCCACTCACCGAAACCGGCAAGGTACAGAAAGCAGTGCTACGTGAGAGGGGCGTCGGCCCACACACCTGGGACTGCGAGAAGAGCGTGTTCCGCGCCCGGCGATAGACCGCGCCTCGCTACTTGCCGCAACCGTTGAACGAACACATCACCGGACTGCAGATCGTGCGCAGAGCCAGCGGGTCGCTCGGCGAATGTGTGCACTTCATGGCATGAAGTTTTCGGGTGATTCCGGCGCCGGCAGTGCGCAGGGCCCCGGTGATGCGGCTGACGTTGAGGCGAGCCGTCGGCGCTGTCACAGACAACGCGCCGGCCAGAGTGCGCGGGCCGCTGAACACCGGCACTGCGACGCTCATGTACCCGAGCCGTGTCTCCTCGACCTCCACCGCGAGTTGTTCCTTACGCATCCGCTCGGTTTGCTGGCGCAGCACGCTGACGGACATCGTCGTTCGACTGGTCAAGGCGGTGAAACCCTGCTCGACTACCTCGTCGAAGACCGATTGCGGGGAGAAGGCAAGGATGATCTTGCCGGTGGCGGTGCAGTACAGCGGGAGCCGACCGGCCACCCGCGACTGCTGATTGAGCCCGCGGTGTCCGATGATCTTCTCGATGTAGAGGACGTCGATGCCGTCACGAACCGCAAAGTGAACCGTCTCCTGCGTCGCCAGTAGTAGGTCCTCCATGTACGGCAGCGCCGCGTCGCGCAGAATCCGCTGACGCGGCACCAATTGGCCCAGCTCGAACAATCGCAGGCCGAGCCGGTACTTGGTACCCGCGCGCTCGAGCAATCCCCACTCGACCAGCTCGCCGGCCAACCGGTGAACCGTCGCTTTCGCGACCCCACTGCGCCGGGTGAGCTCCGTCAGAGACAGGTCACTGTGGTCGGTGTCGAAAGCGTCCAAGATCATTCGAGCCTTGCCCAGGACCGAGGACAGTTCACCTGCAGGCTGCGATGCAGCGGTCGTTTCCGACGCGATGGGTAGTACGGATCCGAACCCGACGGATTGTTGTGGAGCGGCCATGAGTGTCCTCCTGAACGATCTGTGACAGCCTGCCGAGACCGAGTGCCACAACGACCGAGATCGGTCGGGGTCCTCGTTAGGTGCAGGTGCTTCGAGACTGACACTATGGTGACGACACGATGAGACGCACGCCACACGGTCCGCTCAGTGAACCCGTCCCGCAGAGTTTACACGGGGCGCCTACCTGCGTAATTCTCCAGAAACATGCGGACGGCGGATGCAATCTGCGGAGCGTGCTCCTCGACGAGTGCGACGGTCCCCGATTCGACGATCTCCGTTTCCACCACTGCCGCACCCGTCAGGTGTGCACGCAACGGCGCAATGTTAGGCATCGAGAAGGGATCCTTCTGCGCGCCGATCAGCAAAACCGGCGCAGTCACCGAACCGACTCTCGCCTCCATGACGTAGCGGGCGCAGGCTTTGTGCCCCTCCGCCGGATCTACCCGGTAGGCAAGCGCGTCTCGGATGAACCTGTCGAGCAGTGCGGTGCCTGGTTCGGGGTAGTAGGGGCGACGCATCTCCCACAGCCTGGTGAGATGGCTACCGTCTGCGGCCCGGTCGACGCAGTCGATCCCACCGGGTCCCGAGTGCCCCTCGCGGTAGTTGCGGTCGGTCCACGGGCACGACGAGAGCACGGCAGCGTGCACCCTCTCGGGGCGTGATGCCGCCATCTCGAGCGCCACTGCCGCACCGGTGTGGTGACCGATGACCGTGACTCGATCGACGCCCAGGGTGTCGAGCAATTCCCACGCGCCTCGCGCATAGGTCTCGATGGTCTGCGGGCCGGGCACCGGAGCACTGTTGCCGTACCCCGGCATGTCCATCGCGACAACGCGGAAGTCGTCGGCAAGGAGTGGAATGAACTCGCGGAACTCGTCCCACGACCGGGGCGCCTGATGAAGCAGGAGAATCGCCTCACCCGAACCTTGCTGCGCGTAATGCAATTGCCCGAAAGACGAATCAACGTATCCGAGTTGCAGGCCGCCAGCCATCAGAACGCCGCAACCATCGGGGTATCGACGCCGACGATGTCGATCTTTGCCGAACCACCCGGATTTCCGACGGGCTCGCTACGGGTAGGCAAGACCTCGAGGAAGAAGCGCTTGTTGTCTTCCTTGAAATCCGGGTCTGCTTTCCGGTCGACGGTGATCGCCTCCACCGGGCAGGCCAATTCGCAAGCGCCGCAATCGATGCATTCGTTCGGGTTGATGTAGAGCTTGCGATCACCCTCGTAGATGCAATCCACGGGGCATTCTTCCATGCACGATCGGTCCGTGTAGTCGATGCATGCTTCACCGATGACAAATGCCATTGCCTAGCTCTCCTGTTCGGTGGAGTGTCCAGGGAAGATTTCTGCTTCCGGATCCAGCACTGCCGCAGCGTTGTTCACCGCAGTCGCGGCCTCGCCGAAACCGACGGCGATCAAGCGGACCTTGCCGGGATAGTCCGTGATGTCCCCGGCGGCATACACACGCGGAACATTCGTCTCCATCCGTGTGTTCACCGCGATGTGGCGATTGTCGATCTCGATTCCCCACTCCATCATCGGACCGAGGTCGGCCGTGAATCCCAATGCAGCGATGACGGATTGAGCGGGCAGCGTGGACGTGCTCTTGTCTTGTTTGTGGGTGATGTCGACCTCGCCGATCCACCCGTTTCCACGTACCGCCGAGACATCGGCGTTGACGAGAACCTGGACACTGCTTTCCTGCACCTTGGCGACTGTGGATTTGTGCGCGCGGAAACGATCTCGCCGGTGAACCAGGGTGACGGACTTGGCAATCGGTTCCAGGTGAACGGCCCAGTCGAACGCGCTGTCGCCGCCACCGACGATGACAACGTCTTTCCCGGTGTGCGCCGACAAATCCGGGACGAAGTAACTCAGCCCCCGATCCATGAACTCCGAACCCTTCGCCAACGGACGCGGGGTGAAGGTTCCGATGCCGCCGGTGATGACAACCGCGCCGGCCACCACGACCTGGCCCGTGCTGGTGGTGACCCGCACCCGGCCGTCGTCGTCATGCGACAGCTCACGAGCCTGCATGCCCAGAAGGTACACCGGATCGAACGGGGCAGCCTGCGCCATCAAACCCTCGATGAGGTTGCGTCCCTTGACCGAAGGCAATCCCGCGATGTCGAGGATCGCCTTCTCCGGGTACATCGCACTGACCTGTCCCCCCGGTTCCGCAAGGGCATCGATCACGGCAACCGAGAGGCCGCGGAAGCCTGCGTAGTACGCGCCGTACAGCCCGGCGGGGCCGGCACCAATGATCAGAATATCGACGCCGATCTCGTTGTCGGTCGCCGTGGAAGACGTTTTGTTCACACTCGATACGGTATTGCGCCGACGGACTCACGCAAATGAAACCGGTCCGCTCAACAGACCTCGGTAACAGTTGCGGGACAACACGAAAAGGGCCCGCCGACCTCTCGGTCGACGGGCCCAATGCTCGCAGGAATTCAGTGCGCGAAGAATTCAGTGCGCGAATACCTCGGGTTCGTCTGCTGCGATCTTCTGGATGATGGTCGAGTACGCAAACCACCCCACCTTCTCGGTGCCGACTGCTTCGTAGGTCTGCGCCGCGATCTTCTCGTGCAGGACAACCGGATCACCGGCGGCTCGCGCCGTCAACTCCGCCTGCATCGACCGCTCCATCGACACATACCACCACACTGCGCTCTCCACGGAAGTTCCGACGGTCAGATGACCGTGGTTGGTGAGGATCACGGCCTTGTTCGATCCGAGGGCATCCGCGATGCGAATCCCCTCCTCTTCGTCCAGCGCCACCCCGTGATACTCCTCGTAGATCGAGTGATCCTCGTGAAAGGCGCACGCGTCCTGAGTGATCGGCGTGAGGCGGGTGTGCAGCGAGGAGAACGCCTTACCGTTCAAACCGTGAGCGTGAACAGCTCCGATGACGTCGGGACGAGCCTCGTGAACCTTGCTGTGGATGACAAACGCTGCTCGGTTGAGCGGTCCGTCTCCGGAAATGACCGCGCCGTCCGACGCCACATGCAGCAATTCCTCCGGCTGAACCTGGGAGAAGTGCCGCCCGAACGGCGCAGTCCAGAAAGTCTCCGGATCTTCTGGGTCTCGGGCGGTGATATGTCCCGAGATTCCCTCGTCCAAACCGAATTTCGACAAAATCCGATACCCGCCGATGACAGCGGTCTTGCGACGACGCCGCTCACTCTCGATATCGGTGAACTCGGGCGGTCCCGGAATTCCGGCCTGCTCGGCAATGCTCAGCGGGTGATTCATGCT
Source organism: Rhodococcus sp. C3V (assembly GCF_029269915.1). NCBI lineage: Bacteria > Bacillati > Actinomycetota > Actinomycetes > Mycobacteriales > Nocardiaceae > Rhodococcus > Rhodococcus sp. C3V. Next base: position 197,896 of record NZ_JARJBE010000007.1, read on the forward strand.
GCGCTCCTGACTATTTGACGCCGTAACGGGCGAGGTACCGCGAGGACAGAATGCGGAGAATCCGGTCGAAGATGAAGCCCATGATGCCCAGGACGATGATGCCGACGAACGTCCAGTCGATCCGGCCGTAGTTTCGAGCCTGCCAGATCATCGAACCGATACCCTGGTCGGCGGCGACGATCTCCGCCGACACGATGGTGAGGAAGCTGTTGCCCATCGCCAGGCGAGCGCCCGTGACGATGCCGGGGATCGACGACGGCAAGACCACCGTCTTCATGATCTGAAGTTTGTTGGCACCAAGATTTGCCGCTGCCTGCAGTTTGTTCTCGCTGATCGCTACAGTCGCGGCAATCGTGCTGACCGTGACGATGAATACCGAGGTGTAGAAGATCAGAACAACCTTCGACGTCTCACCGATGCCGAACCAGACGACGGCGAGAGTGACAAACGCAATAGGCGGAATGAACCGGAAGAACTCGATGTACGGATCGAGGAGCTGTCGCACGATGGAAATGCGGCCCATCAGAATTCCGACGGGAGCACCGATCACGACACCCAGGAACCAGCCGATGAGAATTCGCTGACCCGATGCGGTGATCGACGACCACAGAACGCCGCTCTCCCACAGTTCCTGTGCCGCCGACCATACTTCGGCCGGTGATGCAATGGTGGTCGGCCCGTACCACCACGCCAGGAACGACCAGATGCCCAAACCGATTGCCGCTGAGGCTGCATACATCAGCGTCGCTTTGACAATCTTGGATCGCCGCGCCGACGAACGCTTTTTTGTCTCCGCCACCTTCGCTGTTCTCACACCGGCTGAACCACCGGTCACTACAGCCGTCACAGCTCGTCCTCCTCAATGCCTTGGTTCCGCAGCGACGCAACCACTTCTGCCCGAATGTCGTCCCGCAGCTTCTCGTAGAGCTCGATCACCTCGGGATCGTTGCGGTCTCGCGGACGAGCCGCATTGACCTCGTAGACGCTCTTGATCCGGGCCCGCGGGCCGGCCGACATCACGATCACACGGTCAGCCAACGTCAGTGCCTCGTCGATATCGTGAGTCACGAATACCACGGTGCAGCGGGTGTGCCGCCAGATACGGTCGAGTTCGGTCTGCAGAACCTGACGAGTCTGAGCGTCCAACGCACCGAACGGCTCGTCCATGAGAACCAACGACGGCTGGTTGGCAAGAACTCGTGCGATCTGAACACGTTGCCGCATACCGCCGGACAGCTGCGAGGGGAACTTCGCACCCGCGTGGGGCAAGCCGACCATCGCGAGGTACTCGGCCGCGATACTCGCCTGCTCGCTGCGGTTCGCTCCACGCATCCTGGGGCCGTAGGCCACGTTCTGGCTCACGGTCATCCATTCGAACAACGCTTCGGAGCTCTGAAACACCATGCCGGCGTGGCGGTTACTGCCGGCGACGACATCTCCGTCGCACACGATCTCGCCGGCGCTGGGTTCCACGAAGCCGGCCATGGACGACAGCAGCGTCGACTTGCCGCAGCCACTCGGACCGAGCAGACAGACGAATTCACCTGGCTGCACGTGCATGTCGATTCCGGCGACGATCTCCGCCGCGCCGAAGCTGATTCCGAGGTCGACCACGTCGATGGCAACACCGGTGTTCTTCTTGCCGGGGCCGGCTGTCCCCGCGCTATTCGTCGAGCTGGTCGTTGAACCACTTGTTGCGATACTCACTGTGCACCATCCTTGTACCAATCCAGAAGCATTGCCGATTCGAGATCCGGCTGGTCGCTGAGAACACCGATCGACTTGTAGAAATCTACGATCGACTGAGCCGACTCGACATCCGCAGCTTCGAGATTCACCACGGCGAAGTCGATCTCGTCCACCGCGGCAATAGTCTGATCCTCGCTGACGTTCACAGCCGCCTTGGTCGCGGACGCTGCCACGCCCGGATCCGACTCGACCTTGCGCGTTGCCTCGTCGAGCACCTTCGCGACGGTTCGCGCTGTCTCTTCGTTGGCCGACAACCACGGAGCCGTCGTGATCGCCCAATGATGATAGAACCAGCCGTAGTCTCCGGTTACTGCCACCACGTGGCCGGTTCCCTGATCCAGGGCGGTGGCCGGCCACGGCTCCCACAGGACAAACCCGTCGATGTCGCCGCGACTGAGCAGTGCGGGCATGTCCGTCGGGGTCGCCGAGATCATCTCGACCGAACCGGGGGCAATGGAATTGGCAGCGAGGTACTTGTCCGTCGAAATCTGGCTGAGACCCGGGACGATGCCCATCTTCTTGATCGCAGCCGGTGAGTCGACACCGTTACGCAGCACGACCTTGATGTAGTCACCCGACGCCTCGTACGAGTACATCGCGCGCAACGACGGATTCTGACGCAACTGGGCGATCGTTGTCGTATCGGAGCTACCGGCGATCTGGACCTGCCCGGTCGAGAGTGCGTCGACGGCCTCGCCACCACGACCGAACTGGACGAGTTCGACGTCCAAACCGGCAGCGTCGAACATGCCTTCCTGATCCGCTACGAAGAACGGAGCGTAGGAAGCATCGATTCCGACTGCGATACGCAGTGGTCCACTTCCGGCAGAATCAGCTGTGCTTTGCGTCGCCGGGCGGCTGCATGCGCCGGTTGCAACGGTCAGCAGCAGCGCAGCCGAAACAAGAGCAGTCCTTCCAAACTTTGACAGCGAGGCCATCTACTCACACCTTTGTTTGTGATCTGTGCCGCAGTTGCGGGTCGTGGAGAGCAAACCTAGCTGTGTGTACCTACACCCGAGAACCAACCGGGTCCACCGTGCGGACCGGGGACAGGAACTTACCTCGGCGAAACACTGCACCTGGAGGAACGTGCGGACCGAAATACTTCGGTAACACGGCCCTCGATCACAATGTCCACCGAATCACAATGTCCACCGAATTGTCTGCGAGCGCAGCGCACTGGCGACATTCTGCGCCGTCATCGAATAGATCGACGCACGCGCTCCGGCGCTGCCGCCGGCGACGTGCGGGCTCAGGAGGGTCGAATCGAATCCACGGAGCGGGCTCGAAATCGGTAGTGGTTCAACGTCGAACACATCGAGGGCAGCGCCGCCGACATGCCTGGAACGCAAGGCACGCGCCAATGCCGCGTCGTCGACGACAGCGCCGCGCGCCACATTGACCACGATCGCTCCGGTGGGCAACTGCGCAACTCGATGGGAATTGATCAGTCCCCGAGTTGATTCCGTAAGCGGGACGGCCAGCACCAGGACATCCGCGAGAGGCAGTAACTCGTCGAGTGACACAAACGTCGCAGCCACAGTGTCACGCGGTCTCGAACGCGCGGTGACATAGACGTCGCAACCGAAGGCGGCAAACAATTCTGCACACCGGCGGCCGATCGAACCAACACCTACGACGCCGACCCGGCGCTGCGCCAGATCGCGGCAATCGCGCGTCAGGATGGATTCCTGTGGCCATCGACCATCGGTAACCTCGTTGTGCGCCCAGAACATGGAGCGGCACAACACACCTGCCGCGAGCACTGCCCACTCCGCAACCGAGTTCGCGTTTGCACCGGGAGTATTCGCCACCGGAACTCCGGCGGCGCGCCAGGCTTCGGCATCGATGAAATTGGTTCCGGCACCAGGCTGTTGGACGAGGAGCACATTCCGGCCGAGCTCTGCTTCCTCCTTGCCCAGTGGCAGATCACCACTCCAGTCCCCCACCACGACGTCGCATGTCGGCAACTCCGCACGGAGCGCCCCCGTGGTGCGCTCAGGTAATCGAACTACCTCCGCCTCACCCCTGACGGCGTCACGGATTGCGGTACCGAGTCCGTTGTCGGCGTCGGCCGTCAGCAGAAGTACTTTCTTCACGAGAACTCCTTCGCTGTAAGACGATGACTGTACCTTCGAAAACGCGGAAGCCGGCCTCCCAATCGAGAGACCGGCTCCATTACGCAGCAGCATATTTGGCAGGAACTTCTCAGATAGCTGCCTTCGCGCTGGCTGATGCCTTTGCCAAGAACTCGAGGCTCAGCGGGTTGTACTTCGCTGCCTGCTCGTGCTGCGGCCAGTGACCGCACTCCGAGTAGAGTTCGAGCTGAGCGCCCGGAATATCCTCGGCCATCTTCTTCGCTTCCGGAACATCACCGAACGGATTTTCCTGACCCCAGACCACAAGAGTCGGCGCCTTGATGAGTGCCATTCGATCCGGGCGCAGCAGGTTCCGCTGGCGAACCTCCATCTCCTGCAGGGAAAGGAGGTTGTGGATGTTGGCGACAAAGTCAGGCTGATGGTAGATCCGGTGACGAGCCTGAACCAATTCCTCGGTTGCATCGGCGGGATCATGCATGAGCAACTGCATACGTGCGCGGGTCAATTCGATGTCGTCACTCTGGACGGCCTTCGCGGTCGACGTCTTGATGCGCTCCATGACTACCGGGTTCGCGACTGTTCCGCCTGCTGCCAGCAACTGCAGCGACAGAACACGTTCGGGCTGCTCGCTGGCCAGGTAGGCAGCGACCCAACCACCGAGGCTTTCACCCACCAAGTGCACACGGTCCAGTCCGACCGCGTCGAGGTAGTTCACCAAATGCTCGACGTAGCACGGAATCTCGTACGGGTAGTCAGGCTTGCCGGTGTAACCATGGCCGAGCATGTCGATCGCGTGAACCCGGTAAGACTCGGCGTGCGGTGCAATATTGCGTGCAAATGCCTCGAGGTGTCCGCTGGTGCCGTGCAGGAAGATCACGGCCTCGTCACCGGATCCTGCCTGCAGAGAGCGCGTGGGCACACCGCCGGCGTCGACGGTCGTCAACTCGAAATCGAGCCCGGCAAGTTCGTTCCAGATTGTCATCAGAGAAACTTCCTTTACTGAAGGTGCAGATTATGTTGTTGCGCTGTCTGTTCCAGCTGGATCGAGAATCGTGACACCCATACCGGTGAGCCACTCGGGAATCGCTTCGTAGGCAAGGGGTTCACCCGGAACGTAGTCGAGCATCGCGGCCATCATGAGCCAGGTCCGCAACTCCTGCGCACCGTTGCCCGCCTCGTCTTCGATCTGCTGCGTCGTGAACTCGGCAAGCTCACTTGCCTTGCCGCTGGCAAACAGATCAAGAATTCGGTCATCGAACTCCGGAGTGATCGCGGCATCGGCTGCGCGGATGATCTGGCGTCGCCGGACGTCGTAGTCGGACCAGTTCTCCCGGCCGTCCAGCCAGGCTTGAACCATGAAATCCTCGTCCTCACCGTGCGGATCCCGCCAGTCCGGCCAGGGCAGACGATGAGACAATCCACCGGACGCGATCACCACGACCCGGGTATCCGCCGGATACGACGCAACGGCATCCCGCAGGGCCTTCGCCACCTCCTCACATCGCTTGAACGTCGGGAGGGGCGGCGCGAATACGTTGACCACCAACGGAACTATCGGAACATCGATTCCGTCGAGAAGGTACTGAATCGCGTGAGACTGACCATGATCGATCTGCAATCGCGCCGAGTAGGCAAGATCGAACCGGCCACCTTCGATCAGCTCGTTTGCAAGGTGCCTGGCGAACTCCACGTCGACCCGTTGCGGCCCCTTGGGTGTTCCTGACTCGCCACTGGAAATGCACTCTCCGACGCCGAGAGTGAACGCCGGAATCAGATCCAGCCAGAAACCGCGAAAGTGGTTGGAGCCGAAAATCAAGACAACATCGGGTTTCGACGCCGCGATCTTCTCCCGGCTCAGATACAGCGCGTCCCGGAAGCGTTCGGCCTCCGCCTTGTGCGTCGTCTCTTCCCAATGGGTGTTCATCAAGGTGCTGTGGGAGGCACCGATACCCAGAACTATCTTCGCCATCAGTCGATTCCTACTTCCTCGAGCGAGCGGGTGACGGTGTCGAGGGCCACTCGGATCAGATACTTCGTAAATCTCTCCGCCGCAGCCAGGTCCACAGTGTTCATCCCCATCGCGAAGTCCACCTCGAACGGTGCGTCGACCACCTTGGGCATACCCACCCGAATCGTCGGGATGCCGCGGCTGCGCAGGATGTTTGCGTCGGTGGCTCCACTCGCGTCGAAGAAGTCCTGATGCGGCTCTCCTTCGGCAGCTTCCCACGCGTGGACTGCGGCGCGGCGCAACCACATTCGAGGGTCGGAACCCTCACCGGGGATGGCAAGAACCTGTTCGACGTCGATCTGCAGATCCAGCGATTGTGCGATCTCCGCAACGACGGCTTTGAGTTCGCGCTTGGCCGCGGTGGGCGTCGTCCGCGGGCTGAGCCGTAGATCAACGGTAAGGCGCACCTGCTCGGGGGTGAACGACGCTGTTCGCTCCCACCCGCCGCGGATGTTGGCAACGATCCCCTGAGGCGCAACCAAACCGTCCTGATGCGCCGCCGAGTACTTCGGGAACCATTCCTCCAACTTGGCGACCACCTCGCCGGCTGCGGTAATCGCGTTGCGGTACGGCAACCGGTGGCGCGAGCCGACGTAGGTGTGCAGACCGTGCACCGTGATCTCGAACCAGGCCAGTCCCACTTCTTCCCAGGAGACCGTCCAGCCGGGCTTGGCGATCAACGCGCAGTCCGCCCACACTCCCTGTTCCAGGAGGAACGAGCAGCCGACGCCCTGGCCGGTGTTGCGTCGGGGGTTTCCGACACCGGGGCGGGCATTGGTCGGCATACCACCGGCGCCGAATCCGAGCACCAGGTCACCGCGGAGCGGAATACCGGCTGCGGCAATTGCTTCGGCCGCCGCGACAATGCAGACGGCGTGGCCTTTGGGGTTCGACGCACCCAATCCGATCACGTAGTTCTCGTCGAACTGGGCGTGCGTCGTCAGATCCGCTCGCAGCTCATTTCCCACCCACGGCAGGTCTTCCGCCGGATCGCCGGTCGTGACGGTGTCGATCGGCGCATACAGCAACAGGTCCGGTCCGGACCCGTCACCGCGGAGCCTTCCCCACGAGTTCGCTTGCCGATCATCGAGATCCATTGTGTGGGCCTCGATGCCCGACGCTGCCAGGACCGCCGTGATGTGGCGGGCCAGCGGTGCTTCGTCACCCGTCGGACTGGGAATGTTGACCACCGAAGTGGCGAGATCCCGCAATCGCGCACGATCGACATGGGCGTAGGCTCGCTCGACCCATTCCCGGCGCTCGTCGCCTAGGCCTGCGAGAGCATCGGCCCTCGCAGTGGTCATGGATTGACCTGATGTACCTGAGTATTGCTGCGCTCGCCGGCCAGCTGCCACAGCTTGGGAACTGCCACTGCAACAGCGGCACCGATAGCGACAGCCGTCAGAATCTTGAACATGTATCTCTCCTATTCGCTGGTGCCGGTGGGAATCTGAGCGTCGGCGACAGGGGCCGAGCGGGGCGTTGGCGTCCGGCGCTCTCGGGTGGGCCTGACCGGCGCCTTGGGGGTGTGCTTGGCCGCGTCGGCGATCTTCTCGGCGTACTCTTCCTCTGCCAGATTTCGCCACGTCGTCAGCGACACGTCCGGTCGGTACAGCTTCTCCGGCGGTGCGTCGGTGACCTCGACCATCCACGCATCCTGACCCGAGAACTGACCGTGGAACAGCCAGCGGATCGCGCCGAGGTACTTGGCGTAGAAGCCCAATTTTGCTGCGCCGGAGACGAAGTTGACCATGAGGCCGACGTACTTGTGGTTGTCTTCGTCCACCGGGACGTAGAACTCGTAGTGAATGAACTTGGGGTACGCGATGCGCAGGACACCCGGCATGGACAGTGAAGCAAAACCGGGGAAGTTCTGAGCTGCGATCACAGGATTGACGTCCAGACCGGCGCCGACGTTTCCGATCTGCGAAATCTGGGTCTCGTCCGGCTTCTTCTTCCACCACCGCTTGTTCGTCCAGGTTCCCACGCCCGGGAATTCCGCCTCCCAGTACACCTCTTCCTGCACGCGGTAGATCCAGCGTCCCTCCGGAACGATGCTCGTGATGTTCCACGTCGGCATCGGCTTGAACAGACGCCACAATGCGGTGCGGTGCAGGTACTTCGCATGTCCCTCGTCGAAACCGTTCTCACATGCGAAGCGCCAGTTGCCTTCTCGGGGCTGAATCCGACCACCGACGATACCCTTGTTCTCCACCAGCTCACGCGGCAACTGGTCGTCGATGGACGGCGCCGGCTCGTTGGCGATCGGGATGTACACCCACACCAGACCGAGTCGCTCCTCGATCGCATAGGTCTGGACGTTCAGCTTGCCGCAGATCTTGGAATCCGGACCGTCGGTGATGACCGCGGCCAGCTTGCCGTCAGTGAGCCGGTACGTCCAGCCGTGGTACGGGCAGCTGACAGTTCCCGGGAACTGCTGATCGCCCTCGGACAACGGAACGCCGCGGTGCGGGCACCGATCGTGCAGGGCATATGCCTTGCCTGCGTCGCGGATGATCGCCAGCTTTTCACCACAGATGGTGAAGCTCTTGGGGTCTTTGGTGATGTGGTTCGACCACGTGACCGGGTACCAGTAACCGCGGTATCCGCTGCCGGCTGCGTTGTAACCCGGCCATGCCGTCCAATCCTGCCGACCGGCCGCTCGTGGCCGCTCGGGCAGCGCGAACGTGGCTTCCGACGCCTCGACACCAGTCATGTGAAGTCCTCTCGACACTGAACGTTTGAATGAAACAGATCTTGGGTGAGATTGCGGTCTACGCCAATGGATTCGGTTCGCTCAGCAGACCCGGACCACCACAGCGGTTCCGACGGCACACAGCACGCCATTGTCCGAATGCTCCCGCAATGCCAAAGTTAGTTGGTCACTGTCGATTTGGGACACTTCACCCGACACCTCGAGTGTGGTTCCGACGGGCGCGGGCGCACGATTCTGCCAGGAGACGGACACAACTCCTTCGTATCCACCGGCAAAGTGTGACGCGGCACGAAAGAACAGCGTGCCCTGCAACTGGGCCATGACCACCGGTGCGGACAACCCCTCCGTCTGCGCATAGGAGGCGTCGTAGTGAATACGGTGCGAATTGTGCGTCGACGCCCCGAATCGAAGGATCCGAACCGGATCGCAGACCAAGGTCACCGATTCGATCGGCGTGCCCACGACTACTGTTTCGGTCATCGGACGATGAACTTCTCGACGACCTCGGCGAATGCGCCGGACTGCGCACCCCGGTAAGTCTTGGTGACCGAGAGCAGCAGAAACTCGTCCGGAGCCCGGCCCTTGGTCGTCACGGTATCGAGTACTCGCCCTACGACGACAGCCTCACCCAGCGGGGCCGGTCGCAAGAAAGTCACACTCTGCCCGCCGGCCATCAAGCGCACGTCGATACCGTCTGTGCCCGGCACTTCGTCACGGAACATGCCGTCTGCTCGATACTCTCGATCGGAGCCACCTTGCGGTCCTCGCAAAAGCGAAGGCAGATACATCGGATGGACGGCAAATGCCGGGTGCTCCGGGTCGAGAAACCGGGGGTCCGTCTCGGCGGTGGCAACCGCAAACGCAACCGACTCCGCCGGACGCACCGTTCCCAACTCTCGCGTTTCCCGCGTACCGATCATCGCCTCCGCGCGATCACGCGCGTGCTCGAGTTCTGTTCTCATGCCAGCACGCTAGGCATTCGGAAGTCTCACAGCCACGAACCGGGTTCGCCTGCCGGACCGCGATACTTCCCATACCGCTCACCTCGAGGTCAGGTATAGCCATGGCTGATCAACCGAAGAGCTTGTACGCCAAAGCAGATGGCGTCACATTCCATTACTACGACCTCGGCGAGGGCGACCCCACGATTTTCCTGCACGGAGGCGGCCCCGGCTGCACTGCGTGGTCCGACTTCGGGCCAGTGGCACCGCTCTTCGCCTCGGATCGACGAGCGATTCTCGTTGATCTGCTGCAATACGGTCGGTCCGACAAGTGCACCATCGCCGGCCCAATGTGGGACTTCCACGCCGCCAAGGTGGTTGCCCTGCTCGACGAACTCGGAATCGAACGCGCAGACTTCGTCTGCAACTCGTGGGGCGGCACCATAGCGCTCAATCTTGCGGCAAAGTACCCGGAACGCGTTCGCTCCCTGGTGATCACGGGCAGCATGCCCGTCTTCTACGGTCCACTCGCGCCGCTCCCCGAGGATGGCCGTCGTGGCCGCAACGCCCGCGACGTCTACTACGGCGGCACCGGCCCCACCCTCGAAAAACTCCGCACCTTGATCACCAGTCTCGAATGGTTCGACGGATCGAAGTTGCCCGCCGAAACCCTCCAGATGCGATACGAGCAAAGTCTCGACCCCGAAGAAATGGCCCTGGCTGCCTCGGCGGACTCACCTCGTGGCGATTGGCAGGATCTCACAGCTGAACTCGGCCAGATCCAGGCGCCGACGCTCTTCGCCTGGGGCATGCACGACGCATTCCTCACCCCGGACTACCCGCTCATGCTTGCGCGGATGATTCCCCATGGCCATCTCTACATCATGGACAAGGCGTCGCATCATCTTCAGGAAGAACGACCATACGACTACTACAGTGTAGTTTCGGGTTTCCTTGACCAACAGCACAACTGAACGAACGGTGATCGCCCCGACGGGCGGTGCACGGATCCGATTGGTACTGCTTCTCGGAATTCTCACCGCCCTCGGGCCGTTCACCGTCGACATGTATCTTCCTGCGCTGCCACAGATCACGCAGGAATTCGGCACGTCGGACACGATGGTTCAGCTGACCCTGACGGGCACACTGCTGGGTCTGGCTTTCGGCCAGTTGCTCATCGGCCCACTGTCCGACATCTACGGACGTCGACGTCCCCTGCTCGTGGGCACAGTAATTCACGTCGGCGCGTCGTTGGCCTGCTTCTTTGCTCCGTCCATCGAAGTCCTCACTGCGCTGCGAACCCTTCAAGGTTTCGGCGCCGCCGCGACAGGCGTGATCGCGATGGCAATCGTTCGTGATCTATTCACCGGACACGATGCGGCAGTTGTACTTTCGCGGCTGATGTTGGTCATGGGCGTAGCGCCCATCCTGGCCCCCTCCATCGGCGGGGCACTGATGTCCGTAACACAGTGGCGCGGAGTCTTTCTCGCTCTCTTCATCCTGGGCATCGCGATGATCGCACTCGCGGCAGTATCGCTGCCGGAAACACTTCCACCCGAGAATCGGTCGGGCAAGGGCATCGGCGCCATCGCGCGAAACTACATTGCGCTCGGCAAGGATGCCCACTTCATGGTGTTGGTGCTCGTGTGCGGTCTCGGCCGCGGCGTTTTGTGGTCGTACATCGCCGCGTCGTCCTACGTGATGCAGGAACAGTTCGGACTGAGCCCCACCGCATACGGATTTGCCTTTGCCGGCGGCGCCGTCGTTCTGATCGGTTCGTCCCAGCTCAACGTCGTGCTTCTCGGCCGGTGGTCGCCGAATTCCATCACGATCTGGGCAATGTGGGGCAGTAGTGCCGTCGGCGCTGCATTTGTTGTTGTTGCCGCCACCAACTCGTGGGGATTCGTCGGGTTTGCCGTCCCCATCCTGCTGATGCTCTGCGCAACGGGTTTTGTCATGCCCAACGCACCGGCGGTTGCACTGTCCCGTCACGGAGAAGCCGCAGGCTCAGCAGCCGCGCTGATCGGATTTGCGCAGTTCGGCGCTGCCGCTGTGGTTGCGCCCATCGTCGGCCTTCTCGGCAACACCAGTCTTGCCGTGGCCATCTCCATGACCGGGGCTTCGGTTCTCGGCGTGATCGCGCTGCTCTGCGTGCGTCGATAAAACGGTTATGCCGAGCGTTCGAGAACCGATACCTTCCGGCTGATCCCTTCGGCCGCCGCGCGCAACGGTTCGGCAAAACGCTCGGTGTCCATTCGATACCGCGGACTCGACACACCGATCGCGGCAACTGCTTCACCAAGTCCACCGAAGATCGGGGCAGCGATACTCGATGTTCCCAGGCGAACCTCCTCGGTCTCGACCGCCAACTGCTGCGAACGAACAGCGTCGAGTTGCCTACGTAACCCGTCTTCCGAGTTCACCGTCCGATCGGTGAACTCGACAAATCCGTTGCCTGTTACCGCTCGAAAAACGGAATCCGGTGAGTACGCGAGTATCGCTTTGCCGGTTGCCGTGGCATACATCGGCAGCCGGCCAGCCACCCGCGACGGCAGGTCCACCCCGTGATGACCGGAGATCTTGTCGATGTACAGAACATCGAGGCCGTCGCGAATCGCGAGGTGAACCGTCTCCCGGGTCGCCGCGTGAAGATCCTGCACATACGTCAAGGACACCTCGCGCAGAATACGTTGACGAGGAACCAACTGCCCCAGTTCGAAGAGCCGTAACCCCAACCTGTACTTGGTTCCGACCCGTTCCAGTAGACCAAGAGACACCAGTTCACCGGCTATTCGATGCACCGTCGCCTTCGCAACACCACTCCGATTCGCAAGTTCGGTCAGCGACAGCGCACCCGAATCCGCATCGAAGGAATCGAGTATCAGGCGCGCTTTCCCCAGCAACGAATGCATCGCCGAGCGCCTCCAGTACACAGAATGTGGTCCACCCAGCGGACCAAGTCTGCTCCAGTCTACTGAGGCATCAGATCTCCGCGCCCACGAATTGGCTGTTGTACAGACGGAAGTACGCGCCGCGGGATTCGAGCAGAGCCTCATGGCTCCCCTGCTCCACGATCCGGCCTTCCTCCATCACCACGATCAGGTTCGCATCACGAATTGTCGAAAGACGGTGCGCGATGACAAAGCTGGTTCGGTCGTTGCGCAGAACCGCGGTGGCGCTCTGGACCAGCAGTTCGGTGCGCGTGTCCACCGAACTGGTCGCCTCGTCGAGGATCAGGATGGACGGCTGCGAGATGAAGGCGCGGGCGATAGTGATGAGCTGCTTCTCGCCCGCACTGACGTTGCTGCCTTCCTCGTCGATGACCGTGTCGTAACCCTCAGGCAGAGAGTGCACGAACTTGTCGACGTAGCTCATCTCGGCCGCACGACGAATCTCCTCGTCGGTGGCACCAGGCTTGCCGTAGGCGATGTTCTCGCGGATGGTTCCACCGAACAGCCATGCGTCCTGCAGAACCATGCCGATCCGTGAGCGCAGATCGTCTCGCGTCATGTCGGCGATGTCGATGCCGTCCAAAGTGATTCGGCCCGAATTGAGTTCGTAGAACCGCAGGATGAGGTTGACGAGGGTGGTCTTGCCTGCGCCGGTGGGTCCGACGATCGCAACCATCTGGCCCGGCTCGGCAGTCAGGGACAGGTCCTCGATCAGCGGCTGTTCCGGCTTGTAACTGAAGGTGACGTTCTCGAACTTGACGCGCCCCTTGTCGACCGTGGGCGACTTCGCGCTCTTCGGGTCCTCCGACTGCTCGTCTTGGTCGAGCAGCGCGAAGACCCGCTCGGCCGAAGCGACGCCGGACTGCAGCAGATTGGTCATCGACGCTATCTGCGTGAGCGGCTGGGTGAACTGCCGCGAGTACTGGATGAACGCTTGCACATCGCCGAGCGTCATCGTTCCGGATGCGACGCGCATGCCACCCACCACTGCGATGGCGACGTAGTTGAGGTTGCCCAGGAACATCACGGCCGGCATGACCAGACCGGAAATGAACTGCGCCTTGAAGCTGGACTCGTACAGATCCTCGTTCTGCTTGCGGAAGCGCTCCTCGACCTCCTGCTGGCGACCGAACACCTTGACCAACTCGTGGCCGCTGAATGCTTCCTCGACCTGCGCGTTGATTCCGCCGGTGCTCTTCCACTGCGCCACGAAGTGCTTCTGTGAACGCTTCGCGATAAACGCCGTCACCATGATCGACAGCGGAACAGTTGCCACCGCGATCAAGGCGAGCAGCGGTGAGATCCACAGCATCATCACCAGAATGCCCAGGACGGTCATCACCGACATGACCAACTGGCTGAGCGTCTGCTGCAAGCTCTGCGCGACGTTGTCGATATCATTGGTCACGCGTGAGAGAACATCACCGCGGGCATGGGTATCGAAGTACCGCAAGGGAAGTCGGTGAATCTTCTGCTCGACGTCCTCACGCAGACGACGAACGGTTCGCTGGACCACGATGTTGAGCAGATACGCCTGCAGCCAACTGAACAGCGACGCGCAGACGAACAGCAGCAGCACGATCATCAAGACCTTGCCGACTGCGTCGAAATCGATTCCGGTTCCAGGCACAACTGCCATGCCGGACACCATGTCGGCGAGCTGACCCTGCCCCGAAGCGCGCAATCCTTCGACAGCCTGTTCCTTTGTCGTCCCCGGCTGGAGTTGCTTGCTGACGATGCCGTCGAAGATCAGGTTGGTGGCGTTTCCCAGGATCTTCGGCGCGATCGAGGAAAGTACGACGCTTGCCGTCACCAAAGCGAAGATCAGGACGACGATCGGCTTGTCGGGGCTCAAGCGACCGAGGAGACGTTTGAGCGAAGGGCCGAAGTTCATGGCCTTCTTTGTGGGATCGCCGCCGCCGGGCGGGCCGATGGGAGGCGAGGAAGTCGGTCGATTGCTCATGATGCGTCCTGTACGGCTAGCTGAGAGGCGACGATTTCGCCGTAGGTGGGACAACTGACCACGAGTTCGTCGTGCGTGCCGATCCCCACGATGGCGCCGTCGTCGAGCACGATGATCTGATCGGCTTCCACGATGGTGGAAATACGCTGCGCGACAACGACGATGCAGGCGTCTTGCGTGACCGGCCGGAGCGCCGCACGCAGCCTCGCATCAGTAGTGAGGTCGAGTGCCGAGAAGGAATCGTCGAACAGATAGATCTGTGGCTTACGCACCAACGCTCTGGCGATGGCGAGTCTCTGACGCTGGCCGCCCGATACCGTCGTACCGCCTTGTGCCACCGGTGTGTCCAGGCCTTCGGGCATGGCGCGAACGAAGTCGGCAGCTTGGGCGATCTCGAGGCACTCCCACAGCCATTCGTCGGTAGCTTCGGGGTTTCCGTAGCGGAGATTGGTGGCGACAGTGCCGGAGAACAGATACGGCTTCTGCGGGACCAGACCGATCACCGAACAGAGCAGCTCCGTGTCGATGTCGCGGACGTCGACGCCGCCCACCGATACCGATCCGGAGGTGGAGTCGATCAACCGCGGAATCAGGTTGAGCAGAGTGGTCTTTCCCGATCCGGTGCCGCCGATGATCGCCGTCGTCTTGCCGGGTTCGGCACGGAACGTGATGTCGCGCAATACAGGTTCCTCGGCTCCGGGGAACTGGAACTGAGCGCCACGAAGTTCGACGACTCCCGGGTCCTTCAGTTCTCGGACCGGGTTCTCGGGCGGAATCACCGACGAATCCGTGTCGAGCACCTCGGAGATACGTTCGGCGCACACCGACGCACGCGGCAGCATCACCGCCATGAAGGTGGCCATCATGACGGCCATCAGGATCTGCATGATGTAGCTGAGCATCGCGGTGAGCGAGCCGATCTGCATCGAGCCCTCGTTGATCTGATGGCCACCGAACCAGATGACCGCGACGCTGGTGACATTGCTGATCAGCATCACGAGCGGGAACATCAGTGCCATGAGGCGGCCGACGCCGAGTGCAGTCTCCGTCAGCTCACGGTTGGCATCGCCGAAACGCTCTACCTCGTACGGTTCCCGTACAAACGCTCGGACGACACGGATGCCCGTGATCTGTTCGCGAAGAACACGGTTGACGGCGTCGAGGCGGCCCTGCATGACCCTGAATCCGGGGACCATCCGGGCAATCAGGAAACCCATCGAGACTACGAGCAGCGGGACGCTGATCCCCAGGATCCAGGACAGATTCAGGTCCTGGCGCAGAGCCATGATGATGCCGCCGACGCACATGATCGGCGCCATGACGAGGATGGTGCAACTCATCACGACCATCATCTGCACTTGCTGGACGTCGTTGGTGTTGCGGGTGATCAGCGAAGGCGCACCGAAGTGCCCGACCTCTCGGG
The DNA here is from genome assembly GCF_029269915.1 of Rhodococcus sp. C3V. Taxonomy (NCBI): domain Bacteria; kingdom Bacillati; phylum Actinomycetota; class Actinomycetes; order Mycobacteriales; family Nocardiaceae; genus Rhodococcus; species Rhodococcus sp. C3V. The sequence continues at coordinate 213,746 of NZ_JARJBE010000007.1, forward strand.
CCGAAAACGTCCCGACCTGATGCAGCACCGAAGCCCGGAGATCGCGTCCGACGCCCATGGCGACTCGCGCACCGAAGAAGACGGCCCCCACCGAGCACAGGATCTGCGTGAGCGTGACCATCAGCATCATCCCGCCGGTGGAGAGGATGTAGCCGGTGTCGCCTTTCGTCACGCCGTTGTCGATGATGTCGGCGTTGAGACTCGGAAGGTAAAGGGCCGCCATAGTCGAAATAAACTGCAGGACGACAACGCCCGTGAGTTCACCCCGGTACGGCGTCAGATAAGTGCGCAGCAGCCTGATCAGCATAGTGAGCGAAGGTTACCAATCCTGGCCGACATGTGCCGCTGGATATTTCGATACACAAAAACTGCTGTGCGCCTTTATTAACCGCGGGGGGTTAATAAAGGCGCACAGCAGAGATCAAGCAGATGCGGACTGAAGCTCCGCTTCCTTTTCTTCACGGAGGGCCTTGCTGAGCTTCTCACCCTCGATGTCGACGTTCGGCAGAATCTTGTCCAGCCACTTCGGCAACCACCACGCCTTGTCGCCGAGCAGTGCCATGACGGACGGGATGATCACCATGCGCACAATGAAGGCGTCGAAGAACACCGCCGCGGCAAGCGCGAAGCCGATCGACTTGATGAACGAGTTCGGTTCCGCGATGAAGGCACCGAACACGGAGATCATGATGACCGCGGCCGCACTGACGACCCGGGCGCCATGGTTGAAGCCGATGGTCACGGCCTCCTTCGCGCTCGCGCCGTGGACGTACTCCTCACGCATACGCGTCACGAGGAACACCTGGTAGTCCATCGCGAGTCCGAACACCACACCGATCAGGAAGATCGGCATGAAACTCACGAGTGGTTGCGGGTTCGAGATGATGCCCAACCAACCGTGCTGGAAGATCGCCACCGTCGCACCGAATGTCGCGAGCACGCTGAGCAGGAAGCCGAGCGTCGCCGTCAGCGGAACCAGGATCGAACGGAACACCAAGAGCAACAAGATGAATGCAAGGCCGACGACGACGGCCAGGTAGGGCACCAATGCATCCTTCAGCGTGTCCGAGACGTCGCCTTCGAGTGCGGTCTGACCGGTGATGCCGTAGCTGACGCCGATCGAATCGTTGAGTCCGCCTTCGGCTCCACGAAGGCTGGACACCAGATCCATCGTGGCGGGGTCGGTCGGACCACTCTTCGGAGTGATCAGTACCTGCGCGGTGTCACCGGCCTCGTTGACCCCGACGACCTGTGCGTTCTGGACGTCATCGAAGCCCGAGATGGTCGAGACGACCTCCGCAAAGGCCTCCCCGGCGGGAACGCTGGCATCCTTGGCGTCGACAACGGCGATGAGCGGTCCGTTGCGACCGTCACCGAAGCCCTCGTCGATCAGGTCGTATGCCTGACGCGCACTGGTCGCCGGGTCACCGGTGGCCTCCGACGGCAGTGCCAGGCTCAATCCCGTTGCGGGCAGAGCCAATGCGCCCAGAAGCACTACTCCACCGATCAGCGGCACCAGCGGACGACGGACGACGGCACTGATGAAGCGCAGAGCCAACTTCGGCTTGCCCGAATCTTCGTCTTCGGACTCCTCAGCGCGCTTGCTGAGGAAGGGAATCTTGCCGGCAAAAGCCTTGCGTCCGAACATACCCAGGATCGCAGGCAGCAAGGTCAAGGCGATCAGAACCGCGATCAGCACGGTAAAGGCCGCTGCCGCACCCATATCGGAGAGGAACGGGATGCCGACGACGCGCAATGCAACCAGCGCGATGATGACCGTCAAACCAGCGAATACCACTGCGGAACCGGCGGTTCCGACGGCGCGACCTGCTGCTTCGGCACGGTTGTCGGTAAGGGTGAGCTCATGCCTGAACCTGGACATGATGAACAGCGAGTAGTCGATCGCCACAGCCAGACCGATCATGATCGCCAGCGTCGGAGTCATCGAACTGAGATCCATGAATCCGGTGGCAACCGTGATTCCGAGGCTGCCGATAGCGATACCGATGATCGCGGTGAGGAGCGGAAGCCCCGCGGCCACAAGCGAACCGAACGTGATGGCCAGAACGACTGCGGCAACGGCGATACCGATCAGCTCGGTGACACCACCGGGCATCTCCGCTTCCTGAGCAGCAGAACCACTGACCTGGACGTTGAGTCCCTCGGCCCGACCGACATCGGCTGCGGAGTTGATCGAATCACGCAACGCCTGATCGAGATCGGCGAAGTCACCGCTGAACGGAACCTCGACGTACCCGACTGTGCCGTCGGCACTGAGCGGCGACAACGCACGCGCGTCGTCCACGGCCTGTGTCTCGGAAGTTCCAGCCGCAGCAGCCTTTTCCTTGAACATCGCAACCATGGAGTCGTTGCCGGTAACCGGATTGACCAACGCCTTCGCGGCCTGTTCCGGAGTGGCAGTCGCCGGGTCCACCTTGGCAGAGTCGGCGACCTTGTCGATGCCACGAATACTCGCGAGCATGTCGTCCATGGCCTTGACGTTCGCCGGATCGGCCAGCGTCGTGCCTGCCGGAGCTTGCACTACGTATCGCGCGCTCAACGAATCCATAGGATTGGGCGCGTCGGGAAAACGCTCCGCCATCAGGTCTTGCGCCTGCTGCGCCGGGGTTCCCGGAATGGAGAACGAGTCCTTGGTGGGGCCGGACAGAGTCGCTGCCCCGACGCCCATCAGGACCAGGATTATCAGCCAAACGCTGAGGACCGCGCCTTTTCGCCGGTAGGCGAACTTGCCGATCCGATAAAGATAGGTGGCCACGACGGGCTCCTTGCTGTTTCGGTGCGTGTACGTGGACAGGTATTACGTGTGGGGCTCAGAGACGAGACATCTCAGGGACGCGACATCTCAGGGGCAGGCGGCGGCGCGGGCAACCCGGCACGAATCTGCCGAAAAGCGTCGTGAACCAACTCTTCCGGACTGGAAGCCTCCGACTTTCCGCCAGTCCAGACGTCGATCACCGATTTAGCGGCTCCGCCCACCGCTCCCAGGAGGAGCGTCGGGTACAGGTCCTTCTCGGCGTCGGTACCGGTGCGTTCCGCCAATGCCTGAACGACTGCACGGTTGATCCGCTGATGCATGTCTGCGGCATCCCGGTAGAGCGCGGGACTCGAATCCGACAGCAGCCAGATACTTGCCTTCTCACTCCCACTCGGACCTGAGTCGTTCACGATTTCGACCACAAGTTCTTCGAGGACGTCGAGAATTGGTTCGTCCGCGGGCCGTGACGCAAGCGCCTCGATCCACAGGTTCACCGATTCCTCGAAACTGGCGAGCACTGCCTCCTCCTTGCTGGAGAAGTAGTTGTGGAACGTCCTCGTCGACACTCCGGCCTCGGAGGCGATTGCGTCAGCGGTGACGCATTCGATCCCCAGCGCACGAGCGAGCCGTGCTGCCGCGCCGCTGAGTGCGGCACGGGTTGCTGCCTTCTTGCGGTCACGAAGGCCTTGTTCGATGATCACCCCAACACGGTACCGAACTTGCAGAGCTCTGCAACTTTGCAGAGGTCTGCAATATTGTGCGATCGAACACACGGCACGGAAACTCGAGGCGTACCTCACACTCACGCACGGCAAATGCCTGAACAGCGCGACAGAGAGAGTTGCGAGCAACTCCACCGCCTGACGCCCCCTGCCAAGTTGACGCGTGAATCAACATGGCCTGACATACTTTGCGGTGAATTAACCGTAATTTGCTCGGCGAAGGAATCTGATGGACCCGCTCCTGCACACCTGGCCGGTTTCGTCCACGGTGATGCTGTGGGGATCGAAGTCCGGACGAGGCTCCGTACTACGTCTCGTCCGTCTCACCATCGGGTTCTGCTCACTCAATTTCTCGATCGTGGCGTTCCTGTTTCTCCTCAGCGGAGAGGGCCCGGACGGACCGTTTGCGCGCAGTTGGCTCGTCGGCATTGCGACCGTCAACCTGATCCCTACGATTCTCTGGTTTGTCGGCCGAATCAGAGGTTCACGCATGCTCAAGCTCTACGGACTGTGGGCAGATCTCGGAACTGCCTCGATTCTCATCACCTTCACCAGCCATAACGCCGCCCTCTTCGGCGCGGCACTCTTTGTCGCCACCGGCGCCTACTTCACCTATTTTCTCGATTACCGCTGGTTGGCCTTCCATCTCGCCTTTGCCACGACATTTGTCATCGCCCTGACGGTGCTCGGCCTGACGAACGGCGACTACTCGACAACCAGCGTGATCGCACGCACGGACGTCGTCCTGTGTGCCGTGATCTTCATTCCGGCCACGATTCAGTTCACCTGGCGGCAATTACTCGCGCGCGCAACGGGATCCAAAGTGGATGCGCTTACCGGCCTGTTGAACCGACGAGGACTGTGGGACATGTCGGAGCGCATCTGGTCGGTCGCGTCGGCAAATCGTGCCGACATTGCTGTTGCCGTCGTCGACATCGACAAGTTCAAGGCGGTGAACGACACGTTCGGCCACGAAGTCGGTGACGCCGTCATCATCCGGACCGGAACGCGCCTGCAGGCGCATGTGAACGGTTTCGGTTACGCCGCGCGCACCGGCGGCGAGGAGTTCACCGTTGTGATGATCGGTACTCCGTACGGACTTCGCAAACGAATCGCGACGCTCCCCAAAGCCGTGGTGAACGCCTCCGACGACCCCCTGGCCACGGTCAGCGTCGGCGCAGCGACGCTACCTTTCATCCCACATCAGGAAGAGTTCGACTACAACGAGTTCTCCCGAGCAATCGTTGCGGCCGATCATCTGATGTACGACGCAAAATCCGCGGGAGGCAACACCGCGAACACTGCTCCTATGGCAGTTCCGCGTCGACGGGCACACTGAAACCGGGCTGTATCAGCGCCGATTCCACGCCTCGGGATCTGCCGTCAGTTCGTGGATGAACTCGGGCAACTCTCCACCTGCAACATCGGTGAGTGTGACATTTTCGAGCACAGCACGGAGGTTGACTCGCACTGCAATCCACACCTCCTTGAGGGGCGTTGCCGGTCCCCCGTAGTCGACGTCTTCCGGTCGCTGACCCCGAATCGAAGCCAGTGGTCCCTCGACAGCTCGTATGACGTCGGCAATCGTGATCTCGTCCGCGGACCGAGCGAGCCAGTATCCCCCGTCCGGGCCTCGACGGCTGTTGACCAAGCCGCCGCGCCGCAGGTCCGAGAGCACCGCTTCCAGGAACTTGTGGGGTATTACCTGGGATTTGGCGAGAAACTCGGCCTTGGCCGGGTCAGGACCAACTGCCGCGAGCTCGACCAGAGTCCGCACGGCGTAGTCCACCTTCGCGGTGATATGCACCGGCAATTCCTACCATCGTTCTATGAATAGTCGCAACAAACCTGCGAGTTCTTCGCCGCAAAGGGTTCCCTGACGTTACATTTTAATGCATGATGTAACGATCAGAGCTAGAGAACAGGACAAATCGCGTGTGGGAAACCCTTCTCGAATCATGGAAGTCACTGCTCGAACCGCTCCATGATCCCGTTACGCTCGCAATCCCCGCGTTTGTCATCTTCCTCGCAATCGAATGGTTCGCGGCCCGTGCGCTCGAAGATCATCCCGACGACGCCGACGGACGCGCACGGCCGGCACAGGGCGGCTACCGAAGCGTCGACGCCAGAACCAGCGTTCTACTCGGACTCGTGTCGATCGCAACGAGCACCTTCTGGAAAGTGCTGGCGCTGATCGGCTATTCCGCAATCTGGGTGTATCTCGCTCCGTGGCACCTCTCGCCGACTGCCTGGTACACCTGGGTGATCCTGCTGCTCGGAATCGACGTCCTCTATTACGCGTATCACCGCATCGCACACCGAGTTCGAGTCATCTGGGCCACACACCAGGCTCACCATTCGAGCGAGTACTTCAATTTCAGCACCGCACTGCGGCAGAAGTGGAACAACAGCGGTGAGATCATCATGTGGTTGCCGTTGCCGTTCCTCGGGATCCCGCCGTGGATGGTGTTCGTCGGCTTCTCCGTCAGCCTCGTCTACCAGTTCTTCGTCCACACCGAACGTGTCGGAAAACTCTGGCGGCCCATCGAATTCATCTTCAACACGCCGTCACACCATCGCGTCCACCACGGCTCCGACGCCGAGTACCTCGACCGCAACTACGCCGGAATCCTCATCATCTGGGACCGGATGTTCGGAACCTTCGCAGCCGAAACCCACCGGCCCACCTACGGACTCACGACGCTGGTCGGAACGTACAACATCTGGAAGCTCCAAACGCGCGAATATGCTGCCATTGCTCGTGATTGGAAGGCGTCGACATCGTGGCGGCAGCGAGCCGGCTACGTGTTCGGCCCGCCCGGCTGGGCGCCGAAAGCCGAGGTCACTTCAGCAGAATCCACAGCCCCGTCGCACTGAGCAGGAGCAGAGCGACCGCGAGAGTTGCTCCCATACCCAAAGCGGGCGTTGCCTTTTCGGCCGAAAACTGGGCCAACCGCCTGGGCCGCGACCGACGTTCGTAGACCGTCACCGCGACGACGAGCACGGCAGCGACGGACGGGCCGATCAGGGCCACCGACCCGAACGGCGGCAACCATCTCAGACAGGCGGCAGACAAGCCGAGGATCGACAGACTCGTACGCACGAACGAGAGCGATGTGCGCTCGGACTGCAAGCCCTTGTCCGGAGGCTTGACACCTTCCGACGGTTCCAGCGCGGTCAATCAGTTCACGACCTCGACCACCAGGACGGTTGCGCAGATCACCAGCACGATGCCGACGACCGGCGCCATGAGCGGCACCGGCAACGAGCGCTCAGTTCGCAGTGCACGCTCGGCGCTGATCCAGTGGACAAAGGAAGTGATGGCGATCAGAGCACCGCCGACGAGCAACAACGCGGCCAAGCCGGATCGAACCGTCGGATTGAGAATGTCGCCGCCGAACGCTTCGAGTCCGACGCCCGACGCGACGAAGGCCGTTGCAGTGCGGATCCAAGCCAGATATGTCCGCTCATTGGCGAGCGTGAACCGTGGATCGGGGTCTTCGCCCGTTCGGAACGGTCTCCACCGGGGCATCACCTGTTCATTCCGTCCGGGCAGAGATCGCACACTGCCTTCGGAGCGGACAAGAAGAAAGGAAGGTCATGTCCTTAATCTTCCCTACCCGCCCCGAAGCAGCGCGAATCGGGTGGACGTAATTCAGCTCGCGGCGAGTGAGACCAGGAAGTCCACCGAGCCGCTGCCGTCGACGGTGACGAAACCGAGGGACGGAGGCTCGACTCCGAAATCGGTCCAGGTGACCGGAATCGAGCCCGATGCGATCAGCGAATCACCCGAATGCAGCACGGTCATGTCGACCGACACCGGCTTGGACTGACCCTTGAGCGTCAGCGTTCCTGACACCGTGACCGTCGCCGTTGTTCCGTCCGTCGGTACAGCAGACAAGTCCACCGGCGAGTCGATCGTGAACGTCGCCGTCGGATACGTGCTGGTATCCATCACATTGCCCGTGAACTGGCCGTCCCGCCGATCCGAGTCGGTCTTGATGCTTGCCACCTGCACCGTTACTTCGCCGGAAGTGAGCTTTTCACCCTCGACAACCGCGTTTCCGCTCACCTCGCCGGTGGTTCCGACGACGGTCACACTCGATCCGTTCAGAATCTCGTGCACGGTGTATCCCGCTGCCGTCTGGTTGTCCCCCTGCCCGGCGACGACGGTCCACTGCCCGTCGATCGATCCGGACGCCGCTTCTGCGCCCTGAGTGGATACCACGGCCGCCGGCGCATCGTCTTCAGCGATGAATTTCCCGTACGCCCACGGCCCCACAAGCAGGGCGAGTACGACCACAACTACTGCTCCGCCGATCCACCAGATCTTTTTCATGGGCTCGACGATAGTTGCAGCTTCAACAGTTGTCAGGACTTACGACCTGGGAGAACCCTGTGAAAGTGCTCCACGACCACCGAAGGCGAGCCACATCTACAGCCATTAGTAATCATTTGGTAAAGTCGACTGTGCATTCCGGCCCCCAGCCTGGAATGCCTGGGCCGTGCGCATCGAATCATGCATCGATCCCGATGCGCACGGTCTGCCCGAAACACGAATCACACCGATCGAGGGAGCTCGCGATGGCGGACCTGACGCTCCTGACCGACGACGAGTTACGCGAGCGTCGGATCGCCCTCAGTCGATCCCTCACTACCGCAGCAGATTTGATCCCCACCCCGCCACCTTCGTTCTTCGAGAAGCTGAAGCAGGACATCGATGCCGCCGCTGCAGAGTGGATCGCCCGCCGCTCCTGAACGTTCGAATTGCGCACACAGAACCGGTTTTCGATTTCCTCACCGGTTCACCCCGCAAGGGTGATGATGCAGCGGACGGTCACCGGCACCATGACTTCATGGACTCCCCGACCGACTCAATCGCACAAGGTTTCACGCCGGCACACGCTCAACTGGCGAGATCGGCCGGAGTTCCAGCAACGCTCGCCGCTGAGAGTTACGTGGAAGCCCTCGCCCGGATCGTCTATTACTGGGGCTATCCAGCTGTGGACACCTTCGGCCGTACAAACATGTGGGAGATCATGGATGGCAAGACCGGACTCCAACTCGGCCTTCTGCCAGGCGCCGCCAAAAATTACACAGGTGCCCTCACCGACTACATGAGCCCGGCGCAGCGGTGGGTCGTCTCACCCAACAACGACACGATCTACGGCGCAGGATTCGCCGATCTCACCGACGAAACCGCAGTGATACAGACCCCGACCGAGGTACCCGACGGCCATTACTGGACTATCCAGATCGTCGACGTGCTGACAAATGTGACTCACCAACTTGGTTCGGCGACAGGCACTCCCGGCGGAAAGTTCCTTCTGGTCGGACCTGATTGGGATGGCGAGTTGCCGGAAGACTTCCTCGATGTGCTTCGATCACCGACGAACGTGGCTGGTGTCTTCCCTCGCAGTTTCGCAGCACGTTCCGAGGCGTCCAAGCAGCAGGCGCGGTCGGTGCTCGACCAGATCGGCATGTACCCGTTCAGCGAGGATCGACCCGGCCCGCGGTCCTTCGGCTACGAGGCCCACGCCGCGAACTCGATCTACCCTCAGGGCGTCACCGCCGAAATGTTGGCGGCCGATCCCGACGCCAGTCGACCTCAATGGGTGAAGCCGGAATCTTTCTGGACCGATCTTGCAGCAATGCTCGATTTCAACCCGACCATGGGCGCAGCAGACACCCCGATGGCTGATCAAGCCAAGACGCTTGTCGCACTGCATCGTTCGGACAAGTCGTACCGAGCGCTGCTCGACCGCGCCGCGCTCCGCGCCGACGTCGCCCTCCATCAATCGGCGAGCTACGTCCAAACCGGGGTCGACGCAGGCAACGGATGGCAACGGCAACGCAACAGTGGCCTGTGGGGCACCGACTGGTTCGGACGGGCGCTCGCGGCCGTCATCTACATTTACGTCAACGACTTTCACGAGGCTGTCTACCTCATCCGGGGTACCGACCACGACGGAGCGTTACTCCACGGCCGCGAGCGGTACACCATGACCTTCACAGAAGACGCACTCCCACCCGTCGACCGCAGTCGCGGCGGCTTCTGGTCTCTGACCATGTACGACAAGGACGCATTTATGCTCGCCGACGCACCCGGTAACCGCGTCAACCTCGGCACCGTCAATCTCGACGCGGGCGATCTCGTCTTTCGTGACGGGAAGCTCACCTTGCACCTGTCTCACGACGAGCCGACCGATCCGGATGCTCGTGCCAACTGGCTACCCGCTCCGCACGACGAATTTCGACTGATCATTCGCAGCTATGTCCCCGACAAATCAGTCCTCGATGAAACCTACCGATTCCCCGACGTCGTCCGAGCAACGGGACTATAGGCGCCACCAAGCACAAAAAAGCTCCCCACCTGCGTGAACAGGTGGGGAGCTTTGGCGGTGGCGGAGGGATTTGAACCCTCGGACGGGGGTTACCCGTCACACGCTTTCGAGGCGTGCTCCTTAGGCCGCTCGGACACGCCACCGTTGGTGACTTTACCGGATGGAGTGCCCGTGGCTGAAATCGCCAGGTGGAGCGGTATTACGTGAGCTTGTCCTTGATGCTGGACGCGGCGTCCTTGACCTTCTCGCCTGCATCCTTGACGGCCGATTTCACCTGGTCGCCCTTGCCTTCGTTTTCGAGGTCCCGGTCACCGGTAGCGCTGCCAGCAGCTTCCTTGGCCTTGCCCCCGAGGTCTTCGGCCTTGTTCTGAGCCTTGTCTGCGATTCCCATGAGTACTCCTCTGTGAACGCGAACGAATCGCCTTCCGACGATCCGCCGATGCCCTGACGGCATCTGCCTCCACCATGCCCTCGATTGATGGATCCGGCTACCCGAGTGTGCGACCACTCTCGATGGGGAATACCGAATTCAGGCCCGCTGCTCGCGGAAGAAATCTTCCAAAAGCCCAGCGCATTCGTCCTCGAGGACCCCGCCGCGCACCTGCGGCCGATAGGTCAATCTTTTATCTCGAACTACGTCCCATAATGATCCGACGGCTCCGGTTTTCGGCTCCCACGCCCCGAAAACGACCCGAGAAACCCGGGCGAGGACCAGAGCGCCCGCACACATCGTGCATGGCTCGAGGGTCACGGCAAGCGTCGCACCTTCCAGGCGCCAGCCGTCACCGTAGGTTTTTGCGGCAGCACGCAACGCGAGGATTTCGGCGTGCGCGGTCGGATCGGACGACGCTTCCCTGGCATTGGAGGCCCGAGCAACTTCGACGCCGTCTGCGTCGAACACCACTGCCCCGACCGGGACGTCTGCGTCGGAGGCGGAACGTGCGGCCACGATGGCCGCACGGATCATGCGCTGGTCGTCAGCGAGAGTCATCTAGCGCGGGAGCTTGTCGAGCGCTGCGCCGAACTCGGATGCGAACCCGAGTCGCTGCGCGATCATCCCCAACTGCTCGTCCGGATAGAGATCGGTCTCGGCCGCGATGACGGCGAGCACGGGTTCCGGCAGGCCCAGATCGGCCAGCACGGACAGATCGCCCTCTTCCCAGGGTTCGACATCGTCGAGGTCGTCCGGGTCGATGTCGGGGATCTCGATGTGCAAGGCGTCGAGGACGTCGGCTGCGATGTCGTAGTCGATGGCGGCGGTCGCGTCGGAAATCAGCAACTGCGTGCCCGACGGCGCCGGACGCAACACGATGAAGAACTCGTCGTCGACGTCGAGAAGACCGAAGACGGCACCCGAACTTCGCAGCTCACGCAGCTGCGTTTCGGCGGCCGAGAGCGAGGTCAACGCGTCGGGCGTCAGTGCCTTGACCGTCCAACGCCCCTCTTCACGGACCACCGCGACACCGAAGCCTTCAAGCTCCTCCGACTGGTTCGAAGAGGCGCTCTTGTTACCCGCGCGCTGTGCACCCATGGCGCAACGGTAGCCCGCCTGGTGCCAGTGAGTGAAGTCCGAGCATCGATGTGCCAACCTGAACTCGTGTCTGCGATCGATTCCGCCCCACCAGTCTGCGTTCTCGGCCTCGGATTGATCGGCGGTTCGCTACTTCGCGCCGCCGTCCGATCCGGCCGCCGGGCGTGGGGTTACAACCGTTCCAGCGAGTCCGCCGACGCGGCCCGAGCCGACGGTTTCGACGCCGACACCGATCTGGTTTCAGTGCTGCAGAGAGCGAAAGAAAGCGGCGCGATCATCGTGGTCGCCGTGCCGATGCCTGCCGTCGACGCCACCTTGGAGGCCATCGCCGCGCATGCGCCCGACAATCCGATCACGGACGTCGTCAGCGTCAAGGGTGAAGTGAAGGCCGCGGTCGAACGAGCGGGCTTGAGCGCCAAGTTCGTGGGCGGTCATCCGATGGCGGGGACGTCAGCTTCGGGTTGGGCGGTCGGGGATGCCGATCTGTTCGTCGACGCGGTGTGGGTCGTTGCCACCGACGAGGGCGTCGACGCAGACGTGTGGTCGCAGGTCGCCGACCTTGCACTCGACTGCGGCTCGGTCGTCGTGCCGGCCCAATCTCTGGAACACGATCGAGCAGTCGCGCGAATCTCGCATCTGCCTCACCTGCTCGCGGAAACGCTTGCGATCACCGGAGCTGCCGGAGGCGAACTGGCTCTCGGGCTGGCTGCCGGATCATTTCGCGACGGCACTCGCGTGGCCGGGAGCGCTCCTGGCCTGGTGCGGGCGATGTGCGAGGGCAACCGCGACGCCCTGCTGGTCGCGCTGGACGAGGCGCTCGACCTTTTGCAGGGCGCACGTACCGATCTGCTCGACAACGGCTCGACGGCACGATTGGTGGACGCAGGGTTCGCGGCGCGCGGCGCCTACGAGTCGCACGAGCGGTGGGACATCGAAGACGTTCAGGCCGGAGAACCCGACTGGATCAACCGGATGCGAGACGCCGGTCGACGCGGCGGCGTCATCCGGCGATCCGGAACCTAGAACTACGCAACCTAGAGATACGAAACCTAGATACGAGTTGCCAGACCCGGGTAGTCGAGGACAAAACCTTCGGTGTCGACGGACAGCGTCGAGCTGGACACCGGGGACAACACACTGATTCCGTCGGCGCCGGAGCTGTAGGTGATGGTCGCACCCTCGACGCGCAGGTCGAGGAGATTGACGTAGACGACCGGGACCTCGGCGTCCTCGATGTCGTTCTGCAAGCCGACGCGGCGGATGGGCAGCGTGTTGAAGAACGGGCTGAGGATCACGTCGACATCGAGTGCGCCATCGAACGCAGAGCGCTGGTGACTGGCGCCGTTCTCGACCATCCAGGTGCCTTCTTCGTCCCGGCTGATCGACATCTGACGCTCACCGGCGGCCAGGGCGGTCCGCACGGACAACCGGCGGGTGATGCCGGCCTCGTCGGTGACCAGGTCGTACGACGCGCTGAATGCCGGGTGCTCACTGCAGGCTCCACCGATGATCCGGCCGGAAGCCTTGATGCGATTTCCGTTCAGCTGCACACGAACAGACTCCATACGAGGAGCGTTGTGGGCCTGCCAGGTCAATACCGCGGGCCAGGACGCGTCACCGGAAGGTTGGATGCTCACCCGACCACGGTAATGGACGAACGGGCACGGAGCACCGCTGGTTCGGGTTATTGCTTCGATCAGGGACCTTTTAGGGACTTCGATCGGCCCCGAAGATCTCGATGTAAGGCGTTTCACAACGGTTCTTCCATAAGGAGCACGCCGCGGACCGAATAGTTGGCAAACGGTGTCGGAGTTCTCGAGTACCGTGCTTCTAGGTCGGTTCGTGAGGAAGGGTGCTGTGACGTCGTCGCGGAGCATGGTGGGTTTGTTTGCCGGTATCGGTGGTCTCGAGTTGGGGCTCTCGGAACATGGGTGGAACACCGAACTGCTGTGTGAAATCGATCCGGGCGCGCAGGCAGTTCTCCGTTCGCGTTTCGCCGACGTGCCGTTGCACGGTGACGTCACCAAACTTCGCGCGCTGCCCAGTGACATCGAATTGGTGGCCGCCGGTTTCCCCTGCCAGGACCTCTCTCAGGCCGGCAAAACGGCAGGCATCACCGGCGCACGCTCAGGCCTGGTGGACGAGGTGTTCCGTCTGGTCAAGCGTAAGAAGGGCCCGCGCTGGCTGTTGATCGAGAACGTTCCGTTCATGCTCCAGCTCGGCAAGGGCGCCGCCATGCGGCACATCACCGACGCCCTCGAAGACCTCGGATACACCTGGGCGTACCGGGTGGTCGACGCCCGCGCCTTCGGACTCCCCCAGCGTCGCCAGCGGGTCATCATGCTCGCCTCGCGCACAGACGATCCTCGCGAAATCCTGTTCGGCCAGGACGCCGGCGAGCGCCTGGGCGGCGATCCTGCGGACTACCCGTGCGGCTTCTACTGGACCGAAGGCACCCGCGGACTCGGATGGGCCGTCAACGCCGTGCCGACGCTCAAGGGCGGCTCGTCCGTCGGCATCCCCAGCCAACCGGCAGTCCGGTTGCCGTCCGGTGAGATCGTCACCCCCGGCCTCGTCGACGCCGAACGCTTACAGGGTTTCGATCCCGACTGGACGCTGCCGTCCGTCGAGGTCCCCGGCCTTCGCCACAGCCATCGCTGGAAGCTCGTCGGGAATGCCGTGAGCGTGCGGATGGCGTCGTGGGTCGGTGGCCGGTTGAGCGATCCCATCGAATACGACGCGGCCGGCGAGACGCCGCTCGAGCCCGGCGACGCGTGGCCGAGCGCGGCCTGGGGCCGTAACCGCCAGGCCTTCCGCGTCCATACCTCGACCTGGCCGGTCCAGTACGACTACGAGGATCTGAGCGGCTTCCTCGAAGACACGCGGTTGCTGTCGGCTCGGGCCACCGCCGGCTTCCTCAAGCGCGCACGCATGGGTAATCTTCGGTTCATCCCCGGTTTCATCGAGGACGTCGAAAGCCATCTCGAGCGGATGGGCGGATACCCCGAGGCCGCAGCATGACGGACTCGCTGTTCCCCGAACCTGAAACGCTGTTTTCCGAGCCGGAACACGAACCACTGTGGAGTGCACTGCAACTCGCGGGCGACAAGCCCCCGGCCGACGCCGATCGCGGCGAGAAGAAGAACTACGCCCAGCGACTGTCCAATCAACTGGCACAGACGGTGGCCGACGCTCTGCGTCCGCTGTATCCCAACATCACCCCGACGGCGTCCGGTGAAGGCCAGGAGGCAACAGTCGATGTCGCCAAGGGCCGAAAGCGCTTGGACGTCAAGGCACTCGACCCCACTCTCGGCCTGATCCTCTGCGTCTCCATCAAGACGTACAACTTCCAGGACTACAGTCCCCGCAGCGGCAAGCTGGGACGGTGGACCAAGAACATCGTCCGCAACGACCACGAATTGCGTGGCGAGGCAATGGTTCTGCATCAGCGTCAGCCGTACAGCGTGTTGGTCGCCGTCATGTTCGAGCCGTACGCCACGTGCGACGACGGCGACCCGACCAAGACCAGCGACACCGGCAAATCCTCTTTTGCACACCACGTCACGACGCTCTCGAAGCGCTCGGGTCGGGGCAAGCGCGCGGTGGTCGGCGTTCCGGGAAAGGCCTGGGTGGATCTCGGCGCCGAAGACACGCGCTACGACCTCTTCGAGAAGGTCTACATCGGACTCTACGAACCCGATGGTGCAGTCCGGTTCTTCGACGTCGACGAACCACCGCCGCGCAACGGCCGCCCCACCGAGAGCCAGACTCTCTCGTTCACCGACTTCGTGACCGTCGTGCACGGTGAAGTGGAGCGTCGCAACAGGTTTGCGCCTACCTGGTCCGATCCCGAAGACAGCGACGATTCCGACGGCTGAGAGAACCACGGTGCCTGCGACGGATCCTGCCACCAGCGCTCGGATGAGCGCTCAGCGTCGGCGCGACACCAAACCCGAAATCGCACTTCGACGCGAGCTTCATCGGCGCGGACTCCGGTACTTCGTGGATCGGGCGCCGATCAAAGGTGTTCGCCGACGGGCCGATCTGGTATTTCCACGCCGCAAAGTCGCGGTGTTCGTGGACGGATGCTTCTGGCACAGCTGCCCGCAGCATGCGACGTTTCCCAAGAACAACGCGCAGTGGTGGACGGACAAGTTGGCCGCCAACGTGGTTCGAGACCGCGACACCGATGCACGTCTGGCAGAGCAGGGTTGGACCGTCATCCGCATCTGGGAGCACGAAGATCCGCTGGTAGCGGCCGAACGCGTCCAGAAAGCCCTGCTCGGTCCGTAAGCTCGATTCCGTGAAGGAACGCAACGTTGCGCGGTGGGGTTTGGTGGCTGCGCTGGCTCTGGGCGGAATCGTCTACTCGTCGTGGATTCTCGAATTCTTCCTGGACACCGGCCTCGACCCGGTGACATCGTTCCTCAGCGAACTCGATGCCGAGAACCAGAAATACCGCGATGTCTTCGGTAACGCCGATGTCCTGTCCGCAATCTTGATGTTGATCTCCGGAGCGCTGGGTCTGCTGATCACGCCCCGGCGAAGGCTCTACGTCACGGGCTGGATTGCGCTGGCGGTGTTCGGCATCGCGACCATCGCCGACGCGTCGTTCCCCCTCGAATGCTCGGGCGAGGGTTGCCCGTCGAGCGCACCCGACGGTCTACTTCCGCAGCTCCACCATGTTCACGCGTTGACGAGCAGCGTGGCGGTCTTCGCGATCTTCACCGCGATGATCGCATTCACCGTGGGAGCGTTCAGGTATCGCGAGCACCATTCTTTGCGGACGACGGGTCTGACCATTCTGATCCTGACTTCCCTTGCGACGGTGTGGATGTTGACGACCAACAGCATCGAAGTCTCCGGCGGCGGTAATCTCGGACTGGGTATCGCTCAACGTGCGCAGGTGCTGGGAATGTCGTTGTGGTTGTGCACCCTGGCATTTGCGATGTCGAGGCCGCCATCCACCGGGCTCCCGGCGTCGCCGCGCTGACAGGTTTTCCGGCAAGCGATTCGGGCGATCCTGGAACTACAACTGAAAATGGCTGCCCCGAACTAGCGAAGGTGTGCCCATGTCTCTCGCGTCGTCGTTCTTCGCCCATCCGCACCAGGCGTTCACTGCTGGTTTCTATCGCAACGAATCCTTCGACTTCGAGCTACGAGTCGTTCTCGGGCAAGCCACCTTCGGCGCGGCAGACACCGGCGAAGTGCTCTCGGCCATCGCTCACGTCGGCGAGAAGGACCTCGAAGGCTGGTACGAGGCCTGGTTCGACCTCGGCACACGGGTATTCGGGCAGGCCGATGAGGCAGCCGAGGCCGGGCATTCGCGAAGCGCGTCCAACGCGTACCTGCGGGCGGCGTCGTACTTCGGTGTGGCGATCAACGCAGTCGACGGTCTCAGCGACGATTCGGTTCTGGTCCCAACTTTCAAACGTCACCGACAGGCGTGGGACCGCTTCGTCGACACCACCGCCCAGCCCGTCGAACGCGTCCGGATCCCTTACGAGGACACCTACCTTCCCGGGTACTTCTTCCGGCCGCCCGGCGACGTGCGACGGCCGACTTTGATCATGGTGAACGGTAGCGACGGCCCGATCAGCGGGCTGTGGGGCAGCGGCGGTGCCGGGGCGCTCGAGCGGGGCTACAACGTGTTGATGTTCGACGGTCCCGGTCAGCAGTCGATGCTCTTCGAGCGCAACATCCCGTTCCGTCACGACTGGGAAGCCGTCATCACGCCCGTCGTCGACTATCTCGTGGACCGGCCGGACGTCGATGCGTCGAAGCTGGCGATGTACGGGATCAGTCAGGGCGGGTACTGGGTGCCGCAGTCGTTGGCGTTCGAGCATCGGATCGCGGCAGCGATCGCCGATCCGGGGGTCGTGGACGTGGCCGCGTCGTGGCTCGCCCACATCCCCAAGAACATGCAGAAGCTACTCGACGAGGGGAAGTCGGAGGCCTTCGACCGCGACATGGCGATGGGGATGAAATTCTCGAAGGACAGCGCCCGAATCTGGCGTTTCCGAGCGCGTCCGTATCTCGCCGACGGCTACTACAACACTCTCGCCGAGGTTCGGAAGTACCACCTCGAACACGTCGCCGGCTCGATCTCCACTCCTCTGCTCATCACCGATCCGGAAGACGAGCAATTCTGGCCCGGTCAATCCAAGCGCCTTGCCGCCCTCGCCGGCGGACCGACGACGGTGGTTCCCTTCACCGCTGCCGAGGGCGCGAACTTCCACTGCCAGCCCATGGCGAGGCGTCTGACTGATCAGCGGATGTTCGACTGGCTCGACGAGCAGTTGGATCTCTGAATCAGGACACTTTCTCTTTCTTCGTCAACAGAGTGGCAATCATCGGCAACAGCAGAACCGTGATCGCCCCGGCCGCGACAAGAATCGACGCGTTGTCCGAGGACATCTGATGCGCGTCGACGGCCGCGCCCGTGACCGCCACGATCATGGGCAGGCCGGTAGCCCCGTACAACGCGACTTGCGCACTTTCGCGCGTGGTGAAGGGTGGTTCGACCTTCTCGAACTTGGTCACGAAGAACACCGGCACGCCGCGGACTACAACGATCAGGATCAAAAACGCAATCAGTATGCCGGGACTGGCGGCGACCGCCGAGACGTCGATCGCCATGCCTGAAGTGATGAAGAAAATCGGGATGAGGAACCCGAAGGCGATCCCGTCGAGCTTGATCTCGAGGCGCTCGTCGCCCTCTGGCATCAATCGCCGCAGGATGAAGCCGGCGGCAAATGCACCGAGAATGACGTCGAGTGAGAACACAGCCGACAGCACTCCGAGGCTGACCAACAACAGAACGGTGAGGCGGACCGTCGTCTGCGCCGTCGTGTCCGCCCCTGCCCGCACCAGGCGATGTGTCCACGAGCCTTCGTGAATCAGCTTGCCGGGCAGCACCGCAACGATGACAGCGATCAAGGCGAAGACGGCAAGAACGATCAGCGACAGCACGGCACCACGGGCACTCAGCAGCACCGCCATCGCGACGACCGGCCCGAGCTCGCCGACGGCCCCGTGGTTGAGGACGGTCTTACCCAAGCGTGTGTCGAGGAGTTTGTTGTCCTTGAGGATCGGCAGCAGCGTGCCCAGAGCGGTCGACGTCATCGCGATGGCAACAGCGGCTTCGGCGGAGATCACGTTCCTCATGCCAAGCAGCGCGACCACCGTGAACGCCAGCGCGAGGCAGAACAGCCACGTGTAGAGCGCTCGACGTCCGCCGCGCCCACTGAGTTCCTGTCGGTCGATCTCGTAGCCGGCGAGCAGGAACAGCATGCCGAGGCCGAGTTCGCGCAGGATGCCGACCGCTTCGCTGTCAGCTGCGATGTTGAGGGCGAACGGCCCGACCACTGCGCCCGCGACCAGTAGCAACACCACTTCGGGAACCAGTCGACGCGGGATCAGGCCCGCGACTATCGGCGCAATGGCCGCGATCAGCGCAATCCAGAACAGCGAGGAGGCAATTGAAGGCACGGATCATTGTCGGACAAAACCGACCACTCTGCACACATTGCGACCGGTCAGTCTGGTAGAAGTATCGAATGCTCACCTAGTAATGCGTGAGCAATCCCACGTGAAGGAACGGCCATGACACAACCCCCGCAGGACCCTAACCAGCCATATGGCCAGCCGCCTCAGCAGCCGTACGGGCAGCAACCCCAGCAGCCCTACGGACAGCAACCACCGGCTCAGCAACCTTATGGACAGCCTTATCCAGATCAGTCTGGCGCGCCGTTCCCGGGCCAGTACGCTCAGCCGGCCGGTGGATTTCAGCAACCGCCGCCTTCACCGGCGAAAAAGAAGAAGTGGCCATGGGTCATCGGAGGCATCGTGGCGTTCTTCGTGATTGTCGCGATCGCCACTGGCGGCGGGGACAAAGACAAGGAAGAATCCGCCGCGGCCCCCACAACCACGCAAGCCGCGGCCAACGGTGCCTCCGTGGCCGCAGTTGCCCCGGCCGAAGCTCCCAAGGAAACGAAGTCTTCGAATCCCGGAATCGGCGAGGAAGTGCGAGACGGAAAGTTCGGTTTCGTCGTGACGGGTATCGAGACCGGCCTCACGACGATCGGCGACAATCCCTACTTGCAAGAGCAAGCTGAGGGTCAGTTCGTACTCGTTCACGTCGAGATCACGAACACTTCCGACAAGCCCCAGGCTTACTTCGGATCCAATCAGACCTTGATCGACACCGAAGGTCGCGAATTCACCAACAACACGATGGCAGCGATCAATATCGACGCCGAAACCGCGATCGGCGGCGACATAAACCCCGGCATCACACGGAAGACCACCATTGTCTTCGACATCCCGACCAGTGCCACCCCCAAGGAGATCGAGGTACACGACTCGATGTTCTCCGGTGGCGCCACAATTTCGCTTCAGTAAACCCGGAACAGTAAGAACGACGGTCTCCACCAGTTGACGATCAGCTGGTGGAGACCGTTCTCCTGCGAAAGGCCAACGGACTGAGGTCAGTACAGGTACTTGCGGTACGCCTCTTGTCTGGCGGGTTCGAGGTCCTCGACGCGCAGGCTGTGTTGCTCGGCCATCATGTCGCGCAGACTCGGTACGTCATCGGATGCCGGCCACGTCGACAGATCCCACAGCTTCGCCCGCAGAATTGCTCTCGCGCAATGCAGATACGCCTCGTCGATCTGCACGATCACCGCAAGCTGTGCAGGCTTGCCGTTCATCGCCATCGAATCCAACAGATCAGGATCGGTGGACAGAGTCGCCGTGCCGTTGACGCGCACGATCTCGTCGTGCCCGGGCGCGAGAAAGAGGATCCCCACGTGAGGATTCTCGATCATGTTCCGGTACGAGTCAGCGCGCCGGTTGCCCGGACGATCCGGGAGCACGAGCGTCTTCTCGTCGGGAAACAGAACCTGACTGACCAGGTCTCCACGCGGCGAGCAATCGCAATTTCCGGCCGCATCGGATGTCGCGAGCACAAAAAACCGTGCCTGCTCGATGAATTCACGGATCAACGGAGTCGTGTGAGCGGTCTGCTTCTCCATGATCGTCGGATGGGGCTGTCCGAGAATCGCATTGAGTTGTTCCACGGATTCGATCCGCCCGCCCGGGGCGTTCGACGCCGTCACGTCGACACGTCGTCGAGCACGTGGTGGCGCCCGAGCGGCAACACCAACGGCTTACCCGACATGGGGTCCGGGATGATTCGGCTCTCGAGACCGAACACGGTGCGGACGTTGTCGCTCGTGAGCACCTCGGCAGGATCACCCGCCGCGTAGACCCGGCGATCGGCCATGGCGACGAGGTAGTCGGCGTAGCGGGCGGCGAGATTGAGATCGTGCAGAACCATGACAATCGTTGTACCCCGGGTCCGGTTCAGGTCGGTGAGCAGGTCCAAGACCTCAACCTGGTGGCTCACGTCCAAGAAGGTGGTCGGCTCGTCGAGTAGAAGCAGATCGGTTTGTTGGGCGAGCGCCATCGCAATCCACACACGTTGGCGCTGACCACCGGAAAGCTCGTCCACCGATCGTTCGGCCAATTCGGTTGTGTCCGTGGCCGCAAGCGCCTCGGCGACAGCTGCGTCATCCTCGCGGCTCCACCTCGACAGCACCCGCTGATGTGGATGACGACCAAGGCCGACGAGATCGGCGACAACTATCCCTTCCGGTGCGATCGGTGACTGCGGCAGCAGACCGAGCGTGCGAGCGAGCTTCTTCGCAGGCAGGCGATGAACATCCTTGCCGTCCAACAGAACATGACCGCTTCGGGGACTGAGTAGCCGCGACATCGACCGCAGCAGTGTCGATTTGCCGCACGCGTTGGCGCCCACGATGGTCGTGATCTTTCCCGGCGGCACCGCGAGGTCGAGCGATTCGACGACGGTCCGTCCTCCGTAACCGAGTTCGAGGTTTTCGACAGTCAGAGTATGGAATTCGGTCACAGCGAACCTCCCGTTCGGTTGGAGCGAATGATGAGGTAGACGAGATACGGCGCTCCCAGCGCGCCGGTCACCACGCCAACGGGGTAACGGGTGCCGAAGGCGTACTGTCCGCAGAAATCGGCAACGAGCACCAGTAGCGCTCCGACCAGCGCCGACGGAATCAAAAGTGATGTTCCCGGACCGACGATGCGGGCGGCAATGGGGCCGGACAGAAATGCGACGAAGGCGATGGGCCCCGCAGCGGCAGTGGCAAAGGCGATGAGTCCGACGGCCGCAATGATCGTCAGAATGCGCGTTCGTTCCACTCTGACGCCGAGCGCTTGTGCTGCGTCGTCACCGAGCTGGATGGTCGAAAGGTTGCGCGATTGGCTCA
Organism: Rhodococcus sp. C3V; assembly: GCF_029269915.1. Taxonomy (NCBI): domain Bacteria; kingdom Bacillati; phylum Actinomycetota; class Actinomycetes; order Mycobacteriales; family Nocardiaceae; genus Rhodococcus; species Rhodococcus sp. C3V. The sequence continues at coordinate 235,423 of NZ_JARJBE010000007.1, forward strand.
GCAGCACCGGCCCGAGCACGACCAGCGCCAGGAGTACGGGAACCGTCGAACCCCAGTTGGCACCGTTGAGACTGCCGGCGAGCCAACGCATCGTCTCCTGCAGATCCCACGCGGCGGCGGTACTGAGAAGGTAGGCGGTGACGCTGTCGAGCATCGCGGCGATGCCGATACCGATCAGGATCAGCCGAGTGCCCGCTACACCGTCCCGGAAAGACAGAACGTAGATCAAGATTGCGACGCCCAGACCGACAGCGATAGCAAAAACCGATACCTGTGAACCGCCGAGTGAAAGCGAGATGATCGCGAAAGCCGCTGCAGCGCTTGCGCCGGAGCTGATTCCGATGATGTCGGGGCTCGCGAGCGGGTTGCGCAGCATCGTCTGGAACGTGATGCCGCCCAAGCCGAAACAGATTCCGGCGACCACAGCGAGGACAGCGCGAGGCAACCGGAGGCGGCCGACGGTGAACGAGGCACCAGGCACGTTCTCCCCCAGCACGACCCGAAGCACATCTGACGGCGGGTAGAAGGTTTTTCCCACCATCAGAGTGACCGCGAAGGATGCGACGGCGAGGACCGTCAGCACGGCAATCACGATGCGGCGGCGTCTACCTCGTCGGATACGGCTTGCTCCGACTGCGTCGACCTCGACTTCGGGAGTAACGAATGTAGTGGTCACAGCTCACGTATTTTCTGACGGCGGACTATGTAAATGAAGAAGGGCGCTCCGATGAGCGCGGTGATGATGCCGACGTCGATTTCGCTCGGCCGGGCGACAATTCGTCCGAGAATGTCGGCGGCGACGAGAAGGCCGGCACCTGTCAGCGCAGAAAACGGTAGTAGCCAACGGTTGTCAATCCCGATCAGCAACCGGCACAGATGCGGGACAACCAAACCGACGAAGCCGATCGGTCCGGCAATGGCAGTGGCTGCACCGCAGAGCAACACTGCACCGAGCGCTGCCACTGCACGAACCACCGCGACGCGTTCGCCGAGACCTGATGCAACCTCGTCACCGAGCGCAAGAGAGTTGAGACTGCGCGCTGACAGCAGACAGATCACGAAGCCGACAATGAGGAAAGGCAGACCCTGCCGGATCACCTCGAAACTCGCGCCACCGACGCCGCCGATCTGCCACGAACGAATGTTGCCCGCAATATCGTTTCGCGGCAGCATGATCGCAGTGATGAACGAAGCAAACGCAGCCGATGTTGCGGCCCCGGCAAGAGCCAACTTGAGTGGCGTGGCTCCACCTCGCCCGAGTGACCCGACCACGTAGACGAACAACGCCGCCCCGGCTGCACCGAGTACGGCCACCCAGATCATGCTGGTCTGGGTCCACAGTCCGAACCACGCCATTCCGATCACCACGGCGAGCGAAGCGCCCATGTTGACGCCCAGGATTCCGGGATCCGCCAAAGGGTTTCGGGTGATCCCCTGCATCACTGCGCCGGCAAGACCGAGCGCAGCTCCCACGATTATCGCGAGCACCGTCCGCGGAATGCGCTTGGCAATCGCGCCCTGACCGATGTTGTCCGTTGAACCACTCAGTGCGGCAAAGATATCGGACCAGTCGACGTCACGAGAGCCGATGACGATCGAGGCGCACATGAGCACCGCGAGGACAACGAGAAGGGCGATCAGCCACAGCGAATTGCCGAACGTCGGGCGCCGCGTATCGCGAGCGCCCGACGTCGAATCCTGCGAGGTTACAGTCACTCCGACTTTCCAGCGGCCCCGGCGAGCAGATCGACGTAGTCGCCGAGTACCCACGAAATTGCGAGTGGAGTCGGGTTGGCCGCCGTTCCCATCGGCCCGGTTCCATTGAGGAACACGATCGCGTTATTGGCGACGGCAGGCATCTGCGAGAGCAATGGGTCAGCCTTGAGTGCGTCGACAAGTGCCTGGTCACCGTAGGTGACGATCAGTTCGACGTCGTCGAAGACGTCCACACGCTCCGCACTGACCTTCTTCGAGAACTCACCACCCGTCGAGGCGTCGGCAACGCTCTTCGGCGTCGAAAGTCCGAGGTCCTCGAAGAACGCGGCGCGCGTGTCGTTCGCCGTGTAGAAGCTGACCTGGCTCAGATCAGCGGTGTCGACGTGCGTCAGGAACATGGTTGCCTTGCCTGCAAGCTGCGGATGCGCGGCAACCTCGTCGGCGATCTCCTTCTCGATGGTGGAGATCAGTTCCTGCCCTTCGGATTCCATGCCGAGGCCCATGCTGTTGAACTTGATGACGTCACGCCACGACGTCGCCCACGGCCCCTCGGGATACGCCACAACCGGAGCGATCTCACTGAGAGTGTCGTAGTCCTCCTGCGTCAATCCGGAGTATGCGGCAAGAATGACGTCAGGGTTCGTATCGGAGACGGCTTCGAAGTCGATGCCGTCGGTCTCGTCGAAGAGCACCGGCGGCTTCGCGCCGAGGTCGTCGAGCTTTTCCTCGACCCACGGCAGCATTCCGTTGCCGTTGTCGTCACCGAAAGTCGCCGCTGCCATTCCGACGGGAACCACGCCGAGAGCAAGGGGCACTTCGTGATTGGCCCAGGCAACAGTGGCAACTCGCTCCGGCTTGGCGTCGATCGTCGTAGTTCCGAAAGCGTGCTCGATCGTGACAGGGAAGGAGCTGGATCCGCTTCCGGCGCTGCCGCCGTCGGCGGTCTCCGAGGAGTCGGAACTGCAAGCTGTCATGCCGAGGGCGACTGCGACCGCTGCTGCGGCCACCGCCAAGAAGCGTTTTGAACGCATGAAAACAGAACTCTCTCGAGAAGGGGTACGGCCCTCAACCCGGCTCAATCAGGCACTTAGGTGAGGTTTGCCTAAACCGTATACGGGAGGGCAATGTGGCGCAATCGCGTGTTTGGGACACCCCGTGTAGCGATCGAGTCAGAGCGAGATGACCGATTAGCTAGCCCGAAACATCCCTGGCGTAGCGCCTGTAGTGCGTCGGAATGCCGCCCCGAATGCGCTGGTCGAGTGGTAGCCCACACGCTCGGCAACCTCTTGTAGATCCAAGCCGTGGGCAAGAAGGGTCACCGCTCGTTGGGCGCGCACAGCCGAGACCCACTGCCCGAAACTCATCCCGGTCTCCGACCGAAATACCCGGGTGATGGTTCGCGGGCTGACACCGAGGAGCCTTGCCCAGTCGGACAGCGTTCGCATGTCACTCGGATCGTCACCGATCGCATCGACGATGGGTTGCAGAAGTGGCGAGTCCGGCACCAGCACCAGCAACTCGTTCGGCGACGGTGCCAGCACGTCGATCACCATCTGCTCCGTGAGCGAGCGCGAAGGAGCTCCGAGTGAATCGTCTGCCAGTCGCTCGAGGAGGTTCCGCAGCAGCGGAGTGACCTCGATCGCCACCGGCACGTCGGACAGAGAAGGAACTGACGCGATGTCGAGCTGAGCGGCCCGATACCAGGTGCCAGCCGGCGCGATCGCCGAGTGCAGGACGCCGGCGGGCATCCACAGACCGACGGTCGGCGTAATGGTCCACGTGCGCGATCCCACCGTGGCGCTCGACGCTCCCCGCTCGTTCCACAACAATTCGTGAGTCGGGTGCGAGTGCGCATCCCACCGGGTCTCGCGGGAGACAAGTTCGTCCATGCCCGCAATGACAAAGGGCACCTCGACCGCCCCCGCCGAGTAGACCGGGAGCGTCCGACTGTCGACGGTCTCCAACGGGTTCTCCTCGGTTCGCGTGGCTGCTCCGCAGAAAGCATAGGTCGCGGGGATCGGTTGTCGGTTCCCACGATCGCGAGGATCACCGCCCGAAATCGCCGAGGTGACCTCACACACATTCAAGAATTGCGTATGCACCACAACAAAAAGAAGGTCACAGACCTGAAGTCTGTGACCTTCTTTCTTGTGCGCCCGAAGGGATTCGAACCCCTAACCTCTTGATCCGTAGTCAAGTGCTCTATCCGTTGAGCTACGGGCGCATGTTCTGTTGTCTTGCTGGTCTTGCGTGTCTTACCGTCGTAATTTCTATCATTTCTAACCCGCCGGTCAAAATCACCGGCTTGGCGGAGGCGAGAGGATTTGAACCTCCGGTCCCTCGTAAAAGGGACAACTCATTAGCAGTGAGTCCCATTCGGCCGCTCTGGCACGCCTCCCTGGGGGTTCCGATCCTTTCGGACCGCCGGATCGAAAGATTACACACCCTTCGCCACCAAAGGCAAAACGTGTGGTCAGCGGGCTGTTTTGTGGACTTACCGCAGGTGGCTGTCGAACCAGTCGAAGATCCGGGTCTGAGCTTCGATGATCGAGGCCGAATCAGGGTCGTCGAGGTCAGCGTCCTCGGACAGCTGTGGCGGCTCGTCCGCCCGGTGAGCCAGTCCGGCGTAGCTGACCACCAGTGTCGCGACGTCGGCCTTCGCGGTCGCTTCCCGGAGCAGAGTCACGTGTTCGCGAGGCGTGCTGGGATCGTCCTCGCCGTACAGCGCCAGCCACGGCGCCTGCAGGGAAGTGGCCGCGTCGACAAGCGCCTGAGCATCCACCGACAAGGCTTCGACGATTCCCCGGGCGGCGACGCTCACCGCGGCGCCGACCGGACGGCTGGTGGCCACGAGCATCGCGGCGGTACCGGCGTCGTCGAATCCGAGCACCCCGATGGTGTCTGCGAGAACTTCGCGTCCGACGAGCCAATCGAGGGTCGCGTCGAAGTCGGCGAAGAGGTTGTCACCGAACACCTCACCCTGCATGTGTTCGGGTTCGCGGTGAAACAGGTGAGGTGCGACGCTCACCCACCCTTCGCCGGCAAGCGCGCACATCAGATTCAGCAGAGCCGGGCTGAACTTCCGGGCTTCATGCAGGACGACGATCCCGCCCCGCGTCGGGCCGTCCGGCTCCACCACGGTCAGCGGAACAGCCGTGGCGACCTCCCCTTCGGCTCCGCGCAGATACGCGGTGGCTCGGAAGATTTCCGACATCTTCTAACTCTGACACGCAGACGGCCGCTACGCACCAAATCAGTGCGCGCATAATCGACTCGTGACCGCACACATTCGCCCTGACCTCGCCTCCATCCCCGCCTACGTTCCCGGACGCAATTTTCCGGGTGCGATCAAGCTGGCGAGCAACGAAACGACAGTAGGGCCGTTGCCCGGTGTGCGTGACGCCGTCGCCGACGCGGTCGCCAATGCCAACCGCTACCCGGACAATGCCGCGGTTGCACTCATCGAGGCGCTGGCCAGCTTCTTGAAAGTCGAGCCGGCCAACGTCGCCGCTGGTTGCGGCTCCGTGACGCTGTGCCAGGAACTCGTGCAGATCACGTGCGATCAGGGTGACGAGGTCATCTACGCGTGGCGTTCGTTCGAGGCCTACCCCGTGGTCACTCAGGTCGGCCACGCCGTCTCGGTCAAGGTTCCGCTCACCGAGGACTTCGGCCACGACCTCGATGCGATGCTGGCCGCGATCACCGACCGCACGCGGTTGATCTTCGTGTGCAACCCCAACAACCCGACCGGCAATGCACTGTCGAAGGCAGAGCTCGAGAGCTTCCTCGACGCTGTGCCGGCGCACGTCGTCGTCGCACTCGACGAGGCGTACTTCGAGTACTCACGCTCGGACGCCGACGGCATCGAGCTGTTCCGCAGTCGCCCCAACGTGGTTGTTCTGCGCACCTTCTCGAAGGCGTACGGCCTCGCGGGAATCCGCGTGGGTTACGCGGTCGCGGATCCGGAGATCATCGTGGCCCTCGGCAAGGTGCACACCCCGTTCACCGTGAGCGCTGTCGCGCAGGCCGCAGCAATCGCTTCCCTGGCTGCAGCAGACGAACTGCTTGCCCGCACCGAAGGTGTCATCGCCGAGCGGACGCGAGTTCGAACCGCTCTGATCGAAGCCGGGTACACCGTCCCCGAGTCGTCGGCGAACTTCGTCTATCTCCCCCTCGGAGAGCTCTCTCCCGCTTTTGCCGAGGCGAGTACCGAAGCGGGCATTCTGATCCGCCAGTACGGCGTCGAGGGCGTCCGGATGACCATCGGCGATCCACACGAGAACGACGCATTCCTCGCTTTCGCGAACACCGACGTCGCGAAGCAGGCCGCGGGCATCGGCGTCACCGCGTGACACTCGATACATAACTGTTACGCCGGGGACTGGAATTCGTTTCGGCAGACGGGCACACTCAGGGAGGTTCGAAGCCGGTCCGAGCGAGGGAGCACGACGCATGACGCGACGCATGACACGAACGTGTGCCGTGCTCGCAACGACCCTTCTCGCCACCACCGCGACCTCCCTGAGTGGCGTCGCCAACGCAGAGTCCCAGGACACGGTGTCGGTACGTCTGTTGGCGTTCAACGATCTGCACGGCAGTCTCCGCCCGCCGGAAGGTGTTCGCAGCGAGATCAGGCAGGCCGACGGCTCGCTCACTCCCGCAGGTGGCGCGGCGTATCTCGCGGCCTACGTGACGCAACTTCGCAGCCAAGCCACCAACTCGCTGCTGTATTCGGTCGGTGACAACTGGGGATCGTCGGCGCTCGAGTCGGCGATGTTCAACGACGAACCGACGGTCGAACTCCTGAACCGGATGAAGATCGACGCCTCCGCGATCGGCAACCACGAACTGGACAAGGGACTCGCCGAGTTCCGACGCATGCAGTCCGGCGGTTGCTCCGCCGTCGATGCGTGCACGTTCAGTCCGTCCTTCGACGGCGCCAACTTCCCACTGATGGCCGCGAACATGACGTACACCAACGGCACCCCGGCCACGCTGCCCTTCACCGTGAACATGGTCGACGGCATTCCGCTCGGAGTCATCGCGATTTCCCCCGCCAACACGTCGCAGATCGTGACACCGGGTGGGATCGCCGATCTGCAGTTCGGCGACGAAGTCGAAGCGATCAACCGCACCGCCGACGTCCTCGACTTCTTCGGCGTCAAAGCCATCACCGTCCTCCTGCACCGTGGGGACGAACCGGCCGTCGAAGGTGGGCCCAACGACTGCAACGTCGAGTCCGGGCCGGCCCGCGACATCGCCCTTCGTGCGTCACCGAAGGTGGACGTCATCTTCACCGCCGACAGCCACCAGCAGTACAACTGCGAATTCCCTGATCCCGCAGGCAATCCCAGAGTCGTGATGCAGGGCGCTTCGCACGGCCGGATCGTGTCCGTCGCAGACGTCACCATCGATCGCAACACCCGCGAGGTCGTTCGCGATCAGACGTCCGCGTTCAATCAGATAGTGACACACGATATTTCGCCGGATCCCGATATTCAGGCTCTCGCCGACCGGGCCTGGTCGGAGGCGTCGGACAGCGCTCAGCGGCCGGTGGGGACCATTACCGCCGATCTGACACGCGACCGCGTCCCCAGCGGCGAATCGACACTCGGCAACCTGGTCGCCGACGCTCAACTCGCCGCCGGATCGACACGAGGCGCCCAACTAGCGTTGACGAACCCCGGCGGCATGCGCGAGGACTTGGACTTCGGCACTTCCGGCCAGGTCACCTACCGCCAGGCCTACGGTGTTCAACCCTTCGGTAACAGCCTCGAGGTGCTCTCCGTCACAGGAGCGGTGTTGAAGGACGCTCTCGAACAGCAATTCCAGATCGACCTCGACGGCACCGCTACCGAGCGCATCCTCTCCCCGTCCGCGGGCTTCACCTACGCCATGGACCGGCGAGCAGCGCCGGGCTCGCGAATCTCGGAAATGCGCTTGAACGGGCAGGACATCGCCCCCGACGGCGTCTACAGCGTCGTGGTGAACAAGTTCCTCGCCGAGGGCGGGGACGGTTTCACCGCACTGAAGAACTCCACCCAGATGACCGGCGCGGGCAACGACCTCGACGCCTTGACTGCCCTGTTCGCAGCCGGGTCCCCGGTCTCGCCGCCTGCCACCGATCGCATCCGCACCGTCGGCTGAATAGGCATCCCCCCGCTCGATTGCCTAGTCTCGACGGGTGATCATCGCGACCCATAACGGCAAGTTCCATGCAGACGACGTCTTCGGCGTATCGCTGCTCAAGCAGCTGTACCCCGACGCCACCGTCGTTCGCAGCCGTGACGAGTCCGTCCTGGGCAGCGCGGACATCGTGCTCGACGTCGGCGGTCGCTACAACCCGGCCGAGGGGCGCTTCGACCATCACCAGCGTGATGCCGGCGAGCGCAGCAACGGCATCCTGTACTCCGCCTTCGGTCTGCTCTGGCAGGAATACGGCCTGCAGTTCTGTGAAGGCGACGCCTCCGTGTTCCGCCGTATCGACAGCCGACTGGTCGAGGGCATCGACGCCGTCGACAACGGCCAAGAGATCTACACCCTCAACGACTACGGCACCAAGCCTTTTGATCTGTCGTCCGTGCTGGACCTTTTCAATCCGATCTCGTCCACCGACGAGGAGTTCGACACCCAGTTCGAGCTGGCCGTCGTTCTCGCAACCCAGGTCTTGATTCGCCTGCGCGCCAAGTATGCCGGCGACGCGGCGGCCGAGCGCGAGTTCACCGAGACCTACGAAAAAGCAACGGATCCGCGCTTCGTCGTGCTGGAACGCTTCGTTCCCCACGGCCGCGCCGCGTCGGCCCAGCCAGAGCTGCTGTTCACCATCTTCCCGAACACCAACGGCGGCTGGTCGATTCAGACGGTCAAGCCTGCTGACTCCAAGTTCGGTTCACGAAAGCTGTTGCCGGAGCCGTGGCGCGGCCTGAACGGCTCGGATCTTGCCGCCCAGACGGGCGTCGACAGTTCGGTCTTCTGCCACAAGGCCGGGTTCATCGCGGCTGCGCAGACCCGTGACGGCGCCCTCCAATTGCTCGAACTGGCACTGGCCGAGTAGTTCTCAGCTCACATTCCCAGCGCCGTCTTCACCGTCGGCCAGGAATCGTGAAGCGCGTCTTGCCAGTACGGCCACGAATGGGTGCCGTCGCTCCGATACGCGAACACTGCGGGAATCGACAACTCCCCCAACCTCGCTTCGAACAGTTGTGTGCACGTATTAGCGAGCGCCTCGAGCGGTCCGCCTTCGATGGCAGTCTGCAGTCCACTCGGGGTGAAGACGTTGTCGTATTCTCCGGGCGCACCTGTACCGGAGGACACGTAGATCGTCTTCCCACGCAGCGTTTCCGCGTTGGTGGACGGGTCGTGCTTTTGCCAGTCGGGGTCCGACGCCGGGCCCCACATGTTGGTGGCGTCGCCCGCCTTGCTGGCCACGGTGAGCCGTACGGAGTCCTGCGAGGACGATTCGGAGTTGTCGAGACAGCCACTGTACGAGGCCAATCCGGTGTAGAGCTTCGGGTGATGTGTGATGAGGTTGGCCGCGCCGAGCGCACCCATGGACACCCCGCCGACCACGTTCGTCCTATTTCCGGAAAACGCAGAATCGATCAACGTCGGAAGTTCTTCTGCGAGAAACGATTCCCACTTGTTCACACCGAGGTTCGGATCGTCGTTCTTCCAGTTGGTGTAGAAACTGCCGGTGCCGCCCACGGGGAGAACGACGTTGACGTTCTTGTCAGCGAAAAACGTTTCGATGTCGGTCTTCTGGGTCCAGGTGCTCTCGGAGTATCCGGATTCCGAACCGGCACTGACTCCGTCGAGTAGGTAGAAGGACGGACGTGAACCGGCGCTCGACGCTGGATGCAGAACCTGCACTTGTACCTCGCGTCGCATGGCCGGCGACTCGACGAACACGGCACTGCGTGTGGGCGACAACTGCTCTATGCGATTGATGTGAGCCCCGGCCTGACCGGCCGAATCTCCTGGTGGGTTTTCAGGTGCCGGTTCGGCATACGCCACTCCGCCCACGACAAGCGCGAGCACGACCAACACAATCCCGACAAACCCAAATCTCCGCATCCGTCAAGCGCCCCCTGAGCATCGCACGACTACCGCTGACCCTCGATTGGACAGGACGAACGTCCCGGGGTCAACCCACTGGTTGGGATTTATTACTCGCGGGTATCCAATGGAGTTGGACAGTTCTCCACCGATGCACACACAGGTGTGGATAACTTCATTCACATCCACTTCCCAGTTGTGCATAACCTGTGGACAAAAGGATGAATTACAACAGAGTTATTCCTCCTACCTGCAACGATTCGTTTCCCCACAGTGTGCATAACTTTGTCGAACAGGGCTCGCGAGACGCCGGTTTCCGGGCGTGTCCATGCAGTTCACACCGCCGCGCCACTCTTTGTTCACAGGCCCGACACCACCGGCCGACAATGCTCCCCACCCCGACTTCATACTTGTTGCATGCTGACCGCTCTGCTCGCCGCCACAGCTGTGCTCGCCCTACTGACTCTGGTCCCCGGGCCCGACATGGCCGTCGTGACGCAGGCTGCTCTCGGCGCGGGCAGATCTGCCGGTTTCCGGGTAGCGGCCGGCATCGTCTCGGGCCTTCTGGTGTGGGGTCTGTTGACCGTCCTCGGGCTGTCGGCGATCCTGGCCGCGTCGGCGGAGGCGTACACCGTCGTCAAGCTCGCCGGCGCGGCTTACCTGATCTATCTCGGTGTGCGAGCACTGTGGGAGAGCCGGACGTCGCGGATGCAACACAATGCCGACGCTCCACGATCGCAGAAGGCCGGGACATGGAAGACGGGCTTCACCACCAACCTGCTCAACCCCAAGATCGCCGTCTTCTACACCGGACTGTTGCCGCAGTTGGTTCCGGCCGGGTGGCCGACGGGACCGTCGCTTGCATTGCTGGTGCTCATCCACGCAGCCATCACCATCGTGTGGCTCAGTGGCTACGTGGTCCTTCTCTCGCGAGCGCGTAGCACCTTCGAGAAGCCCCGAGTGCGACAGGCACTCGAGCGCATAACCGGAACAGTTCTTCTAGGATTCGGAGCGAAGATCGCGCTCGAAGCGCGCTGACACGGCAATCGGAAAAGAGTAGACAGTGGGCGCGTGGGGATCGGGACCGTTCGAGAACGACGGTGCAGGGGATTTGATCGCGTCCATCGGGCACGGTGATTTCACCTTCGAATCGGTGAAGTGGGCATTCGAAGACGACTACCTCGAGGTCGACGGCGGTCAAATCGCCGTCGCCTTGCTCGAATTGGTACTGATCGTGCGTGCCGACCGCAAGCGTGACCCTGCCACCCAAGACCTCGATCTCGACTCCTTCACCTCGGCTCTGACCAGTGAACGGCTCACCTGGCTGATCGAAATGGTGGAGCGCACCATCGCATCGACCGATTCGGAACTGTTCGAGCTGTGGGACGAGCAGGGACCGGAAGAGCTTGCGTCGTGGCGCGTTCCCGTCGTGGACGGTCTCGAGGATCTGCGCGTTCTGTCGGTCTGATTCCGTCGCCGCTCCATCACGTTTGCTTATCGGGCCACAACGGTTCGGTCTTGGTCAGATGCCCTGGTAGGACCCTATGGTCGAACGGATCACCGAGTGAGAACTGTGGCTCGTCGACGACGGGAATCCACGCTCACCCCGGACCCAGGAGCAGACCATCATGGCGACTTTCGTTCCGGCTGCGCGCGTCGACAGAATCAGGGAGTCGCCGAGTGTGGCTGCCGCACAACGAGTGCGCGAGCTGAAGGCCCAGGGCCGTGAAATACTCGACCTGACCGTCGGGGAGCCCGATTTCGACACACCCGACAACATCAAGTCTGCGGCGATCACTGCGATCAACACGGGTCAGACCAAGTACACCGCAGTCAACGGCATCCCGGCTCTACGCGAGGCAATCGCAGCACGCGCGGCTTCGCGAACCGGAATCCAGTACGCGGACAACCAGATCACCGTCGGCGGCGGCGCGAAACAGGTCATCTTCCTCGCTCTCATGGCGACGGTCGAAGCCGGCGTCGAGGTTATCGTTCCCGCCCCTTACTGGGTTTCGTACCCGGATATGGTCCTCGCTCACGACGGAACTCCGGTGATCGTTCAGTGCGAGGAGTCCGACAACTTTCTTCTCACAGCCGAAGCACTATCCGCTGCAATCACTTCGAACACCAAATGGGTCATCCTCAATGCCCCGGGCAACCCCACCGGATCTGTGTACACCCGCGAGCAGCTGCAGGCACTCGCCGAAGTGATCGAGGCCAATCCCCATGTCAGTGTGTTGGTCGACGAGATCTACGACGAGATCAACTTCGGCGACGCTCCGATCCCGAGTCTGCTGCAGGTCGCTCCGCACCTCCGTGATCAGGTACTGGTCACCAACGGAGTCTCCAAGTCTCATGCCATGACCGGGTGGCGACTCGGATACGGACTCGGAAATTCCGGATTGATCGGCGCCGTCAACAAACTGCAGGGTCAGAGTTCTTCCTGCCCGTCCTCGATCAGCCAGGCCGCAGCCGTGGAAGCCCTTACCGGCGACCAGAGTTTCCTCACCGAATCCGTACGAAGTTACCGACGACGACGCGACCTCTCGGCTCACCTCCTCAGTGTTGTCCCCGGGCTCGAGCCCGTCGTGCCGCAGGGTGCGTTCTACCTGTTCGTCAACTGTGCCGGCTTGATCGGCAAGCAGACCCCGGATGGCACCGTGATCGAGTCCGACCAGGATCTCGTCCTCTATCTCCTCGACGAGGCGTCGGTTGCCACCATTCAGGGTTCGGCTTACGGCGCATCGCCGTACTTCCGCATCTCCTTCGCCACCTCCGAGGCCGTCCTCGAAAAGGCCGCGGCACAGATCGCCGCGGCAGTCGAACGCCTTTCCTGATCTTTCATACTTTCTGGAGTACAAGATGATTCACGTCAAGACGAAAATTGATCGCGCGGACAAGGACCTGATTGCCGAACTGGGGACGTTCTCCGCGGCCACGATTCACGAGGCACAGGGACGTAAGGGGTCGCTGCATCCGGCGATCAAACCGATCGACCGCGACATGAAGTTCTGCGGCTCCGCCTTCACAGTCAAGTGCCATCCCCGTGACAACCTCATGCTGCAGGTTGCGATCAGCTACGCACAGCCGGGTGACGTCCTGATCGTCTCTTCAGGTGATCAAGCCGCCGGCCAGTTCGGCGATGTCCTCGCCAATGCCTGTGTTGCGCGCGGCATTACCGCACTGGTCACCGACGGCGGAGTGCGCGATACCCGGGAGATCCGCGAACTCGGATTCCCCGTCTTCTCCAAGCACGTGTACATCGAGGGAACCGTCAAGGAATCTCTCGGCCCGATCAACCATCCCCTGGTCTTCGGAGAACAGGTCATTTATCCCGGTGACGTCGTCAAGGGCGACTGCGACGGCGTTGTCGTGGTCCGCCGCGAGGAGGTTGCCGAGGCAATCGAACTCTCGCGTGCCCGTGACGAAGCCGAAGCCGGGTACATCGAGCGTTACAAGCGGGGCGAGACCCCACTCGAGGTGAGCAATCTGACTGCCCTGCTGGAAGCCAAGGGCCTGGTGGTCGAATAACCTGCTGTGCGCCTTTATTAACCACCCGCGGTTAATAAAGGCGCACAGGGTCGAAGGACTCAGAACCGCAACAGCACCTTCCCCGACACCGAAGCATCCTTGGCGACTGCGAAGGCTTCCAGAGCTTCCTCGACCGGATATTCGTGTGTGAGAACAGCATCGACAGCAAGCGAACCGTCGGCGAGGGCGAGCAGCACCTCGTCGATTTCGTCGTTGAAGCGGAATGAGCCCACCAACTCCAACTCTCGCGTGATCGCCAGCGAAATGTGTACCGGTTGAGGTCCGGACGGAAGAAGCCCGAGCATGACCACCCGTCCACCGCTCGTCGCCCCGCGAATAGCGGATTCGAGCCCGCGATGATTGCCGGTGCACTCGACGACCACGTCGGCATCGGATGCGGCGACTGCCTCGGCGTCGGTGGCCTCGAGAACCCGATCCGCACCGAGCGTCGACGCGATCTGCAGCGGAACGTCGTGCACGTCGACCGCGGTGATCGACTGCGCGCCTGCTCGTTTGAGCACAGCCACGACCAGTGCGCCGATGGGTCCGCAGCCGACGACCAGCGCCTTCTTCCCGCGTACGTCTCCCGCTCGCGAAACAGCGTGCCAGGCAACGCTTGCCGGTTCGGCTACCGACGCAGTCCGCAGGTCCAACCCCTCGGGCAGTTCCCGGAGCATGCGCGTCGGGAGCACTGCGTATTTCACGAAGGCGCCCTCGGTGTGTGGGTACTGCGCTGCACTTCCCAGGTATGTGCAGCAGGGCGAGAGGTTGGGCCGATCGCTCGGGAACCGAGGCGCGGTCCCACCGGGCGTTGCGGGGTGTACGGCCACGGAAGTTCCAACTGCCGGCCCCGTTCCGTCCGCCGCGGCCGTCACGACCGTGCCGACCACCTCGTGACCGAGCAGCATCGGTGCCTTCAGAATCGACTCCCCCGCCGCGCCGTGCGTCCAGTAGTGCAGATCTGATCCACACACACCGCCGTAAGCGATCTCGATCACTGCCTGCTCGGCGGTCGGCGCAGTCAACGCAACATGCTCGACCCGCAGGTCACCTGCCGCATGGGCCACCACTCCGAGCGTCGTTTCCGGTAGTACAAAACTCATGATGCGCTCTCTCAGTCGTTGCGACGGATGAAGTCGAGGCCACCGGGCACCTGGAAGGTGGGGAGCACCTCGATGAGACCAAGATTGACGTGGCCAGGGGCGTCGATCGCGAACTCGATGGTATCCGCGATGTCCTTGGTAGTGATGGATTCGTAGCCTTCGTAGAAGGTCTCCCACGCTTCCTTCATGGCTTCGGGCGTGCCGCCGAGGTTGCGACCGAAGATCTCGGTCTCGACCCGGCCAGGGCAGATCTCGGTCACTCGAATCCGCTTGCCGATGCAGTCGTTTCGCAGCTGGCGCGAAATCTGGTGCACCGCAGCCTTGGTCGCGTGGTAGGCAGTGTGGCCGTAGAAGTTGTACAGGCCGGCGATGGAGCTGATGTTGACGACATGACCTAGATCGCGCTCCACCATTCCCGGCAGCAGAATGCGGCACAGGTGCAGCACTGCACGAAGATTCACGTCCACCATCGCGTCGACCGATGCTTCTTCGGCGTCGAGAATGTTTCCGGTTGCGGACACCCCCGCGTTGTTGACGAGGATGTCGATCTCCAGTCCGCCGACAGCTTCGGCGAGCGCGGCGGTGTCGGTGATGTCCACGGGCAGAGGGATCATTCCGGTGCGATCGGCAACCTCACCGAGCTTGTCGGCATTGCGGGCGACGCCGTAGACCGTCAGTCCGCGCTTGGTGAACATCTCGGTGACGGCGGCACCCATTCCGGTGTTGGCGCCGGTGACGAGAGCTGTGCGGTAATCGGAGAAAGGCATTGTGTGCTCCTACAGGAAGAAATTGGTATGACCCGGCGGCCGCCGCGGACTGCAGGCGGCCACCGGGCCGGATCAGGAGTGACTCACGCGAGAAGTCACAGAGTGTCGCGTAGCGGAACGTGGGCGCGATCGGTGATGGTGCTGACCGCGATCAGCGTGCCGATTGCAGTGATGACCGCGTAGAAGGCGGGAACGTAGATACCGAATTCGGGGATCAACCAGGTCATCAACAACGGTGCGGTACCACCGAAGAGTGCGGACGAGATGTTGTAACCCAAACCGTAGGCGGAGTAGCGAACCCGCGTGGGGAACAGTTCGACGATCAGGATGTGGATGACGGCTGTGTGCCCGGCGAAGATCACTGCCATGAGGCAGGCACCGAGAACGGCGAGGCCGACGTTGCCGGTCACGATCATGGCATAGCAGGGGATCGCTCCGATCGCCATTGCCGCAGCTGCACCGGCGATGACCTTCTTGCGACCGATCCGGTCGGAGAGAGCACCCATGAACGGAATCGCGAAGCAGATCGCGACCAGGCTGGATGCGGTGACGAGAAGCGCTGTCCCGGTCGAGAATCCGATCTGATCGCCTTTGAGGAACGTGGGCATGTACGAGAACAGAACGTAGTAGCCGGAACCATTCATCAAGGGGATGAACAGGGCGAGGATCATGGCGCGACGGTGTTCGGGAGTGGAGAATGCTTCCTTGAGCGGATTGCGCGACAAACCGCCGGATTCCTTGAGCCGCTCGAAGTTCGGGGTATCGGAGATCGCGCGGCGGATGTACCAGCCGATGATTCCCATCGGAATGGCCATGAGGAACGGGATGCGCCACGCCCACGATGCGAGTCCGCCGCCGTTGATCGCGTCGGCGTTGAGCCACGGCGACATGGCAAACGCGATCATCGTTCCGGTCAGCAGTGCGAGGAACGACGCGATCTGCGCGTAGCTCGTGATCAAGCCGCGCTTGCCTTCCGGGGCGTGTTCGGCGAGGAACGTCATGGCGCCGGCAGCTTCACCACCGACGGAGAATCCCTGCACGATCCGCAGAAAGATCAGCAGTGCCGGTGCCGCGATACCGATGGCCGCGTAGGTGGGCAGCAAGCCGATACCGGCGGTCGCCACGCTGATCAGCATGATGACGAACACCAACATCTTCTGTCGACCGATCCGGTCGCCGAGGATGCCGCAGACCACCGCGCCGAGGGGCCGAACGAAGAACGAGACCGCGTAGCCGGCGAACACCAGCATCAGCGCGTCGCTCGACTTCGATACGTCGAAGAACACGATGGCCAGTGCCGTCGCCATGAACGCGAAGACACCGTTGTCGTAGAGCTCGACGAAGATGCCGACGCAGCCCGCTGCGACGACTTTCCGGACCTTGCGCGGGTCGGCTACCTGGCCGTCTACCGCTTCGATGGTGTTGGTCATGCTGTCTCCAAAATAGACGCGCGGCGCGGAGCGCTCGCGGGGCGTGTGGTGCCGACGTGGCTCGGTACTCGGGCTTCCGAGGTGTGAAGAGGTATCCGGAGGGTGGTGAATACGTTCTCCACACGCCGCCTCAGCAAGGCGATGCGGTGCTGCTGTTCGCGGTGCTCTGCAACCGCCGTTGCGACGCTGCAGTTCCGGAATCGGACGCGGTGCCCGGGTCGGGCCTGTCCCAGCTGTGAGAGTGAAACGGTGGTGACGACTGCCAGCACCGGATAACCGGCGGTGACGCCTCTACCTCGATGCAGGACCAGAAGTTCGTTGCCAGCGGGTACTTCGACGGCACCGATGGGGACGCCGCGCGAGAGGACCTCGCCGGTGCCGGTGCGCTGTGGGAGCGGCTGCTCATCGGTAGATGCCAGCCGAAGCCCGATGTGATTGCTCTGATCGCCCACCACGAATTCGGTGCCGAACAGCGCGGCTGCACTCTCCCCGAAGTCGTCGATGTCGGGGCCGTCGGTCACGTCGAGCGTCCACACGTTGCCGAAGGACGGTCGGTCGGGCAACAACCGGAACAGCGGTAGCCGGAAGACCGGGTGGTCGATCGGCGGGCAGTCGGTGTCGACGACCAGCGTCTCCTCCGCGGTCAAGTGACGGCCGAATCCGAGGACCTGGTCGGGAGCGCAGCTGCCCAGGAGGTAGTCGGCCGTCAGCTCTCCGTGGACGGCGACGTAGACGCGCAATCCGTCGTGGATTCCGGTGACGGCAAGCCGCTGACCGGCTCGCCAGACGATCGGTTCCCACTGCGGTTGCCGATGTCCGTCCACGGTCACCGTTGCGGGTGCACCCGTGACGGCGATCAGCAGATCCGTGGACGCCGACGCTGAAAAGTCGAGGGCCGTCAACTCCAGTAGCGGGGCCTCGCGCCTACTACCCACCAACGCGTTGGCGATCTCCGCGCTGATCTGGTCGGCTGCGCCGCCCGTCGCCTGACCGAACTGCGACGCCGATCCACGCCCCAAATCCTGGACGGAGCTGATTCCGGGAGTCAGGACGGTGACGGTCTCAGCCATGGGGATCACCCCCTACGGGCAGGAGCGAGCGTCCGTCGAAGTCGTCCCAGCGATCGGCGTCGATCGCACGGAAGACGAACAGATCGCCCGGGCGGTAGGCAGAAATCTGCTCCGACGCCGGATCGACCAAGATGAGCGGGGTCCGGCCGATCACTGCCCAACCGCCGGGCGCAGGCCTGGCCGAAACGACTGCCTGACGTCCGGCCACCGCAACGGAACCGGCCGCGACGTGCGGTCGCGGGCTCGATCGGCGCGGGATGGGAAGGCCGAACGCCGGGCCGTCGAGCATCGGGGCGCCGCCGGGTGAGCCGTAGCAACGCATGACCAACGGGGCTGCGGAGTGAAGGCGCACCACTTCGGCTTCGGTGACGCCGAGAAACCGCGCTGTATCACCCAGGTCCGGGCCGTGTTCGCCCCCGTAGACGACGGGGATCTCGAACGTCCTAGGTTCACCTTCCAGCGGTCGGGGGATAGTCGTTGCTTCGCGAACCAGGCCGCGGACGGCGTCGTGGTCGGTGAGGAGGTTGTCGAACTCGACCAGCAGGGCGTCGTATGTCGGGATGACGCTGACGATGCCGTCGGCACCGAGATCGAAACGTGCAGCGATCGATCGAACGGTGTTCCAGTTCTGCTCGGCGGTCCCGCCGCTGACACTGACGCGAACGGCGGCGTCACCGCAGTCGGCGACGTAGGTCTTCACGCGGAACACCCGACATCACGGGCCCGCCGTGACGCCACGACCCGGGTCAGCGGCGCAATGGTGACACCGGCGGCCTCGAGCGCGGCGCGAATCGCCTTCGCGTTCGCGACGGCACCGGGGTTGTCACCGTGCACGAGGACCGTATCGGCGACAACCGGGATCAACGTGCCGTCCACAGCTTCGACGACTTCCTCGACCACCATCCGAACGGTCCGCTCGACCAGAACGTCGACGTCGTGAATCACCGCTCCCGGCTCGCTGCGGGGCACGAGAGTTCCGTCGGAGTTGTATGCGCGATCCGCGATTCCGACGATGCCGACGCTCAATCCGCGGGCAGTCGCCTCGTCGGCCAACGCCCCGTCCTGGGCGAGCACGATCAACGACGGATCGAAGGCCGCGACCGCATCGACGACGGCGCGCGCGTAATCCTGGCGTACGGCAACAAGATTCCCGAGCTTGCCGTGGGGAGCGATGTGCGACAACGACGTTCCGCTCGCGACCGCAAAGGCGTGAAGGGCGCCGAGTTGGAACAGCACGTCGGTTCGGACCTCGTTCTCACTGAGATCCATCGCGCGACGTCCGAATCCGGCGAGGTCCGGAAAACTCGGATGCGCGCCGATGCCGATACCGCGCGATACGCACCCCCGCACGGTCGCATCCATGGTTCGTGGATCGCCTGCATGGAATCCGCAAGCGATGTTGGCCGAAGTCAGCGTGTCGAGCAGAGCATCGTCGGCGCCCATGGTCCACGTGCCGAAACCTTCGCCGAGATCGGCGACAAGATCGATGCTGGTTGCCATTTCGGTCCTTCCGGTTCGTTTACTTGTTCGTACGGGCGCCGTTGCCCGTGGTTGGTCCGACTGTCGAAGTTCTGTGTGTCGACTTCGGTGTTTCTGGGACGCTACTCAGGAACGCCAAAGGGTTGTTAATACCGTTTCGCGTTGGGGTGATCGGAATTCGATATGTCCGTTGAGCTGGTAGTTTGCACAGCATGGACACGAGAAGGCTCTACTCGTTCGTACGAATTGTCGATGCCGGCAGCATCACCCGAGCCGCCGACATCCTGCACATCGCACAACCCGCCCTGAGCCAACAGATGACGTCGCTGGAAACGCAGTTCGGTCAGCAACTTCTGATCCGCAGCAAACAGGGTGTCGAGCCGACCGATGCGGGGCACGCACTCTATCGGCATGCTCAGGTGATTCTGCGTCAGGTGGAGAGTGCCCAGGCCGAGGTGTCCGTGGTCGGACGGGCGCTGGCGGGTGGCGTCTCGGTCGGCCTCGCCCCGTACAGCACCGCGACGGCAATCGCCTTGCCGCTCTTGGCCCGTGTGCGCGAGCAGCACCCGAATATCTTGTTGCACATCAACGAGAACTTCGGTGGCGTGCTCAGCGAAGCGATGATGACCGGTCGCATGGATCTGGCGTTGTTGTACGACGCCGGCCCGATCAAGGGTGTGACGTTCGAACGCTTGCTCACCGAGGAGCTGGTGGTGGTTGCCCCGTTCGGTACCGGACTGGCAGGCGAATCGGGATCCGACATCTCCCTGCCCGAGATCGCCGAACTGCCACTATTGCTTCCGGGTCGGATGCACACCATCCGCAAGGTGGTGGAGCAGGCTTTCGACCGTGCAGAGCAGCAACCGAACGTCGTGGCCGAAGTGGAATCGGTGATGACGCTGTCCGAGGCCGTACGCACCGGATTGGGCGCGACGGTTCTGCCGTGGTCGGTGGCCCGCAGGGTCATGGACGTCGAAGCGCTCGAGCTACGACGCATCGAGCCGGGCATCGAAGTGCATGTCTCCCTTGGCACCCCGGCCAATCAGCCCCTCTCCAAACCGGCCGAGGCGGTGCGCGATGTTCTGCGCACCGTCGTTGCCGATTACGTGAAGGGAACCAACGCGAGCGGTCAGTAGCCCGCCGACGGATCGATCACGGCGGCGAGGTCCTCACCTGCGGCGAATCGGGCGACGTTGGCTGCAACGTGATCTGCCAGGACGCGGGTGAGCGTCGTAGCCGGGTTGGCGACGTGTGGAGTGATGATCGCGTTGGGCAGCTTCCACAACCGATGCCCGTCCGGCAACGGCTCGGGATCGGTGACGTCCAGTGCCGCCCCGCCGATCGAACCGGCTTCCAGTGCGTCGACCAATGCGTCCGTGTCGACGAGGGTGCCACGCGCGATGTTCACGATCCAGCTCGACTCCGACATCTGGTCCAGTTCGGCCTTGCCGACCAGATGCCGCGTCGCGGATGTCGACGGTGCTGCGATCACGAAGTGATCTGCCTTGGACCAGATTTCGCCGGTGCGGTCGGCCGAGAGCGTTTCGGAAGCACCCTCGACAGGGGTCCCGGAGCGGGTGATCGCGATGACCTTGACTTTGGACGCGGCGAGGTACGGGATCAACGCACGGCCGATTCCGCCGCAACCGATGATCGCCACTGTCGAGCCCTGCAAAGTGCCCACCCGCGGGTCGAACTCTTCCTTGCGCCACGACTGCGCCGCCAATTGTTCGGGGAGAGAACGAACTCCGGCGAGGAGAAGCATCATCGCATGTTCGGCAACATTGCCCGCGTACGCTCCGGCAGCAGACGTCCAGACCCGCTTGTCGTCGATCACCTTGGCGTCGAACCAGGGCTCGATGCCGGCGAACGGCAACTGCACCCAGCGAACAGAATCGGGTAGCGACGACGGGAACGTCTCCGGCCCGTGTACCCACACGACGCCCTCGGCGTCTGCCAGTGGAACGAGAACTCCACCGGCTCGGCGTATTCCGTCGGCGACGTGAGGATCCTCGACGGGACCGAGGTGGATGCGAGGGGCGCTGGCGTCTGTCATGTGGGTGCTTTCTGTTCGAGTAGCGGACGATCTAACAGCGGACAATCAGACGACGGCCGTCATTCCGCCGTCGACGTAGAGGATCTGACCGTTGACGAAATCCGAAGCCGGGGAGGCCAAGAACAGTAGCGACCCGATCAGCTCCTCCGTACGGCCCCAACGTCCGGCGGGTGTCCGCTTGGCGAGCCACGCGGTGAACTCCGGATCGTTGACCAGCGCAGAGGTCAGTTCGGTGTCGAAGTATCCCGGTGCGATCGCGTTGATCTGCAAACCGAAGGGTGCCCAGTCGGCGCACATCCCGCGGGTGAGCATCTTGAGCCCGCCCTTGCTGGCTGCGTACGGTGCGATTCCCGCTCGGCCGAGTTCGCTCTGCACCGAGCAGATGTTGACGATCTTCCCGTGTCCGCGCTCGACCATGCCGCGGGCGAATTCACGTCCGACGTAGAACGCACTGGTCAGGTTGGTGTCCATGACACGCCGGAAGTCGTCGTCGCCGAACTCGAGAAGCGGGGCGCGGTGCTGCACGCCGGTGTTGTTGACAACGATCTCGACCGGGCCGACCTCCGCCTCGATGCGTGTCGCCGCATCCCGGACGGCGGCCGAATCGGTGACGTCGAACGCGTATGCGTGCACCGTTGCGCCGGTCGCGTCGGCGATGCGTCGACGCTCGGCTTCGAGCACGTCGGAATTTCGGCTGTTGAGCACCACCACCGCACCCGCCTCGGCGAGACCAGTCGCGAGGGCCGAGCCGATGCCTCGGCTCGAACCCGTCACCAGCGCGACCTTCCCGGAAATGTCGAACGGGCCGGGGCTTGCGGTGCTACTCACGCTGTGACGCTCCTCTGAGATGTATGGATGTAGTCGACTGCCTCGCCCACCAGTGTGCTCGGTTCGGAGACGACATTCAGCGTGATGCCGCGCTCGTCGTCTGTAAGCGGTTCGAGAGCCTCGAACTGGGAGATGAGCAGACTCTCCGGCATGAAGTGCCCGGCGCGGAAACGCATACGTGCGGAGATAGTCTCGAAATCACCGGCCAGGTGGACGAACTGCACGTCGAGACCGTCCGGGCGCAACCGGCCCCGATAGTCCTTTCGCAGAGCCGAACAGGCAACGACGCCTGTTCGTCCCGCATCGGCACGCTCGGAAAGCCAGGCCGCGATCGCGTCGAGCCACGGCACACGGTCTTCGTCGGTCAACGGTGTCCCCGAACGCATTTTGGCGACATTGGACTCGGGGTGCAGATCGTCACCGTCGACGAAGTCTGCCCCGAGAGACGTGGCGAGACCCACTGCCACGGTGCTTTTTCCAGCACCGGCCACACCCATCACAACTACCTGCACGGTCATGCTTCGACCATGCCCGACTACCGAAGGCCAGACAATACTCGAGTGATACCGGTTCGCGAGGGTGCCATAGCGGAACGATCTAGGAACTTCTGCCCGTTCGAGCCCTATCCGTTCGCCTTCGCGATCGAATCCTTGCCCTCGGCCGCTCCACCCTCGATGGTGTCGTGCTGGATGGGAACGAACTTCTTCTTCGGCAGCAGGAACAGCCACGTCGCGAAGACGAACGGGCCCGTTCCGGCCGGCAGGCTGATCGGAGCAAAGGCAGACACCAGCGTGCCGTGGATGACAACAGTCACCAGTACTCCGAAGACGGTGTAGACGAACACACGCCACGACGGGTTGTAGAACACCGATCCGAGAGCAATTGCCGTCAGCACCGAACTGAGCCCGTAGAGACCATTGCCGATGTCGACGGTGTTTGCGCCCAGCGCCAGTACCGAACCCATCGCTATCGCGGAACCGATGAGCGCGAACAACGCCGCCCAACGCGACGCGACCAGCAGCGCGATCACGAAGATAATGCCGGTGACGGTGTTGTTGATCAGAAAGATCTGGGAGACGTTGCGGAACAGCGTGTCCCACAGGAAGCTGAAAGTAATTTCGGCATGAACTGACGCGTCCCCGATGTGCTGGGGAAACTGGCCCGCGCTGAGGTCTGACGTTTCGATCCGCAGGAACTGGAACGCCGCGAGGAGGAAGAACCAGTTGACGAGGTTGAACGGAAAGGTCAGCGCCGGTACGCCCCACGTCTTGAAGACATTGGCAACGGCCAGGAACGCGATCGTCGACGCGGCAGCTCCCACCACGAGGTAGATCCACAGCATCACACCGCCGGCAAGGAACGTCGGAAAGGCAGCTCCCACAAGAACTCCGTTGTATCCGTACAGGCCGATACGCATCGAATCGTCGTCGGAGTGCAGCATCATGCCGGTGACGGTGGATACCACCAGACCCACCACGGCACCAATTGCGACGGTGATCGTGTCCGCGGCTATCGCTCCCCAGAAGATACCGACCAGAAACAGCAGGCCCGTCAGCGCATTGCCCTGGAACATCACCTGCCCGGAGCCTTTGAGATTGGTGTCGATGAATCTGAGCACGACGTTCTTGTCCGCGACGTCGTCCCAGGGTTTGGTGATGGTGGTCATCGCACGTCCCTCGATCCTTCTCCGACGATCCGCGTCATCCCCACAGCGGGACGGGCGGAATGGTGGTGTCCAGAACTGCCTTTCGCACCAGAGCCCAGAAATCACGAACCTTCGCCTTGACGGGTTCGCTCTCCGGACCGAGGACTTTGAAGATGAGACCGGCGTCGTTCGGTAGCCGACTCGCTCCGGAAACGACCTTGCCGTCACGGCCCGGAACTACCTCTTCGAGAATCGCGTCGGCGTGCTCCTTCGGTGTCAGCAGGATGACATTGCCGAACACGTCGTGGTCGCCCATGATTCCGCCGTATCGCACGGGGAAGCGTGCCGGTTCGATCACCAATTTCTCGGTGAAGAGGTTCTTCCCGTCCGGACGCTCCGCCTTGATCATTGTGGAGTACAGGTCGTAGACGAACATCTCTCCGCCGTCGTGGTACTTGCGACCCGACATCACGATCTCCGAGGACAACAGCGTTGCAGTCGGATCCACCGTGATGTCGGTGCGCGCGTAGTACCTCGCGTTGCGGTGTGGGATCGTCACCCCGGGCATCAGTTCGAGATACGAATTCTCCGCGAGCACCACTTTCTGGAGTTGCGACGCGTGATTGGCATCCATCCGGTGAACCTTGGTGGCCGACTGAGTGGTCACGTGCGCGAGGGAACCCGGTTCCATCTCGATGGTCAGGAACAGTCGATCGCCTTGCAACACACTGCCGGACGTCGAGATCATGTAGACGCACGGCATGGTCGGCAACGCTTCGTCCCAGTACAGCGCCTGCTGAACGAGCAGCGGTGTCTTGCGGTACATGTCCCGCAGAATCGTCTTGTCGCCACGGTCGACAAATCGCATCTCGAGAACGCCGGTCTTCCCGACCTTGCCGGCCGGGGCCTGCTTCGGCTGGTCCTGGTACTGGTCGAGTTCCGGGATGGTCGGGATCGGCCCCGGGAGCGACCGCGATGCTCCCGGGACGGACGTTGCGCTCACGGTGCGCTCGCTCCCACTTCCTCTTCGTCGAAGAGGACTCCGTGCACGATGAGGTCCACCACTTCCTTGATGCCTTCCCCGGTCATGCAATTGGTGAAGACGAACGGCTTGTCGCCGCGCATCCCCTTGGAGTCGCGATCCATGACTCCGAGATCGGCGTTGACGTACGGTGCGAGATCGGTCTTGTTGATGACCAGGATGTCGGACTGCGAGATTCCCGGACCGTTCTTGCGCGGAATCTTGTCG
Source organism: Rhodococcus sp. C3V (assembly GCF_029269915.1). Lineage (NCBI taxonomy): Bacteria > Bacillati > Actinomycetota > Actinomycetes > Mycobacteriales > Nocardiaceae > Rhodococcus > Rhodococcus sp. C3V. Next base: position 260,352 of record NZ_JARJBE010000007.1, read on the forward strand.
CCTGCGGCTACGTCGATGACGTAGATGAAGAAGTCGACCAGAGCTGGACTGAACGTCAGTGTGAGGTTGTCGCCACCACTTTCGATGAACACCACGTCGGTGTCCGGGAACGTTTTCTCCATGTCCTCGACCGCCGCGAGATTCATACTCGGGTCTTCGCGGACGGCGGTGTGTGGGCAGGCTCCCGTCTCCACGCCGACGATACGTTCCTCCACGAGAACACCTTTGAGAGCCTTGCGCACATGCTTGGCATCTTCGGTAGTGACCACGTCATTGGTGATGATCAGAACGCTGGTGCCCCGCTTGATGAACTCCGGCGTGATCGCCTCGATGAGTGCGGTCTTACCCGAACCCACGGGTCCGCCGATTCCGATGCGCGTTGTCTTCTTCATCGTTCTCCTTCTAGTTCATGAACATTCGGACGTGCGCCTTGACGTGAACCGCAGCCAGAATGTCGATCATCGGGGCGAAATTGGACATGTCGTCGAGTCCGTAGTCACGCACTGCGGCGTACTCACGGCCGGCGCTCTGATTGACCTCGAACAGAATCTCTTGCGTCGTGAGGTGATCGACTCGGACGATACGAAGGGCAGCGCCGAGCAACGTCATCGCGACACCGTACTGATTGACCGTGAAAGCGTCCTCTTCCGGAGAACCCATCTCCGCGAAAGCAATTCCGAGGCCGACGGGGTAGGTACCCGGCGTCTCTCCCGATGCGATCGCGGCCAACCACTTGTTGAACAGGGTCTCACCGGCCAAGCGCCCGCCGAGTTCGGCCAACTTCTTACCCATGCGGGTACTCATCGTGCGTGCTTCTTCGTTGAGTTTGCGTTCGATCACTGCATGATCAGCGGCGAGGATCGCCGAGAAATCACCGGCTGCCGCACCCCGGTGCGCCGCGAGTACGGCGATACCGTCGCACGTCGCGCCCTGATGGGCGGCCGAGAGCACAAACTCCCGCAGCGACGGACCACCCGTGACAATTCCCTGCGCCACGGCCGATTCCAAACCGTTGGAGAACGAGAAGGAACCGACCGGGAACATGGAATCGGAAAACTGCATCATCCGCATCGCGCGGTTGATGCTGAGCCCGGATCCCTCAGACGAGAGGGTCATGGGTATGCCCCTCGCCCTCACGCGCGGCCGCACCGAACAAACGGCGTGCCTCGTGTGGAGCGATGTAGGGAATTACCTCGGCGCCCGGGATGAAGGTGTACTCGATGCCCTCGAAAGCATGTGTCCGCATCACCGAGCCCATGACCGCCTTGTCGACCGTCAACGGAACGTAGACCTTCATTCCCTTCACCACCGCAGGCCAGTGCTGGTTACCCACGGCATGTCCCAACTCCAAGCACGTCTGAATCATCTTCTCGGGCGTCACCTCGACCAGTGCGCTCAGGTCGATCTCCAACACGTCCTTGAGGTTGATCCTCGCCACGACGACGGTGTTCGCCTGCTCGTCCCACAGCAGAATGTCGCCGTCCTGCAACTGAATACCCCGATCGAGCGAGACGGCCAATTCACGGCCACCGATCGTGGTGCGTCGTAACCGACTCTTCTGCGCTTCCCACTGATCGAGCGACAAGACGTCGACTACCGCATTGTCGAGTCGACCGGCCCACTCCTCGTCGGTCTCCTTCCCGAGCAGCGCGTCGACTCGCGTCGGCTTTCCGCTCGGCGCGGTCATCTCGCCGTGCGTGTGTGGCGTCGCATCGGCGCCGTGCGTGTGTGGCGTCGCATCGGCGCCGTGCGTGTGTGGCGTCGCATCGGCGCCGTGCGTGTGTGTGATTGTTCCCGACACTGGAGACCCCTAACTGAAGAAGTAAAGTTGGTTCAAGCGAATGGATTCGGCAGGTTCGACGTATGCGTGGACGCCGTCCGCAGTCACCGCGAAGGTCTCCGGGTCCACCTTGATTTCCGGAGTGGCCGAGTTGCGAACCAGATCACGCTTGGTGACTGTTCTGGTCCCCTCGACAGCAACAACCTGACGTTCGAGACCGAGCCGGTCCTTGATGCCGTCGTCGAGTGCCGCTCGCGAGACGAACGAGACCGAACTCTGCGGCAACGCCTTGCCGAATCCACCGAACATCGGCCGGTAGATCACCGGTTGTGGTGTCGGGAGTGAAGCATTCGGATCTCCCATGGCATGCCAACTGATCAGACCGTTCTTGATGATCGTCTTCGGCTTCGCACCGAAAAATGCGGGCTCCCAGAGAACAAGATCCGCCATCTTCCCGACACCGATCGACCCGACCACATGCGAAAGACCAAACGTCAACGCGGGATTGATCGTGACCTTCGCGACGTAGCGCAACACGCGGAAGTTGTCGTGTGTCGGTGAATCCTCGGGCAGCTTTCCGCGGGACCGCTTCATGCAGTCCGCTGTTTGGATCGCGCGAAGCCAGTTTTCTCCGACGCGGCCCATCGCCTGCGAGTCACTCGAGAACATCGAGATGACGCCCATGTCCTGCAGTACGTTCTCGGCACCGATCGTCTCCGCGCGAACGCGAGACTCGGCAAACGAAACATCCGAGGGCACTTTGGGATTGAGGTTGTGACAGACCATGATCATGTCGAAGAGCTCGGCCTGAGTGTTGATGCCGTACGGCAACGTCGGATTGGTCGACGCCGGAAGTACGTTGTCCTCGCCCGTCACCCGCAGAATGTCGGGTGCGTGACCACCACCCGCACCCTCGCTGTGATAGGTGTGAATGGTACGGCCTTCGAAGGCCGCGATGGTGTCCTCGACGTATCCGGCCTCATTGAGGGTATCCGTGTGAATGGCGACCTGAACGTCCATTTCGTCTGCCACCCGAAGAGACTCACGAATTGTGGCCGGTGTCGCGCCCCAGTCCTCGTGGACCTTCAGACCGGCCGCACCGGCCTTGATCTGTTCGACCAGCGACTGATGCCCGGACGAGTTCCCCTTGCCCAACATGCAGACGTTGACCGGCAAACCCTCGTTGGCCTTGAGCATCATCTCCATGTTCCAGATACCGGAAGTGATGGTGGTGCCGTTGGTTCCGTCGGTCGGGCCGATGCCGCCACCGATCAGCGTCGTCACTCCCCCACTGAGCGCGTGGTACGCCTGCTGTGGTGACACGAGGTGCACGTGCGGATCGATGCCGGCGGCAGTGAGGATCATCTGCTCACCGGAAATCGCGTCGGTCGCCGGACCGGTGGTCAGCCCCGGGGTGACGCCTTCCATCGTGCTGGAGTTTCCCGCCTTGCCCCAGCCGACGATCTTGCCGTCTTTGATTCCCACGTCTGCCTTGACGACGCCGATGGTTGCATCGACGATGACCACGTTGGTGATCACGAGGTCGAGGGCACCGTCGATGCTGCACGACTCCGGATCCTGGCCCATGCCGTCGCGCAGCGTCTTGCCGCCGCCGTAGATCGACTCGTCGCCGATCGTTCGAAGATCTTCCTCGACCTCGATGTACAGGTCGGTATTACCCAGCCTGATCTGGTCACCCGTGGTGACCCCGAACAGACCCGAATACTCTTGTCTCGAAATGCTTGTCATGGGTGTTGCTCTCCTTCGTCCGCCGTGAACGAGAATCAGTCGGTTTGAGGTTCGGACAGAAAGCCGAGTTCTTCGGCACGCTGGACGGCTCCGGGAAGCCGAGGCCGGTAGGCGGCGTGGGTCGGCGCCCAACCGTCGACAAGTCCGTTGAAGCCTTGCACTCGTTGCTTGCCGCCGAACGGCACCAACGTCACTTCCTTCTCGTCGCCCGGCTCGAACCTGACCGCCGTGCCCGCGGGAATGTCGAGGCGCCAGCCGAAGGACTGTTCACGATCGAAGGACAACGCGCGATTGACTTCCATGAAGTGGTAGTGCGAACCCACCTGGATGGGACGGTCACCGGTGTTTCGGACTCGCAACTTCAAACGTGGACGGCCCTCGTTGAGTTCGATCGGCTCGTCCCGCAACACGTATCCGCCGACCGGCACTTTCTTCTCGCCGCCGGAATCCTTCTTCGTCGATTTGCTTGCCATCTTGGAGTGCTCCTGACATCTCGGTCGGGCTACTGGATCGGAGAGTGCACGGTGACGAGCCGGCTACCGTCGAGGAACACCGCCTCGACCTGCACACGTGGAATCATCTCCGCGACACCGTCCATCACGTCGTCGACCGTCAAGGCGTGCGATGCGTCGGCCATGACCTCCTCGAGAGTCTTGCCCTCCCGAGCTCCCTCCAGGGCGGCTGCAGTGATAACTGCGACGGACTCCGGGTGATTGAGTTTGAGCCCCTTTGCCTTTCGCCTCAGTGCGACATCCGCCAACATGAGGATTGTCAGCTTGTCGAGTTCTCGCGGTGTCAGATGCATTCTGAACGCTCCTTGTCGATCATGCGGTAACTCCCTGTCGTCGAATACATGTCAGCTCCCCTGTTCCGTCGCTTCGGTGAGAGGTTCGGCCGCTTGCTGGACGAAACCGCTCCTCCTGCCGCCCGAGTACTCGTTGATCGCGTCCAGAACCGCCTGTGCATGTTCCGAGGCGACCAGCACCTCGACACGCAACCGCTCGGTGAACACGACGTCGTTGCGTTGTCCGCGGAACTTGAGCGAGGCCGAGTCACTCGCGGAGACATGCGCTTCCGATACGACTATCGACTCCGCTCCGGCGGCCAGCAGCGCCTCCCGTAGCTTCTCAGACTCGATGGTCTGCAATACCGCGGTGATGAGTTCGTGCTTCGGGGCGCCGAGGTTCGGAACAAGTTTTGCCCCCTCGACCAGGACCCCCGAGTCGAACCCGCTGGTCTGCGGCGCACCACCTGCGTCGACGAATGCGGCGTTGTAGCGGTATGCGTCCATGCCTTGCTGACGACGGTCGATGTCCACCTGGTCTTTTGGGGCCAGCTTGAGACCGATGGTCTTCTCGATGCCCGTGGCGATCAGCCAGGTCACCACGAACGAGAAAGCGATGACGACGATCAACGCCAGCGCCTGCTCGCCGAGTAGTCCTGCCCCGCCGCCGAAGAAGAGTCCGTCGCGGCCGATCGAATTGATGGCTTTTTCGCCGAACAAACCGAGAAGGAGTGAACCGAGGATGCCGCCGATGAAGTGGACCGCGATGACGTCGAGCGCGTCGTCGAACTTGAAGATCGACTTGAGCGCGAGCGCGAAGTGGCAGACCAGTCCGGCAAGCGCGCCGATCGCCAACGCGGAGAAGGTGCTGACGAAGCCGGCGCAAGGGGTGACGGTCGCGAGACCGGCTACCGCGCCGGTGATTCCGCCGATCGCCGTGGCCTTGCCCTCGGTGTACCTTTCGATGACGAGCCAGACGACCATACCGCCCGCTGCGGCGATGTGAGTGTTCATCAAGGCCTGTGCCGCAACACCATCGGCAGCCAATCCGTCGCCCGCGTTGAATCCGAACCAGCCGAACCACAGGATGCCTGCGCCGATCAACGCCAGAGGCACCGAGTGCGGGACTGCCTCGGCGTTGGGCCATCCCGGACGTTTACCTACCACCAGCAAGATTGCCAGGGCGGCGGCGCCGGCGGATGCGTGGACGACAATTCCGCCGGCCCAGTCCTGAGCTCCGCGGAGCGCCAACCAGCCTTCGGGATTGAAGAGCCAGTGCGCAATCGGGGGGTAGACGATGATCGACCACAGCACGAGCAGAACGGCCCAGCCCAAGGGCTTGAGCCGGTTTGCGGTCGCACCGGTGATCAGCGCGGGCGTGATGATCGCGAACATCATCTGATAGACCACGAACGCCAGAGTCGGTACCGCGACTGCACCTTCGATCAGGTGGAAGCCCGGGGCGGCGGCTGTGTGTATGTCCTGCAAGCCGAACAATTTGAGGTCACCGAGGAAGCCGGAACCCCAGTCTCCACTGAACGCGAAGCTGTATCCGAACACGACCCAGGTAATCGAGACGAGTCCGAGTGGGACGAGGTTCTGCTGCAACATGACGAGCGCACTGCTACCACGCACCAGACCGGCGTAGAAGAAGGCGAGTCCGGGAACCATGAAGAGAACCAGACCCGCGGAGATCAGCACCCACGCCGTGTCCCCACTGTCTATCACTGCTTCGGCTAACACCATTTCCATCGACATCGACGACCTCCGAGCATTATTCGGACCTGAACAAAGTCATTGGTTAGAGCAGCAATTCGCGATGTTCCGGTTCGCTGCGACAGTTACGCTACGCCCCATAGTTGCACCTTCTCAGCAAAATCGGGGGAACATCCGGTTTTCACGTTTAGTAGAGCATTGTTCTGGGAAAAGATGGGACTTTGCCTAAACATTGCGGACGCTCCACAACCTGCAATTGCGAGACTAAATCTCGCCGAAAGTGGTTTAAGTCCTGCAAAATGGGGAACGTAGCCGCAGGTGAGCGCCACTTTCGGAGCAGAAATGCCGTTTCCAGCTCGGGACTTAGCTCCCTAACCAAGACAATCGCGAGCACCTTATGCGATTACCAACGTCGGTGACCCGCCTATCCAATCGGGTAGGTAATTTCACCGAACATCTTCTCACCTGTTCAGATGATTAACCTTCACCGCACTGAGGGCAATCCTGTCGTTAATATGTTCTTAATCCGTACTGGATATTTCGACTGGAAGATCAAAGATCACCTTTCGATAACCTTTGAAGGTGAAATGACTTTCGCTGTAACTCTTTTGTTATGCAGAACCCTAGAGGGGAGGATTGATCCCACCAGGCGAGCACTCGGATGCCGGACAAAGTCAGCCACTTCGACGGCTCCCCCGCCTTTGTGTCGACCTCGAACCACACCCGCCCCGGTTGGCGACCGGCCTGGAGCCACGTCCCATCCGAGGCTCGAGCGGCCCGGATCATCTCGATCGCGTCCGCCATTCGCGGATCAGGCTCATTTCCATCCGACAACGACGCTTCGCGGAAGTAGTCGGCTGCGTTGAGCACGTTGTAACGCCACCGGAACGGGTACGCGAACCGGCCGATCCAGTCCCCCACCGGTTCCCCGGTCGAGAGTCTCCGGAACAGACCGCGCTGCAGCAAGAATTCCTCACCGGATCGTCGAGCCGCGCGCGTCTCATCTGTTCCCCCGGTCGCGATCTCGTACGCGAGAAGCCCTTTGAGTGAATTGAGCGTCGAATGGAACGACGATCGGGTCGAACCTTCGATCCACTCACAGTTCCACCCACCATCCGGAAGTTGATGCCGCACAAACCAATCAGCCAGTTCATCAACGGGCATGCCGAGCCAAACACCGTTTGCCACCGTCCAGGCGTTGATGCAGCAATCGACCTCACCGTCCCAGTACGGCCGGCCCTCGTACTCCCAGCGACAGTTCTCCGCGAGCAGTTCTGCAGTACGACGCTCCCGCAGAACACTGGCGTCGAGGCCCCACTCACGCAAGGAGTTGAGCGTCCAAGTAGTTGCCGTCCAGGGTTGCGAACCTTCTTCTGCTGCTTCGGGTCCCACGAAGTCGAATTCTGCCGGGAAGAACGCCCCACCCGCCCATTGGCCGTCTCGATCCTGCAATGAAAGCAGGCGTGCACCAAATCCTTTGGTAGCGATCGACGCGCGCGTCGCCGCCCACACAGTGGGCGCTTCGTTCAGCAGGTCGCGCTCCACCTGCCACCGAATCGCCGGATCCGAATCGAGGAGCCACGCGAGCAAGTCGGCTCGGGGTGCCATCTGGCAATACTATCGAAAGGCGAAGCAGGCCATCCGGTTAACACATTTCTCGACGTCTGATGCAATGGTGAACTCCGGACCCGTTGCGTGGCCTACACCGGATAACCCAACGCCGCCCGCACCGCCACGATGTCGGCGGCAGCGACCTCCATTGGCTTGTCCCCCAACCGAACCAACGTGCCAATGGGCAGTTCCTCCACCACCGCAGATTGGGGGAGTTTGCTGCGATCGAACGTAACTCCTGAATGGAAGTATGTTTCCCATCCCACCTCCACCTCACCTTTCGACCGATTCTGAAGGTGCCGGTAGTCGCCGATGCTCCACCGAGCCCGATCCGGATCCCAATGCTTGACGATCACTCTCACGATCGCGTCTCCGATATCCGGGTCGAGCAACCGCCGGGTACTGTCGGTGAGCTGCTTCTCCGTCGGCAACGACACCCGGACACTGTTGGGAGCACTGGTTTCCAGCCCGCCGACCCAGGCACCGACCCGGCGCGCGGTCCCGTCCTCGGGCGACAAGTCGATGTCGTAACCCGGTCCCGGGGTGTCCGAATACCCCATCTCCTTCGAGCGGGAATACTCGAAGATTCGCACCAACCCGTCCACACTGAGATCTGCTGGCACCTTGTCGAACTCGGCAGTCGAGACCCACGGCAACGCCAACCCCGGGTCGACCGCTTCCAGATCATCGAGGAAAGCCCGCATCGTCTGCGCCACCTCCTGACTCGACTGCACCCGCGTGCCCCAATATCCGGCTACCGTCGGCCGCCGCCCGAACATGCTCATCGCCCCGTCCTTTCCGACCAATGCGCAATCGTCTCCAATTCAACTACGTGTCGCGACGTGAGCAGCGCTCGGCGGTCACGCGGCATCTTAGACCGGGTAACCCAGTGCTTCCCGCACGGCCAGGATGTCGTCGAAGTTGACGTCTAACGGTTTCTCGCCCAACCGAATCAGCGTTCCGTTGGGGAGTTCCTCCAGTACGGCGACGACGGGCAGTTTGCTGTGATCGAGATCGATCCCGGACTGGATGTATGTCTCCCACCCGACTTCGATTTCGCTGACCTCATTTCCCTGCGCATTGCGGTACTCCCGCGTCCCCCACCGCGCAGACTCCGGCGACCAATGCTCGATGATCGCTTTCATGATCGCGTCCCCGACGCCTGCGGTTAGCAACCGCGACGCCTCCCCGATTGCTTGTTTCTCCGGAGGGAGGGTGACGTTGACGAGATTCGGAACCCTCGGAACATTCCGGCCGAGAGAGAATTGGATTCTCAAGAACTGATATCTGTCCGGGTGCAACAAACTCACGATGTAGCCGAGGTCGAAGGCCGCAACGGATTGCCCTTCGACATCCTTCGCTGCCCGGAAGATTTTCGCTAGGCCTTCCACGCTTAGATCGGTCGACTCGGAGGCAGTCTCGGGCGAAAACACCCAAGCTTGTCCAAGTGCTGGATCAATGTTCCTCAGACTATGAAGAAACGAGAACACCTCCGCTGCAATGTCTTCTACCGGTTGCGTCCGAGGGCCCCAATACCCGATCACTGTCGCGCCACGATCCGAATTCATCGACCTTTCCTTTCCAGCCACTCTGCGATCGTCATAGTCGTTCTCGGCAAATCATTGTCATTGAACAGTTGTGGTCCGGGTTGCTGCGGAGCGCCGGGAGCATCCGGATTCACCGGCACCTGACCGACATCAGGCAGAGTCGGCACACTCGGTTCCTCGGCACGACCTGGCGAGGGAGCCTCCGGGGTGGAGTTCTCGGGTCTCGGGTTCGACCCCGGATCGCCAATCTCACCGGGCGAGAATGATTCCCACTCGCCACGATCGGGAACGCCGGGAAAGTGGGTTGCGAGGGTTCCGGAATCGCGGGATCCGGGCGTGCAGGTTTCATTCACGGACGGAACAGAGGGTTGATCATGCTCGGCATGTTGAACTGTGCCGTCGATGGCGGGTATGCCGCGCGGTGGCACTCCACCCGGAGCGTCGATCAGCTGGTGCGTAGCCGGATCGGGATCGCGGCGCGGTAATTGCGGGCAGGCTGGTCGGTCCGCGCCATCCCTACCTGCAGGCAGCCCCGAGTGCGCCCAACGTAGGGCTCACAGCCGTCTGAAACCTTTGGGTAGAGGAATCTCCGGTCGTTCGGTCGGCAGTCCTGCTGCTGCGCGGATGCTTCGGATGTCCTCGACGGTTAACGGCGTGGACAGATTCTTCTGGATGACGATTGTGCCGTCCTGGTAGGGAAACGCCTCCACGCTGGGCGGGAGCTGCGTTTCCTTGATCGGCAACTCAGGACCGAAGTAGGTGCAACTGCCCACGATCGCGTCACCCGGTACGTTGAACTGAGGCGATGATTCGGTTCGGCGGTAGAGCACGGTGACACGCGAGTCCCAGATGTCGGCTAGTCCCTGTACGAGCTTCAATGCCAGCGAAATCAGTGATTCGTCGGCAAAGGCACATGCGAATGCGCCGGACCCTGAGGTGCCCCCGAAACTGACAACGACTTTGACGTCTCCAGCGGGTGAATACAGGGTCATATGTCGTCCCAATGAGAGGGGATACATACCGCCGGTGGCATCGGGGGATCGTCTGCGCTCGATCAATGCGGCTTCGATCGATTTTTCCGTCGGAGGTACAAGGATCTGACGGAGATTCGACGCCAAGGCCTGCTCGACTCCGGCGCCGTCGGGGAGTGCATCGCCTACTGTTTGGTACAAGTCGACGTCGAAGACAGGATCGATGTCGCGAAGCAATCGTAGCGAACGTGCAACGAGCGCGGCCGTGACGGCCTCGCTTTCAGGCGAACCCTTTCGTGGAATGACCTTCACTGTCAAGCCCGCCGTAGGATTGCGGCGCAGTGATGACGTAGGCACTTTCACTCCCCTCCAAATACGATGATGTTGATGTTCTCCATCCCGATGACCTCGTCGAACGCATCCTCCATTATCTGAGCAGCTTGTTCTTAAGAACACCATCACCTGCGGACGTGAGCTTGGCCGTAACTTCTGGTGTCACAGCCGACGCGAGCCTTTCGGTAGGCGAACCTCCGGTCGTTCGGCCGGCAGGCCGACTGCTGCGCGGATGCTTCGGATATCGTCGGCAACCAACGGGGCGCGTGGATCACGCTGGATGACGATCGTTCCTTTCTTGTACGGAAAAGCTTCGACAGTGGGTGGGATCTGCGTTTCGTTGATCGGCATCTCAGGGCCGAAGTAGGTGCAACTGCCCACCGTTGCGTCGCCGGGCACGTTGTACTGAGGTGTGAGTTCCGCATCCCGGTAGAGCACGGCTGTGTGAGCGTCCCAGATATCGGCCATGCCCTGGACGAGTTTCAATGACAGTGAGATCAGAGATTCATCGGCGAAGCCCCCTGGGTACGGCCAGATGAACGTGCAAAGTAAGGAACCTGCTCCCGCCGTACCCCCGAATCCGATGAGAATTTCGATGTTTCCGTTGTCGATGAACAACCTGAGTTGATGCCCGAAGGAGAGTGGGTAAATCCCGCCTGCGGCATCAGGAGACTTTCTGCTCTCGATCATTGCGGCCTCGAGGGAGTTCTCTGCCTGAAGCGTGAGGATCCGTCCACCATTCGATGCAAGCGCCTGCTCGACCGTAACGCCGTCGGGAAGGCCATTCCTCACGGAGCGATACATGTCGACGTCAAAGACTGGGTCAAGCTCTCGAAGGAACTGCTGCGACCGCGCTGCCAGCACTGCGGTGACCGATTCGGCTTCCGGCGGCCCCTTTCGCGCCATGACTTTCAAGGTCAATCCGGACGCCGGATCGCGACGTAAAGATGAAGCAGACAACGTCACTCCTGCTCGAAGACGATCGACCAATTGGACAGGCTCTGGCGCTACACCGGGTAACCCAACGCCGCCCGCACCGCCACGATGTCGGCGGCAGCGACCTCCATTGGCTTGTCCCCCAACCGAACCAACGTGCCAATGGGCAGTTCCTCCACCACCGCAGATTGGGGGAGTTTGCTGCGATCGAACGTAACTCCTGAATGGAAGTATGTTTCCCATCCCACCTCCACCTCACCTTTCGACCGATTCTGAAGGTGCCGGTAGTCGCCGATGCTCCACCGAGCCCGAACTGCCCACGATCGCGTCGCCGGGTACGTTGCGCTGAGGCGATGATTCGGTCCGGTGGTAGAGCACGGTGACACGAGAGGCCCAGATATCGGCCTGCCCCCGTACGACCCTTAACGCCAGCGCAATCAGCGATTCGTCGGCAATGGTGCAGGAAAACGAGTCGATGCGTGAGGTACCCCCGAAACCGATCATGACCTCGAGATCCCTTTTGGTCAGACAAATTGATCATCTGCTCTTTGGAGACTGGATCCGAGGCACGTGCCACGTGGGGCAAGACCGCACACAAATTGCTTAGACTGTCTCCAGTCTGGCTATCCAAGGCGCAGGCTCTAGGCACCGAGTCCGACGTTGGTCCAGATATCAAGGTAAGTGGAGTAATCGACCAGTTCAGGGGGTTCCGTCAATGACCACACAACACCCCTTGTCGATTCCTCACCAAAGTACAAGCAAAGATAACCGCCGCCGCCCGATCTGAATGTCGCGATGCAACGAGCCGGATCTGGGTACTCTTCAGGGGACAGCCCGTCCAGAATAGACCATTCAAAGCTGTCAATTCGAAACATATCTTCAAGAGGCAGTGGCCCGACAGTCTTACCGGCAATATAGTACCAACCGTTGTGCAAATTTGAATAGAAATTCTTTAGACTGGAGGGGAATTTACTCCAATACCCTGAAAGTTCATCACCATCCACTACCGGTGGCGTACCCAAATAGTAGAGATCGGTCCCGTCTGCCATTTTAATTTTATATAGAAGAAAGAACCTATTTTCAGACCTGAGCAACCGCACATCAGATAGATTATCTTTAATGTTTCTGTAAGTGTCGCCCAATATCGGTCGCCCAAATACGTCCCATTGGTCCAATATCCCAGAAATTCGAGCTGCAACGTCACCATTTAGTGCATCCAACCAATAATTCGGAAGCGCCATACGTTCAAGTGGTGTCAAGTCGTCAATCTCCGCAAGCACGGGCGAGTCGACACACCGCGAAATCTTGACCAGATCCACTACTGAACTCCATTCAATATATTAGATATCATTAACTATCCAGACGAGGCGGATGCTCGAAAAATGGGATGAGTTGCAGGGACTAGGGGAAGAGGACTACCGCTCGCGATGGCGCTGACAGCTACTGAATTGGGCTGCGCGAAGAGCAGCTTCGAGCCATCGATCATCCTGGTTACTGTACAGCTTGCGCAAACCGGGCAGGTGTACGCCGCCATGTGGAAAGTACTGTTTCCCACGGCATCTCACTACAAGCTGTTCGGGTACGCGCGAGGGTGGTATCAAGGACAAAGCGCTCTACGCGCCGGCTCAGGTGTTGACCTGATTTCCGTCAGAATCGGTATCTCGTGCTTGGCGGTCAGTGTCTTTGTAGTGCAATTTGTCGTACCTGTTTACCGGAGGTGCATCCTTCTGCTCGCGGTAGAGCGCCCGTGTCAGCCAAGCACCGAAAACATCGTTGAATCCGGTGGGATGCCTTCGCGTGAGGAAGGGGGTCCACCACCACGCCACGAACACAGCAGCGAAACCGCACAAGAGGACAGGTCCGAGAATCGACCGCTGTGGAGCGGTGAGCCAAGCGAAAACGATGGTAAGGATCGACGAACTCCAGTAAATCGTTCTCGCATGACTGCGGTACATCACGTAGGGCGTAGATACGATCAACGCCACAGCCCCTGCAGCAATCGCACAAATCGCATAAAAGGTGGTCATGGTGCCGGTTCCGCTTGAGGAACGGTGTGTCGTCGGTATATGGAACTCTTCGGGAGAAAACGCAAAACGAGGACCGCCGCAGTGCCCGCGACAGCGCCGATCCGGGTGGTCGAATTGTCAGTCACGAGGAACACCATCCCACTCGCAGCCGTCAACGAAACGGCCAAGGTTATCGCGCCCCGCATCGGATTGCCTGCTGCGGCATCAAGCGCCGACAGCACCCCCGAGGCTAGGCAGAATGCAATGGCAGCGATCAGCAGGTAATGCACGGTCTCAGTCCCTTCTCTTGGAGCGATCGATCATTGTCTAAGGCTTCAATCAAATGATCGGCCTGCCCGGGTACCCAAGTATGCCCCGAGTAGCGATCCTCCGATTGCACCGATTCCGCCCCCGACTGCGGCACCTATCGGGCCGCCGAGAAACCCGCCGAGTGCGGCGCCACCTTTGCCGCCTGCCCATCCCAATGCGATTGCGCCACCGGAATTTCCCACAGTTTCGCCACGTGGCGCGCCTTCGCGCCACTTGATGACACCCGAGGCAACCTCAACTGCCACCGATAATCTGCTTAAAACAGTACCCACTGCCGCCGACCGAGCGGCCTGCGCAGCGCTCGGGAGCGAACCAGCATGATGCACACCGGTGTTCGCAAGGGCGCCCGCAGATTGCAAGCCCGAGGCGGGGCCACCGAGCGCGGTGCTGCCTTTACTCAAGACAGTTGCGATCTCGGAATCTGTATAGCCGCGGTCTCGCATCTGATCCACCTGCCATTGCAGGTCGTCAAGTTGTTGCTGTGCGGTCAGAGGGACGTTGCCAGTGAAGTCAGCAGGTACGTCGCCATGGGCGAGCGCCCGTTGGTTCGCGGCCCTCTGCGCGGGGCCGATCAAACCGTTGTTGGGATCAGAGTCAAAGATCCCGAATGGTAATTCCATTGGAGGATCTGGCTGCGTCTGCGTTTCCATGTCGAGGTTGTCGAGTGGGTTCCACGGAGGCTCGCTCGCTGTACCCCCGGGTGTATCGGTGCCCGAGTCGGTCGGCGATCCGATATCGAACGGCAGAGGCGTTGTCGGTGCCGGCTGCGTCGGCGGATCCATGTCGAGATTGCCCAGTGGGTCGATCCCGCCGACGTCGTTGTAGGGGGAGTCTGTCGGGACGTTGACCATGACCGGTCCGCCGGACTGGTTGACGACCTCACCGCCGCCTTGAAGGGGTGTAGCGGTGACGTCTCGTCCGGTGACCGGGTCGCTGCCGCCGTAGGGGCCGTCAGCAGTGACCGGGTAGATGACGCCCGGGGTCGGGATAACGACTTGGTAGAGCTTGCCGTCACGGATCTCGTAGTAGGTGGGAACCGGATCGCCGTTGACGTCGTACGCCCACGCAGCGGCAACGGTGCCCTGCAAGTCTCCGTTCGCGTCGTAGACACCGACGGACCCGTCGTCGTTGATGCTCATGTGTCCGCCGGGTGGTAGGTCGACCACCATTTCAGCTTCATGCGAGGAGGTTTCGTCGTGAATGAGGAAGATGGTGCGTTGTCCGCCACCTGGGTCGGGGATGACCACGACGTCCTGACCGCCGACGAAATACGGCATGAACGGTTTCGCGACCGTACCGACTACCTGGGAGAGAACCGACTCCCACGGACGCGCGCTCACACGCGCACTGAACGGTCCCGGCCGCCCCCTCACTCTCATACCCGCAGCGGTGAACGCCGCGGCCCCGACGAGGACCAGTTCGAGATACCGGTCACGGCCCGAGTCCTCCCCGGCGGTGGAAACATCTGCTGCCGGGTCCGGAACCGTTTGGGCCGGTGCGATATTCGAATCCGAATCCGCGGGGATCGGTCCGGGACCACGATCGGTGGTGGTTCCCTCACCCGGCGTGGGTGTGGGTGAGGGAACCGCTGATGCCGATGCATTGGGGAATGCACCGACACCAGTTTCCGAGGCCGGGGACTCGGAAGTAATGGGCGGAACCTCGATCGTCGGCACAGGGACGATGGGGGTGCCGTTGTAGGTGGGAAAGTTCGTCGGAGCATTCGCGCCGACATTCGGGCCACCGCCTGGAGCCTGCGCACCGGGGAGCCCGACCGTGGTCGTCGGCGCAACTGTCGCCGTCGTGGACGGCGCACTCAGGCACGGGTTGATGATCTCTGGCGGGATGGGTGCACCAGGTGGCAGCGACGCAATGAGATTCAGGTAGATCTGATGATCACGTGCCCGCACCGCCGCGCAGTCTTCTTCCGGCGTCGCGTTCGCCGGAGCGGCGGAGAGTGCAATTCCCGCACCGATCGCTCCGGCCGCTCCGGTCAACAGCGCCCCAGCGGCAAGCACTCCCGCGAGAGTCCGGCGAAGTCGTCTACCGGACTTCACCGGTGCGCACCACGATTGTCACTCTTCTTCGTTCGGAGTAGCGCGATGAGTTTGTCTGCGCCCCAACAGAACAACCGTCCGGAGATCGACATCCACAAGAAGAACGCCAGGTAAACCAGGATCGTCCCGTAGTCGTTCGCCCAGCCGGCGAGCTTCCCGATCACCGCGAATGCCGCGATCAGCAACCCCAGTCCAACTGCCGTAGCGATCACAGCCTTGGAGAGTGGACTGAGTTCACTGTCCGGATCCCAGTCATCAACGTCTGCAACGCCTTTGCTGACGAGGGCAGCGGGTTCCGTTTGGACACTGCGACGTTCGGCGTTGTTGACGGTCATGGCTGGAACTCCAAACAGGAAGGGAGAGCGGGGACAACGGGTCGCCGACGTTCGGCCTGGTATCAGTTCCAGTACTGCTCCGTCAGCACTATGTGCCCCTCACTGGCGGGGTGATTCGGGTCGGAGACAAAGACATTGGCATGCCCACCACGCGCGGCTGCTTCACCGAGCACAGTTCCTTCGAGGGCGTCGACCTTGCCATCGGTAACAGTTATCGCGGAACCAGGCGCCAACCAGACCCCCCTCAGCGAACCTGGAACGATGTTCGCAATCGCATCAGGAATCGGGCTCGCCGCCAGCGCCGCCGTTTCGGCGTTCGAAAGCGAAAGTCCGATCCGGCCATGTTCCGGTTGCACGATCGGAGTTGCAGCAGATGCCATGCCGGCGCCGAGAACACCGAACAGGGCGATACCTGCGGTGAGAGTTCCGGCAGTGGCCAAGGTACGAATCTTCATGATTTCTCCTTTGTGGGCGTGATGAGTAACCACCCCTGGACGGGACGGATCGGGAATAGTCGCCAGCAGCGCTGACGACGGCTGCGTGGGTTAGAGCCAGGTGGGATCGGAGTACACGAACAATGTGTTGTCGGACGTCGCCGTCGACACCGAGAGTTGTGCGTACGAGCGGATCGTCACCGGCCCCATGCACGCATCAACCTTCACGTGCACGTTCTCTGCCGTGATCGACGCCTTCGACGACTCGAGATCCTTCTTCCCCAACGGAATCGTCGTGATCGTGCCCGGCGCAATCGTCGACTGAATACTCGGATTCACCGACGCATTCACACCCACGTTCGCCGACGGGACACCCGAAATACTCACACCGACAGACGGGCCGAGCGAAAAGCCAAGCCCCAAGCCAAGTCCGGAGGAGACATCGATCTGGCAGCCGATCTGCAATCCCTGCTCGACATAACCGGTCTTCACTGCCGAATCGCCCTGACCACCGATCGTGCCGGTCACCTTCGCCGACACGAACCCCTCACGAGTGAACGCCGTCGTCGCCAAATTCGGCACCGGATTCGCCGACAGTTTGGTGGCGGCAAGATCCAACGTCCAGCCGTCATCGGTGACCGTGCTCGCGAATTTGTCCGCCAACGCCGTCGGCGTTGCCGATGCGCTCCCTGCGAAGACCACCCCAGACGACAGTGTGGCAACCGCACACGCCGCGAGCCCCACTGCGGCCCTCGATCGACGATGGGATATGCCGTTTTGCGATTCGATCGACATGAACTGCTCCTCCACGTGACACAGCAACCAGAGCGGTAGCCGACAACTAACTGAATTAGTTACCGGACGGTACCAATCGTCCTGTTTGCCCGCCAGCGCGCCGATTCCGCCATCTTGGATTTAGGGTGAACTTTCGGTAACAGGTATATATCGACAGGCTTATCAGCAGCAAAAAGGACCTAGGTCCCGCTATGAGCAAGGTCACCGTTTACGGACGAGAAGATCCCTCAGGAACAGTGCGGCAAATCGAATTCAACCCGCATTTCGCGGGCCTCAGAGCAGCTGAAGGCAGAAAGTGCGGGCATCAGCCAGTGCGCGTACTTGAATATGTAACTAACAGGCATTACTTGGCAATCGATCGCAAATCAAGGCCGAGCGGGGCCTGGGAGCGCAACTCTGCACAGCTCACGCGGAGATACTCACTTCGTGGTCGGCGCGAACTCGTCGGACCCACCGGCATCGCATCGTTAGCTTGTCAATCACTGATTCGCGCAGGCGACGCACACAAGTAGTACGCAAGTACGAGAAAAGGCTCTGACCAAGACCGGAGTCCTTGATCAGAGCCTTACCAACTCGGGGTCGAAAGTTATGCCGGTTCTCTCATGATGCCGAGATGCCGTGCAGTCCCGGACACCCCAGGAACCTCTTGCACCGGAGACCAGGTGTTCAGCCCGTCCGTGCTGTCGGAGTAGAGATACTTTCCTTCGGTATAGGCGTCGAGATAGATCCGCCAGTCGCCGCTCGGCAACTGAACCACGGCCGGACCTTCGACAAGCGAACCCCAATTTCCGGGCGGGACAAACGAATAAGGTCCCGTCACCGAAGGAGCGACCGCATGCTCGACGACCTTCTTCGTCTCGTTCTTGGTGAACGCATGATAGGTCGATCCGACTTTGACCACGGTGGTGTCGATGTGGTCCGCACCGATCCCGGCGAGCGGAACAGGCGGGCTCCACAACCGGAGCGACGGTTCCAACGCCGTCATCAGATACGGCACAAATCCTCCACCGGTCGACATCGACAGGATGACGTTGACGCGATCGCCGTCCACAAACCATTCAGGCGCCCAGGCCTTGGTGACGAATGGTGACAGCGACGGTCCGTCGCTGAAACCGGCCGAACCCGAGAAGCCAGGGGGGCTCGCAGAACCGGTGCCATCTCCCGTACCAGGCATCAAGGCGCAGCAAAACGGAACCGGATAGTTCCCCAGCGGCGTCCAGTTGATGCGGTCGCTGCTGCGTGCGAACCCGATGTTCGCCCCACCACCCGTCGTGTAGGTGAGGTAGTACAACCCGTCCGTGTTCCGGAAGATGCTCGGATCACGCACGAGCCCAGACGGCGGCCTGTACGCCGACTGCTGGACGAGCTGAAAGCCGGTGCCGTCAGCCGACTCGTAGACATCCATGTCGCGGTCGCTGGCATTGCTGAACGCCACCATCGTGTATTTCCAGTCAGGCGGCGGCGCGGCGCTGCTGGCAGGGGCTGCGACCAGCAACCCCGCGACGACGAGGATCACCAGCGATACAACAGAAAGGCCGGTCCGTTTTGTCGGAATCACCGATGAAGTATGTATGACAGCAGGCCCTCCATGGGTAACTTCGGTCGGAGGCAGAGCAGGATCGTTACCTAAGTCGATTCGTCTTGTAGTGACGGCGGGACGGCGGCAAGGTCGGCCGTTAGCATCACGCCATGGAACTTGGGGTGCATTTCGCGCTGTCAGACAGCGTGGCAGCGGAACTTCTGGACGCGCGCGGCGACGACGACAAACTCGGCGCTGTGGTCGAGGACATCGAGGAGACGGGCCGATCCGAATTCTCGTGCGACACGGACAAGGCGTGGGATCCGATCCTGTGCGCCCTCTCCAGCACGGGGTACGAGCGCGTGCCCGAGAACTGGCCGGCCTACGGCGTGATCTTGGGGGACGAAGACCTCAACGCCGACACCGACGACCAACTCGTCACCTACCTGGCACCCGATCGGGTCGCCGAAGTCTCCTCGTACCTGGCGGAAATCACCGAATCCGAGTTCGGCGCGCGCTACGACGCGATGCCTCTCGACGACCGCAACCCGGAGTACGGTCCCGACGAGCGCCGGTACGCCTGGGGCTGGCTTCAGGAAGTGGCGGACTTTTTCCAGCGCGCGGCCCGAGAGAATCACCACGTGGTGTTCACGGTGCGGTTCTGACGCCCACCACCCAAGCAGTGTGACTTCCGAAACCGGTAAAGGGTCTGACCTGGAGAAGTCCTAGGTCAGAGCCTTTGCTTTTGACGGAAGCGGAGGGATTTGAACTCTTGCGCGTCCGCAGGCCGGGGATCGATTTTTGCCCTACCTGCGGTAATGGGTCAGGTGCGGTCACGCCGAATCACCCCCATTTTGTAGTAGGTGTGCTCATTTGTGCTCAGGGAACGCTCGACTACGGCTCGTTCCTTCCTCACCGTTCGATGTGGGATCCGACGTAGAACGTGACGACACCCGAGACATCCCTTCGGGCTAACGTGTGCCCTCATGATCGATTTTCTGAACTCGTCTGCTGGGATCTACCTGCTGTACTCACTGGCGGGCGTGTTCCAACTCTTCGGCATCGTGATCGTGGTGCGCGAGTTCCTGCGTGCGCGGCGTAACGACCAGTTGTTGCAGGGCAATCTTCAGGTGATTTGGAAGGTCTGGAATGAGATCGACGAGGATTCAGGCCCGCTTTCTGTCGAATACGCAGGCGGTGATGAAAGTTTCGCGGCGATGATCCGCCCCTCGGTCGAAACGGATATGCGAGTACGAAACGTCCGCCTGGCGCTCGAGCAAGTAATCGGACACAGAGAAGCGATGAAGGAGCCAAACAAATGGCTTGAGCGAGCGGGGCTACTGGGCCTCGTGCTCGGCATCATTCTCGGTCTGGCTGCGAGTCTCTTCTCAGTGACGTAGGTGAAACGGTCAAGGGTACGCGCTGAGTGAGTACCCTTTTCGCGCCACTGCGAAGAAGGGCGTGCGGTGAACGCACACCCTTTGTGAGATCCCGCAACGTTTCCCGGCGCCGGGAAGCGTTGGTGGGAGTCTTCGCCGATCGGCGAAGACTCAATGGGTGTCAGTACTACCGACACCCTTTTAGCTGATGTCGGCACAGCCGACATCAGGGTCTTGGGATCTGATCGCCAATCAGGCGTTGTTCACCTCAGCTTCTTTGACGACCTCGGCGCCCGTCCATTCATTGCGCCGGCGGATTTCGACTCCTCCGTCGAGGCTCACACCGATAGTGGTGAGACCGCGGTTCCCAGCGTTGGTGGCGATTGCATTGGTCAGAGGTTCGATGAGAGCTGTGAGTTGTGCGATTTTCGCAGCGTTGCGCGCGTCTGCCTCCGCGTCAAATTCGGTGAAGCCCGGTCCGCCGGCGAATTCACTGGGCAGCTCCAAGAGATGGAGGGCTTCGGTCGTTGCTGCATTGTCCCTGCTTCGAGGGCCATTGACGTGGACTCGTAGAACGATGAGGCTGCCACGGCGTCCCAAATCGTAGAAATCCGGCTGGACGTCGAACCTGACGGCCAGTGACGGCCGAACTACGGTGCCATCCAGAGTTTTGAGCCAGCAATTTTCGGTCATCGGCGAGCCTCTCGTCTCAGCGTGGAGCTGACGAGCTCCACCTGACAGAGATTACTGTTCGCTATCGACATCCACTGCGGCGTGAGGCCCAGGTTCGACTGGGTCTGTTTTGCCGCACTCACTACTGATGAGGGCAGACCTGGCGATGAGGCATGCCAGACATACCCCATCCGCGACCTGACCGTGTTTCAAACACGGTCAGGTCTGCGAGGGTGTCCACGTCGACGGACGCCCTTTCCGATGACCGGTTACTGGTTCTCTCCCTCCTACGCGCTGAGCGGGCTCGCGCACGCGTTGCACACGACGCTGGGAGGCGTCAACGCCCAGGGATTTCGCAGTCTCGGCTCGGAAGTGGTCCGTACGGCCAGGCCCCAGCGATGCCAACGCCCCTTGGCTTGGGAACCTTCCGAACAAGGTGACCGTTCAGTTTGCACGGACCGATCCGCGTCCGCTGTCTCAACCGTTTCTAGGGGCTGTTAGTGAATCTCATCCCGATCCCACAATCCACCAATGTCCGAGCCGCTGGCTACGATCCGGCAACGAGCACTCTGGTTGTCGAATTCCGTCAGAATCGCCGCTACTCGTACGCTGACGTGCCCATTGCGCTGTTCCACGAGCTCACCGATGGGCATCCCCATCCTTGGACGCGAACCGGTCGGCGGATCAAGGCTCATGTCCCAACGCGAATCAATTAACTACCTCGGTAGTAGTGAAGCACCCCGACTCGTTTCTGAGGCGGGGTGCTTCCGTTGTGCGGCCTGAGTCAGGCTGCGGTGGCGATCTTCACGACGCCGAGCGGCTGATACACCGCCAGGTGGTAGCGAGACTCGACGCGGGCACGCATCAAGTTCTTCTCGAAGTTGTCGCCCGAGCTGTCCCACTTGAGTTCCACGTTCGCGTCAGTGTCGACGGCGAGTGCGGTCGGGTCGAGCAGCACTGCAGTCTTGGCCGGCAGTGCCGTGCAGATCGCAATGTTCACGCCCCAGAGGGTGCGCTTGGCACGATCAACCGGACCACCGAGTTCGAGACTGCCGGCTGAGTCGGTGCGGGCAAGCTCGAGCTTCTCCCAATCGGCAGGGCTGAGAACGAACGTGCCAGCGGTGTGGCCGATGCTCTCGACTGCGGTCACGGCCTTGCGACAGCGCATGCTCGGACACGCGTCGGCCGCGATGACCCTCGACACCTACGCGGACCTCTTCGACGACGATCTCGACGCCATTGGAATCTCACTGAATCAGGCACGTTCAGAGACGGGTGTGCTCAAAACGTGCTCAAAGAATGCGAACTAGTGGCTGACTTTGATCGAAAAAAGTCCCTCACCTGCATGAACAAGTGAGGGACTTTGGCGGAAGCGGAGGGATTTGAACCCCCGGTGGGTTTAACGCCACGCTCGCTTTCAAGGCGAGTGCATTCGGCCGCTCTGCCACGCTTCCGTGGGCGATCCTATCGGGTGTTCCCACGGACCGCGAAAACGGCTCCGACGTCAGCGCTCGCCGATGGCTTTGTCGACCTTCTCGAAGACGTCTGCCAGCACGTCCAGTTCCTGAGGAGTCAGCAGATCGACCAGATTGTTCCGCACGCCGGCCACGTGAGTAGGCGCTGCCTCGGCGAGGCGACGCCTACCCTCTTCCGTGATCCGCGCGAGCACGCCGCGACCATCTTCGACGCAAGTGTCGCGCACGACGATGCCCTGAGATTCCATCCGCCTGATCTGGTGCGTCAGGCGGCTGCGCGAAGACAGCACGCCGTCTGCCAGGTCACTCATCCGCAACGACCCGTCAGCTGACTCCGAGAGCATGACCAAAATGCGGTAATCGGCCAACGACAGGTCGTGTGAATCCTGCAGTTCGCGGTTGAGAACCTCCATGAGGCGCTGATTACCGTCCATGTAGCCGCGCCATGCACGCATCTCGCACGGCGTCAGCCACGGTGTCTCACCGTGCGCCGCCTGCGATGTCTCCTCGGTTGTCGCTTCAGCTGTCACAGGTTCCAAGTTTAGACCTGTGTCCGCCCGTCACAGTAAGACTCACCCTAAAGTCACGAATTGGACATCAGGATCGAACGGTCGATTTCGGCGACAGATGCCAGCCCCGCCAGTCCCATCGTGAGATCCAGGTCGGCCAGGAGACTGCGCAATGCATGACGCACTCCGTCCGCTCCGGCCAATCCCAACCCGTACACCCACGGCCGCCCGTACAGCACTGCATCGGCACCCAAGGCCAGAGCCTTGATTACGTCTGCGCCACAACGAATTCCGGAGTCCATCAGGATGTCCACCTCATGCCCCACCGCATCAGCGACGGGACCGAGAGCATCGAGTGCCGAAATCGACCCGTCGACCTGACGCCCACCATGGTTGCTCACGACGATGCCGTTGGCGCCGGCCGCGACGGCCTCACGTGCGTCGTCGGGGTGGACAATTCCCTTCACCGCGATCGGAAGTGTCGTCCACTGGCGAAGTTTCGCGATATCCGCGATCCGCACCGCGTGGTTACCGAACAACGACACCCACGTCAGAACCGCGATCTGCAGGGCTTCTGCGCTCTCCTCGGGCGGCGTCGCCAATTTGGCGCGGAACACCGGATCCGACAGGTAGTTGGCAATACCCTTCGCCTGCAGGAACGGAAGGTGACCGAGTTCGAGATCCCTTGGACGCCAACCCATACCGGGAGTGTCGGCAGTCAGGACGATAGCCTTCGCGCCCGCCGTCTCCGCCCGACGGACAAACGACTCGGCAAGCTCGTCGTCGGCCGGCCAGTACAGCTGGTACCACCAGTTCTCGCCCGAGGCCGCCGCTACGTCTTCGATGGTCGATGACGCCGCCGTCGAGAGAATCGATCCGATCCCCAACTCGGCAGTGACCGAACCGACCGCAACCTCGGCGTCGTCGTGGACCAAGCCGAGCACGCCCACCGGAGCCGTCAGGATCGGTGCAGCCAACCGCGTCCCCAACACCTCGACGCTCAGATCACGCGCGTCGGGCGCCGCAGTCCCCCGCAACATCCGCGGCACGATCGCATGCTTGTCGAACGCCCGCAGATTCGACACCGCGGTTCGTTCGGTCGACGCGCTACCGGCGATGTACCCGAAAGCCTCTGGTGAGAGTTGCTCGCGCGCGGCATCTTCCAAGCCTGCCGCAGTCATCGGCAAAGCCGGCTTCGCGCCGCTCAGTCCCGTCAGATAGATCTCGTTCTGCATGTTCCCGAAGTAAGTCACGTCCGCGACGGTAGCGGCAAAACACCCGTCAGCGGGGAGATTCGCTAGCGTCGTATCCATGTACGCCATAACGATCGATCAGCCCGGCGGTCCCGAGGTCATGAAATGGGCGCAGCAACCCGATCCCGAACTGCCTCGCGGGCACGTACTCGTCGAGGTCGCCGCGACGGCGGTCAACCGCGCCGACCTGCTCCAACGCCAAGGCTTCTACCCGCCGCCGCCCGGCGCGAGTGACATCCTCGGCCTCGAATGCTCGGGCGTGATCGTCGAACTCGGCGAAGACGTCACCGGTTGGTCCGTCGGCGACGAAGTCTGCGCACTGCTGGCCGGCGGCGGTTACGCCGAGAAGGTCGCGGTCCCGGCAACACAACTTCTCCCCGTTCCCGCGGGCGTCGATCTCCGAGTCGCAGCGTCACTGCCGGAAGTTGCGTGCACGGTGTGGTCCAACGTCGTGATGCGGGGCGGCCTACGACGCGGACAGGTCCTCCTCGTCCATGGTGGTGGCGGCGGAATCGGCACCCACGCCATCCAGGTCGGCAAAGCCCTCGGCGCCCGCGTCGCAGTTACCGCGGGTTCGGAGGAAAAATTGAACCGCTGCCGCGAATTGGGCGCGGACATTTTGATCAACTACCGCGACAGCGACTTCGTAGCATCACTCGCCGAAGCCACCGACAACCACGGCGCCGACGTGGTTCTGGACAACATGGGAGCGTCGTATCTCGGACGCAACGTCGACGCACTCGCCATGGACGGCCACGTCGTGATCATCGGAATGCAGGGTGGCCGCAAGGGCGAGGTCGACATCGCCAAGCTGATGGGCAAGCGCGGAAACATCACGTCGACGGGCCTGCGCGGGCGTCCGCTCACCGGCCTCGGCGGTAAAGCGGACATCGTCGCCGACGTCCGCGCGAAGCTGTGGCCGCTGATCGCAGACGGGTCGGTTCAACCGATCGTGTCGACCGAACTTCCGATCACCGAGGCACCATTAGCCCATCAATTGCTGGATTCGCCGGAAACCGTAGGCAAGGTCATCCTCACGGTGAAGTGAGCCGAGCGGGGTCGATCAGCCCAGGGCGCCGAGTTCGGCGACCAGCTGATTGATCTCGTACCGCGTCGTGTACGGCGCAAGGCCGACGGTGACCGCGCCGCCTTCGTCGTTGACACCGAGGGCGTCGAGCAGCCTGGAACCACCATGCGTACCGCTGACCGTTGCGATGCGCTTGTCGGCCAGGTGCGCGGCGACCTTGTCTGCCGCCATGCCCTCGAGCGTGAAGCTGAGCGTCGGCACCCGCGTGGGTGCGCCGCCGATCACCATCACGTTGGGCAGGGCTGCGAGAGAACGCATGAGGTGATCGAACAGACCGTCCTGATAGTCCTGTAGCGAGCTGATCGAGGTTTCGAGGCGCTCACGCCTGGTTCCCGTTGCCGATTCGTCCAACCCGGCCAGGAAATCGATCGACGACGTGAGACCGGACAGCAGCGCGAACTGATGACCGCCCACCTCGAGTCGCTCGGCGCCACGCGCGTACGGGTTGAGCGACACGGCCGGAATTCGGTCGAGCAGTCCGGGATCGCGGAAGACGAGTGCGCCCACCTGTGGACCGCCCCACGACGGCGCGCTGACGGCAACGATGTCCGCCCCGAGATCAGCCATGTCCACATGCGCATATGGCGCTGCACCGACGGCGTCGACCACCATCAGTCCGCCGAATTCGTGCAGACGATCAGCTGCGGCGCGGACGTTCGGAGCCGAACCGACGACCGGTGATGCGGCCGTCAAGGCCACCAATCGAGTGGTCGAGGTGATGAGATCGTTGAACTGCCAACTCGGGAGCTCACACGTTTCGATTTCGACCTCTGCCCATCGCACCTGAGCGCCGTAGCGACTGGCCACACGAAGCCAGGGCGCGACGTTCGCCTCTTCGTCGAGGCGCGAGAGTACGAGACCGGTTCCGAGGCCCAACCGCGAACTGAGCGACTCGGCGAGCCAAGCCAACAACACCGCTCGGTCTGATCCGAGAACGACTCCCGCAGGATCTCCGCCGACCAGATCCGCGACCGCGGTGCGCGCACTCTCGAGAATGGCAGCACTACGACGGTTCGAGACGTGGCGACCGGAGGAAGAAGATGCAGAGGCACGGAACGCGGTGGAGACCGTCCGCGAGACGGCGTCCGGGATCTGCATTCCGGCCTGCGGATCGAGGTGGATCCAGCCGTCACCGAGTGAGGGAATCAACCCCCGTACGCGGGCAACGTCGTAAGCCATGCTCGACACTCTAGGTGCAGACGCCCGCTTAGTCGAAGGCAGTCACCCAATTACCCGTCAGTACAGTTATTCGGTAGCTAACTTTTTGGGGGTTACGCGGCGTTTGTCGCCCACACACGACAAGATGGAAGCATGACGAACCCCGACAAAGAGCAGGTACTCGTTATCGGACCCGACGGTCGACCCGTCGCGATGCCGGCGGCCGAGGCAGAGGCCTCCACATCTGGCACCACCGAAGGCGCGGAATCCGAAGCCGAGTCCGTCGCCGAGATGGTCGAGCAGCCGGCGAAGGTCATGCGAATCGGCACGATGATCAAACAACTGTTGGAAGAAGTGCGCGCCGCGCCGCTCGACGACGCCAGCCGCAAGCGCCTCAAGGACATCCACACCTCGTCCATCCGAGAACTGGAACAGGGCCTGGCACCCGAACTCCGTGAAGAACTCGAGCGACTGAGCCTCCCGTTCACCGACGACTCCATTCCCTCCGACGCCGAACTGCGAATCGCGCAGGCCCAACTCGTCGGCTGGCTCGAAGGACTGTTCCACGGAATTCAAACCGCACTGTTCGCGCAGCAGATGGCAGCGCGCGCTCAGCTCGAACAAATGCGGCAGGGTGCACTGCCTCCCGGCATGAGCATCGGGGCTCCGCATTCGCCTGCCCATCCGGACCAACAGAGCCCAGGAACCGGCCAGTATCTGTAACTCGGACCACCACTAGGTCCGAGGGAAATCCGGCGCCGACGCCAGGCCGGTAGGCTCGACCTCCGTGTCAGCATCCGCAATCGAATCCGAGACGCCGGACGCACCTGCGCCCGTGTCCGACTCCCAGACGTTCCGTCGTGCGTTCAAAGACCTTCGCGACGGTCTGAATCAGCGTGAGTTGTGGCTCAGCCTCGGCTGGCAGGACATCAAACAGCGCTACCGCCGGTCGGTGATCGGTCCGTTCTGGATCACGATCGCCACCGGCGTCCAGGCCGGCGCGATGGGTCTTCTGTACTCCGCGTTGCTGAACATTCCGCTCAAGGAGTTCCTGCCGTACGTCACGGTCGGCCTGATCGTGTGGAACCTGATCAGTGCAGGCATCCTCGAAGGCTCCGAGGTCTTCATCGCCAACGAGGGCCTGATCAAGCAGTTGCCGTCGGCGTTGAGCGTGCACGTATATCGCCTGGTTTGGCGTCAGGTGCTGTTCTTCGCGCACAACTTTGCAATCTACATAGTTCTGCTGTTCGCGTTCAGCATCTGGCAGAACATGAGCTGGACTGCGCTGGCGGCGATACCGGCATTCCTGCTGATCGTGGCGAACACGCTGTGGGTCTCGATCGTCTTCGGCATCTTCTCCACCCGATACCGCGACATCGCCCCCATCCTGGGCAGCATGACGCTCCTGCTGTTCGTGCTGACGCCGATCATGTGGACAACTCAGGCCCTCAAGGACCAGGGCGGGCAAGCCAGCGAGCGAGTCCGGCTTGCCGAGCTCAACCCCCTGTACCACTACCTCGAGATCATCCGAGCACCACTCATCGGGGCCGACCAGCAGGCATACCACTGGTACATCGTCATCGCCTTCACCGTCGTCGGCTGGGCCGTCGCGATTCTGGCACTCCGCAAGTACCGGGCACGCGTGCCCTACTGGGTCTAGAGGAAACACATGAGTCAGCCAGTCAGCATCCACACGCAGAACGCGTGCGTCGACTTCCCGATCTTCGACGCGAAATCCCGTTCGCTCAAGAAGGCCTTCCTCGGCAAGGCCGGAGGATCCATCGGCCGCAACGACTCCGATGTCGTTGTCGTCGAAGCGCTCCGCGACATCACGATGACGCTCAAGGAAGGCGACCGCATCGGGCTCGTCGGCCACAACGGCGCCGGCAAATCCACCCTGCTGCGCCTGCTCTCCGGAATCTACGAACCCACCCGGGGATCCGCCAGCATTCGCGGGCGCGTCGCACCCGTCTTCGACCTCGGTGTCGGCATGGACCCGGAAATCTCCGGGTACGAGAACATCATCATCCGCGGCCTGTTCCTTGGTCAGACCCGCAAGCAGATGCTCGCGAAGATGGACGAGATCGCCGAATTCACCGAGCTCGGTGAATACCTCTCCATGCCGTTGCGCACCTACTCCACCGGCATGCGCGTACGTGTTGCCATGGGTGTCGTCACCAGTATCGATCCCGAGATCCTCCTTCTCGACGAGGGCATCGGTGCCGTCGACGCCGAATTCATGAAGAAGGCCCGCATCCGGCTGCAGAAGCTGGTGGAACGCTCCGGCATCCTGGTGTTCGCCAGCCACTCCAACGAATTCCTCGCTCAGCTGTGCAACAGCGCGATGTGGATCGACCACGGCCAGATCCGCATGCAAGGCGACATCGAAGACGTCGTGCGCGCCTACGAAGGTGACGACGCCGCCGAACATGTGCGCCACGTGATCAAGGAAATGGAACGGGAGAACACCCCGTGAGCGCACCAGAGAAAATCATCGGGGTCGTCGTCACTCACAAGCGTCGTGAACTGCTGGCCGAATCCTTGAAGGTTCTCAGCACCCAGTCGCGTCCGCTCGATCATCTGGTTGTCGTCGACAATGCCGACGAAGCCGATGTGAAAGAGCTCGTCGACAACGCTCCACTGCCGACCAGTTACATCGGTTCTCAGCACAACCTCGGCGGTGCCGGAGGATTTGCTCTTGGCATTCTCTACGCGCTTTCACTCGGCGCCGACCGCGTCTGGCTCGCCGACGACGACGGCCGCCCGGACGGCCCCGAAGTCCTGGAAACACTGCTCGACTGTGCAATTCGGAACGACCTGGCCGAGGTCTCCCCCGTCGTCTGCGACATCGACGACCCCGACCGCCTTGCCTTCCCACTTCGCCGCGGCACGTCGTGGCGCCGGTTGCGTTCCGAGCTCGGCGACGAGGATCTCCTGCCCGGCATCGCGTCCCTCTTCAACGGCGCACTGTTCACCGCCGACGCGATCGATGCCGTCGGAGTTCCGGATCTACGCCTGTTCGTCCGCGGCGACGAGGTCGAGGTACACCGTCGCCTCGTGCGCTCCGGCCTGAAGTTCGGTACCTGCCTGCAAACTGCTTATGTCCACCCCAACGGCGCGGACGAGTTCAAGCCGATCCTCGGCGGACGCATGCACACGCAGTACCCCGACAACGACACGAAGCGCTACTTCACGTACCGCAACCGTGGATACATCCTCTCCCAACCGGGAATGCGGAAACTGCTTCCGCAGGAATGGGTTCGGTTCGGCTGGTACTTCCTGATCACACGCCGCGATCCGGCCGGACTGCGCGAGTGGATGCGATTGCGCAAGCTCGGCCGGGAAGAGAAGTTCGAACGTCCGAGTTAAGTCGGCCGCCCCGAGTTAATTCAGTTGCACAGTCGCGTCTGCGGCTGAGACGATTCTGATCCGACGCATGGTGCGTCCTGAGATTTTCGAGGAGTGAGTATTGATGACTGTCGTGTTCCGCAGTTTCAGCACCGTCAACATTCACACTTCTTCGTACTCGAGGACACACTCACCATGCCGGAAAACAGCGCGCCCCTGACCGAATACGGTTGGAACGCAACACTCTCGAACACATTCACTGCCCTGGCCCCACCGGACTCCGCACCCGGGCGCGTTCTTCGCGTCGACCGGGGGCGGTGTGACGTGGCCGTCGCCGAAGGCACAGTTCGCGCACTCAGCGGCAGCGATCCACTCTGTACGGGTGACTGGGTCGCCGTGGCCGAGTTACGGGACTCACGCGAACCCGAGATGCACACGGTCACTTCGATACTCCCCCGATCAAGCAGCATCGTTCGATCCTCGGCATCCGGAAAATCGGAAGGCCAGATTCTGGCGGCCAATGTCGACACCGTCGTCATCGCCACGGCTTCGGACGGCGACGTCGATCTCGGGCGCATCGAGCGACTACTCGCACTCGCCTGGGAAAGTGGTGCAACCCCTGTCGTCGCACTCACCAAATCGGATGCAGCTCACTATATCTCCGACACTCTCGCCGAGGTCACTGCCATTGCGCCCGGCGCAACAGTGCTGGCCGTCAGTGCCGAGACCAACGAAGGAATGGATGTACTCGATGCAGTTCTGGACGGCACCGTGGCGATACTCGGTCCATCAGGCGCCGGTAAGTCGACGCTCGCGAACGCCCTCCTCGCGGACACCACAGACGCCGATCGACTCGAGACCGGTCGCGTTCGGACCGGTGACGGAAAGGGACGCCACACCACCGTCACCAGAGAGTTGATCTCATTCTCCGGCGGCCGGACACTGATCGACACACCCGGCCTGCGAGGGGTCGGCATGTGGAACGCGGCGGAGGGGATCGAGAAGACGTTCCCCGAGATCGAGGAGCTGATTGCAGAGTGCCGGTTCTCCGATTGCGCACACAACTCCGAGCCGGGATGCGCAGTCCTGAGCGCACTCGGGCGTGGCGATATCGATGAGCGGAGGCTCGCGAGCTACCGGAAACTACAGCGAGAGAATGCATGGAACGCCGCGCGAAGCGATGCTCGTCTGCAGGCAGAGAGGACGCGGGAGATCAAGGTGATCTCCCGACAACTCAAGAGTCACTACCGCGGTCGGGACCGGTAGCGAACAAAGCCTGGCAGCATGGGGGTGATCCCGACGAGAGGTTGCCATGTTCGAGCAGTTCCGTTCCAGCGCCAGAACCAAGCTTCAGCGTGCGGTATCCGAGGTGGTCGAGGCCGCCGACCGGCGCAACGCAGATCGCACGCAACAGATCCTCGACGCGCTGGCACTCTCACGTGACGAACTGGCCGAGGCCCGCGGTGACATCGCGGGCCTCCGGTCCAGGATCGACGAGCTGGAATTTCGCCAGCGTCGGGATCTGGCCTACGCCGTGGATCTGGAAGCGACAGCGTCGACTGCCGAGTTCATCCTCGAACACCTTCGAGTCGCGGAGACATTCGGCCACCCGCACGACACGCTGCGCCACGCATTGGGCTTGATCGAAATACCCGGCATGGCACTCGAATTCGGCGTCGCCAGCGGAACCACACTCAGGATCGTCGCGGAGGCTTTCACCGAACGCGAGGGGACCGTCGCAGGTTTCGACGTGTTCTCCGGCCTTCCGGAGACCTGGCGCACCGGGTTCCCGGTCGGCGAGTTCGCACAGGAATCCATCCCCGAAGTGCCTGGAGCGCAACTTGTTCCGGGCCTCTTCGAGGACACCTTGCCCTCGTTCCTGAACGACGAACCCGGCCCCGTTGCGTTCCTGCACCTCGACGCCGATCTCTACTCGTCCACCAAGACGGTGCTCGATCTCCTCGGCGACCGCCTGGTACCCGGGTCGATCGTCGTCTTCGACGAATTCTTCAACTATCCCGGGTGGCAGCAGCACGAGTACCGGGCGTGGACGGAGTTCGTCACACGCACCGGCATCTCGTTCGAATACCTCGGGTACACCGTCGACAACGAGCAGGTCGTCGTCAAGATAGTGCGCTGAGGCTCACTTCTCGTACAGTCGAGCCCAGTTCTCGCGGCTGGTGAGCTGCGGAAACTCGCGAGCGAATGCTTCAGCCACACTTGGTGCTTCGGCGAGGAACCTCTTCATGACGCCGGCGAGGCGGCCGCTCATCTCGGCGGCCTTCTCGCTGTCGAAGCGGCGTTCACGCACGCCTCCCTGCGAAGCATCGGTGACGAAGACGTGATCGAAACGTCCGACGTGCCACCACTGCGCGTCCTCGTACGAAATCGCCACCGGACCTCGCTCGAGGTGATTGCGAGCCTGCATCACAGCGCGTTTCGCCAGAACGAGGTCCGTCCACAAACCGGGTTTCGGGCTGGGCGCAACGCGGCGGATCGGCAGCCTGCCCGGCAGCTCCGACGCCGGGCGGGTCACAGTCTCGGGGAAGCGCTTACGTTCCTGGTTGATCGCGGCAAGCGCCTTCTGCCCACCGTCCGCCAAACCTGCCGGCCCCTCGAGGAATCCCTCGATCGCCCGGAGTTGCGTATGTGCAAGGCCGTACTGCAAACCCACGATCGAGTGCGAAATATCCCGGGAGAGCTGCTTCGCGAGGGTTTTGGGTGCAAACCCTGGGTCCAGCGCAGCGGTGATCAGACCGTTGCGCGTACTGAAGTAGTGCGCGAAACCGTCGACGTCCTTCCAATAGAAGTCCGCATGCCACACAGCAGCCGACGGCAACGTGATGGTGGGAATCCCGGCCCGCCCGGCCCGCAAGCTGTACTCGACGTCGTCCCACTGGAAGAAGACCGGCAGTGGCAAGCCGATCCGCTCGATGGCTTCAGCAGGAATCAGGCAAGACCACCAGCCGTTGTATTCGGCGTCCACGCGACGTTCCGGCAGTTTCTCGAGCACACTCCGGTTACGAACACCGTGCTCATCGGTCGGTACACCACGCTGAAGCGTGCCCAGATCCACGCGTTCACCCGAAGCCAGCAGGTAGTCGGGGTTGAACAGGAAGAGCATCTGGGCACCGATCAACGCCGGCTCCGTCGTCATGTTCGCGAACGCACTCAGTCGAAGAACCGATTCGGGTTCGCACAGAATGTCGTCGTCCATCAAGATCACGTCGGCGTGCGGCCCGGCCGCCGAAGCCTCGTACAGGCCCCGGGTGAATCCGCCGGCACCACCCAGATTCGCCTGCCGCAGATATTGCAACCGCGAACCGAACTTCTTCGACACTTCCTGGAACAGCTCACGGCTCTCTACCGGATCCGTTCCCTGATCGACGACGTACAGAGCGTCGAGCAACGCGAGTACACGCTCGTCGGACGCGAGGGCCTCGACCGTGCGCGCACAGTCGTCCGCACGATTGAACGTGCAGATCGCCACGGCTACCGGGCGAATCGACTCCGGCGAGACGACGGTCCATTCCACATCGTCGACCACTGCGCCGCCACCCTGCGCTTCGAACTGCAGCCACAGTGCCCCGCCGTCAACGAAAGTATCGAGCGGGGCGGTCATGGACACTCGCTCGTCGCCGGTCACGACGACGTTCGTCACGATACGACGGTGGCCACCGATGTCCGAGGCCTGGATCTGGATGCGGCAAGCGGTATCGGCCACGACATGTGCAGTGACGGTGACCTCGGTGACATTGGTCCAGCGCTGCCAGTAGCTGGCCGGAAAACGACCGAAGAAGGTATTGGTGTGCGCGACCGCGCCCGGCTGAAGCCGCAACTCGAACCGCGATCGCGTCGACATACCGACCTTGGTCACCGCATACAGTTCGTCACTGGCGACGGGCGAAGTTCCGGTGAACAACGTCCGCTGCGCCAGCAGTCGATCCGACGTCGCGCTGCGTTCGATCAACTCGACTCCGGAATCGGACTGGTCATCGGTCGTGTTCACGGTATCCACGCCCCGCAGGGTATCGCGAATCCGCACCTCGGCGCCCCGGGCACCGAGTCACACCAGGTCTACCCGTGATTACTCACTGCAGCGGCGGAGCGCAGCTCGGTCTTTCGCCGACGAAGCGACAACAGACCCTTCGCCATCTGGACCACGTCCTTGGGCGAGATACGGCTCGCGTGCGCCAGATGATCGTCGCTGAGTCGGATCGGGACCTCGACCGGGCGCACCCCAGCCAATTCGAGCGCGTAGTCCAATTCGGTGGTGAAAAGGAATCCACGCTCGGTCAGCGAGGGTGCGATTCGACGCAGCAAAACGCCGTCGACGATGAATGTCCCCTGGGGGTCGCCCGTGCGGGTACCCAGCACCACCCGTCGCAGCGTCGCGAATCCACCCGTCATCACCGAACGCAGCAAGCCACGTTCCACCTCTGAGTCCGAATGAGCCTTTGAACCGATGACCACCGGCGGGACGGACCCTAGATCCGCCATCACGCGGTCGGCGCCTTCGATGTCACCGAAACCGAACGGAAGGTCGTCCGCGGTGAGCAACACGCGTCGTCCACGAGAAGCAAGCGTCCCGGCGCGAAGCGCTGCGCCCATCCCTTTGTCGCTGCTCATCGGCAGGAAGGTCACTCCAGGCCAAGACCAGGAAGCTGCCAGAGCAGCACACACGTCGGCAGTGTTGTCCGTCGAACCGTTCTCCACGACGATGATCTCGACCTGACCGGCGCTCTCGGCCGGGCGGCTGGTGAAGTACTCGGCGAATTGACGCACCGTCGACTCCAGCACCTCGCCTGAGTTGTATGCGGGGATGATCACCGAGAGTTCCGGCGTAGCTGGTTCCCCACGAACGGGTTCCGTTCGCGATGTCGCCACGTCCCGATCTCCTTACTTCCCCGACTGCAGTTCGAACTCGTCGGAATACTACGCTCCGAGAAACAAGGCGCAGCCCAGGCTCCGAGAAAAAGAGCACGACCCAGGCTCCGAACAACAGCCATCGACTCGAAGACGAAAGCACATCGTGAAATCTGACTTACCGCTCGCACAACGCGTGGTGCCGCCAATTCTTCTCGCCGCTCTGGTGTCGATCGTCGCCGCCATCCCACTGATCTCCAATCGGTGGTTCTACTACTGGGACGACAGCGCAGCAGCTTTCACGCCTGGTTGGCACACGATCGGCGAGCGAATCCT
Organism: Rhodococcus sp. C3V; assembly: GCF_029269915.1. Lineage (NCBI taxonomy): Bacteria > Bacillati > Actinomycetota > Actinomycetes > Mycobacteriales > Nocardiaceae > Rhodococcus > Rhodococcus sp. C3V. The sequence continues at coordinate 295,338 of NZ_JARJBE010000007.1, forward strand.
GTCCGGGTCATGGCCGACGCTCATCCCCGAATTGTGGGCCGGCGGCAATGTCACAGCCGAAGCCCTTTACGGGACATACAATCCCGTGATCCTTCTGGATTCGGTTGCCATTGCACTCATTCCGAACCTGGGAATCGGAATCACCCTGGTCAAGATGCAATTCATGGCGATTCTCGCGGTAGGCGTTTATCTGGTGGCCCGCCAGTACGGCGCCAATCGGTCGATGGCTTTCATCGCCGGATTTGCCATGCCGTTCGCCGGATACACGCTCTATTTCGACGCCTCCAGTTGGGCGTCCGGGCTGATCGCCTTCGCCTGGATCCCCCACGTCTGGTGGTCTACCCGCGCCAGCGCCCTCGGCCGAGTGAACCCCCTGGTACCGATCGTTTTCGGCTATCTTGCGATGACCACCGGAAACCCGTACGGCGCTGTCGGTGTCGCGGTCGTCTACCTCGCTGTCATAGCGGAATGCATCGCAATCAAACGCGCAGGCAGCATCAAATCACTGATGATCAGCGCGGCAGCGATCATCATGATGTCGCTGATCGTGTATCTACCGTTGCTCTTCACCACCGGCGTGTCGGTGCGTACTCAGTCCGGAATCGCGAACGACGGTTCGCTTCGACCCGATCTCGGTGACCTGCTCAATCTCTCCGGCCCGTCGAACCAGCCGTACGTCACCGCTTTCGCTTCGCCTGCCATGACGATTCCACTGGTGTACCTGGCCTGGTTCCTCATACCGCTCGCACCGTGGATTCAATGGAAGTCACTGAAGAAGTTGGGCCGCCACAGCGTCTCGCTGTTCGTCTTCGGCGGAATTTACGTCGTACTACTTCTCGGACCGTCGAATCTGTGGCTTTTCCGTTGGCCCGCGCGACTGCTCGAGTACGGTCAACTGCCCGCCATCGTGGTCACGGCGGTCGCCCTCTCTGCCGGACTGCATCGTGATCGAATCCGGACAAGATCAATCATCACCGCGGGATTGTTGGCACTTCAGTTCTATCTTGCCTGGTCGAATGTCCCGGAAGACATCGGTATTCACTCGGCATCACTGATAATCACCGTGGTTCTCACCGTCTTCGCGTTGGTCGTGGCCTACCGAAAGCCCCGCTACCTCGCCGGTGCACTCGCTGTCGGCATCGTCGTCGTGCTCAGTGCTCAAGCCAATTTCTGGTTCACCGGAAACTACAACGTGACACCGTGGAAGTTCCCCAGGCAGGTGGCATTCCTGGAGTCCAAGTTCGAGGACCGTTACCAGGGAACCACTTTCGCGATTGCCGACCCCGTCAACATCCCGCCGGACAACGAAACCGGGCAGTGGGGTGACCTCCTGTTCGGCAACGCCTGGCAGCCTGCCGGAGTCAATGCCGTCAACAGCTACGCCGGAATCAGCTACAACGATTTCGTTCAAGCACTGTGCTTGAACTACTACGGCGGCGTCCAGTGTCCGGACGGCGTCGACCGACTGCTCGCTGAATCGCCGGGAACGGGTGTGTCCTGGCTCGACGCGATGCGAGTCGACACGGTCGTCGTTCAGAATTCCGGACCGTACGGCGGAAAACGCGCCCTCGACGCCCTACCCGAGGGCGAGTGGACCGTATCGCCGGATCGGGTGGTCACGGTCGGCCATCGCACCACCGAGCATCAGTGGCCCGACGGTCGCGTATCCGCAGCGACGCCTGGTCTCGACGTACGTGGCGATGCCGCCGCTACGGACACCAGGGAAACCGTCGAGTACACCGGGTCCGGCACGGTTACATTCGCCCTACTGGCCTGGCCGGGCTGGACGGCGACTGTCGATGGTCAGACGGTCGAGACGAAGGCGAGCCCCGGCGGGTTGTTGCAGGTCGATCTACCGCCGAGTGCCACGTCCGGATCCGCCCTCACCATCGAATTCAGTCCACCCGGAAGCACTTTCGGCTGGACTGTCGCCGGCGTCGGATTACTCCTGGCACTGTCTCAAGGTGCCTGGGCCTTCCGACGCCGACGCAGCGGTCAGGACGACAACGCTGCAGCCAACGCAGATTCCGTCACCTCGTGAACCGCGCGGTGAGCGGGCAGAATCGACGCTCGCTCACCGTCCGCGTCACCGGTGCCCTGCACCAATCCGAGGAAATGCGTCAGCTGCGCGGCAAGCGGTTCCTCGCTGTAGCGGATCGTCGGAATTTCGATGACCGTCTGCTGCTGGTAGCCGTCCCGATCGGTGGGCATGTTGTCGTCGATGTGCCGGTAGATCGTGATGTCGCGACGCAGGAGATCGATCTCGATGAGCCGATCGGCCTCGAGCAACGACAGCTGGCGAATCTTGCGCTGACTGATCCGGCTCGCGGAAATCGTTGCAACAGCACCTGATCCGAAGCGCAATACGGCGTCGGCGCAATCTTCCGACCGGTTCTGCACGGACGTCGGGTGGAAGTAGCCGAACTCCCCTTTTGCCAAACTGGGTTCCGAGCCGGCAAATCCGATGGCAAGGTCGATATCGTGAATCAGCAGGTCCGTCGCGACACCCGTCGGAATGCGGGAAACGAACGGCGAGTGACGGATACCGTTCACCTGCCACACATCGCCGGAGAACTCGCGGGCGGTGCGGACAGCGGGATTGAACCGTTCGAGCAGTCCACACATCAGGGGAACACCGGACGCGCGTGAACGATCGACCAGGTCGACGCTCTGCTCGTACGTCGCAGCCAACGGCTTCTCCACCAGGACAGGCTTCCCCAGATCGAGAACCCGCCCGGCCAACTCGTAGTGCGCCGGCGTAGCAGCGGCGATCACGACGGCGTCGATACCGTCGAGCGAGTCGAAATCGGCGGCCCAACGCGTATCGAACCGCGCAGCAACAGCTTTGCCCTGCTCCTCGCGCGGCTCGATCAGCAGATCCAACTCGCACAGCGGCGACTGCGCGATGACCCGCGCATGCAGCGAGCCCATCTGACCGGATCCGACAAGAGCGATACGTGGATTGCTAGCAGTCATTTTTCAGGCCTCCATGGCGCCGCGTACCGCGGCAACGATCTGATCGACGTCGCCGGCGGACAACGCAGCGTGGACGGGGATGCTCAGGCACCGCGACGCAACCGAAGTGGCCACCGGCGTCTCGTCGATGACGACGCGCGGATGTTCGCGGTAGCACTCGTAGTCGTAGACGGCCTTCGGGTAGTAGATGCCGCTACCGATGTCCTTCGCGGCCAGACGCTCACTCAACTGGTCGCGAGTGATCGGTGCGTCTTCGGCCAGCAGCAAGGTGAACTGATGCCAGACATGTCCACGACCGGACAGTTCGCTCGGCAGGATCAGTCCTTCGACGTCCTTCAGGCCGACACGCAACGCCTCCGCATTCCGGCGGCGCGCCTCGACCTGCTGCATGTACGTCGCCATCTGGGGCAGAGCCAAGCTCGCCTGGAGGTCAGTCATCCGGTAGTTCTGGCCGACCATCTCGTACTGGTAGCGCGCCCGCATGCCCTGGTTGCGCAGGACCCGAAGTCGATCGGCGATCGCGTCGTCGTCGGTCGTGATCATTCCGCCCTCGGCGGTCGTGAGGTTCTTCGTTGCATAGAACGAGAAGCAACCCACACCGAAACTGCCGGCGCCTCGCCCGTCGAACGTCGCTCCGTGGGCCTGAGCGGCGTCCTCGACGACAGTCAGACCGTTCTTCGATGCCAGCGGCATCAAGGCACCCATGTCAGCCGACTGTCCGTACAGATGAACCGGCATCAGAACCTTCGTGCGGTCACCGATTCGATCGGCAGCGACTGCCGGGTCGATGTTGAAATCGGACTCGGAGATATCGGCAAACCTCGCGGTCGCGCCTGCCTCGAGAATTGCATTGAGGGTGGCCACGAACGTGAACGGCGTGGTCAAAACCTCGTCACCTGGCTGAAGATCCTGGACCTGGAGAGCCGCGATCAACGCCGTAGTGCCGTTGTTCACCGCCACCGCGTGTCGCGTGCCCACCAGCGCCGCGAACTCGTCCTCGAGCCGCTTCACCTTGGGTCCCTGCGCGACGATTCCCGATCGCAGAGTGTCCAGCACCTCGCGCTCGACTTCTTCCCCGAACGAGATACTGGATATCGCGATCACTGAGTTACCTCCGATAGATTCATCCGACCGTCGTCGGAACGAAATACCCCGACAACCCAGGAAGCGTATCGAAACACGATTCGATACTTCGAGAGGATTCCGGAACCTGCATGTCTGAACGAGCCGACTGCCACATCCATCCGACCGCCGTGATCGGCGCCGACGTACTGATCGGGGCGGGAGTCACGATCGGACCGAACGCGGTACTCACGGGCCCACTCGAGATCGGCGACGACTGCTGGATCGGCTCGGGAGCGGTCTTGGGAGCTCCCCCCGAGATCCTCGGCGCGTTACATCCGACGTCCTGGTCCGTCAGCGCCGGTCTGGGAATTCGAATCGGTGCTCGAACGACGATTCGCGAATTGAGCACAGTCCATCAGGGAAGCGAACGCCGCACCGAAATCGGCGAAGACTGCTTCGTGATGAACAGAGTGGGAATCGAGCACGACGTGCAGATCGGTGACCGCTGCGTCGTGTCCTCCGGTACGACGCTTGCCGGGCACGTCAGCGTCGGAGACGGCGTCAACCTGGGCATGCACACTGTCGCGCACCAACGACGCGTCGTCGGCTCCGGATCCATGATCGGCATGGGAACCGTCGTGGTCAAGGACGTCCCGCCCTTCTCCAAGGCCTTCGGCAACCCGGTGTCGTTGCACGGTGTCAACCGGGTCGGAATGAGTCGGTCGGGAATCGCGGAGGAGGACATCGCCGCGATCGAAGCCGTGTACGCCGCGGGAAGCTTCGGCACGTCACCGGCCATTCCGGACTCGCTGTCGGAGGCCTTCACCTGGTGGCGGGAACGCGCCGACAAACCGCTTGTGGTTTAGCGAGACAAATCCTGGTTGGTATCGTCTGCGAAATGACGAACGGGCGGGATGCAGGCGCGTGAGTACCTCTCCCGAATCTGAACAACCGGTCGAAGACGTCGAACCGGCCGCAGAGCCGAACGCTCTACGCGGCCTTCTCGTCAACGGATTCAAGGTCCTCGTCACCCTCGCGATCGTCGTCGCGATCATCTTCGCGGTGAAGTCCCAATGGTCCGAGGTCAAGAACACGATCACCGAGCTGAACTGGTGGACGCTTGCCGCCTCGTCGGTGTTCATCTTCCTCGGTATGGGTGCCGCAGTGCGGGCCTGGCAACACGCACTCGGCGCCCTCGAACAACCGATTCCGGCCTTCGACGCCGCTCGCGCTTATCTGGTCGGCCAACTCGGCAAGTACCTTCCCGGCAGTGTCTGGGCCTTCGTTCTGCAAACGGAACTCGTGAGGCGCGCCGGTGTGTCCCGTGCCGCAGGCTTTGTCGCAGTGCTGGTCACGGTGGGGTTGAGCACAACTTCGGCGCTGGTCGTCGGCCTCTTCGGTCTACCTGCCCTGTTCGAGGTCAGCACGGCGGCAGCGGTCGGCGTGATCATCCTCGTACCGATCGCATTGGTCTGCGCCTACCCGCCGGTGCTCACACGCCTGGTGAACCTCGCGCTGAAACTGCTCCGCCGCACGCCGCTGCACAAGCCGCTCACGATGCACAAGATTGCGCTCGCGTTGGGCTGGTGCGCAGCAAGCTGGGTGCTCTACGGCATCCAGTTGTGGCTGCTCGCGTCCAGTTCGGCCGGCTTCGAAATCCGTGGGCTCGTCCAGTGCATCGGCGCTCTCGCCCTCGGTATGTGCGCGGGGGTCCTCGTCTTTGTCGTCCCGTCCGGAATCGGTGTCCGCGAAGCCGTCATCGTCGCAGCGCTTTCACCGTTCATGGATGCCGGCGTCGCGCTCGGCCTCGCACTGGCGTCGAGGCTGCTGTTCACCCTCTGTGAGGTCTTTGCCGGCGTCGTGGCTGCACTGTCGGGATCACGAGGCCTGCGCAATGCACTCGTGCACGAGCGCTCGCGGGTGCCGGACCCCACCAAAGCCTGACGTTCGGTCAGACCACTTTCTCGGACGCGGAATACTGCGTCTCGACGCCGGCCTTCTGCGGACGCCACCACTGCTCGTTGTCGCGATACCACTCGACGGTGGCTTCCAGTCCGCTTCGAAAATCGCGGTACTGCGGCTTCCACCCGAGCTCCTGCTGCAGTCGCGTCGAATCGATCGCATACCGCAGATCGTGACCAGGGCGGTCGGTGACGAAGTCGAAATCGTCCGGCTTGCGTCCGAAAATTTCGAGCAGAGCCGCAATCACCGTCCGGTTGTCGGTTTCACCGTCGGCGCCGATCAGATAAGTCTCGCCGGACTTTCCGCGGTCCAGAATGTCCCAGACGGCGCGGTTGTGGTCCTCGACGTGAATCCAGTCGCGGACGTTGCGGCCTTCCCCGTACAACCGTGGACGCACTCCGTCGAGCAGATTGGTGATCTGGCGTGGGATGAACTTCTCCACATGCTGGTACGGGCCGTAATTGTTGGAGCAGTTCGAGATGGTCGCCGCGATCCCGAACGAGCGCACCCAGGCGCGCACGAACAGATCACTCGACGCCTTGGACGCGGAGTACGGGCTCGACGGGTTGTACGGTGTCGTCTCCGTGAACTTCGCCGGATCATCCAGTTCGAGGTCGCCGTACACCTCGTCGGTCGAAATGTGGTGATAACGGACCCCGTGCGAACGCACAGCCTGCAGGAGCGAGAAGGTTCCCATGACGTTGGTGCGCAAAAACGGTTCGGGGTCGGCGAGGGAATTGTCGTTGTGGCTTTCGGCCGCGAAGTGCACGACTGCGTCGGAGCGCGAGACAAGATCGTCGACCAGCGGCTCGTCGGCCACGTCGCCGTGGACAAACGTGATCCGGTCCTCGACGGACGCCAGGGACTGGCGATTTCCGGCGTAGGTCAGAGCGTCGAGAACCGTGACTTCCACGTCGGGACGCGTCGCCACCGTCTGATGAACGAAATTGGCACCGATGAAGCCGGCACCCCCGGTGACCAGTAGTCGCACGTCATCTCCTCAGGCTCATCGGACGAACCCCACTTTAGCGGCCGGGCGTGTCATGTCCGTTTGCGTCGGCAGGCAGGAGTGCAGGACACTGCACGCATGCGCGGAATCATTCTGGCCGGTGGCACCGGGTCGCGGTTGCACCCGATCACCCTCGGAGTGAGCAAGCAACTCTTGCCTGTCTACGACAAGCCGATGATCTACTACCCGCTCTCCACTCTCATGCTCGCCGACATTCGCGACATCTTGATCATCACGACCCCACACGACGCCGAACAATTCCGCCGGGTTCTCGGCGACGGCTCACAATTCGGCGTCAACCTCACCTATGCAGTGCAACACGAACCAAACGGCCTCGCAACGGCATTCACCCTCGGCGCAGAGCACATCGGATCCGACTCCGTGGCGCTCGTCCTCGGCGACAACATCTTCTACGGCCCCGGCCTCGGAACCCAACTCAGGCGTTTCTCCGACATCGACGGCGGAGCCGTATTCGCTTACTGGGTCTCGAATCCGACCGCCTACGGCGTCGTCGAATTCGACGACTCGGGTCGCGCCGTGTCCATCGAGGAAAAGCCGACGTCGCCGAAATCCAATTACGCAGTCCCCGGCCTCTATTTCTACGACAGCGACGTCGTGGACATCGCACGCACTCTGAAGCCCTCTGCGCGTGGCGAATACGAAATCAGCGACATCAATCAGCACTATCTCGAAGCTGGCAAACTTTCTGTCGATGTCCTCCCCCGCGGAACCGCGTGGCTCGACACCGGCACACCCGATTCCCTGCTCGAGGCAGCGAACTACGTGCGGACCATCGAACACCGCCAAGGCCTCAAGATCGGTTCCCCTGAAGAGGTTGCGTGGCGTCAAGGATTCATCAGCTCCGACCAATTACGCACTCAGGCAGAAGCATTGGGAAAATCCGGGTACGGCAACTACCTACTCGAGCTGCTCGAGCACGGCAAGGAATGGTGACGTGGAAATCCGTCCACTGAAGATCGCCGGAGCTTGGGAAATTACACCGAAGCAGTTCGGCGACAACCGCGGTGTCTTTCTCGAATGGTTCAAAAGCTCCGCCTTCACCGCCGCGACCGGCCGCACTCTCGACCTCGCGCAGGCCAACTGCTCGGTTTCCGAAGCCGGTAGCCTCCGCGGGATCCACTTCACCGACAATCCGCCCGGACAGGCGAAGTACATCACCTGCGTGAAAGGTGCCTTCCTCGACGTTGTCGTAGACCTGCGCGTCGGATCACCGACCTTCGGCGAGTGGGATGCGGTGGTGATCGACGACGTCGATCGACGAGCGGTGTTCCTGGAGGAAGGCCTCGGCCACGCGATCCTTTCACTCGAAGACGGATCGACAGTGATGTACCTGTGCAGCATCGAATACTCGCCCCACCTGGACCGCGACCTCGATCCCTTCGATCCGGAACTCGCGATCGAATGGCCGAGAACAGACCGTAAGGGCAACCCTCTGACCTACGAGCTCTCCGCAAAGGACGCTGCCGCGCCGTCCCTGGCAACGCTCCGCGCGGACGGCATGTTGCCCGGTTTTGTGGCCGAAGATTCGCCGAATCGGTAATCTTCACCTTTCACGACTCGATGGCATGACACCGGCGGGACGGACGGCTGGATGACCAAACGTGCGAGCAGACGCGGCCTGTGGACGGCCGTCGTTCTCGCAGCCGGCCTCGGTGGTCTCGCGCTGGTCGCACCGCCCCTGACTCCGGGAACGATCGAGTCCGCACCGGTCACCGTCATCACGACCACCCCACCCGCGCCGGTTGTTCCACTCACGCCGGAGGAGCTCTCGGCCCGGGTGGTCCCCACCATCGTCACCATCACGGCGCCGGCCGGATTCACCACCACTGCTGGGACCGGGATCGTGCTCTCCCCTGACGGAGTGGTGCTCACGAATCACCACGTCATCAGCGGAGCCTCGGACGTCACCGCCGTCAGCATGTCCAACGGGCTGATCTACGACGCCGAGATCCTCGGGTACGACAGCGTCAGCGATCTTGCCGTCCTTCGACTCGCGGGCGCTGACGATCTGCCGGTGGCTGTGGTCGGCAAATCAGCAGAAGCCGCTCGCGGGGACTCCGTCACCGCAATCGGAAATGCGGAAGGCGGCGGAGTACCCGTCCCTGCTCCCGGCGTCATCACCAACCTCGGTGTCACCGTCAACACCCGCAACGTGTCCGACGGATCGCGAAACCAGTTGAAGGGCCTCATCGAGGTCGACGCGGACATCCGGCCTGGCGATTCCGGTGGCCCCCTGGTCAACGCCGTTGGCGAGCTGATCGGCGTCAGCAGCGCGGGCAACGCCGTCACCGACCGCACCGAAACCTCACCGGCGCCTCAGTCCTACGCGATACCGATCGACACCGCACTACCGATCGTCGAGCAGGTACTCGGTGGCCGCTCCTCCGAGACCGTGCGTGTGGGACCGACACCCGTACTCGGTGTCGCGGTGAAGGATCACGCGGACATGCCGGCCGGCGCCGAAGTTGTTGCCGTGAGCTTCGATTCGCCGGCCGAGCGGGTGGGGCTGACCAAAGGTGCGGTCATCACCGAGTTCGGTGGCAGCCGGATCGCGTCGTCCGCTGATCTCAACGCGGCGATGAGCTCGCGCCGCCCCGGCGACACCGTCGCGGTGACGTGGGTGGACGCAACCGGGCAACCCGGGACCGGTTCGCTGGTCCTCGACGAGGGGCCACCTCGCTAGTCTTAGAAGGCGCCAGCCGTGAAAGCATCGTGGCATGACCACGGTTCTCCTGCTCACCTGTGACGGCGCCGCCCGCGAAGCGGATGTCGAAAGCAAACTCGTCATGGATGCTCTCACCTCCTACGGCATCGCGTCGACGATGGCGCCGTGGTCGAGCCCGTCCCTCCTCGATATCGACGCCGACCTGGTTCTGATCCGGTCGACCTGGGACTACACCCAGCGCCTCGACGAATTTCTCGCCGTTCTCGATCAGCTGACCGCTCCGATCGCCAATCCACTCTCGATCGTGAAGTGGAACGCGCACAAGGGATACCTCACCGAACTTGCCGCGGCCGGCGTCCCTATCGTCCCAACCGCTGTGATCGCTGCCGGAAAGAGCGAAACACTCACCCTCCCTTCGTTCGAGGGTGCCGACGTCATCGTCAAGCCTGCAGTGTCCGCCGGCGCTGTCGGAGTGGGAAAGTTTGCCGCCGGGTCCGCGCAGGCCCACGCTCACCTCAGCTCGATCCTCGACGGCGGTAACGACGCGTTGGTCCAGCCATTCGTCTCGGACGTCGTCGACGGTGAGCGCTCGATCATCCACATCAGCGGACGCTACTCACACGCTGTCCGGAAGATCCCGGCCGCCCACGACTTCCGCGTGCAGGAATTTCACGGCGGAACCAACCACCTCCACCAACCGTCCGCCGCCGAACTCGCGGTGGCCGACGCAGCACTGGCCGCGACCCCATGCGGCCCCGGCGAATTGCTTTATGCGCGTGTGGACGTCGTGGGTCCGGTGGATCAACCACTGCTCATGGAAGTGGAACTGATCGAGCCCGAACTCTTTCTGCCATTCGCCCCTGGATCTGCCGACGCCCTCGCACGGGCAGTTGTCGCGTCACTAGGTCGGTGACGCGCCACGGAGTGCCTTCTTGTCGATCTTCCCCAAAGCAGTGAGCGGCAGCGCTTCCAGAATCGCAATCTCCTTGGGCGCCCAGATCGGACCCTTGTGCGATCTCACGTGCGCGATGAGTTGATCGGGTGTGACCGACCATCCCGTCTTCAGTACGACTGCGGCGGTAACAGCTTCTCCCCATTGAGAATCGGGGACACCGAATACCGCACATGCTGCCACCGCGGGATGATGTCCGAGTGAGTCCTCGACTTCGCGCGGGTAGACGTTGAATCCACCACTGATGATCGTGTCTTTGATGCGGTCGACGATCGAGATGAGCCCACTTTCGTCGATTCGAGCAACGTCGCCGGTGTGCAACCACCCATTCGCGAGCGCTGCAGCGGTTTGTTCAGGTTTGTTCCAATAGCCGTCCATCACGAGCGGACCTCGCACACAAAGCTCGCCGGGTACGCCCGTCGCCGTCTCGTTTCCCTGCTCGTCAAGCAACACCACTTCGACACCTGGCATCGCGCGCCCACAACTCCCCAAAACTGCGGGATCGTCCGTGTGCTCACGTGTATCGAGTACCGTCAACGCATTCGGGGCTTCGGCCTGACCGTAATGCTGGCTCAGGATCGGCCCGAACACCGCCCCTGCCTGCTCGAGCCTGGTGGGGTCGATGGGTGCAGCACCGTAAAGCATCCAGTTCAGCCCAGACAGATTCGCATCCGACAGGCGTGGATGGTCGAGTAAGGCATAGAGCATCGTGGGAACCACGAATGTAGCTGTGACTCCGCCATTTTCGATGGCGTCGACAACTCTGTCCGGGTCGAACGACCTGTGCAACTCGAAGCTTGCACCTCGCAGCAGACCGGGTGCGACGAGCAGACCGGCAGCATGAGACATCGGCGTAGTGAGCAGCATGGTGGTTTCAGCCGGCCACTCCCACGTGGTGCAGGCCCAGGCATTGGCGACCAAGGATCGGTCCCTGAGCATGACGCCTTTCGGCTCACCGGTGGTTCCACCGGTGTAGAAGAGATACAAAGCTCGACCCTGACCGCCTAAGCCTGAACCTATTCCCGCCGTACCCAATTCACACGCTGATTCGAGGGCTGACAGTGACATCACTCGAGTCTGTGCCGCTTCGGCGCGTACCTGGAACTGTCCGTCGGCAACCAACAGGAGATCGGTACCACTGTCTTTCAGCACCATCCTGTCGTTCTCTTCGGTCGCGAGCGGATGGAGTGCCGTGTAGCGCACGCCCGCCAGACACGCCGCGGCCATGACCGTGAATGCTTCAGGACACGGCCCCGCAAGCAGGGCGACCCCGGCTCCGTCCGGCAGAGCGAAGCTACTGAGGACACCTGCAATCCGCTCGATCTGTTCCGCAGTCTGCCAATATGTCAGCTCGGCCCGATCACCGTTCCGATCCGTGAATCGAAACGCGATGTGGTCTGGTCGGCGTCGCAGCGCCGACAGAATCAGATCCGCATATCCCGCTTGCACCTGCAAGCCTGGCGCCATCGGTTCATCGTTCATGATGTCCGCGTTCATCGTGGCCCTCCCAAGATCGTGACCGCGGCGACGGCTTCCTCGATGCCGTAGAGACCTCCGCCGTTCTCTGCGACCGCGATTCGAGCACCCGGAACTTGTCGCCGCCCTGCTTGTCCACGCAACTGCGTGACAAGTTCGAAGACCTGCGCCAGTCCCGTTGCCGAGACCGGATGACCACGGGACTCGAGCCCACCTGACGGATTGACCGGACGCACGCCTCCCAACGAACTCGCACCGGACGCCGACCACGCGCCGCCCTCACCGATCGGGCAGAACCCCAGATTCTCGACCTGCTGCACTTCACCGAAGGCCGTGGCGTCGTGGACCTCTGCCACATCCACATCGCCTGGCCCGACTCCGGCTTCCTCGTATGCGCTCATTGCTGCACGGCGACCGATGTGACTCTCCACGTCATCTGCGGTCCGATCCGTGCCTGACACCAAGCTGCAACCGAGTACCTGCGCCGCCCGCCGAGAGGAATCGTGCCTTCGAGCAAAGTCCGCACTGGTCACAATGACCGCCGCTGCACCGTCACTGACGGGCGAGCACATCGGAACTGTCAGAGGCCACGCGACTCGCCTTGCGGCAAGCACCTCTTCGGCGCTGAAGAGTTTGCGAAAGTGCGACCGCGGATTGTGCACGGAATGCGCATGATTTTTGGCTGCTACGGACGCGAGCTCGAACTCGGTGGTTCCGAATCTCTCCATGTGCGCCCGGGCAAGAGAAGCGTAGATCTCCATGAACACCGACCGCTCACCCTGCGATCCGAGTGCATCCGGCAGCGGAGCGGACAGCGAAGCAAGGCCCGCGAGCGTCTCGTCGCGATGCGCAACGTCGAGTGCACCGTCGAACACCTCCAGACTTCGAGCCGGATCCGAGCACACCAGCTTGTCCACCCCGACCGCCAACGCGACCTCGGACAGACCGGCGCGAACGTGGGCGATCGCCAGCCAGAGTGCAGTCGCGCCGCCGGCGCAGGCATTTTCGACATTGACGACCGGGACTCCCCCGAAACCGTATGGCCTCAAGGCAATCTGGCCTGGGATCATGTGCTGCCGGTCGATCGCCTTCTGGCTGACTGTCGCGTAGAAGACCGCACCGACGTCACCGCGGGTCAGGCCCGCGTCTTCGACGGCATCGATCGCCGCACGCCCCGCCAATTCCGAGGCCGCGGTATCCGCGTGCCGCCCGAAGAGAGTCGCGCCGACACCGAGAACCATGACTTCGCCGCTCACGCCACCACTCGATTCCTCAATACACCGAGGCCGGTGACCTCGAGTTCGACTACGTCTCCCGGTTCCAGGAACCGCCCGTGCTCCAAGCCGCATCCACTCGGCACGGTGCCGGAACAGAAGACTTCACCCGGGTACAGCCGCGTGGAAGTCGAAGCGAACGAAATCACGTCCTCGAAACGATGGTCCATGTCGGCGCTGGTTCCTCGGCTCACCTCGTCTCCGTTGATTCTCGCGGTCATCTCGAGTTGGTAGGGGTCACCGACTTCGTCGGCCGTCACGATCCAGGGCCCGAGGACATTCGCGTTCGAAAAGTCCTTGCTCTTACTGAGACCGAGTCCGGTGGAGATCTCCTCGAGCTGAGTATCGCGGGCGCTGAAATCGTTGAAGATGGTGTAACCGAAGATATGCGCAGGGGCATCCGCGCGTGAGATGTCGGTTCCACCGCGCCCCAGCACACAGGCGAATTCGAGTTCGTAATCGCGCAGGCTCGAGTACTCGGGCCACACGACGTCAGATTTGTGTCCGGTCACCGCCAATCGGTTCGCTATGTAATACAGCGGGCGCTCCAACTGGATCTTCGGCAGTTCGACGTCCTCGAGTGCGACCCCTTGAATTCGGGCGCGAGCGTTGCGGAAGTGATCCATGAAGCAGCCGAAGTCTCGGATCTGGACCGGCTGAGGAAGCGGCGACATCCAGCGCACATCACCTGCGTCGACGATTGCACTTGCCGGCGGCTCGTCTGCGAGCCGATCCAGGGTCTCCCGTGCCGCCGGACCACCTTCGATGATGGTTTGCATGGTTTCCAGTTCTGGAGCCGGTTTTCCCGTCACATCATGATGAGCTCGCTCGAGTAACAACAGTTGCTCGCCGCTGCCCGTCACCAGAGCCGTCTGCTGAGTCTTTTCGTATTCGACGGTCGCAAGTTTCACTGTGAGTCAATACCTTTCACTGAATTGTTCGTTAGGTGAGGCAGGAATTTTGCTCAGACGAACGCGACCACACGAGCCGGGGCAGCGCTGGCTCGCGCAAGCTTGATCGGGAAAAACGCCACGTGAAATCCCGAGGGCGGAAGCGCGGCGAGGTTCGCCAGTTGCTGAACGATGAATACTTCACGTTCGCGTCCGGCCCGGTGCCCGTCCCAGAGAACCGAGTTGTCCCCGGTGTCACGAAATTTCTGCGCCATGACTGCAAAGCTCAAGTCCCAGCCGGCAGCGTCGGTGCCCAGCACCTTCGCGCCTTGCTCGGCAAGAAACAGCGTGCCTTCGCGACTCATCCCTGGATACTGAAAGAACCCTGGATCAGCCAAGGTGAAGCTCTCTTGTCCGGTACGGAGCAACACGGCACCACCCTGGGGAACGGACGCACCGTTTTCCGCCAGGGCAGCTTTCAGCGCGTCCACCGAGATCGGCTGATTCGCCTCGCACCGGCCGCGCAGGTCGAGCACCACTGTCTCGCAGAACAATTCATCCAACGCGATGTCTGTGATCGTGCGAGAAGGCTTACCCTCCGAGGTTGATCCGTAGTGCAACGGCGCGTCGACGTGTGTGCCCAGATGGCTGTTGAACTCACTCAACATCTCCGATCCCCACCCCTCACCGTCCGGAAGATCATGAACTCCGCACTGCAGTGCTGCCGCGAACTCGTCGCGTCCGGCACCTGCGGGGTGCGAGTAGGTCACCGAGGGGGCAACGACGGAAGCCAGTGCCTTCAAACCCTCGGGGAGCAATTCCCGATCGGCCGGATCGAGAGTTCTAGTCAGATCGATGAGTTCCATGTCCGCCCATTCCGTTAAGTTATTGGACGCTCAGCATAGAACTGGACGATCAACATAGGCAAGAGGGTGTCGCGAGAGGAATACGGCCGGCCGATGGCCGGCCTCGTAGCATGAGTGCGGTGCGCAGGTCTCGGCCCCGACGGGCGCGTCGACGTCACCGCGTGCCGGAATTGGCTGCACTCGAGAACGAAAGAAGGCAGGAACACCGAATGGCGTCGACACGCAAGCAGGAGATTTCCGAGGAAACCAGACGGCGACTGGTGAAAGCCGCGGCCGAACTGGCTGCCGAAGGCGGGTCGACCGCGATGTCCGTACAAGCCGTGGCAGAAAGATCCGGTATCAGCAGAGGGTCCGTGGCCTGGCACTTCGGATCGAAGGACGGGCTTCTACGAGCCGTCGTCGAGGACGCATTCCGGTGGGGCATGGAAAAGCTACGCGCAGAGTTGGCATCATCCTCCGCGACTGGAATCGAAGCATTGATCGAAGCCAACTTCGTACTGATGTCATACCCCGAGGCACGAATTTTCTCGACCATCTTGATCGAAGCCGTGATTCCCGGGTCCACCATCCGCGAGACCTACGCAGAGCAGTACGTCGCAATGCGAACGCTGTACGCGGACTACCTGCGTTCGATCGACACCCCGGTCACCAATCCGGAGTTGGTTGCCGTCACCCTTCTGGCCGGCACTCTCGGGATCAACCTCCAACATCGCCTCGATCCCGACAACGTCGATCGACGTTCAGCAGTAACCGAGCTCGAATCGATCTATGCCCGCGCGATGGCACCTACCACAACGTCAGGACACGAGAATCCCTAACCGGACCGGAAGTTCAACTTCCCGAACAACTTTCGCCCGCGACCTGGGGCGGGACCGCATCCAGCCTGGCGCGAATGAACCTGGCAACGTCACGTAGCGCAGCCCGGCTCTCCGGCAAGCCAGGCCAGACGGCGGGAAACGCGTGAACCTGGCCGTTCCAGATCTGCAGCGAGCACGGCACCCCCGCGGCGGCGAGCCGTTGCGCCATCACCTCCGAATCGACTCTGAGCACCTCGGATTCGGCGGCGATCAGCAACGACGGCGGCAGAGCGGCCAGATCGCCGTCGACGGGTGAGTTCGTCTGTCCGCCAAGCTTTCCGATCGCCATCAATGCCGACACCGGGGCGATCACGTCGCGTCGAGCGTTGGCGTGGACTGATTTGGTGGTGCAATCGAGATCGAGGAGAGGTGAGAGCCCGACAAGACCGGCCGGAACCTCGATCCCCGCGGAAACAGCTGCAAGTGCCGTCGCGAAGACCAGAAAGCCTCCGGCCTAATCGCCAACGAAGACAACCTTTTCCGGCAAGGCTCCCTGTTCGAGGAGCCACCGGTATGCATCGAGACAGTCGTCGACGGACCCGCTGATGCTCGTGCTCGGCAACTGTCGATATGCGATGTGCAGGACCGGAAGGCCGGTTCGCTTGGCGATGCTTGCAACGACCGGCCGATGCGTGTTGAGCCCGCAGCACATGAACCCGCCGCCGTGCAGGTAGAGAACAACACCGTCGCGCAGATCAGCCGTCGAGCCTGCCGTCCGCACGAGTTCACCGTCGAAACCTGGAAAGCGAATCGCTTCCCGATCGATCCCGGACGGAATGCGTACACCCGCGGCCGAGTCCAGCACTGCGGCGCGGCGCATGGCGCCAGGCGTCAGCGGCGCGATCCCGACCACGGGCCGAAGCATCCATCGACACGCGTTGTAGAGGACCTGCGATTCGATACTCGGCCTGCCGTATCGAGTTCCGGTCCTTCGACTGACTGTCGGCAACAGAGACATCTGTCCAGATTAGAAGCGATCAGGCACCGAAGAGGTCGACTTCGTCGAGATCGTCGACGATCGTGACCTTTCGTTTCCGCCCGCCGATGACCTTGCCCAGACCGCGCAGTCCACCGGACTGAGCTTTCGGGGCGGGTTCGATGCGCTGCGGCGCAACTCTCGTCCGCGCTGCGCGCTGAACAGGCTTGGGGGCGGGGACTGCTGCAGGTGCCGCGGGTTCGGGAACCTCGGCTGGAACCACCGCTTCCGGCTCCACGAAGCCCTGAGCAACCGGGGCCTCGGGCGCGACCTCAGCGGCTTCCTCGACCTCCGCCACTTGCTCCACCTGCACCGGTCCGTCGATCACCGGGATGTCCGACGCCCAGCGGACCCGATACTCCAGACCGCGCGACGCCAGCTCACGCGCGAGATCGCCGTGCCAGACCCCGTCTTCGCCGTCGCCGTATGCCCGTGCGTCGGAGCTCACCCAGATGACGTCGACGCCCGGGTTGCGGTCGGCGAGATCGAGCACGGTCAGCCAGTTCAGCGTCGCCGGATATCCGTCTCGCTTCTTCTTGTCGGTATAGGGCCGACGCAGCGAGATCGCCCTCTCGGCCACCTCGACATGCGACACGTCGACTGGATCGACCACTTCGACGCCGATCGCCACGAGGTCTTCGATCACGTCGTCGACGTAGCCGTCGGCCTTGTCGTGAGCAGCGTCGACGAACCTCGTAAGGTCGCGCCGCAATCCCAGTCGGTCGTACATGCGCGCCTGGACGCTCAGGGCCGCGATCATCTCCGCCGATTCCTCGCGGTAGCGACTCGCAACCTCGAGGACGACCAATCGCGGCACGACGACGCGGTGTCCGAGTGCGCGAGCGTCGGCGATGGCAGTGTCGAACCGTACACCCCTGGTCAGGGCCGAAGAATCGAGAACGATGATCATGCGCTCGATTCTCTCTCGAGAAACCGGACGAATGCGCTAATCCACCCCGAACCGTTACTTGATCTTGAAGATCACTGCCCGCTGAACGATGAAGTTGATGACCGTCGCGGTGCCCTGCGCGATGACGAAGGCCAGCGGCATGCGCCACCACTCGTCGGCGAGCACATGCACCATCAGCGCGTTGAGCCCGACCTGAACCGCAAAAGTGACCGCGTACAGCACGACAACAGCGATGAAGCGGGCGCGAGAAGGCTCGGCCTTGAACGTCCACCGCCGGTTGATCAGATACGCCGTCGTAGTGCCGGCGATAAAGCTGATCGACTTGGCCACGCTCAGATCGAGGCCGACGACCTTGAACAGGAATGCGTACAGCCCGTAGTCCACGACCGCCGACAGCCCACCCGTCGCGACGAACCGGACGATCTGCGTTTTCAGGTCCAACGCGTCGTCGGCGATGTCCGTCGTGACAGGAATCTCGACGGGCAGCGGGACGTGGGGTTCGTGCTGGTGACTTGCAGGTGTTTCGGGCACGACGACGAGAGTAACCACTCGAGTCGGAGCCGTCGGCACTACTCCCAGGTAACCTCTACCTTGATGTCCACGACAGCAGAAGAGACGCCGCAGCCGGCTCTCCACACCCAAGCCCGCACCCTCACCGGTTGGGGACGCACCGCCGCCACCACCGCACAGGTGCTGTCCACCCCCGACGTGGAAGTGATCGCCAACGCGGTCGCCCAGGTTGCGGAACAGAACGATTCCAAGCCATCGCATCTGCGACGCGGCGTCATCGCGCGCGGCCTCGGCCGCTCGTACGGTGACCCGGCGCAGAACGCCGGCGGGCTGGTCATCGACATGAATGCACTCGACCGCATTCATCGCATCGATCGCGACACCGCTCTGGTGGACGTCGACGCCGGCGTGAATCTGGATCAGCTGATGAAGGCTGCTCTGCCGTTCGGCCTGTGGGTTCCGGTCCTGCCGGGTACTCGTCAGGTCACGATCGGCGGCGCCATCGGCTCGGATATCCACGGCAAGAACCACCACAGCGCGGGCAGCTTCGGCAACCACGTCGTGTCGTTGGATCTGCTGACGGCCGACGGCAAGGTTCGCACGCTCACCCCCAAGGGCGGGCGCAACGACCCGAAGGCCGCACTGTTCTGGGCCACGATCGGCGGCATGGGCCTGACGGGCATCATCTTGCGGGCAACCATCAAGATGACACCGACGGAGACGGCGTACT
Organism: Rhodococcus sp. C3V; assembly: GCF_029269915.1. Classification (NCBI taxonomy): domain Bacteria; kingdom Bacillati; phylum Actinomycetota; class Actinomycetes; order Mycobacteriales; family Nocardiaceae; genus Rhodococcus; species Rhodococcus sp. C3V. The sequence continues at coordinate 314,477 of NZ_JARJBE010000007.1, forward strand.
TCATCGCCGACGGCGACGTCACCAACAGCCTCGACGGGACCATCGCGCTGCACAGCGACGGCAGCGAGGCCAACTACGAGTATTCGAGCGCCTGGTTCGACGCGATTTCCGCGCCCCCGAAGCTCGGTCGTGCGGCAGTCTCGCGCGGATCTCTGGCGAAGCTCGACCAGCTTCCGGCCAAGCTGCAGAAGAACCCGCTCGCCTTCGACGCACCGCAGTTGCTGACGTTCCCCGACGTCTTCCCGAACGGGCTGGCCAACAAGTTCAACTTCACCGCGATCGGTGAGGTCTGGTTCCGCAAGTCCGGCAAGTATCGCGGCAAGGTCCAGAATCTGACGCAGTTCTACCACCCGCTCGACATGTTCGGTGAGTGGAACCGCGCGTACGGATCCAACGGATTCCTGCAGTACCAGTTCGTGGTTCCGCCGGAGGCCGTCGACGAGTTCAAGAAGATCATCGTCGACATCCAGCGCAGCGGGCATTACTCGTTCCTCAACGTGTTCAAGCTCTTCGGCGAAGGCAATCAGGCGCCGCTGAGCTTCCCGATCCCGGGCTGGAACATCTGCGTCGACTTCCGCATCAAGCCGGGCCTGAACGAGTTCGTCACCGAACTCGACAAGCGTGTCCTCGAATTCGGCGGACGCCTGTACACGGCCAAGGACTCGCGGACGTCCGCGGAAACCTTCCACGCCATGTACCCGCGCATCGACGAGTGGATCGCGACGCGCCGCAAGTACGACCCCACAGGCGTTTTCGCCTCCGATATGTCCAGAAGGCTGGAACTGTGATCAACGCTGTAGGTAACCCGCAAACCGTTTTGCTTCTCGGTGGAACCTCCGAGATCGGCCTCGCCATCTGTGAGGAATACCTGAAGAAGGCGCCGCTCCGCGTCGTTCTGGCGGCACTCCCTGGCGATCCGGGACGCGAAGCTGCGGTCAAGCAGCTCGAAGCGAAGGGTGCCACCTCGGTGGAGCTCATCGATTTCGACGCCGTTGATTTCGAATCGCACCCGAAGGTGATCGACCAGGCGTTCTCGAACGGTGACGTCGACGTCGCCATCGTCGCCTTCGCACTGGACGGTGACTCCGAAGAGCTGTGGCAGAACCAGCGCAAGGCCGTTCTGGTGGCAAACGTCAACTACACCGCTTCCGTCTCGGTCGGTGTTCTTCTCGGCGAGAAGATGAAGGCTCAGGGCTTCGGCAAGATCATCGCGATGTCGTCGGTTGCCGGCGAGCGCGTCAAGCGTGCCAACTTCGTCTACGGATCCACCAAGGCGGGCCTCGACGGTTTCTACCTCGGACTCGGCGAGGCTCTCGCGGAATTCGGACCGCAGGTCACCGTCGTTCGCCCCGGCATGGTGCGCACGCAGTTCAGTGCCCACGTCAAGGAAGCTCCGCTGACGGTCAACAAGGACATCGTCGCGAAGCTCGCTGTTGCCGCCTCGGACAAGGGCAAGGAAATCGTCTGGACTCCCGGCCCGTGGCGCTTCGTCATGATGGGTCTTCGCCACGTGCCGCGCCCGATCTTCCGGAAGTTGCCGGTTTAAGCTCCTCCCGTGCCAGAAACAACAACTGCTCCGAGTACAGACCTTTCGACCCCGTCGCCGTGGCGTAATGCCGCGGCGACGGTGGTGGAAATGGCCCTCGGAGCGCTGGTCGCCGCTGTTGTAGCCGCTGTCGGGCTCTTTGCTTTCGGCCGAGTGCAGTGGCCGGCGTTCACCTCTTCCAATGTCACGCAGGCAGTCACGACGGTGCTGCAGGTGCTCTGCATCGCAGTGGTCGGTGTTGCGGTTCTGATGTTCCGCGCCCGCAAGGCCGAGCGGGTCGCAAAACTCCTCTCGTGGGCCGGGCTCTCCGGCTTCGTCACCACGACGCTCGGACTTCCCCTGGCCGCGACGAGTCTGTATCTGCACGGCGTCTCGGTCGATCAGCAGTTCCGCACCGAGTACCTGACCCGGCTGACGGATTCGGCTGCGCTGCAGGACATGACGTACGTGGATCTGCCGCCGTTCTACCCGGCCGGCTGGTTCTGGATCGGTGGACGCGTCGCGAACCTGCTGGGCATGGACGGCTGGGAAGCCTTCAAGCCCTACGCGATCGGCTCGTTGGCTGTCGTCGCCGTCGTTGCACTCGTGTTGTGGACCAAGCTGATTCGACGCGATTGGGCCGTCGTCGCGGCCTTGGCAGTCACTGCCGTCGTGTTGGCGTACAACTCCCCCGAGGCGTACGGCGCCGTCATCAACCTCCTGATCCCGCCGGTGCTGATCCTCGCGTGGGGTGCATTGGACCGGCCGGGGGCATCTCGATTTGCCGGAGCCGGCGCAATACTCGGGACGGGCCTGTTCCTCGGTTTCGCCGCAACGGTCTACACGCTCTATCTCGGATTCGCCGCGTTCGCAGTGACTCTGATGGCAGTGGTGGCCGCAGTACTTGCCGCACGCGCCCAGAACACGTGGAAAGCCGCACTGGGACCCCTCGTCAGGCTCGCCGTGATCGCGGTGATCTCCGGCCTGGTGGCTCTGACCGTCTGGACGCCGTACCTGCTGAAGGCACTCTCCGGTGCCACCGCAGAGTCCGGCACCGCAATGCACTACCTCCCCGATTCCGGTGCGGTACTGCCCTTCCCGATGCTGAGCTTCACCCTTGTCGGTGGACTGTGCCTACTCGGCACGATCTGGCTGATTTCGCGGTTCCTGTTCTCCCGCCGCGCCCGAGCACTCGGTATCGGTGTCATTGCCGTGTACCTGTGGGCACTGCTGTCCATGACGTTCACCGTCGCCGGCAGTACGCTCCTCGGCTTCCGACTGGAGCCGGTCCTGATCGGACTCCTTGCCGCCGCCGGTGTGTTCGGTTTCTTCGAGTTCGCCGGTTGGATCGTGCTGGCCACCAGCGAAAATCCCCGCGTCAAAGCGGTACTGGTTGCACTCGGTGTCATCGGAGCCATCGCTTTCGCGCAGAACATCCCGCAGGTGCTGGCGCCGGATATCGCTGTGGCATACAGCGATACCGACGGTAACGGCGAGCGCGGCGACAAGCGGCCCCCGGGTGCCGAAGCCAATTACGCCGACATCGACCGGATCATTCGCGAGCAGTTGGGACGCGAACCCCATGACACGGTGGTCCTCACTGCCGACATCGGCTTCCTGAGCTTCTACCCGTACTTCGGCTTTCAAGGACTGACGTCGCACTACGCGAACCCGCTCGCCGATTTCCGTGCGCGCGCTGCGCTGATCGAGCAGTGGTCGGAACTGAAGACGCCTGACGAACTGGTAGCTGCGCTGGACTCGGCGCCGTGGCGCAGCCCCGACGCCTTCGTCTTCCGCCAGGGCGCCGACGGGTACACGCTGCGGTTGGCAGAGGACGTCTACCCCAACGACCCGAACGTCCGCCGCTACACGGTCACGTTCCCCAAGGAACTGTTCGACGATCCTCGTTTCACCGTGACCGAGCAGGGGCCGTTTGTGGTCGTTACCCGCTCTGACGCAATCTAACCAGGAGATACGTCACAAAAGGCTTACCGTCGGGGTCGTTGACGCGACCCCGACGCACCCCTAACTTCATACCGTGCCCCGAACCGATGCCCGAGCGGCGATGATCGATGCAGCCGAGCGTCTGGTTGCCGAGCGAGGTCTGGCCGCTCTGACTCTTCGTGATGTTCAGACCGAAGCCGGGCAGGCCAACAAATCGGCTGCGCAGTATCACTTCGGGTCACGTGAAGGTTTGCTGGCGGCCGTCGTCGAGTCCAGAATGCGACCTGCCGGTGAGCGTCGTCGTGAGTTGCTCGACGCGATCGATCTCGACGCGAATCCACCGATGATGCGTGCCCTCGTCGAGGCTCTCGTCCTGCCGTTGGCGGAACAGACCATCTACCGCGAGGGCACGTTGTACGCGCGGTTCCTGGTGCAGTCGATCTTCGACCCGGCGATGTCGTCGACTATCCGTGACCACATGCAGGCCGAGAGTTTCCGCGAAGTTCAGCGGCGGATAGTCGCTGCGTCCTCGTTACCGGCAGAGATCGCCGAACTTCGGGCGGGAACTCTGACCGTGCTCACCGTCGTCACTTTTGCCACGTGGGAAGGCCGCGTCGACAGCCGCGAACGTGCTCACGTGATCGTTGCCGACCTGATCGAAAGTTGCCTCGGAGCACTCTCGGCCCCGGCTGCGCAAATCTGACACGCTGTCCGGCGAGTTTGTTTCCGAAACTGCCGGGGTACTCAGCCCCTCCAAGCGCAGTCGAGCAAACGGCCGCATCAACCACCGGCGGGGTAGGTGATGACAGTGAGCGAACTCGTTGCGCAAAGCCGCGAGCTTGTACCGCATCGTGCAGTTCTCGATTCCGCAGAGCATGTTCTGGTCATTGCGCGCGGCAAACCGTTCGGGCGCGAACAGGCTTTCCATGAAGTGTTGAGCGTCGCGATTCGCAATCGCATCGAAGTACTCACTCTGGCAAGGGCTCTCATCGACGTGTCCGAGTCCCGCGACTACCGCGCGATCCCGACCGACACCGCGCACACCGTTGCGGTGCTCGAATGGGGCGAGCTACTCGAGATCCCGACCGAACACCACGAGAAGTCCAGGGCCGAATCATCCGAGGACGTCGATGAATCGAGTGAACCCGACGATCCGATCGAACCCGAGTATCTGGTCGAGACCGACGTGGGTGGACGGGTCGTCTTCGTCGCCCTCGCGTTCACGATCGGCGGGATTGTCGGATTCTTCGCGCACGACTGGGCACTTCTGCTTCTGATCACCGCCGTGTACCTCGTGTGGATCGCGGCACGGTTGGTCGCGAAACTCGTCAGTGTTTCCCGTAGTGCCCACTGGGCGGACGCTTCGCCGATTCGTGGCGCCGATTCGACCACAAGGAACGCGGAAAACTCCCACCATCACGCTGTTGCAGCGTGACGGCGGGAGCATCCGCTTTCGCTAAAGCCTCTGCGGTACACCGTAAGTGACGACGGTATCGCCATTCGACGTGACAGCCTTCGCGTACGGCCTGATGGTCACCGGCCCGATTGCTCCCTGTACGTAACCGTGAACTCCGGACAGACGGACAGCGGCCTCGGGACCGTCGAATGTCTGATCCTCGAGCAGCGCGACGTCGGTGATTCCGCCGGGCGCCAGATCGACGTCAAGTTCCTGCGACGGAATGATGTCCCCGCCGAGAATGACGTGATTCGTGAAGTCCACGCCCAGTGCCGGGTCTGGGATGAGTCCGATGCCGATGTCGGTGCCACTGTCGATCGCCCAGTCGAGACCGGGACTGTTGAGAACGACCGTCGCGCCGGTCAACGCGATCGGGTAACCGATCTGATAACCGATCGTCAGCTTCGTTCCGGTGAAACTTGCTGCATCCGGGCCGTCGATCTTCACGCCGGCAACCCCGTCGTGGAAGAACTCGACACTCAGCGGTGAGCTGTCGAGAGGTGGAAAGACGTGGATAGCGGTATCAGCCTGATAGACCTCTATCCGATTTCCTTTGACGTCGGTGATCGAACTGGTGTTGTCGACGCCTGCCGACGCCGTCCCACCCCCCAGGACAACGGCCAACAGGGCCACTACTCCTACTGCGCTACTACGAACTGCTGTCTTCGACATGCACAAGCACCATCCCATCCGGTATAGGCCCCGGACGTAGGTTCCAACTCTTCGTCGAGGATGGGATTCGTCGGGGCTGCCTGAACAAACGCGAGCAAGATCCTTGTTGCGATACCCCGGTCACGAACCCGTCAAACGGTGCACGAAAACATTACTTTCCGGACAAGTCGGGCGGACCGGTTTGTCCCGCTGACTGCGCCCGCTCGCGGACGCGAACCGTTTTGTTCGTTACTCTGACAGTGGAAGTTATCGAATCGAGACCTAAGTAGGCCACCCCGAACTTCTGAGATCGCCACTTCAGGGATGGGCGCCAGAACCGAAAGGCACCGACTGCATGACCGAGACCTTGCCCGACGTCCAACTGCTCGAAGAAGCACGTCCAGGGCGAGTCCGTTCAGCAGTGCGGCGCTCGGTCGTCCAGCGCGGTCGTCTGGTCGATTTCGCGATCATGGCGACGTTCACCGTCGCGGCGATCTACGTGATGTCCAACCTGTGGAGCGATCTGCAGTCCGGCTATCTGTTCAACGCGGGCCGCGACCAGGCCATGTGGGAATGGTTCTTCGCCGATACCGCTCACGCCCTCGCCCAGTTCCGCAGCCCACTGTTCAGTGACCTGCAAAATTATCCACTCGGCGTGAACCTGATGGCCAATACCGCGATGTTCGGCATCAGTATCCCGTTGGCCCCGATCACGCTGATCTTCGGACCGACCGCCACGTATGCGATCGGGCTGACCGCCGGCCTCGGCGGCACCGCCATCGCTTGGTACTGGGCATTCTCGCGGCACGTACTGACCGGAGTCTCCGTCCGCTCCAAGGTCGCCGCCGCCGTCGGAGCGGGGTTCTGCGGATTTGCGCCCGCCATGATCTCGCATGCCAACGGCCACCCGAACTTCGTCGCGTTCTTCGTACTTCCGTTCATATTCTTGCAGGTAGTGCGCATTTCGAACGGCAAGCGTCCGGTTCGCGACGGTGTCGTGCTCGGCCTACTCGTCGCCTGGCAGATCTTCCTCGGCGAAGAACCGCTCCTCATCTTCACGATGTCAGCCATGGTGTTCGGCGCCGCCTATGCACTGCCCGACCTGGCCAAGTCGCGCCAGGCGATCAAGCGCGCGATGCCCGGCCTCGTGATCGGCGGCGCGGTCACACTCCTGATCACCGCGGTGCCGCTGTGGTCGCAGTTCTTCGGCCCAGCGAGCTACGACGGCGTCTCACACGGTCAGGCAGGCAACGACACCGCTGCCCTCACCACGTTCCCGACCGAGTCGGTTGCGGGAGATCCTGAGGGCGCCGAGTTCCGAATGAACCCGACCGAGGAGAACGCGTACTTCGGATGGCCGTTGGTGCTCCTGCTTCTCGGTGCAACGGTGTGGCTGTGGCGCATCCGTCTGACCCGCGCTGCCGCCGCCGTGATCGTGGTGATGGGTGTGCTCTCGCTCGGTTCCGAACTGACCATCGACGGTGACAAGACCGGCATCACCCTGCCGTGGAAACTCCTCGCAGACTTGCCGTTGTTCGAATCGGTGCTCGAATCCCGATTCGCGATGGGCGCGATTCCGGCGATCGGACTGTTGCTCACCCTCGGCACCTACCGCGCTTTTGTCGAACTTCGTGGACCGCGCCGCACGGCCGCCGGTGTCTGGCTGGTGGCACTCGCCGTCGCGATGATTCCCCTGATCCCGACCCCCATCGACGCCGATCAGCGATCTGCGACGCCCGAATTCATCACCAGCGGCTCGTGGGAGAACTACGTCAGCGACGGCACCCTGGTGACGGTTCCCGTCGCGAGCGCCGAAGACGCCCGCGCACTGAGCTGGCAGGTCGACGCCGACTTCGGCTTCCCCATCGCCGGCGGGTACTTCGTCGGCCCGGATTCGAAGACCCGCGCCGGAATCTACGGCGCCGAGTCCCGGCCCACCTCGACCCTGCTGGTCAATGCCAAACAAACCGGCAAGGTCCCGTTGATCGACGTGGGCACCAGAGCGAACGCACTGACCGACCTGCGGTACTGGCACGCCGACGTACTGGTGCTTCCCCGATTCTCCGGCGACGACGCCCTGCGCCACACGGTCGACGAGCTGGTCGGCTTCGACGCCAAGCGCGTCGACGACGTGTGGGTGTGGGACGTACGAGACCTCGTGAGCGGCAAGACCTCCAACCAGAGCTGAGCGGGTTGATCAGCGGGTCATGATCACCGGACCGTCTTCGGTGATCGCGACCGTGTGCTCACTGTGCGCAGCCCGGGCGCCCGAAACGGTGCGAAGGGTCCACCCGTCGGCGTCGTGCCGGTAGTCGTCGGTTCCGTCGGCGATGAGCATCGGTTCGATGGCGATGACCAGGCCGGGCCGTAGCCGGAAGCCTTTGCCTGCTCGGCCTTCGTTGGGCACGTCCGGGCCTTCGTGCATCTCGCGGCCGATGCCGTGCCCACCGTGATCGGCGAGCATTCCGTATCCGAGGCCGCGCGCGTACTGTCCGATCGCGGCACCGATGTCGCCCAATCGGTTTCCGGGCTGGGCAGCGGCAATGCCACGGGCAAGTGCCTCATCGGTCGCGTCGATCAGTGCCTGATCCTCACTGCTCCCCCGCCCGACAGTGAAGCTGATGGCGGAGTCACCACACCAACCGTCGAGTCTCGCGCCGCAGTCGATGCTGACCAGGTCACCGTCGCGAAGCCGGTACTCATTCGGGATACCGTGCACCACAGCATCGTTCACACTCGCACAGATGGCGCCTGGGAACGGCGTCGGTGCCGTTGCCGGCCGGTAGTTCAAGAACAGCGCCGAGGCGCCGGCCGCCGAAATAACCTCCGCGGCAACGGCGTCCAATTCGAGCAACGTCACTCCGACGCTGGCCGCCTCACGCGCCGCAGCCAGAGCCTGCGCCGTGATTCTCCCAGCCGCCGCCATCGCGTCGATTTCCCCTGCGGTCTTGATTTCGACCATTTCGAACACCTTCCTTGTCGAATAACTATACCGGTATTACTATAAGCACATGGTGCGCGTACCGCTGACGGCGGAAGAACTCGAACGAGGACTACGACTGGGTGAACTCCTGCGATCTGCACGGGGAGACCGAAGCATGGTTCAGGTAGCGCTCGATGCCGGCATCTCGGTCGAAACGCTGCGCAAGATCGAAACCGGACGCATCGCGACACCCGCCTTCTTCACCATCAGCGCGGTCGCGGAAGTGTTGGGTATTTCACTCGACACCATTGCCCGAACACTTGAAACACCACAATCCGAACAGGAAGTTGCATCCTGAGTAGTTCTCTCAGGATGTGCGGGCCCACACTCGCCTAACATCGTTCCTTGTGCCGTCTGAAGTAGTAGTGCCCCCGAAACCCGTGCCCACTGGCCCCGAAGCTCCCCGAGAATCGGATTCCCAGCGAGTCCGGACGGCACGACTCATCGCGATAGTCACCGGCCTTCTTGGCCTGCTTCTTGCACTCGCGACGCCCTTCCTGCCCGTCAAGCAGGAAGCCGCGAGCATCGACTGGCCGCAGGGTGGGACCGTCAACAGCGTTTCGTCGCCGCTTATCTCCTACTCGCCCACATCGCTCGACATCAGCATCCCCTGTTCCACTCTCGGCCAGTTGGGCGGCAGCGGCGGCACACTGCTCTCGACCATGCCGAACGGGGCGCCGGACCGAAACGCCCGCGGCCTCACCGTCCGCACCACTGCCGACCGCCTCGAAGCACTCACCCGCGATTCGGTATTGATCTCGACCCCGCTCGATCAACTGAGCGGGTGCACGGCGATCACCATCACGACCAACTCCGAGCAGACCGTCGCGGCGGTCACCGGAATCGACGGCGTCGGCACCACCCTGACCGGTGACTACCGCCCACAGGTTGTCGGCATCTTCACCGACCTGCAGGGCGCAGCGCCCGCCGGACTGTCCGCCCACATGGACGTCGACTCGCGGTTCTCGTCCAGCCCCACACTTCTCAAACTGTTCGCGATGATCGTGGCGGCACTCTCGACCATCGTCTCGCTGTACGCACTGCACCGGATCGACGGCGTCGACGGCCGTCGTGCGCGGCGGTTCCTGCCGGCGCGATGGTGGAAGTTCACCGGCATCGACGCCCTGGTTATCGGCACGCTGGCGCTGTGGCATGTGTTCGGCGCCAACACTTCCGACGACGGTTACCTGCTCGGCATGGCCCGAGTCTCGGAGCACTCCGGGTACATGGCCAATTACTTCCGTTGGTTCGGCGTCCCCGAAGCGCCGTTCGGTTGGTACTACGACGTGCTGGCGCTGTTCGCGAAGGTCAGCACCGCGAGCATGTGGATGCGCCTGCCCGCGCTGATCGCCGGCATTCTGTGTTGGATGGTGATCAGCCGCGAGGTGATCCCGCGACTCGGTGTTGCGGTGCGCCGCAACAAGGTTGCCATCTGGACCGGCGGGCTCGTGTTCCTCGCCTTCTGGTTGCCGTACAACAACGGCCTGCGCCCCGAGCCCATCATCGCCCTCGGCGCTCTGCTCACGTGGTGCTCCATCGAACGCGCCATCGCCACCGGACGTCTGTTGCCCGCCGCGATGGCCGTGCTGATCGCCGCATTCTCGTTGGCCGCCGGGCCTTCCGGGCTGATCGCGATCGGCGCGTTGATCGCCGGCGCCCGGCCGATCCTGCAGATCCTGATCGCCCGCGGCAAGCGCGTCGGCTTCCTGTCCCAGATCATGCCGATTCTCGCCGCCGGAACCGTGGTGCTCGTCGCGGTCTTCGCAGATCAAACCCTCGCGACAGTTCTCGAATCGACCAGAGTGCGAACGGCCGTCGGGCCGAACGTTCCGTGGTTCGAGGAACGGTTGCGTTGGGACGCACTGATGACCATCTCCCCCGACGGCTCACTCGCACGCCGCTTCGGCATGTTCGTCATGCTCGTCGGACTCGTCTTCTGCGTCATGATGATCCTGCGCAAGGGCCGGATCCCGGGCACCGCTATCGGGCCCTCCCGCCGAATCCTCGGCATCGTGTTCGCGTCGCTGCTCCTGATGCAGTTCACCCCCACCAAGTGGACTCACCACTTCGGTGTGTACGCCGGTCTGGCCGCCACGGTGGCCGTCCTCGCCGCCGTCGGTGTGAGTGCGTCGAGCATGCGTTCCAAACGAAACCGCGCGCTGTTCGCCGCGGGCATCCTGTTCATCCTCGCTGTGGCGTTCACGAGCTCCAACGGCTGGTGGTACGTCTCGAGTTACGGCGTCCCGTGGTGGGACAAGCCGCCGTCAATCGCCGGCAAGGGATTCTCGACGGCCTTCCTCGGCCTCACGATTCTCGCGCTGCTGCTGGCCGCGTGGTACCACGTCATGGAGCCGCGCCGGCGAAACGGCACAGAGGACAGCGTCAAGAAGACCAGGCGACTCCGCCTTCTCGCCCCGTCACCGTTGACCATCGCGGCCGGAGCGGTCGTGCTGTTCGAGGTGCTGTCCCTGCTCAAGGGCGCGGTCGCGCAGTACCCCGCGTATTCGATCGGCAAGTCCAACATCGAATCCGTCTTCGGCGGAAGCTGCGGTCTCGCGGGTGAGGTACTCGTCGAGTCCGATCCGAACGCCGGCGTTCTGCAATTGACGGATCGGCCCACCGATCTCGCCGGCGCAGGTGCATTCGGTGCGAGCGAATCAACCGGGTTCTCGCCGGACGGGGTTGCAGGCGACCTCACGGCCGACGCAGAAGACTCGACGGCAGGCAGTGCAAACAGCCTCGACACCTCGACCTCGCAGTCCGGCACCACCACGCCGGGAACCGGATCCGGCACCGCCGGTGGCTCGCAGTCGACGGCCGGCGTCAACGGCAGCAACGTCGCGCTCCCGTTCGGGCTCGACCCCGCAAAAACCCCGGTGCTCGGTAGTTACGGAGCACCTCAGAACGCGTCACTGACCACCGGTTGGTATTCACTCCCCGAGCGCAACGACGCCGCACCGCTCCTGACCGTCGCGGCCGCCGGACGCATCCGCTACGTCAACTCCGACGGCATCGTCACCCCCGGCGCAGTGCTGCAGGTCGAGTACGGCAAGAAGCAGGCCGACGGGAGCGTCGACGCACTGGGACGTGTCGATCCGATCGACATCGGCCCGTCGCCGTCGTGGCGCAACCTGCGCGTTCCGATGGATCAGCTGCCCGCAGACGCCGACACCGTGCGTCTGGTGGCCAGTGACACCGACATCAGCGCCGACCAGTGGCTGGCGGTCACACCGCCACGAGTGCCGACCATGCGCACGCTGCAGGACGTCGTCGGATCCACCGATCCCGTGCTGATGGACTGGGCTGTCGGTCTGGCCTTCCCGTGCCAACGTCCGGTGGATCACCTCTACGGCGTCGCCGAGATCCCCGACTGGCGCATCCTGCCCGACCGCATCGGCGCGGAGTCCACCAACGCCTGGCAGGACCACTACGGCGGCGGACCGCTCGGCTGGACTACCGAACTGCTCTCGGCCAGGGCATTGCCGACCTATCTGGACAACGACTGGGATCGTGACTGGGGATCGCTCGAGCAGTACACACCGCTCGATTCGGACGCGGTTCCCGCGCAAATGAACGTCACCACAGAGACCCGATCGGGCACCTGGACACCGGGCCCGATTCGTTACCAGTCGTAACTGTTACGCGTGGACCTACCAACCACCTGGGCACGGTAGGTCCACGCTCAGCCCTGACATACCATCGGTAGCCGTGCCCGACGCCGTGACAGCTTCACCTCAGACTTCGAGTTCGCCGCCTCCTGCTGGTCAGGATGCCCGCGAGCGTTTCCATCGCACGCGATGGGTCGCGATCATCGCCGGCTTGCTCGGCTTCGTGCTCGCACTGGCAACTCCGCTGCTTCCCGTCGTGCAGACGACGGCTTCGGTCAACTGGCCGCAGAACGGCGTGATCGGCGACGTCGAGGCACCGCTGATGGCGCAGGTTCCCATCGACGTCAACGCGTCGATCCCCTGCACCGCGGTCAGCTCGCTGCCCGAGGGCGGCGGCATCTTGCTGTCGACGGCACCTGCTCAGGGCGACGGCGCCGCGCTCTCGTCGATGTTCGTCCGCGTGTCCGCTACCAGCGTCGACGTGCTCGATCGCAACGTTGTCGTCGCTTCGGCGGCACGCGAGGACGTCGAGTCCAGTCGCTGTGGCGCCATCGCGTTCAGCTCTGACGTCAACCGAACCACGGCAGAGTTCGTCGGACTGACCTATCCCGACGGCAACCCGATTCGTGGCCAGCTCGACGGTGACTTCCGCCCGCAGGTGGTCGGCGTCTTCAGCGACCTGCCCGACGGCGCTGCCCCCGAGGGCCTCGGCTTCTCGATGACGATCGACTCACGTTTCTCCTCGAGCCCCAGCGTCTTGAAGCTGGTCGCGATGATCGTGGCCGTCCTCTCGACCATCGTCGCGCTGGTCGCCCTGGCTCGCCTCGACGGCACCGACGGCCGCAAGCACCGACGCTTCCTGCCCGCACGCTGGTGGAAGTTCTCCGGTATCGACGGAGTGGTGGTCGGCACGCTCGTCGTGTGGCACTTCATCGGCGCGAACACCGCCGACGACGGTTACCTCCTCACCATGGCCCGAGTCTCACCGGACGCGGGATACATGGCCAACTACTTCCGTTGGTTCGGCGTTCCCGAGGCCCCGTTCGGTTGGTATTACGAAGTGCTGGCCGTGATGGCGAAGATCTCGACCGCGAGCCCGTTCATGCGTCTGCCCGCTCTGCTCGCCGGAATCCTGTGCTGGATGGTCATCAGCCGCGAGGTCGTCCCGCGTCTCGGCCGGGCGGTTCGCCGGAGCAACGTCGCCCTCTGGACCGGCGGTCTGGTGTTCCTGTCCTTCTGGCTGGCGTACAACAACGGTCTTCGTCCCGAGCCCATCGTGGCTCTCGGCGCACTGCTCACCTGGTGCTCCATCGAGCGCGCCATCGCCACCGGACGTCTGCTGCCCGCGGCCACGGCAATCTTGATCGGCGCCTTCACTCTTGCCGCCGCACCCACCGGATTGATGTGTATCGCAGCCCTTCTCGCCGGTGTGCGCCCGTTGGTACGCATCGTCGTCAAACGTCACCGACTGGTCGGCACACTGCCGCTTCTCGCTCCGATCGCCGCTGCCGGAACCATCGTGCTGGTGGTCATCTTCGCCGACCAGACCTTTGCCGGTGTCATGGAAGCCACGCGCGTCCGAACGATCATCGGCCCCAATCTCGAGTGGTACCAGGACTTCCTGCGCTACTACTACCTCTTCGTCCAGACAGTCGACGGCTCGGTTGCCCGACGCTTCGCGTTCTTGACGATGATCCTGTGCCTCTTCACGACGCTCTTCGTGTTGTTGCGCCGCGGCCGCGTCCCCGGCGCGGCAACCGGTCCGTCGTGGCGCCTGGTCGGCGTCGTCTTCGGCACGATGTTCCTGATGATGTTCAACCCCACCAAGTGGACTCACCACTTCGGTGCGTACGCGGGCATCGCCGGTTCTCTCGCCGCGCTGACCGCCGTGGCCGTGTCCGCGTCCGCCCTGCGCTCGCGTCGTAACCGATCGGTGTTCGTGGCCGGACTGCTCCTGATGCTCGCGTTGACGTTCGCCGGCATCAACGGCTATTGGTACGTCTCGAGTTACGGCGTGCCGTGGTTCGACAAGACCATCTCCTACGACGGCCGTGAATCCAACACCCTGTTCCTCGCGCTCTTTGCTCTCGCCTTGGCCTTTGCCGCCTGGCAGTACCTGCGTGAGGGATTTGCCGCCCCGCCCGAGAAGCCGAACACGGCCAAGGGCAGACGAATTCGCAAGTTCGCGGCCGCTCCCCTCACCGTGATTGCCGGTCTGATGGTCCTGTTCGAGGTGCTCTCGCTACTCAAGGGTGCAGTGTCGCAGTACCCGGCGTACTCGCTGGGCCGAAGCAACATCGAGGCACTCGCGGGCAAGACCTGCGGCATGGCCGAGGACGTTCTGGTCGAGACCGACGTCAATTCCGGGAATCTGCGGCCTCTGACCGCTCCCGGATTTAACGCCGAGGATCCGTTGTCCGGAGTTGATTCGAAGGGCTTCTCCCCCAATGGGGTTCCCAGCGATCTGACTGCGGATTACATCGAAGTCAAGCAGGGCATGGGCAATACCGACAGCCAGAGTGTCGGTCCCACCTTCGCCACCGGTTCCGGCGCCGGAACCAGCGGCGGCACCGGCAACGTCGGCGTCAACGGCAGCACGGCCAAGCTCCCCTTCGGCCTCGATCCGTCGAAGACACCGGTCATGGGCAGCTATCAGCCCGGTGTGCAGGAACCTGCTTCCCTCATCTCGAGTTGGTACGGATTGCCCACTCGCAGTGAAGAATCACCGCTAGTGGTCATGTCCGTCGCCGGGCGTGTGTGGTCCGTCGACAACACCGGTGCGATCACGTACGGCCAGTCACTTCTGGTCGAGTACGGCAAGACTCAGCCCGACGGAACCGTGCAGGTTCAGGGTTCGTACATGCCGCGAGACATCGGACCCGCGCCGTCGTGGCGCAACGTCCGTATCCCGATCGACGAACTCGCGCCGGACGCCGACGCCGTTCGGGTGGTCGCGTTCGATCCCAATCTCACGGGCGATCAGTGGATGGCATTCACGCCGCCGCGCGTGCCCAAGCTCGAGTCCCTGAACTCGTACATCGGCAACGAGCAGCCGGTGCTTCTGGACTGGGCTGTCGGCCTTCAGTTCCCGTGCCAACGTCCGTTCACACATCAGAACGGCGTGGCCGAGATGCCGAACTTCCGCATCCTCCCGGACCGTCCTCTTGCGGTCAGTTCCACCGACACCTGGCAGTCCGCGGACAACGGTGGCCCGCTCGGATTCACCGAGGTTCTTGCCGGTGCGACGACGGTTCCGACGTACCTGAAGGACGACTGGGCGCGGGACTGGGGATCACTCGAGCGCTACGACCGGTACTTCCCCAATGCGGTTCCGGCAGAGGTGGAGACGGGCACCGCAACCCGCTCGGGCATGTGGATGCCCGGCGAGATGCGGGTGCATTAGCCTGCGCTACCTACTCGGGTGACTGCTCGGGTGCGACGTACGGAGACGGCCGAGACCGCTCCGACAACGACGACGCACCCGAGTAGTTGCCCAACGCCTGGCCGTTCGCCGAGCAGCACAACTGCCAGCAGCACGGCGAGAACCGGTTGCATGAGCAGGAGCGTCGCGCCCACCTCGGCGGGAAGCCGAGGGAGCGAGTTCCCCATCAGCATCCAGCCGAACACCTGGCCGACCAGTGCCAGTGCCGCGAGCCAGCCGAACGCTTCCCAGCCCGGGACGAAATCGATCCGGCCCCACAGTGATCCGATGACGGACCCGGCGATGCCCGCGGACGTCGTCGAGATCAACACCTGGCTCGCTGCCCGATCCGCCTCGCCCGTCCGGCCGACCACGAAGATGTAGCCGCCGTAGGCGATTCCGGAGACGAGCGAGAGCGCCGTTCCCCACAGCAAGTCGTCGCCGGTTCCCCCACCCCCGAACACGCCGCCCGCCAAGGCGATTCCCGTGAACATGAACGGCAGGGCGAAGACGAACCGCATCGGCACCCGATTGCCGAACACCAACCAGGACAGTGCGGGCACCACGACCACCTGCACGTTCACGACGACGCTCGCCATCCCCGCGCCGATCATCAGAATCGACTGTGACCACAACGCGAAATCCAGCCCGAGCAGCAGACCGCCGAGCACCTGCAGAACGACTGCCCGCCGGCTCGGCTTGCCCACCCGGCGGTACTCCCGCCACGCCAACCACAACAGCGGCGGCAAGGCCAGGAAGCAACGGAAGAAGACGGCGGTCGAGGGCCCCACATCGGCCAGCTTGATGAGGAGCGAACTGATCGAGATCGCAGCTGCGCCTCCGACGACCAGCAGTCGAGGGTCGATGCGCCCCCGAGGAGTTCGGGTGGGTGTCGATGTCTGCGCGGTCGCGGAGGTCAGTGTGGTCACTCGACAATGTTCCTGCCGCTAACTATTCAGCACAAGCAAATGTTCAGACCGTATATTCGGTAGCATTACTACTGTGTTGAATCTCGAAAGACTTCGCGCCCTGCACGCCGTCGCCGAGAACGGATCAGTGGCGGCTGCCGCCCGCACCTTGCATGTCACACCCTCCGGGATTTCGCAGCAGTTGAACAAGCTCGAGCGAGAGGTCGGTGTTCCGCTCCTCGAACCGCAGGGCCGCGGTGTGCGACTCACAGAAGCGGGCCGAATCCTCGCGCGCCGAACCGCAGAGGTTCTCTCGACGCTCGCCCAGGCCGAGGCGGAAATCGCGTCGCTGCAGAGCGAGGTGACGGGCCGCGTACGTATCGGCGCCCTGGTCTCCCCCAGCAGGACGGTGCTGCCGCGAGCCATCGCCGAAATCAGGCATGCGCACCCGCAGCTCGAAATCACCTTCAACGAAGGCGAATCCGAAGAACTGCTCCCCGCACTGATTCGCCGCGACCTCGACGTCGTGGTGGTTGACAGTTGGAGCACTCTGCCCGTCGAACTTCCCGACGGACTCTCCTTCACGCCCGTGTACGACGACGTGGCGCTGCTCGCTCTCCCGACGTCACATCCGCTGGCGGAGAACAAGGTCGTCGCGCTCAGCGAGCTGTCCGAGCATGCCTGGGCGACGTGGACACGGGGAACGGACTTTCACACCTTCACCGTCCGGACCCTGCGCGCGCAGGGGTTCGACCCACGAATCGAGTACGAGGTCGCCGAGTTTCCCACCCAGGTCGAATTCGTCGCTCAGGGCCTCGCCGTCGCATTGATTCCACGTCTGGCGAGAGTTGTACCGCCGGAAGGTGTTCGAATGCTCGACACGGTTCCGCCGCTCGGCCGAGACATCTACCTCGCCTGGCGGACAGACAGCGAAAGGCCGGCCGTCCTGGCGGCGATAGAAGCGCTACGCCGCCAGTTCGACGCCCTCGGTGACAAAAAGAACTAGAGCGGCATCAAGTTGTGCTTGCGCGGGTTCTTGAAGATCGTCTTGTCCGCGAGCAACTTCAGAGCCTTACGGATCTCGAGACGCGTCTGCGAAGGCTCGATCACCGCGTCGATGTATCCGCGCTCCGCCGCGATGTACGGCGTCGCGACGAACTCGTTGTAGAAGTTGATCAGCTGAGCACGCACCGCGGGTGCATTCTCGCCGGCCTCGGCAAGCTGACGCCGCCCCATGATGTTGACGGCACCCTCGGCGCCCATCACGGCGATACGAGCGGTCGGCCACGCGAGGTTGATGTCGGCACCGAGCTGCTTGCAGCCCATGACGGCATAACCGCCGCCGTACGCCTTACGAACCACCACAGTCACCTTCGGCACAGTGGCTTCGATGTACGAGAACAGGAAACGCCCGCCGCGCTTGATGACGCCGACCTTTTCCTGATCGACGCCGGGAAGGAAGCCCGGTGTGTCGACGACGAAGACGAGCGGGATGTTGAAAGCGTCGCACAGACGCACGAAGTGGGCGGCCTTGTCGGAGCTGTCCGCGTCGAGGGCGCCGCTGAGGTACGTGGGCTGGTTGGCCACGACACCGACGGGCAGGCCGTCGACGCGGGAGAATCCGGTGATCACGTTGTGCGCGACCTGGGCTCCGATTTCGTGGAAAGTGCCGTCGTCGAAGATCCGCAGAATGATGTCGTGCATGTCGTAGCCGGCGTTGTCGGCATCCGGCATGAACGCATTGAGTTCGAGATCCGACTCGGTGATCTCGGGTTCGAGGCCCGGGTTGATCAGCGGCGCCTTCTCCTGGCACGACGACGGCATGAAGCTCAGGTACTCACGCACCCAGTCGAAGGCAGCCTTCTCGTCGGGAGCGACGTGATGGATGTTTCCGTACTCCGCCTGCTTGCGGGCTCCACCCAAGTCCTCGAGGCTGACCTCTTCGCCGGTGACCGACTTGATGACGTCGGGTCCGGTGACGAACATGTACGACTCTTCGGTCGCGACCACGACGTCCGTGTTGATCGGGGCGTAGACGGCACCGCCGGCGCATTTACCGAGGATGACCGAGATCTGCGGGCACAGGCCGGACAACGGCTCCTGACGTGAACCCATGTTGGCGTACCAGGCCAACGAGGAAACGGCGTCCTGGATGCGAGCTCCACCGGAATCGTTGATACCGACGACCGGGCAGCCCACCTTCAGCGCAAAATCGTTGACAGCTGCGACCTTACGGCCGAACATCTCTCCGGCGGCACCGCCGAACACCGTCTGATCGTGCGCGAACACGGCTACCGGACGCCCGTCGACGGTTCCGTGACCGGTCATGACGCCGTCGCTGTACGGGTTGCCCTCGCCCGCCATCTTCACCAGGGCACCGATCTCGATGAAGCTACCGGGGTCGAGCAACATGTCGATGCGCTGGCGCGGCGTGCTGTGCCCTGCTGCATCGCGCTTGGCAATGGCCCGAGCCGAGCCGGGTTCCTTTGCCTTCTCCAACTTTTCGCGGAGTTCAGCGAGCTTCTCCGCGGTGGTTGTCGTCACTTCTGAACTCCGGTTTCCGCTGCTTTGGTCTGAGCTGTCTCGATCTGGGCCAGCTTGGTGGTGAGGTCTGCCGCAACCTTCGCGATGTACGGCTCGTCGACGATCTGCAGGTGGTCCCCGCCGATGTAGACGACCTCGAGGTTCTTCACGTAGTCACCCCAGCCACCATCCGCCTTGCGGGTCTTGAATGCAGGCTCGAGCGTCATCAGCTCGTCGTGGTACTTGTCAGCCATGTAGAGCACGACGTCGCCGTCGTAACTGCTGAACTCGGCCGTCTGGATGGCGCGATTGTCCAACCACGACGTCCGCTGATGCTCGATGATGCCGCCGGGAATCTTGGCGCCGCTCATCTTGATCATGTCCATCAAGATCTGGATCTGATCCTCGTCGGCTTCGGTGGAAGCCAGAACGTCAAGCGGCAGCGGCACATCCAGGTTGTAGGTGCGCTTGGCGAACTTGCCGTAGCGCTCCCAACGCTTGCGTCGTTCCGCCTCGGTGTCCGGCACGACCTCGCCGGCCATGACGGTGTCGAGCAGCCCGACCACACGCACGTCGGCGCCCTGCTCGCGCAGCAACTTCGCGACCGCATACGACATCACGCCACCGAACGACCAGCCACACAGCACGTACGGCCCGTCGCCCTGGATCTCACGCAGCAGCGGAACGTAAGCAGCAGCGCGGGTTTCGATCGAGCCCTCGACCCGCTCGAATCCGTACATCGGCGTGCCGGCGGGCAGGCGCTTGAGCAGAGGCTCGTACGTCACCGTCGAACCACCGGCAGCATGGAAGACGAATACCGGTACGGCAGTGGAACCTTCGGGACGGGCACGCAGAGTACGTACGAGTCCGTCGATCTTGCCGTCGTCCTCGAGGTACTGGCGAACGACGTCCGCAAGCTCTTCGATGGTGGTGGAGTCGAGAACGTCGTCGAGAGTGATCTCGCCGCCGGCACGCTCGGAAAGCCGAGCAGCAAGCTTCTCGGCGACCTCGTCACCGACGATCGGCAGATCGTTGAAGATGCCCTTGGCCGACTTCCCGGTGACAACCGCCCACGTCGCAAACGTCAAGCGCTCGGCCGCATCTCGCGGCGGAACGTCCGAGCCTGCGTCGTCGGCAGTTCCGGCTCGAGAAGGATCGGAAGGCGCAGCAGCAACCGGAGCAGTGGTAGGTAGTTCCACTGCCACCTCGGCGGGAGCAACGTCCTCGTCAGCAGCGTCGGCCGCCAACTTCTCCGCGGCCTGCTTGTCGGCCATCGCCTGAACCTCTTCGCGATTGTCGATCGCGTAGCGCAGGTACTTGTTGACCTCGTTGAGGCTCGCATCCTTGACTGCCTGGAGCTGGAGCTGCGGAATGTCGAACTCGTACTCGACGCGGTTCTTGATACGCATCGCCATGAGCGAGTCGAGACCCAGTTCGATGAGCGGAACCTCGGCCGGCAGATCCTCCGGCGAGTACCCCATCGACTCGGCAACCACGATCTTGAGGCGGTCGTCGAGGCTCTGCGAACCGTTCGGATCCCACTTGTCTCCGGCGTCTTCGACGACCTCGGCCAGGGATTCCATCGGCGCACTGGTCTTGACCGGCGCGCTGACGACCAGCTCGGGCAGCGGCTCACCCGACGTGACGACGGCGTCGAAGAGCAGACGGAACGTAGCGCCCTCACGAGCGTGCACCTGCACCGACGCTCCACCCGGATGCGGGTTGAGTGTCGTGGTCAGGGTCGAAGCACCGGCCAGTTCACCGTGCGGAACAGCAGCGGTCAGAGAGACATCCGAAAGCACCTGTCCGGCAGCGGCGCTCACCAGCACCGCCAGGTCGGTGACGGCGGATGCGTCGACCTCCCACACGTGGCGGCCGTCGGGCAGAGCGACGTGCGAACCGGGTACGCGAGCCGAACCGCCGGCACTGACGCGAATGTCGAGCCAATACGGCTTACGCAGGAATGCGGTACGCGGAACCGAAGCGAAATCGCCTGCGGGAAGCAGAGACTCGAGGTTCACGGCATGGCCGTGCACGTACAGCTGCGCGAGAGCGGCAAGAACACCCGCGGACTCGTCTTCCTTACGCTTGAGCGTCTGGATGAGCTCCATGTCGTGCAGGCCCGAATCGAAAGCGGTAGCCGCCACCGACATCAGCGTCACCGGATTGGGTGCAAGCTCGACAAAAGTGGTGTGGCCGTGGGCAACTGCACCGCGTACCGCATTGGTGAAGTACACGCTGTGGCGAAGACCCTTGACCCAGTACGCCTCTTGATGGATCGGCTCGTGACCGGGACGGTAGAAGGTGTCCTTGTCGACGGACGAGTAGACGCCGAGCTTCAACGTGGTCGGCTCGATACCGGCCAACTCGGCGGCAAGCTCACCGAGCAGCGGATCTACCTGCGAAGTATGGCTGGCGCCCTTGGTCTGCAGGACACGCGCCATCTTGCCGTCGGCCTCGGCGGCCGCGACGATCGCCTCGATGTCCGGCTGTGGTCCACCGATCACCGTGTGCGTCGGAGCTGCGTAAACACAGACCTCGAGCTTGGGGTACGTGGGCAGTAGCGCCTCGATCTCGGATGCGCTGTACTCGAGCAGAGCCATCAGACGGATGTCGTCACCGACGAGTGCGCCCTCGGCCTCACCCATCAGCCGTGAACGTGAACAGATCACGCGCACAGCGTCTTCCAGGTTCAGACCACCGGACACGTATGCGGCAGCGGCCTCACCCATCGAGTGCGGAACCACGGCTTCGGCCTCGGCGCCGTGGTGACGCAGCAACGCGGCCAGACCGACCTGGATGGTGAAGATTCCCACCTGGGCGGTCTCGACGTTGTACTCGATCGAATCGTCGAGGAACATCTCGACCATCGAGTAACCGGCCTCGTCCTGGATCAGCGCGTCGACCTCGTCGACGGCCGCCTTGAAGGCCGAGTTCTCCGTGTAGAGCTGCTTGGCCATCTTGCGGTGCTGCGAGCCGAAGCCCGAGAACACCCACACCGCGCCCTTGGGCGACGGCGAGTCGGCGGAGAAGACTCCTTGAGCAGGCTTGCCCGCGGCGACGGCACGCAGCGAGCTGATGGCCTCGGAGCGCGTCTTCGCCAGAACAGCGGCGCGCGAGCGTCCGTGGTTGCGACGCGCGAGTGTGCGGGCGACGTCGGCGAGGGGCGTCTTGCTTCCCTCCTCGGTTTCGAGCCAGTCGGCCAGGTCAGCGGCTGCGCGGCGACGACGCGACGGCAGCGCACCGGAAACGGCCAGCACAACGGTGCTCTCGTTCTCTGCTGCCGGTTCGTCGACCACCGGGGCATCCACAACCGGTTCATCGACTACTGCGTCGGCGGGCACGTACTCCTTGACCACGACGTGCGCGTTGGTTCCACCGAAACCGAAACCGGAGACACCGGCGACAGCCTTGCCGGTGTAGCGCGGCCAGTCGGTGGCCTCGGGCGTCACCTGCAGGTGCGACTTCTCGAAGTCGATGTGCGGGTTCGGGCCCAGGTAGTTGATCGTCGCGGGAATCTTGTTTTCCTGCATCGCCAGAACGACCTTGATCAGGCCGGCGGCACCTGCAGCTGCTTCCAGGTGCCCGAAGTTGGTCTTCGCGCTACCGAGCAGTGCCGGCTTGTCGTCGTCACGACCACGACCGACGACACGACTGAGCGCGTCGGCCTCGATGGGATCACCGAGATCGGTACCCGTTCCGTGCGCCTCGATGTAGTCGACGGTGGTCGGCAAGATTCCGGCGTCGCGGTACGCGAAACGCAACACGTCGGCCTGGGCATCGGGATTGGGTGCGAGCAGACCGTTGGAACGGCCGTCCTGGTTGACCGCGGATCCGGCGATCACCGCGAGGATGGAATCTCCGTCACGCTCGGCGTCTTCGAGACGCTTGAGCACGACGAGTCCGCCGCCCTCACTGCGAACGATGCCCTGAGCCTGAGCGGAGAAGGCACGCAGTTTTCCGTCGGGAGCGAGCATCCCGGTCTGATCGAAACCGAGGGTTCCGGGAGGGGCCAGCAGCATGTTGACGCCACCGGCCAGCGCGATGTTGGAGTCACCGCTGCGCAGCGAGCGCACAGCCTCGTGAACGGCAACCAGCGAAGACGAACACGCGGTGTCCAGAGCGATGGACGGTCCACGGAAGTCGAAGAAGTACGAGACCCGGTTCGCGACGATCGCCGTCGACGTTCCGGTCAACGCGTACGGATGCGCCGTCGTCGGATCACTGACCGCGAGCAACTGGTAGTCGTTGGCGGAACTGCCGATGAAAACACCGACCTGCTTGCCCTTGAGCCCACTGGCCGGAATGCGAGCGTGCTCGAGTGCTTCCCACGCGAGTTCGAGTGCGAGGCGCTGCTGCGGATCGACGTTGACGACCTCGAGCGGAGACATCGCGAAGAACTCGGCGTCGAAGCCCTTGACGTCGTCGAGGTACCCGCCCTTGGTGTTCGCGTTCTCGACCGCGGCCTTGATGGCGGGATCCGACATGAACTCGGCCCAGCGGTCCTCGGGGAGGTCGCTGATGCCGTCGCGTCCGTCCGCCAGCATTTCCCACATGTCCGAAGGCGTGTGCCCGGCACCGGGGAATCGTGTGGACAGTCCGACGATGGCGATGTCGTGAGCGTCCGTCGTGCCGCCTGAGACGTAATACGAGGCGTCGACGGTCTCCTCCGGCGCCTCGGGCTCACCTTCGATGATCCGAGTAGCCAGCGAAGCGATGGTGGGGTGTTGATAGGCAACCGTGGCGGTCAGCGTGACGCCGAGCAGATCCTCGATGTCTCCGCTCAGAGCAACTGCGTCCCGCGAGGCGAGCCCGAACTCTTCCATCGGGCGATCGTCCGTGATCGACCCCGCCGGCTGACCGGTCGCGTTGGCGATCCAATTGCGAAGCCACTCACGCAGCTGCGCGACACTCATCTCGCTCACAACGTCTTTGCTCTGCGCACCATCTTGTTCAACCATCAACTCACCAAGCCACCGATCATGAAGGGACTGCTCCTCAAACGCTATCGGGGAATGCGGTCTGCTGATAGCCGCCTCGCAACGTTCCCTCGATATAGCTCGCCTTACACGCGCGGCGAGCGATCTTGCCGCTCGACGTACGCGGAATCGAACCCGCGGGGACGAGCAGGATGTCTCGGGCCGTGACGCCGTGACGGGAAGAAATCGCCGCACGCACAGTGTCCGCGATCGGCTGCGGATCGGCCTTGCCTGCGCCGGGAGCACGCTCGGCCACGATGACCAACTGCTCCGAGGAATCGTCGTCGTCGAACTTCAGACCCGAGTGCGTGTTGGAGAACACGACGGACGGCAGCTGGTTGGCCGGTACGGCAAACGCAGCGATGAAGCCGGGGCGCAGAGCCGGGCTGGCTTCCTGAGCCGAAGCCTCGAGGTCCTGCGGGTAATGATTGCGACCGTCGACGATCACGAGGTCCTTGACGCGCCCGGTGATGTACAGCTCGCCGTCGACGTAGACGCCGAAGTCGCCGGTACGCATCCAGTTGGCATCCGCCGGCGTGCCCTCGGTGTGGCTGTCTTCGCTCAACCGATTGTCCAGCTTGTTGTGGAAGGTCTCCGCCGTCTCGTCAGGGCGACCCCAGTAGCCGATACCGATGTTCTCGCCGTGCAACCAGATCTCGCCGACGTGATTGTCGGGGACCTCGGTCAGCGTCTCGGGATCGACGATCGCCGCCCACTGACTGCGCGAGACGTACCCACAGGAGACCTGCGCGATTGCGTTCTCGGAGTACTGGTCGACGATGACCATGCGTCCCTTGTTGAGTTCCGTGCGGTCGACGTAGATGACCTTGGCCTCGTCGGAATGCTTGGTCGAGGAGACGAAGAGCGTCGCCTCGGCCATGCCGTACGACGGCTTGATCGCAGTCTTGGGCAGACCGTACTGAGCAAAAGCGTCGTTGAACTTGCGCATCGACGACGTCGTGACCGGCTCACTGCCGTTGATCAGACCGATGACGTTGCTCAGGTCCAGGGTCTCGCCGTCCTTCGGCAGGCCACGCGCGGCAGCGTGCTCGAAAGCGAAGTTGGGAGCGGCAGCAAAGGTGCCGGCGCCGTCGGAAACCGCAGCAAGTTCCTTGATCCACCGGTACGGCCGCTGCACGAAAGCACGCGGGCTCATGATGGTGATGTACTTGCCGCCCAGAGCAGGCAGGATGACCGTCAGCAGGCCCATGTCGTGGAACAGCGGCAGCCACGTGACGCCCCGAGAGTCCTCGTTGAGTTCGATGGAGTCGACCATCTGGAGCGCGTTCGTTCCGACAGCACGATGGGTGATCTCCACGCCGGCGGGAACTCGGGTCGAACCCGAGGTGTACTGCAGGTACGCGATGTCGTCGAGTTCGATGTCGGGGCGAACCCACGTTTCACCGACGGTGTCGGGAATCGCGTCGACGGCGATGATGCGCGGACGCTCGGCAGCGGGAAGCGAGCGGAACAACTGTCGAACACCGGCCGCCGACGATGCGGCAGTCAGAATCGCAGTCGGCTTGCAGTCACCGAGAACAGCGTGAAGACGGTCGGTGTGACCGGGCTCGTCCGGATCGAAGAGCGGCACCGCGATGGAACCGGCCTGAATGGCCGCGAAGAACGAAATGACGTAGTCGAGTCCCTGCGGAGCAAGAATCGCGACACGGTCGCCACGCTTGGTGACCTGCTGCAGACGGGCTGCAACAGCGCGCAGACGCACACCGAACTGCTCCCAGGTCAGCTCCAGGGCTTCACCGTCACGCTCGCGTGAGTAGTCGATGTACCGATACGCGAGCTCGTCCGCGTTGACACGCGAGTGTTGCTCGACGTAGTCGACCAGCGTGAAGCCTGGTTGCAGGCGGATCTGGCCCTTCTCGTCGAGAAAGCCATCGAACAGCGCGTTCATTCCATCTCCTCCGAAGCGATCACACAAGCACTGTCTTTCATGCCTGCGCCCCAGACTTCCTTCGCTCTCTCGGGTCCATCTTCGATCAATCGAATCGCACTTTGTGCGCAACTCACCTGAATCACTTCATCGATCCCAAACCATCGATATGTTACAGATTCGCATCGTCCGTATTCTCCGGCCTACTCGCCCGCCAGTAACGGGATGATCGGGGCGAACGCTTCCATCTGCGTCGGGAAGACCCCGACGTACGACATCGACGTCTTCTCGCGGACCAGTCGAATCTGGTCTGCGATTTCCTCGAAAGTGCCCACAGCCAGGTATGGAGAGTTCAACAGCTCCTCCACGCTCAGCTTACGATCCACTTCGATGTTCGGCGGAAAACCTTGGTCCAGAGCGGCGATTGCCATTTCGGCAGCCTGCTCTCGATCGTCGGTGATCATGATCATGGTGATGGTCCAGTTGAGTTCGATCTCATCGAAACGCTCGCCGGCAGCTTCGCGGATCCGCTCGACACGTTCGATGGTCTTTTCCATCGTGATTCCGGAGAGCAGAAGCCGCCCGTCACGGTTCGTCGGTGTGGCGACCGAGATGATGTCCGCGTACTTCGCCGCGAGAGCAAGCATCTTCGGGCCTCCGCCGCCCACGATGATCGGTGGCCGCGGGCCCTGCCGCGGTCGCGGGCTGCCCTTGAGGCCGCGCACCTGATAGTGCTTGCCTTCGAAAGTGCATTCCTGCCCGCGCAGAAGAACGTCGAGAATCTGCAGAGACTCCTCGAGCTTCTCGATGCGAACGCCCGGACTTTCGTAGGCGATGCCGCCCTTGTCGAACTCTTCCTTCATCCAGCCCGCACCGATACCGAGTTCGAGTCGACCACCGGACAGCACGTCGATAGTCGCCGCGTCCTTCGCGAGCACAGCAGGATGACGGAAGCCGTTGGCCAACACGGCGGTGCCGAGACGAATCTTGTCGGTGGCCACCGCGAGCGCTCCGAGAGCGGCGATCGGGCCGACCTGATTACCCAGGTGATCCGGAATCATGAACGAGTCGTAGCCGAGTTCCTCGGCCTTCTGCGCGAGCTTGACGAAGCGTCGCGCACCACCCTCTTCGGCGTTGCCCTCGCCACCGGCCGCAAACCGAAATTTGCGTAGGGCATCGCTGCCGTGGGTGGAACTCATATATCGATCTCCTGTGATGGACACGTACGTCGTACTCGAACTACAAACTCGGACAAATCGAACCTACTCGCCAGTCACTTACGTGACAGCACTGTAGAGGAAGCCCCCGGACCGTGCAGCACTCTACCGGGACCAAACGAGCAGATTACCCGCGAGCGAACTCCCGAGACGCCCGATTGTGACGAATCAACAGTGCGGCGGTGACTCAACTGTGGGGCGGCGTCGGTGCAGCGTCGATCTTCTCCGCAGCCCACTGTGCCATCCATTGGGTGGCCGTCGTGCCGTTCGGATCGACTTGGAAGGAGTTGTACATCGCGTGCACAGGGTTGTTGTAGTACTCGAGCAGTCGCGGCGCCGAACTCAGCCAGTTGGTCGGGTTGAGAGCGGCTGCCGGCGCGTCGCAGATACCGTCGCTCGGCGCGCAGATCTGATAGGTCCGATCGTTGAGGTCACCGAACCCGCCGGGCCTCGGGCCGGTCATCGTGAGACCGGGCAGCTTCAGCCCGTTCAGCGACAGCTCGGCGCCGACACCGGCAACGCTCGGGCCAACGGTGTTCCCGAACGCCGGATCGCGCCGACCGTCGGCGATCAAGCCGACGCCCAGAACCAGATCGGCAGGCACCGCGCCGGTACCGTCGCCGATACTCGCGGCGACGTCACCCGCAATCACCGCGCCCTGGGAAAATCCGGTCAGGACGTAACTCGTGAGCGGGCACTCGGCGTGCCGCTTCATCAGAAAGTCGTTAGTGGCAGCAGTTCCCGCGGCCCGACTGTTGTTGTAGGACTGCTGTCCGTCCGGCGGGATCGCCACCGGATTCGAAAACTGTGCGACATACGGAACGGTGTAGACGTCGGCCCGGGAAGTATCGAACTTCTCCTGCAGAGGACGGGTCACGTTCAGCATCAACGACGCCGGATTGGCCGTCGGGTTGTACGGGTCGTCGGTAGCGCTCGACTCCCACGTACCCGGTATGGCTACTACCTGGACATCGGGGCAACTGGCCGGCTGAGACACCGGAGGCTCCGGGCTCGGCGGGATCGGAGTCGGCGAAGGCACCCGCCCGGCCAGGATGTACCAACCGCCGATCACGACCGCTGCGACCACAAGAATGATCAGCAGCGGGATCAGGCACCCACGACGCTTTCCAGACCTCGCCATGACCCGCGCCTACTTGCAGTAGGTGGCGTTGGCGACGTCGATGTAGATCTGAGCGTTCGCACCTGCCTGCTCGGGAGTGATCTGCTTGCCTTCCGCCGACGCTTCCTGGCCGACGAAGGCGGTCACGAAGGTCAGGACCTCGTCGTCGGTCTGAGGACCGGCAGCGCAGATGTAATTGGCCGTGTTGACGGCGATGCTTCCGTCACCGGCTGGGGTGATGCCCTTCGCCTTCAGTCCGTCGAGGAACTTCTGTGCCTCGGGACTGACCTCGACGACTGTGGGACCCGGGAAGCCCTCGATGCTCTGCGGCTGCTCCGGCGGCGCGGTGGCCGCGGCTCCCGGACTGGTGGGCGCAGCCGACGCCGTCGTGGTCGCAGAGGCGGACGCAGATGCCGAACCGCTCGAGGACGAAGCCGCCGCGGACGTCGTGGTGACCGGATTGGAGGTTGCAGTGGAGTCGTCACTACCGCACGCGACAAGCGCGCCACCGGTGGCGAGCGCCAGGGCGCCGACCGCGATCGCGCGTGCACAAGTGTTTCGGTTACCCGAGAAAAGCGACATCAATGTCCGTCCTTGCCTTCAGTCGAAAGTCCATCAACAGGTTACGCAACGCACGCGGGCGGGCACCGATCCGTGATCGGGCCCGCCCGTCGTGCACCACTGTGAGTTAGTGAACTTCTGTCTTGTCACCGATCACCGTGATGTAGCCGAACTGGAAGTTCTGCTGGACACCACCGGGAATGTCGAACTTGTCACTGATCGGGAATCCGAGTCGTCCACCTTCGTATCCGACGCTCTTCCAACCGTCGAACAGCGGACCGTTCTCGACGGACCATGCACCGGTGCCGGGGCTCCAGTAGATGTTGCCGCCCTCGAACTCGGTGAAGCGTCCGTTGTCCTTGATCGGAACCTCGTTCGACTTCGGGAATCCGAGCCAGCCGTTTTCCCAGCCGAGTTCGCCGTACTTGCCCATGATCATTCCGAGAACCGCGTGAGTTCCGTTGGCGCTGCTGTACATTGCGCCGATCTCGAATCCCTGGACCTTGCCCGGCTTGCCGGGGGTCGCGATCTCGTCGGCAGTCGGGTAGCCGAGCGGGCCACCTTCCCAACCCTGTGCGGACCACTCGGCGAGGATGTCGCCGCTGACGGGGTGAGCGCCGGTCTGCGGGGTCCAGTAGATGGAGCCGTTCTGGAAGTGGTTGAAGCGTCCGCGTCCGTCGGGGGTACCGAGTTCGGGGGTACGCGGGAAGCCGAGCGGGCCGGCCGCTGCTCCGGTGTTCATGTACGCGCCGGCGATACGACCGGCGACGGGCTGGGCGCCCGTTCCACTGGTGAAGTAGATGCGACCGTTGCGGAAGTCCTGTGCCAGGCCACCCGCGACGCTGTACTCGGGGGTGATGCAGTCACCGATCCAGCCGTTGGCTGCGGCCGTCGCACCGATCTCACCCGAAGTGCCGCAAGCCGGCTTCTCGACCTCGACGCCGATGGCGTTGGCCAACTGCGGCCACAGCTGATGAAGCTCGAACTGCCAGTACGGCCACGAGTGGGTTCCGGACGGGCGGTAGTTGACCTGCGCGGGGATTCCGAGCTGGTTGAGCTTGGTCGCGAAGGTCTGCGAGGTCAGGCGAGCGAGGATCTCGAGGCCCATGCCTGCGTAGTTGGTGCTCACGCCGGGAATTCCCGACGGCTGGTCGTACGGGCCGGTCGTACCGCTACCACTCGAGACGTACAGGCTGACGCCCTTGAGCTTCTCGGCGAGCGCGTACGGATCGTGTGCAGCCCACTGCGGGTTGGACGGCGGTCCCCACATCGCGGCGGAGTTGTATCCACCGGCGTCGGTCATCGCGAACTGGATTGCCTGAGGCATGCCGAGCGAGGTGGTGGTGAGGATGCCGGAGAGCGAAGCGGCGAACTTGAAGAAGCCGGGGTTGCGCGCCGTGAGGAACATGGCGGACGTGCCGCCCATCGACAGTCCGACGACACCGCGTGTCTGCGTGGTCCGCCAGTCCTTTTCGAGGATGGGGGGCAGTTCCTTGGTCAGGAACGTCTCCCACTGGTAGTTCTTGCCGTTGTCGGGCTGGAGCCAGTCGGAGTAGAAGCTGGACTGACCGCCGACCGGGAGGATGACGTTGACGTTCTTGTCCGCGTAGAAGGACTCGGCGTCGGTCTCGTAGGTCCAGGCGTTCTCGTTGTCGGTCGCGCGAAGACCGTCGAGCATCCAGACCGAGGGGAAGCTGGCCGACGGATTGACGTTCCAATCGCGGGCCAAGAGGATCTGCACCTGGATCGGGGTGCCCATCGCGGGAGAGTTCACCCACAGCGCGACGCGACGCTCGCTGAGCCAGTCGACCTTCGTGACCGCTGCTCCGGTGGGGTTCTGGGTGGCGGCCGGTGCGGCCTGAGCAGGTGCCGGCGCGGCTGCCGCGGTTCCGGCCGTCGTCAAGCCCGCGGCGATCGGCAGAACCAGCATCGCTGCCAGTGCGCCGACGACCTTTGTCCGGAAGGTTGCCCGGGACCGGCGACGGTCCTCCGTGGCAAGGCCTACTCGCATGAGCTCACTCTCTTTCCTTACGTTCGGTCCGCGCGTCGATCGTGTGGCCGCCTGAGCAGCCAGACCCCCGTTGAAACTATTTCTACACGCAAACGATCCCCGCTTGGGGTAGCCGCGCTGTTACTGGTGGTGCAATTGTTACTGACATCGGGCGCTTGTGCAGCACCTGAATACACAAGTGCCGTCCCGGTTCTCCTTCGAGGAGTCCGGAACGGCACTGGTGAAGTGACTAGGTCACGGGATCGCGCACGATCACCAAGCGTTCATGGTGTCGAGGATCTGGCCGCGAGCCTTCCACAGCTCTGCCGACCAGTACGGCCACGAGTGCGTGCCGTTGGACGGGAAGCTGTAGGTGGCCGGGATACCCAGCGAGTTCATGCGGATCTGGAATGCACGAGTGTTGACCAGGGCGAGAGCCTCGAGGCCCATGCCGTTAGCCGTGTTGTAGTAGTCGATCGGTGCGCGCGGGTGGTCGTATTCACCGGGCAGGCCGCTTGCCGACGAGATGTACATCGACAGGCCCTGCAGACGCGGTGCGAAGACGAACGGGTCGTTGCGCAGCCAGGACGGGCTCCACGGCGGTCCCCACATGGAGTCGACGTTGAAGCGACCGGCATCGAGCATTGCGACGCGGATTGCCTCGCGCATACCCGGAGCCGAGATGTTCAGGTAGCCCGACAGCGAGCCGGCGAACTTGAACTGGTCACGGTGGTAAGCAGCCAGCGTCAGAGCAGCGCTGCCACCCATCGAGAGGCCGAGGACCGCGTTGTTGGTGGGCGAGACGCCGTAGTTCGCGAGGAAGTTGGGGAGTTCTTCGGTGAGGAAGGTTTCCCACTTGTACGTGATCTGCTGGCCGTTGAAGTTCGACGGTGCATACCAGTCGCTGTAGAAGCTGGACTCGCCGCCGACGGGCATCACGAGGGTGATGTTGTCGTTGCGGTACTGGTCCATCGCATTGGTCTCGAAGCTCCACGCGTTGGCGTCGTTACGCGCACGCAGGCCGTCGAGGAGGTAAAGGGCAGCGTTTCCGCCGCGAGCGGCCCACTGGACCTGGACCTTGATGTTGCCCATCGAGGAGGGCACCCACAGCTCGTCGTATCCGCCGGAGGGGGCGGTGTGGCTGGGAGCAGTGTGCGCAGGCGCAGCAGAGGCGACAGCACTACCGGCAACTCCTGCAGCAAGGGGGAGCACAAGTGCTGCGGCACCGATGGCCAACGCTCGGTGCTTGAGGCGCTGGGTCAGCCTCTTTCTGGCAAAACGCATGGATACTGCTCTCTCTCTTCGTCTGCGGAACCCACTCGGTGGAGTGGTTCCGGCGGATTCCGTCGGGGAACAGGCTTTTCTGCCAGCCCGAACGAGTTCGGGTCGGCAGCGGACCTCTTCCAAGTCACACTGCGCTCGCTGGACTTTATGTCACAGGTTCAGCTGTGACAAATAGGTGGACCGTTACGTCCCAATCCGCGAGCAACACCGTCATCACCCCTCGGGGGTGATTCAGGTTAGGTGAATCGTCTTCGAGTACATCGTGGCCAATCAATTCGGTGTTACTGAATCGAAATATTCAAACCCTCAACAGTCGGTGATGCTGATCACATCACCTGGGTGACTCCGGTGGAACGAGACCGCAGCGTTCCAATTCGTAGGCCGGAACCCGGTCGAATCGGTACTTCGCGAAGTCGAATGCCTGCTGGAAGTTCTGTTTGAATCTGGCCCAGGTCAGCTCGGAGCGGTACGACGTGAGCAGCTCCTGCGTTTCCGGGCAGGTGATGGCCAGCTTTGCGTCCGCAACCCAGTCTTCGTCGAGGAAGAACGGCAGCCACGGTCGAACGTCGATCATTCCCGTGTCCGCGACCACCCAGTCCGGATAGAGATTCTTGTCGTGCCCGATCCGGCCGTCCTCGAGTCGCTCGGTGTGAGCTGCCAGGGGGTACGCCAGCCCCATCTGATCGAGCACCCGAACGTCGAGGCCGACGTTCATGCTCGTCATTCCGAGGTTGAGGAAGAAGACGACGTGCTCGGCCGGCTCTTCGATCGGTCCGGGTGGTGGGACGACGAACCAGGAGTCGTAGCTCGCGGACGGCAGCAGCAGCCCACCCTCCGGAGTCCGCGCGATGGTCTCGACCATGGCACGCATTCGCGGATAGTCGAGGTAGTCCTCGGCCAGGATCGGATGCTTGTGACCGGTGTTGAGTGCGTAGAACGCTCGCTCGTCGACGATTCCCGAGCGACCCACCACGGATCCTTCGGGCATACCCGTCGTGTTCGCGGCGAAGAAGGCCCAGATGATCGTGCCGATCCACAGCACCGCCGAGACTCCGAAGATCGCGGTGTCGCGATTACTTCCGAACGCTGCCCGCGCCGGCACCCGCAACGGAATGACCGCCACCGGGATGAGCAGGCAGAACAACACCGGCAACAGGACGCGGCCGTGCATGAAGTCGCCGCCGACGCGCAGAGAGTAGATCCCGAGGATCAGCCCACTGCCGAGAATGAAGGTGACAATCGCCCGCGGCGTGCGCAGAAACTGCTGAAAGCGCTGCCACAGCGGGCGTGCGGGTTGATCTGCGGTAGCGGTAGGTGTGTCCGCTCGGCTTCGCCACACGAGCAGCAGCGCACCGATGAGCAGGAACAGCAACGGTAACCAGAGCAGGTACGGCCCGACCAGGTTCCACAGGTAAGCAAAACCCTGCGCCCACTTCGCGCCACCGGCGTCCTTCGACACCGCGGTGTTCGGGTACGGCAAGGCGTAGTAGCCCATTCGCCAGATCTGATAGGCCACCGGGACAAGTCCGGCGACGACGACGATCAGTGTGCGAATCTTCCAGGTCAGGCCTGCGGAGAGAACGATCATCATCAACGCGGCAGCACCGGGAATCGCCATCTCGGGTCGAACCAGTGGTCCGAGTCCGGCCACGAACGAGAGAGTCAGGATCGACGCCGTGGACAGCGTCGACGCCTGCGCCCACCGAACGAGCAGTACCCACAGGAGCGCGATCCAGAAGATCACCAAGCATGTCTCGAGCCCGGAAGTGGCGAAATCTCGCGCAGGCGGAACCGCGATGTAGACGAGAACACCTGCCGGTACCAGAAGGATCGTTCCGCCCGCCGACGGCCGAACGCCGCGGTACAGACGACCGGTGCCGAGCATCGCCAACACGACGGCAGCAGTCGAGAGTACGAGCGCGATCGTCAGAACAACGTATTCGAGACGGATCTGCGTGAGCCAACTGAACGCGTAGACGATGTACGTCCACGCGGTACTCGTGTTCGCCTCGACACGCTCACCCGCGTTGAAGACCGGGCCGTTCCCCGCGAGCAGGTTGCGGACGGTTCGCAAGACGATGAGTCCGTCGTCGGCGATCCAGCGACGCTCCCACGCACCCCAGAACATGAGGGCAGCAGCAAGCACCACCCCGCCGAGAAAAACTCCTCGACTGAGGGTGGTGCGATTCGCCGCAGTGTCGACGTGCGGGTCGGCCTCGGTGCGTGGCTCAGACGAGGTAGACAGCGACACCCACTACTCCGATCCACGCAATCGCGAGGAGTTGCAGCACCCGGTCACCGAGCGCGATCTCCTCAGGCTCTCCGGCTTCGCCGCCGTCGACGTCCACCGCGTATCGCAGCACCGCGATGGTGAACGGCACCATCGAGATGGCGTACCAGTTGGTGCCCTTGATGGCGTCCTGTTGGAACGCCCACAGTCCGTAGCAGAGGACCAGCGTCGTCGCTGCCATCGTCCACACGAAACGCAGGTACGTCATCGTGTAGCTCTCGAGGGACTTACGGATCTTGGCGCCGGTCTTCTCGGCCAACTGCAATTCGGCGTAGCGCTTGCCTGCCGCCATGAAGAGTGAGCCGAACGCCATCATCAGCAGGAACCACTGCGAGAGATCGATCTCGGCGGCAACGCCACCGGCGATCGCTCGAAGCAGGAAGCCGGACGAGACGATGCAGATGTCGATGACGGCCTGATGCTTGAGACCGAAGCAGTAGGCGAGCTGGATGACGATGTACACGCCCATGACCACGGCGAGTTGCCAGTTGGCCAGGAAGGACAGCCCGATCGCACCGGCAAGCAGCACGACTGCCATGCCGTAGGCGATGTTGACGGGTAGAACGCCGGCCGCGATGGGACGGAATCGCTTCGTGGGGTGAGCACGGTCGGCTTCGACATCCATCGCGTCGTTGACGAGATAGATGCCTGATGCCGCCATACAGAACACGACGAACGCCAGCGCGACGGGCAACAGCACGTCGGCTTCGGTGGCGGTTCCGGCCGCGATGGGCGCTGCCAGCACAAGGACGTTCTTGACCCACTGACGTGGGCGAAGCGCCTTGACGATGCCGGCGGGCAGGGACTTCGGGGGTCCGCTGACCGTAGCCGGTTCCTCGCTCATTTATCTCCACATTTCTGTTCGGCTCTGGCTTCTTCGACCCGGCGAACTACCGCCGCGGATGCGGCTCCCAGTGCCGCTCCGGCGAGTACGTCGGTCGGGTAGTGAACTCCCAGGACCAGACGCGAGAGCATCATCGGGGGCACCAGCAACGCCGGTAAGGGTAGCCCGGTGAGCCGACCGATCAGCACAGCCGCCGCCGTCGTCGACGTCGCGTGTGATGACGGGAAGCTGAGCTTGCTCGGTGTCGAGACGTTGACCTGCACCGAAGGATCGGAAGGTCGCTTGCGCCTGACCACTCGTTTGATCACCACGGAGGCGGCGTGTGCACCGAATGCTCCGACGGCTGCTCCGGCCCATTCCCGTCGACGCGGCTTGTCCACAGCAGCTCCGACGGCAGCGATCGCGATCCACCCGAGGGAGTGCTCACCGAAGTGAGACATACCGCGGGCGACCTTGACGGCTCCCGGCAGCTGCCCGACGGTCGACTGAATCCCGGCCAGAATCTGTACTTCAGGAGATGCCGAAGACACGTTCCCACCTTTCCGTGCTGGTCAGTGAAGGAACGGCGTCCTGGTACTGCTTCTTGAGCTCGGGGAAACGGGCGGCGAGTTCGCGGCGCAACCGTGTTGCTTCCTTGAGCAGTTCGAGCGCGAGTTTCGGGTTTCGCTTGCGGTAGACGACGCCGCGACCGTCGGCCGTGGTGACGGTGACGCCGTCGACCTGCGAGAGCAGGAACCAACGGGCGTCGATGGTCGGAACGTTGAGCTGAGGGCGCTCGAGGTGTTCCGGCTTGGCCGGCTTCACGTTGTGCACTCCGGCCCTGAGGACCCGGGTGATCTTCGCGACGGTCGACAGCGGCAGGCTCACGTCTCCGACGTCGGCACCGGAGGGCAGCGGCAACGCAGTCGACGACGGCAGTACGACCGCGTCGGAGAATTCCTTGCGCTGGGCGTGGACCTCACCGAGTGCCGTCGGCAGCATGTTCGCGACGTGCTCGGGTCCGGCGAGGAAGTCCGCGATGGCCTTGTTCTGGATCGCGACGGTGGAGTACTCGAGGCACAGCAGATGCTTGAGCGTTGCCTTCACCGTGTTGACCACGAGGCCACGGCCGTTGCCCGGCATGTGGAGCGCGGCCACCACCAGACGGTTACGGAGGTGGAAGTACGCCTGCCAGTCGATGGCGTCGTCCTTGTCGCTCCACGCCATGTGCCAGATCGCGGCACCCGGAAGTGTGACGGTCGGGTATCCGGCTTTCTTTGCGCGCAAACCGTATTCGCAGTCGTCCCACTTGATGAAAAGCGGTAGCGGCTGCTTGATTTCTTCGGCGACCTGGCGCGGGATCATGCACATCCACCAGCCGTTGAAGTCGACGTCGATGCGGCGGTGCAGGAGTTTCGATTCGCGCAGCGGCTTCTTCGAGAAATCGTGGTCGTATTCGACGTTCGGTGCCGCGGTCCACATGAAGATGCCGCGGTCGACCACTTCACCCATCACGTGGAGGTGGCTTCGTTCCTGCAGGTTGAGCATCTGCCCACCCACCAGCATCGGCGACTTCGCGAAACGCGAGAACGAAAGCGCACGCAGAATCGAGTCCGGTTCGATCTCGATGTCGTCGTCCATGAACAGGATGTGCTGGCACTGCGTCGTCTTGAGTGCCTCGTACATGATTCGGCTGTATCCGCCCGAGCCGCCGAGGTTGCCCTGATCGTGAATGGCGAGCCGATCACCGAGCGCTGCAGCAGCTTCGGCGAATCCGGGTTCGTCACGCACCTTGCGGGTGCCCTGATCCGGCATGATGACGGCCTTGATCACGTCCGACACCAGCGGATCCGAAGCCAGTGCAGCAAGCGCCTTGACCGCGTCGGTCGGACGGTTGAACGTCGGAATACCAACGGCGACAGTCGCTTCGCCGGGAGCCTCGACGGGCGCGTACCAGCCGCCGCTCTCGACGACCACTGCCGTATCGGTGGTGATGTCGAACCAGATCCAGCCACCGTCCTCGAACGGCGCCAGTTCCACCTCGAACTCGACCGCGGCATCGCCGTCGGCAAATTCCTTGCCTTCCACGTGAATTCGCGAGGAATCCGCCTTGGAACGGTAGATGTCGACGCGGCCGTGGCCGGACAGCTCGAGACGAAGGACCACCGATTTCAGGATGGACCATCGACGCCAGTAGCTGGCAGGGAACGCGTTGAAGTACGTGGCGAACGAGACCTCGGTCTCGGCGCCGAGCGCTACCGACGTGCGCGAGGTCGAGTGCGCCCGCCGACTGTTGGACCAGGACTCTTCCAAGTACAACGTGCGGACGTCGAGCGGCTCACCGGCGCGGGGCAGGATGATCCGCTGAAGCAGGGACTTGCCGAGGTAGGTCACCTCGTCGCCGCTGACGGCATCTTCGCCTTCGAGTAGATGACGTGCGTTCATTCGCTCTCCCCTGCCAATTCCGCACCCGTTTCGAGATGCGGGCGCAGGGTGTTCTCGAACATCGTCAGCGCGCTGGCGATCGCCATGTGCATGTCCAGGTACTGGTAGGTGCCGAGACGCCCACCGAAGAGGACCTTGTTCTCCGCGGTCTCCTTCTTGGCGCGTGAGCGGTACGCGGAGAGCTTCTCGCGATCCTCTGGAGTGTTGATCGGGTAGTACGGCTCGTCCTTCGCCTCCGCGGCACGTGAGAACTCACGCATGATGACGGTCTTGTCGGTCGGGTACTCGCGCTCCGGATGGAAGTGACGGAACTCGTGGATACGGGTGAACGGCACGTCGGCGTCGTTGTAGTTCATGACCGGGGTGCCCTGGAAGTCTCCGGTGGGCAGAACCTCGGTCTCGAAATCGAGGGTGCGCCATCCCAGTGCACCTTCGGAGTAGTCGAAGTAGCGGTCGAGCGGGCCCGTGTAGATGACAGGGGCGTCGGGGCTGGCGGTGCGCAGTTCGTCGCGGACGTCGAAGTAATCGGTGTCGAGGCGGACCTCGATCTTCGGATCCTTCGCCATGTTCTCGAGCCACGCCGTGTAGCCGTCGACGGGCAGGCCCTCGTACGTGTCGTTGAAGTAGCGGTTGTCGAAGTTGTAGCGGACCGGCAGGCGGGCGATATTCGCCGCGGGCAGCTCGGTGGGGTCGGTCTGCCACTGCTTAGCCGTGTAGTCACGCACAAATGCTTCGTAGAGCGGGCGCCCGATCAGGGAGATCGCCTTCTCTTCGAGATTGGAGGCGTCCTTCGAATCGATCTCGCTGGACTGCTCGGCGATGAGGGCGCGTGCTTCTTCGGGAGTGAAGTACCGACCGAAGAACTGCGACACGAGACCGAGTCCCAGCGGGAACTGGTACGCCTGTCCCTTGTGCAGCGCGAAGACGCGGTGCTGGTAGTTCGTGAACTCCGTGAACTGGGTGACGTAGTCCCAGACCTTCTTGTTGGAGGTGTGGAACAGGTGGGCACCGTACTTGTGGACCTCGATGCCGGTCTCCGGCTCTGCCTCCGAGTATGCGTTTCCCCCCAGGTGGTGACGGCGATCCAGCACCAGCACGCGCTGACCCAGCTGGGTAGCGGCACGCTCGGCGATGGTCAGCCCGAAGAATCCCGAACCGACGACGATCAGGTCGTACTGGGCACGGGCGGTCTCTGAATTTGCAGCGGTCACGATGAACCAGGGTATCGGACCTGTTCGGAAGCCGAGGGTTGGATGCGTCACCAGGGCCGATGCGGCAAGTCAGGACGCTGCGAGACCGATCAGACCGGAAGCACTCGGTGCACCGCTCGAATCGAATTCGATCACGATCGGTTCGTCGACGGGAAAGTGCGCGGGAAGTAGAAGCAGTCCCTTCGACGCGCAGCGTTCGAGAAGTTCGCGGCGGGTGACCCTCGCGATCTCGGGATCCGCGTCGCCGCCCTGACTGAGGTCCGGGTACAGAAACTGGATCGGATGGTGGACCACATCGCCGGAGATGACGGCGCCGCCGTCGGCAGTGCGAATCTCGATCACGATGTGGCCCGGCGTGTGGCCGGGCGCGCTGCGAACGACGACGCGTGTGCCTTCGGACTCGACCAGGACGTGGCCGTGGTCGACCGCCTCCCACTTCGCCCCGTCCAGAACGGGACGGACGCTGTCCTCGAAGGTCTGCGCCAGATCCGAGACCACTCCTTCGTGTGGACCGTCGGCAGCGAGTTGTTCGAGCGCGGCCAGTTCGGTGCGATCGAAAATGTAGGTCGCGCGGGGGAAGGTAGGCCGCCAGGTTTCGGCGTCGAGGGCGGTGTTCCAGCCACAGTGGTCGGGGTGCAGATGTGTGCTGACCACCAGATCGACGTCGTCGACGGACACACCGGTGGCTGCGAAGCGTGCGAGGTAGTCGGTACCGAACATGTGATGCGGCAAGAGGTTCGGCCGGTGCTTGCTGTTGCCGTTGCCGGTGTCGACGACGACGGCCTTGCCGCCGATCTCCACCAGGTAGGTGTGGATGGCAAGCACGAGGTCACCACTACCCTCGTCGAAGAACTCCGGTGCCAGCCGCGCCGACGCTTCACTGATCTCGGCCTCACTCGCCTGGGGAAAGAGCTCTCGCGGCGGAAACGGCCAGTGCGCCAGCTCTGTCAGTTGGGTGACGCGTGCCGACCCGACGTCGATGGTGAAGCTCATCAGTGTTTGCCTTCCGAACAGCTCGATACCGCTTGTGGGCACACACAAAGGCACCCACCGAAATGCTCGGTGGGTGCCTGGTCGGTGTCAATGGTTTTCGACGCCGGTGATCAAAGACTCTTCGCGATGATGCCCTTCATCACTTCGTTGGCGCCGGCGTAGATCTTCTGGACGCGGGAGTCCTCGTACATGCGCGCGATCGGGTATTCACGCATGTAGCCGTATCCGCCGTAGAGCTGCACGCACCGGTCGACGACGGCGCATTGCTGCTCGGTGAGCCAGTACTTGACCATCGCGGCGTCTGCGCCGTCCAGCTCGCCGTTGAGGTGATCCTCGATGCAGTTGTCGAGGAAGACACGGCAGGTGCGTGCGATCGTCTGGCACTCGGCCAGCTCGAAGGCGGTGTTCTGGAACTCGAAGAGGCTGTGCCCGAACGCTTGACGCGCCTTGGTGTATGCGACGGTCTCCTCGACTGCACGCTCGATGGTGCCGATGGCCTGCGCGCCGATGATGAGGCGTTCCTGCACCAGCTGCGCCATCAACTGACCGAAGCCGAGCCCCTCGGACTCACCGAGGAGGTTCGAGACGGGAACGCGAACGTCGGTGAAGGACAGCTCCGACGTATCGGCGCCATGCTGACCGACCTTGTCGAGCACGCGGCCGACCGCAAAGCCTTCGCAGTCACGAAGATCCACAATCAGGAGCGAGACACCCTTGGCGCCCGCCTTGGGGTCGGTCTTGACGGCAAGCACGATCATGTCTGCGCTGCCACCGTTGGTGATGAAGGTCTTCGACCCGTTCACGACGTAGTGGTCACCGTCACGGATCGCGGACGTGGTGATTGCCTTGAGGTCGGAACCTGTTCCTGGCTCGGTCATTCCGATGGCGCCGAGGATTTCGCCCGTCGCCATACCTGGCAGCCAGGCCTTCTTCTGCTCTTCGCTTCCGTACTCGAGCACGTAGTGGGCAACGATGCCACTGTGCACGGAGTTACCGAGCGCATAGTCACCGCAGTAGCCCTGCGCCTCGAAGACAGCGAGATCGTGCGCGAAAGTTCCACCGCCCCCGCCGTATTCCTCGGGAATCGAGCAGCACAGCAGGCCGAGCTTGCCGGCTTCGAGCCACACGGACCGGTCGACGCGATGCTGAGCGTCCCACTGCTCACGCTTGGCGACCAGTTCACGATCGAAGAAACCACGGGCCAGTTCGGCTACTGCGGTGATCTCGTCGTCGTGCCACGACGGCTTGCGCTTGGTCGCCATGATCAGACCCGCTTCAGCAGGGCAGCGAGTGCCTGACCGCCGCCGATGCACATGGTGACGATGCCGAATTCGAGGTCGCGGCGGACCATGTCGCGTGCGGCACGCAGGGTCAGGATGGCTCCGGTGGCGCCGACCGGGTGTCCGAGGGCGATCGCTCCGCCGTACGGGTTGGTCTTCTCCGGATCCAGGCCACTGTCACGGATGACGGCGATGGCCTGCGAAGCGAACGCCTCGTTGACCTCGGCGGTGCCGATGTCGGACGGCTTCAATCCTGTTTGTGCAAAGAGCTTTTCGAGAGCGAGCACGGGAGCGTAGCCCATCAGGCCGGGCTCCATGGCTGCCGTCGTGACGGTTTCGAGCGTGACCAGTCCGGTGAGACCGCGCTTGGCTGCCTCGGTGCCCGTCGCGAGGACGAGTGCGCCGGCGCCGTCGTTGATGCCCGACGCGTTACCGGCGGTGACGGATCCGCCCTCTTCGAATGCGGGGCGCAGCTTGGCGAGGGTTTCGACGGTGGTTCCGGGCTTGGGATGCTCGTCCTCGGTGACGGTGACGGAGCGCCGACCACCGGTCTCGACGGGAGTGATTTCCTCGGCGAATGCCGCCTTCGCTGCGTCGGTAGCGGCGCGGCGCTGAGATTCGACGGCGAACTCGTCCTGCTGCTCGCGACTGACGCCGTACTTACGGGCGACGGCTTCGGCAGTGCGGCCCATGTGAGCCTTGCTGAACGGGTCGGTGAGCATCGCGACGGTGCCGTCGACGAGGCTGCGATCGCCGAGCTTGTAGCCCGAGCGGGCGGCGAAGTCGTAGAAGGGCATGCGAGACATGCTCTCGTCACCGCCGGCGAGCGTGATGGCAGCTGCGCCCCATCGCATCTGCATCGCCGCAGACCACACAGCCTGCAGGCCGCTGCCACAGAGGCGGTTGACGGTGTAGGCGGGGACGTTCTCGGGCAGTCCGGCGGCGATGCCGACGCGGCGTGCGTTGTAGGCGTCCGGGCCGACCTGGCCGATGCAGCCCATGACGACCTCGTCGATGTCTTCGGGCGCAACGCCGGCGCGGCTCAGCGCGGCCTTGGCTGCTGCGGCGCCCAACTCGTGCGCGGGTACGTCCTTGAAGACGCCGCCGAAGCTACCGACGGGGGTCCTGGCCCCGTCGACGATGACGATCGGTTCGGGTGTGGTCATGATTGTCCCCATCTGCTGTGCTCACGTCGATTTCTCTGTCCGTGGCCGATACTAGGACATCGAAGTATCTCGCAGATGGGGACGTTGGTGTCAGGGTGTGGGAGCGCTCTCGGCGACGGGCACGACCTCGGCGTCGGCGTCGGTGTCTTTGTGGTTCCGGTAGCGGTAGAGCCCGATACCCACGAGGATCGCTGCAAGTCCCAGGGACACGATCATCTGGCTGCGCGTCGAGTCCAGGGTGAGCATTCCGATGCAGAGCGCGATGATGGCGGCGATCGTGGCGTAGGTCAGGTACGGGAAGAACCACATCTTGAGTTCCAGCTCCTGGCCCGAAGCTTCGAGCTTGCGGCGGGTGCGCAGCTGGGACACCGAGATGACCAGCCAGACGAACAGCGCGATCGCACCGGAGGAGTTGACCAGGAACAGGAAGACCTTGTCCGGGGAGAGGTAGTTCATGCCGACGGTGAGGAAGCCGACGATCGTCGAGACCAGGACA
Source organism: Rhodococcus sp. C3V (assembly GCF_029269915.1). Classification (NCBI taxonomy): domain Bacteria; kingdom Bacillati; phylum Actinomycetota; class Actinomycetes; order Mycobacteriales; family Nocardiaceae; genus Rhodococcus; species Rhodococcus sp. C3V. The sequence continues at coordinate 357,239 of NZ_JARJBE010000007.1, forward strand.
GCGCGCATCGGGACGCCGGTCTTCTCGATACGTGAGAGCGACTTGGGGGCGTCGCCGCGGCCGGCGAGGGAGAAGATCATGCGGCTCGCGGTGTAGAGACCCGAGTTGAGGCAGGACAGAACCGACGTGAGGACGACGACGTCCATGATGTTGCCCGCGGCCGGAATGCCGTAGGAGTCCATGACGGCGACGTACGGGCTGAGTGCAACCGACGCGCTGTCCCAGGGAAGCAGAGTGACGACCACCGCGATCGAGCCGATGTAGAAGATGAGAATTCGCCAGACGACGGATTTGACGGCTGCGCGAACAGCTTCGAGCGGGTTGGCCGATTCACCGGCTGCGATCGTGGCGATTTCGGCCCCGAAGAACGAGAACACGACCACAAGGACTGCGGCGAGCATCGCTCCTGTTCCGTTCGGCAGGAAGCCGCCGTGACCGGTCAGGTTTGTCATTCCGGGTGCTTCGACGCCGGGCATCCATCCGCAGATCGCCACGATGCCCATGCCGAGGAACGCGATGATGGCGACGACCTTGATGGAGGCGAACCAGAACTCGAACTCGCCGAACGACTTGACCGAGATGATGTTGGTCAGCGTCAGCACGATCATCAGAATCAATGCCCAGGTCCACTGGGGAACCCCCGGAACCCAGCGATTCATGATGAGGGCACCGGCGGTGGCCTCGATGCCGAGCACGATGATCCAGAACCACGCGTACAGCCAGCCGATCGAGAAGCCCGCCCAGCGGCCGATGGCCTTGTCGGCGTACGAGGAGAACGAGCCGGTTTCCGGCGACGCTGCCGACATCTCACCGAGCATGCGCATCACGAGGATGACGACGACGCCGGCAAGCGCGTAGGAAATCAGGACACCGGGTCCCGTCTCCTGGATCGCCACACCGGAGCCGACGAACAGTCCGGCGCCGATGACGCCTGCGATCGCAATCATCGACAGATGCCGCTTCTTCAGCGTGTGCTGAAGTGCCGGCTGGTCTGTACTGGACATCAGTACTCCTTGTGGGCTGTTCGGAACGTGGATCTCGGTGGCGCTCTATCCGGAGCGCATTTTCGATAGCGCCAGTGTCGGACCTTCGGCAAGCTCGCGTCAGGCTCCACTTTGTACAAACGTGACCGCAGGCACTACAAAGTGGCGAGTTCGAGGTGTCAGACTGGACTCATGCCCATCACGCTCCGCCAGCTTTGTGCGACCGAACAGTTCGGCCTTCGCGTCCTGGCTGGGCACGACCAGCTCGATCGCACCCTGACCTGGGCACATGTCTCCGAACTTCCCGACCCGACGCCCTTCCTCGACGGCGGTGAACTACTACTCATCACCGGGGTGTCACTACCGACGACGGCCGCGGAAACGACCCGATTCGTACGGACCCTGGTGGCGGCCGGAATTGCCGGAATCGGTTTCGGAACCGGCCTCGGATACGAGCAGGCGCCACAGACTCTGGTGGATGCGGCCACCCGTTTCAGTGTGCCCCTTCTCGACGTCCCATTGCGAACACCTTTCATCGCCCTGACCAAAGCGGTGTCGAAGGCGCAATCCGACGACGACATGAAAGCGCTGCGCAGCAATTACCAGAGCCTGCGGCGACTGCTTCAAGCTGCGGTGACGGTCAACGGCACCCGGGCAGTCGTACGACGGGTGGCGGAATTGATCGGCGGATGGGCGGCTCTACTGGACTCGGCCGGACATACCGTCGAGATCTCACACACCGCCGCGGCCGCCGGAATCGAGCGAACTGCCCCCGAGCGCGACGCCCGCCCGATGGAAGTCAGTTTCCTCACGAGTGAGAACGAGGACGTCATCTCCCATCCGCTGCTGACGTCGAGGGGAAAGCTGATGGGGTACCTCGTCGCCGGCTGCCCCGGCGCCGTCGGTTCACTGAATCAGGGCATCGTCATCGCAGCCGCGTCTCTGCTCACGTTGATGACGGCTCGAACCCGAGACGCACAGCTGACGATGAACCACCTTCGTACCGTTGCGATGCATCAGCTGTTCGAGGGACAGAATGCGCTCGCCCGCAACATCTCCGGGGAACTGTGGGGAGGATTTCCGGTCGAGCCTTTCCAGGTCTTCCACGTAGCGGGCCCGAGTGGCCTGCTCGAGAGCGTGTCCGTCTCACTGCTCGATGGTCTCAGCCGCGATCTGGCGTTCGGCATCACCGACGGTGCACTGATTGCCGTCGTCTCGGCTACCGACAGCGGGCGAATCCTCGCCCGTGTCAACGAAATCGACGTCACCGTCGGCGTGTCGGACATGCTGTGGTGGGACGATCTCTCGCGCGCCAGACGCCAAGCCGCGCAGGCAGCAGCCGAGGCCGGTGCCCGCAACCTGCCTTCGATGCGGTTCGCCGAACTCTCGGAGAGCGGATTGTCCGCATTTCTCGACCAGGATCGCTCGACGGCATTCGCGGCGGCACACTTGCGCCCGCTTCTGGAAGCGAAGGGCGGTAGCGATCTCTACCGGACCTTGGCCATGTGGCTGGCACACAACGGTGTGGGCGACGCCGCGGCCACAGCGCTGAATATTCATCGGCATACGTTGCGCAGCAGACTCGCTCGGATCGAGAGCCTTCTCCAGCTCGACCTCGGCTCCCCCACGGAACGTGCGGAGTTGTGGCTCGAGTACCGCCTGCTCGGCGACGCCCCGACCATCTGACCGACAACCAACGAACCCTGAACGACCTGAAGGGCCTCCGCCGGGTTACGGCAGAGACCCTTCAGAGTCGATACGTGCGAGTCGCTACCGACCGACCTTCCCCTAGCTTCCGCCCGTCGGTATCCACTCGCGGAGCACGTTGGCATCAACTACCTGCGCGCCCAAAACCTTTGTCCAGATGATGGTTCCGTTTTCGTAGACACGGAAAGTGCCTGCTTCGGAGGGCAACTGCATCTCCGGGCCGGCAGGAGCACCGAGAGAGCCGCTTTCACCGCCGAGCTCCCGATACTTCTTCTCGATCTGCGTCTCCGTAACCGTACCCGATGGATCGTCGGATGGCGAATTGGATTCCGGCACTGTCGATTCCGAATCCGGCGCCACTACCACACCCGCACCGTCACCGATGGTGAACCAGTCGGATTTCAGGCCGAGTTTCTGGCGGAACTGAATTCCGGTGGCGCCAACAGTTGCATCTGTTCCGACTACCTCGACTGCCGTCACTCGCCCGCCGTCGGTACCGAATCCGTTGCGCGAGAGAATCTTGAGCGATTGCAGCTCACCCACATCGAAGGCGTCCGCAATCTGCCCTGCGGTCAGATTCACTGTCCAGTCATGATTCGGAGAAAGGGCGTCACCGAGATCCTCGACGGCCGGGAATTCACCGCCGGAGCTGTAACCTCCTGTGGACGAGGAGAATTCGGTGGCAACAATCTTGCCGTCACGCGACAGAACGGCGCCGGCGGTGGACCGGACGGCTTCGGTGGTGCGGGGATCTTCCTTGCCCGCTCCGCCGTAGACCTGGCAGTCCTGAGTGTCGCAGGTGTCGGCGTACGAGCTGCGATGCTCGGTCGCAGCGTACGAGCGTGCTGCCACGGCTTGCGCCCGTAGCGCTTCGGCCCCACCGGAATCGGCCCATTCGGCCTTCGCTTCGACCGGCACCACGCCGAGCAGGTAGTCCTCCATGTCGAGGAGATTGACTGTCCGAGCCGAGCCGTTGTCGAGCACTACGCCGAGGGCGCCTCGATAGGGCGCATCGTTGTTGCACAGCTTCAGGAACTGGTCGGCGGGTCGATCCGGACCGAGGTCCACCGGGTCCACCCACGGATGCTCGGTGACCGCTTCCCAGACAACCCCGCCACCGCACCCGCTGGTGACCACTACCTGCGCACCGCCACCGGGCAGTGCAGTGAGATGGGCAGCCTCGCCGGGCGCGGTGCGCTGACCGTTGACCACGAGGCCGGCGTCGGAGTAGACGTCGAGCGTCGAGTTGTCCTGGGCCGTGAGCCGCACACTCATCTGGGCAGGCGGCATCGAGTCCAGGACGGTTCCCCCGTAGTAGTGACTGAGGATTCGCTCGCCGGACCAGCCGTCGTTCTTGGCGTAGCCGTAAGCGCCCCACTGGCCCATTCCACGGCCATGTCCGTTGCCGTGCCCGGAGAGCGTGAATTGCGTGTCGGCAGCGACGGCGTGCAGGATCGACGGCTCCTCAGCGCGGATTTGCGTGAAACCTCCGATCGCGACGCCGAGCGCAAGAGCCGGAACGAGACCGAGGACCGAGATCCGCATCAGCGAGGTTCGCCTCCCGGGTCCGCCCACCAGAAAGCGACCTGCGCGACCGGACACAGGCTTCTTACCTGCAGTTCCGCTTCTTCCGCTTCTCGCCATCAATGCTCTCCTCATCGCTACCGGCCTCACGAGTCCGCGAAGTCGGTACTTCGCGCGCAGGCCAGTCCACAACGATTTAACTAAAGTCTCACCCTAAGGTTGAGCGTTATGGACTTTTGTGACTAGTGTGGCAAGAGTGTTTGGAGTTAGCAACACCAGTCACACGAGTCACATCAGCATCACGAGTTGCAGACGTACGCGTCCGAAAACTGGAGTTCAACCCCAGAACATGGCATCCGACCTGCTCGGATCCGGTTTTGAAGAATTCCGTTCACGGCCGTCATCGGCCCTGAAGTTCGCTCGCAAGTAACTACAACCGAGGAGTAATCCCTTGCCACACCGTCGACCGAAGCCCTCGCTCGTACTCGGGGCTGTAGCCGCAGTGGCTGTCGCAAGTCCTTTTGCGGTCTACGGCTTCACGAGCACTACGTCCGATGTACGTTCCGCGAACGAGACGACGTCAGTAGCAGTGCCGACCCAGATCGCAGAGGTGCTCCTCGCGTCGGTGCCCGACATCATCATTCCGGTCAAGGAGCTGACCGGTCTCGATCTCCCCGACATCAACCTCGGTGATCTGAGAAACCTCAAGCTCCCGACCGAAATCCCGCTACCTCCAGGGATCACGCTGCCGACCGAGCTGTTCCCGGCACCCGCTGCTCCCGGCGCCCCGACCGAAACCGCTCCGGTTCCTTCCGAGGAAGAGCCAGGTGCCGTGGTCAAGGAAGTCACCCGCGACACTCCGTTCAGCATGGTCGCGTTGACCTCGGACACCATCGCCTCGGCGCAGTCCAAGGTCCGCGCCCTGGCCGAAGACGGCACCTGGGGCCCGTGGTTCACCCCTGACGCCATCGACTCCGCCAGCTCGGATCAGGCCACCAACTCCGGTACCGCCACCGAACCGGTCTTCGTCGGCGCCACCAAGTCCATCCAGATCCTCACGCCGCAGGGTGCCGCTGCTCCCGCAGCCGAGGTTGCGCCGGCCCCGGCTCCGGAAGCTGCCCCCGCGCCCGCTCCGGAAGCTGCCCCCGCTGAAGCACCCGCAGCCACTGGCGAACTCGGGTACACACCCGCTTCGGTGTCCAAGCCGCTTCGCCAGGTGACGACGGCAGCAGATGCCGTCACCGCCGTGTTGATCGACCCGGGTGCCAGCGAGGCAGACAGCAATCTGCAGGCCGTCGCAGCGCCGCTCGGCGGCAGCGGACCGTCCGTCATCACCCGTGCTCAGTGGGGAGCAGACGAGTCACTTCGCTGCGACTCCCCCACGTACGACGACTTCATCGGTGGCGCGACCGTTCACCACACCGCAGGTAGCAACAACTACACGAAGGCCGAATCGGCCGGCATCGTCCGCTCGATCTACGCCTACCACGCACAGACGCTCGGCTGGTGCGACGTCGGATACAACGTCCTCGTCGACAAGTACGGTCAGACCTTCGAAGGCCGCGCAGGCGGACTCGACAAGGCAGTTCAGGGTGCACACGCGGGTGGATTCAACGAGAACACCACCGGTATCGCGATGATGGGCGACTACTCCACCGTCGAGCCTTCGCAGGCGACGCTCAACGCCGTCGGCAAGTTCCTCGGTTGGAAGCTCGGCATGGCCGGACTCGATCCCAAGGGCCGAACGACGATGTACTCCGAGGGCACCGAGTTCACGCCGTACCCGCAGGGCGCAGCAGTCGATCTGCCGATCATCTTCGCCCACCGCGACGTCGGAAACACCGCGTGCCCGGGTGATGCCGCATACGCACACATGAACGACATCCGGAACATCGCGGCCGCGAACATCGGGGGAACGTTGAACCCCTCGAACCCTTCCAATCCGTCGACGCCTGCGCCCAAGCCGACCACTCCGGTCGACACGGTCACCGGTGGCACCGGTTCGTCGATCCCGGATCTGGTCACCCAGATTCTGCAGATCACCGACAATTCACCGCTCGCGCAGAAGTGGATCGCCGAAGGTGGCGAGATCGGACGCCTCGGCCAGGCACTGTCCGGAATTCTGCAGGCGAAGCTCGGCAACCAGGGTGCGCTGTTCCAGAACGGCGCTGTCTACACCTCGCCGAACGGCGGAGTGTTCACCGTGCTCGGCGAGATCTTCAAGTCGTGGCAGAGTTTCGGTTCCGACGCGGGTGAACTGGGATTGCCGATCTCGGACGAGTACTCGATCCCGGACGGCCTGCGAAGCGACTTCGAGAACGGTTCGCTGATCTTCAACCAGATCACCGGCATGGTCACGAAGGTCCTCAAGACCTACAACGAGACCTTTGCCCAGGAAATGGCCAACAGCGCGCCTGTCGGCTGACACTCGAGCAAGACACGTCCTCGGGCGCTGGTGGGTTCTACGACCACCAGCGCTCGAGGACTTTTGCAACCCCGTGTGCCGAATTGGTGTCGGTGACCTCGTCGGCTGCGGCTTTGGCTTCGGGGTGAGCGTTGCCCATGGCAACGCCGAGTCGAGCCATCCCCAGCATCGGGATGTCGTTGGGCATGTCCCCGAAGGCCACCAGACCCGACAGGTCGAAGCCGAACCTCTCCGCGGCGGCAACCAGGCCCGACGCCTTCGTGATGCCCGGCGCCGAGAGTTCGATCAGTCCGTTCTCGGTGGAGTACGTCATGTCGGCGAGCGCACCGACGTGCGGGGCGAGCGTGTCGTACATCGCCGTGCTGGTCATGCCTGGACGGCGAATCAGGAGTTTGACGGCCGGCGCCGCAAGCACTTCGTCCTCGGACATCTCGGTGTTGTCCGGGTTGAGCCAGGCGTGTTCGTAATCTGGTGAGCTGACGAACTGTGGGGTGGCGGCGTCATGTGCGCTCTCCCCCACTCGTTCCGCGGCCAAACCTGCGCCCGGGAGTGCAACCAGTGCCAGCTCGGAGAGTTCGGTGAGTGCGTCGACCGACAAGGTCGCGGCGCTGAGGACGCGGTCGGCGTAGCTGTCGTAGACAACGGCACCGTTTGCGCAGACGGCGAGTGGCGCGTATCCCAAGCCCTCGACGACGGGCGAAATCCATCGCGGAGGACGCCCGGTTGCCAGCAGGAACGGCGTGCCGGATTCGACGACGGCATGCACGGCGGCGCGGGTGCGGGCACTGACCAACTCGTCGTGATCGATGAGGGTGCCGTCGACATCGGTCGCAACCAAGGTTGGGCGGTCAGGGCTGATACGACGGTCTGGGCTCACACCGCCATTGTGCCTGCCCGGTACGACGGTCTCGCTCAGCGCGCCCGCTTCGCGCGTTCCTGTGCGTCCATGGCCGCAGCTTCCTCCGGCGTCGGTGCGCCACCGCCGAGTCGGCGCGGCACCCAGTACGCCCCGGGCTCGTGCACGAACCCGTCCTGAACGTGGCGCAGGATCGCATCCATCTCGATGCGCAGGATCTCGCTCAGCGCTTCGGCGGGCTCGACCGGATCGATCGGTGCACCCACCTCCACCGAGATCGGGAAATGATTGCGGCCCAGATTTTTCGGTCCGCCCTTGGTGACGATCCGCTGGGCGCCCCAGACGATCAGCGGAATTATCGGCACGCCGGCGTCGATGGCCATCCGAGCTGCTCCGGATTTCATTTCCTTGATCTCGAAGCTCCGGCTGATCGTCGCTTCCGGGTAGACGCCCACCAATTCGCCACGCTTGAGGGCGTCGACTCCGGCTCGATACGCCTGCGCTCCGGCGGAGCGGTCCACTTCGATGACGCCGCATCCACGCATGAGGAAGCCGAGGACCTTGTTGTCCGCCAGCTCAGCCTTGGCCATCACTCTGAGCTTGCGTTTCGCGGTGCCGACCGCCAGGGCCGCCGGTATGAAATCGAGGTAACTCGTGTGGTTGATCGCGATGACGGCACCGCCGGACACCGGGACGTGTTCCGTCCCGGTGCGGGTGACTTTCACGCCCTGGAAACCGCTCAGACCACGCGCGACTACCTCGACGGCGGTGTAAACGGGTTCGAAGGGCATGGGTCAGCCTTCGGACTTCCGCGCCTCGCGAGCCTTGGCTTTCGCCTCGGCCTCATCGGCATCCATCTTGTCGGCCTGCTCGAGCGTCGGCGCGCTGCCACCGAGGCGGGCCGGCACCCAGTACTCGCCGGCGGGATGGTCGTAGCTCTTCTGCAGATCGAGCAGCAACTCCTGCATCGTCGACCGCAGCTTCGCCGTCAGCTCACTCGCCGGCTCGAAAGGTGCAATCGGCTCGCCGACGGCAATGGAGATGGGAGTGTTGGTGCGGCCCAAACGCTTCGGATAACCCTTCGTCCACACGCGCTGAGCGCCCCAGATGACGACGGGAACGATCGGGACGCCCGCCTCGATCGCCATGCGGGCGGCGCCGGACTTGAATTCCTTGATCTCGAAGCTCCGACTGATCGTGGCTTCGGGGTACACGCCCACCAATTCGCCGCGCTTCAGGAAATCTACGGCCGCCTTGTAGGAGTCGGCGCCCGCGCCGCGGTCGACCGGGATGTGCTTGAGGGCCCGCATGATCGGTCCGGAGATCTTGTTGTCGAAGACCTCTTTCTTGGCCATGAACCGGATGTAGCGCTTCGGGGTCCGTGCCGGCAGTCCCGCATACGTGAAGTCCATGTACCCGGTGTGGTTGATCGCGATCACGGCGCCACCGGACGCCGGGATGTTCTGCTCTCCCTTGACGGAGAACTTCAGGCCCTCGAAAGCGAAGACGGTACGGGCGATGCCGATGACTGTTCTGTAAACGGGATCCACAGTTCGCTAGCGTAGACGGGAATCCGTGATCTGACCCGCAGCAGTTCTGGGGTGGATGTTGGTCAGAATGTCGCAAAAGGGGCGTACGAACGAATGAAGTCGGCAGGACGAGCGGCAGTGGGGGCAGTCGCACTCGCCATGACGTTGGCGATAACCGCATGTGAGGACGACGGACGGACGGGAATCCTGACGGACGAACCGTCTCCGCCGACGACGGAAACCACGACGACAACCACTCTCGCACCCACGACGACAATTGCGCCCGCTGCGCCGGTCGCGCCACCTCCGGTTGGTGACGTGCCCGGCAATCCGGCTGCTGCGCCGGCCTTGGCAGCTTGGGCAACGGACCTGGTGTCCTTGGACGTGGACGCGCTCACGAACGCATGCTGGACGATGCCGCCCACAACGATCGCCGACCGATACTCGGATGTTCCCGCCATCTTGACGGCCATCGCCGCACCAGGCGTCGACGGCCAGTACGCGGTCACCTGGAATGGCGGCGGACTCTCCGTCGCCGCCAAGCGCTCGGAGATCGCTTCCGGCTATGCGTGCCCGTTCGTCTTCCCTGCGGGGCAATCAAACTTCTACACCGCGGCCGACGCTTCCCACGCCGTCGTCAGGTTTCTCTCACGCGCCACGGGACGGCCGGTCAATACCCGCGACGTCGAGACGTTCTATCCACTGATCTGCCCCGGCAACAGCCCGTGGGATCCGGACGGCACCGGCGCAACCGGCCAGCCGCCTCTCAAGCTCGATCCGAATCAGCTGGCCGGTATCAGGTCTTTCGACGCCGACGCTGCAACAGTCACTCCGGTTCGCGGCGACTACGTCCGTGTCACCCTGCCCGTCAGCGACGGAACCGGTAACTCGCGCTCGATGCAGTTCACCCTGTCGATCGGCCCCGAGGGATATTGCCTCGGGGCCGCGACCTGAACTGCTTCGGTCAGGAACCGAAGGGAAGGAAATCGCTCGAGCCAGCGCTGCCTGAACCGAGGCTGCCCGTGCCACCACCGGTTGCAGCCTTGACCTGAATTGCGTGGGCCGTCGAGGTGGAGCCTGTGAATCCGGCTGCGCCACTGTAGATTGCCGAAATCGAATGCGCGCCAGTTGTGGTGAAGGTGTGGTTCAGCGCCGCGATCCCGTTGACCACTGCAACAGCGTCACCGATCGGAGTATCCCCATCCATGAACTGCACCGTTCCACCGTTCTGCACCGAACTGACAGTCGCCGACAGGGTCACCGACTTGTTCACCACGGCATCACCAGGCACCGTCACCACAGTCTCCGTGGTGACATCCGAAGGCGCAGGGTCCGTTACATTCACCGTCCGCGCCTGGGCCGAGGATCCGACTACACCGGCTCCTCCCGAATAGACCGCAGTGATGCTGTGCGCACCCGCAGAGGTAAACGAATGCGTCAGGCCCGCAGCGCCGGCCGTAACCGCTTCAGGACCGCCGATCGCGACGCCACCGTCGTAGAACTGCACGGTTCCGACGCCGACAGCATCATCCGACGACGTTCGGACGGTTGCCCACAAGTCGGTCGCCACACCAGTTTTGGCGTCGGTCGGAATATTCAGTTCGACGACGGATTCCTGGTCGGCAACACTGACCTGAACTGACTTCGCACTCGCAACCGAGTTTTTGAATCCGGCACCAGCGGTGAAATTCGCGGTAATGCTCTGCGCGCCAGCGGCATCGAAGGAATGTGAGAGGGTCGCGGTACCACCGGACACCGTGACTGGTGCACCGATTGCCGTGCCGTTCGACTTGAACTGCACCGAACCCACCGCGTTGTTCGGAGCAACCGTCGCGGTGAGATCAACCGCCGTACCCGTAACCGCCGTCGCGGGAACCGAGAGCGACGTCGTCGTCTCGACATCCACCGGAGCCGGATCAGAGACCGTCACCGCCTGAGCCGACGCCGAGGAGCTGACGAAGCCTGCACCGGCAGTGAAGTCAGCCGTAACACTTTGTGCACCAGCAGCATCGAACGAATAGCTCAGTGTCGCAACACCCGCGGAGACTGTCACCGGCGAGCCGATCGCCGCACCGTTCGACTTGAACTGCACCGTACCGACAGCATTGTTCGGAGCGACCGTCGCGGTCAGATCAACAGCCGTGCCCGTGATGGCAGTCGCGGGAACCGAGAGTGAGGTCGTGGTCTGGACATCCACCGGAGCCGGATCCGACACCGTCACCGTCTGAGCAGGCGCCGACGAACTCACAAACCCTGCAGCAGCAGTGAATTCAGCGGTAACACTTTGAGCACCAGCAGCATCGAACGAATGCGACAGCGTCGCAACACCCGCGGAGACTGTCACCGGCGAGCCGATCGCCGCACCGTTCGACTTGAACTGCACCGTACCGACAGCATTGTTCGGAGCGACCGTCGCGGTCAGATCAACAGCCGTGCCCGTGATGGCAGTCGCGGGAACCGAGAGTGAGGTCGTGGTCTGGACATCCACCGGAGCCGGATCCGACACCGTCACCGTCTGAGCAGGCGCCGACGAACTCACAAACCCTGCAGCAGCAGTGAATTCAGCGGTAACACTTTGAGCACCAGCAACATCGAACGCATGCGACAGCGTCGCAACACCCGACGCAACTGCAACCGGAGTGCCGATCGCAGTGCCGTTCGACTTGAACTGCACCGAACCCACCGCATTGTTCGGAGCCACGGTAGCGGTCAAATCAACCGCAGTACCCGTGACCGCCGTAGCCGGAACTTGAAGCGTTGTAGTCGTACTCAGCGCTGAGCTCGAGATCTCGATGGTCTGAGCTTGCGCGGTCGAACCACCAAAACCTGCAGTACCTGAGTAGACCGCAGTGATCGAGTGTGATCCCGTCGTGGTGAACGTGTGATCCAGGGTCGCCGCTCCGCCAGTCACCGCGATGGGTCCGCCGATGTCGATGCCACCGTCCTTGAACTGGACCGTTCCGCCGTTAGCTGCCGGTGAGATGTTTGCGGTCAGCGCGACCGAGGTCTGCTCGACGGCACTACTCGGGACTGTCAACGACGCAGTCGTCTGTACATCGGCAGCGGCCACGCTCACTGTGCGTGCCGGTGACGTGGATGTCAGAAACTCGAGAACACCGTCGTATACAGCGGTGATGGAGTGATCTCCCGCTGCGGTGAATGTATGTGGCAGTGTGGCAACGCCATTGACGACGGCCACCGGGGCGCCGATGTCAGTTCCGCCATCCTTGAACTGAACGGTGCCGCCTGTCGGTGCCGGGGAGACCTGCGCAACCAAATCGGTCGACTGACCGACCGTTGCAGCCGCGCCGGATGTCACTGCAGTCGCGGTCCCCGCCTGCGAGACGACGTTGACGGTGGCCAATGCCTGACCACCCGCATTCAACCCACCACCACTCGAATCGCGCGGAGAGCAGTTGTAGCGCTCCCAGTACCCCGGCCAAAGGGTCTCGTACTGCAAGAACGTGAACGCATTCTTCGGCGAATTGAACGCACCCGAATCACCATCTGTGGCACGCAACTTCGGCTGCACCGTACTACCCGCGGCACCGGCAACCACCGTCACGTCGATCGCGGGCAACCGGAAGGTCTTCCCTGCCCCTACCTCGATTCCACCGTCACTGTTCTTGCTCGTGCTCGGGCCGTTACCGCCCTTGTTGTTCGAGTCAGCAGTCTGATTGTTCCCCGAAATACGCAGATGCGTACCCGCGCCATCCGGCGAACCGCCGTCGTTGATCCGAATCACCGACGGAGTCACACCGGACAAATTCGACGAAGTACCTGCCACGACCTGAGCATCCACCAACGACACCCCTGCAGGTATATCGAAGTCGTACTTGAGCCGCGTCCATTTACCGACACTGCGGCCTGCATGCCCACCCGTCGGCACCGACATCACGTTCGGCTGAACCCGATAGGTGAACGTCGACCCCGCCACCACCTTCTCCGGTGCAGACACCGTCACACCCGTCGAATGAAACACATCCGCGATATCAACAGCCAGATGTTCATAACCATCGCAACCCAGCTTGAACCCGATCGAGTTCTCCACCGCGGGAGATGACGTCGGAGCTGCCGAAGCAACGCCACCTGCCACCAGCACGCCACCGACCAACGCCGCCACCACGACCGCGGAACTTCTTCTCACCAACACGAACTCTCCTCAGCTAGCAACAGACGTGGATCGGGAACCGCACGGAAGGAGGTCACTCGAACAGAGCGGAAATCGGAATGGAGCTGGACGCTCGTACAGTACCCGTCAAAAGTAGTACTTGTATCAGTTATTTCAGACAAATATTCACGAATTGCCAATAGTTCAGCTAACGACCAATCCGCGATTCCCGAAGAGCAATGCCCCCTTGCACCTATGGGCGCAAGGGGGCATCACATCATCGGAGAATCATGAACCGAACGGCAGCGACAGCGAACCGAGCGAACCGGAGCCACCACCCCCGTTACCGACGTTCACAACCGATGCAGTCGACGTGGAACCCGTGACGCCCTGGGCTCCGCTGTAGACCGCGGTGATCGAATGGTTGCCGGTCGTGGTGAAGGTGTGGCTCAGCACGGCCTGCCCACCGACAACATCAACGGCAGTTCCGATCGGAGTCGTTCCGTCGAAGAACTGGACGGTTCCCGACGTCGCGCCGGAAGAACTGACCACAGCCTTCAGCTGCACCGCCGTGCCGACCTTTGCCGAGGACGGAGCCGTCAACGACGTAGAGCTTTCGACATCCGACGGGGTCGGAACCGTGACATTGACGTCGACAGACTCCGCAGTGGACGACGTGAACACACCGGATCCACTGAATACAGCCGAGACTGCAAAGGTGCCTTCTGCTCCGAAGACGTGCGGGAGCTTGGCAACTCCGTCAACAACCGCGACCGGGGCGCCCAGATCGACTCCACCGATCTTGAACTGGACCGTTCCGCCGGAAGGCACCAGGGCGTCCGAGGGATCTTCGGACACTGTCGCGAAGAGATCAACAGGCAGTCCGACCTTGGCTTCACCCTGAACACTCAGCACCGTCTTTGTCGCCTTGTCGACCGGAGCCGGATCCGACACCGTCACCGTCTGAGCAGGCGCCGACGAACTCACGAAGCCAGCACCGGCGGTGAAGTCAGCCGTAACGCTTTGAGCGCCAGCAGCATCGAATGCGTGCGACAGAGTCGCAACACCGGACGTGACTGTCACCGGTGCACCGATTGCCGTGCCGTTCGACTTGAACTGCACCGTACCCACAGCATTGTTCGGAGCCACCGTTGCGGTCAGATCAACCGCGCTGCCCGTGATTGCCGTAGCCGGAACCGACAACGACGTCGTCGTCTCCACATCCACCGGAGCCGGATCAGAAACGGTCACCGTCTGAGCAGGCGCCGACGAAC
>NZ_JARJBE010000059.1:0-982 GCF_029269915.1 Rhodococcus sp. C3V
AGTAAACTTGGTCTGACAGTTACCAATGCTTAATCAGTGAGGCACCTATCTCAGCGATCTGTCTATTTCGTTCATCCATAGTTGCCTGACTCCCCGTCGTGTAGATAACTACGATACGGGAGGGCTTACCATCTGGCCCCAGTGCTGCAATGATACCGCGAGACCCACGCTCACCGGCTCCAGATTTATCAGCAATAAACCAGCCAGCCGGAAGGGCCGAGCGCAGAAGTGGTCCTGCAACTTTATCCGCCTCCATCCAGTCTATTAATTGTTGCCGGGAAGCTAGAGTAAGTAGTTCGCCAGTTAATAGTTTGCGCAACGTTGTTGCCATTGCTACAGGCATCGTGGTGTCACGCTCGTCGTTTGGTATGGCTTCATTCAGCTCCGGTTCCCAACGATCAAGGCGAGTTACATGATCCCCCATGTTGTGCAAAAAAGCGGTTAGCTCCTTCGGTCCTCCGATCGTTGTCAGAAGTAAGTTGGCCGCAGTGTTATCACTCATGGTTATGGCAGCACTGCATAATTCTCTTACTGTCATGCCATCCGTAAGATGCTTTTCTGTGACTGGTGAGTACTCAACCAAGTCATTCTGAGAATAGTGTATGCGGCGACCGAGTTGCTCTTGCCCGGCGTCAATACGGGATAATACCGCGCCACATAGCAGAACTTTAAAAGTGCTCATCATTGGAAAACGTTCTTCGGGGCGAAAACTCTCAAGGATCTTACCGCTGTTGAGATCCAGTTCGATGTAACCCACTCGTGCACCCAACTGATCTTCAGCATCTTTTACTTTCACCAGCGTTTCTGGGTGAGCAAAAACAGGAAGGCAAAATGCCGCAAAAAAGGGAATAAGGGCGACACGGAAATGTTGAATACTCATACTCTTCCTTTTTCAATATTATTGAAGCATTTATCAGGGTTATTGTCTCATGAGCGGATACATATTTGAATGTATTTAGAAAAATAAACAAATAGGGGTTCC
>NZ_JARJBE010000060.1:0-969 GCF_029269915.1 Rhodococcus sp. C3V
TGTATTCGCGAGTAGAGCAACTCTTCGGCGAGGATGCGGTTGTACCGTTCGACCTTTCCGTCGTGTTTCGGTGTGTACGGCCGAATGCGGTAACGCCGCGCATCGCGGAGTGAGGCCGTGAAATCTGCTGCCCGATAGCATGATCCGTTATCGGTGATCACCCGCTCGACAGTCGATACCGTGGGCGGCGAAGAAAACGCGTTGTCAATGAAATCGATGGCTGTTGCTGCGGTTTCGTCATCGCGTGCTTCAGTCTATGTCAGGCGGGTATTCCCGTCGATCGCGGAATGCAAATAGGTGTACCCGACGCGGCCCTGCTTGTTTTTCGTTTTCCGACGCTGGGATCGTTTGGCCTGCTCGGACCCTCGCCCGTGGACGCGCCATCCGCCGCCGTCAGGGATGCGGCCGACTTCTTCACATCGACGTGCACCATCTGACCGGGCCGTTTCGCAATGATGACCTGCGGTTTCCGGTTCGTTTCGCCATTCGGGTCGATGAACCGGCGACAATTGAGACCGAAATTCCGCAGGAGTTTCGTGACCGTCCGGCGAGCAATGACCGTTCCATCCATTCGGAGTTCGAACGTGATTCTCGAGGCCGACCATTTCCGGGTCCGGCGCATCGCTTCGATCTCGGCCACTATCTCTGCTGATGGGGCTGTGGGTTGATGGTTCGGGGGTGCTGGAGCGGTCCTGTAATCCCAGGACACCATACTTGCGGTACCTGTTGACCCACGTGGAGGCGCATTGGCGGGAGATGCCCATTTCGGCGGCGACGTGGGCGATCGGACGACTCTGGCACCGCTCGAAGAGTCGTCGTTCCCTCGACAGTCAGAGGGGCATTACGGTGTGCCACACGCGCTGCTCCCTTTGCTGTTGATGGTCTGTTTCGCAACTTACATCCTGCCGCGAAGGACCAGCCCATCTACTTCAATCCAGCGTCAGCAACGTCCAAACCCACAACAACTAG
>NZ_JARJBE010000061.1:0-903 GCF_029269915.1 Rhodococcus sp. C3V
ACCGGATGCGTGGTACTGGACATCGTCCCCGGTCAACTTCATGAACGCATCCTCGAGCGACCCCTGCTGAGAAGCCAACTCGTACAACACGATTCCCTGCGAACCAGCCAAACCACCGATCACATCGGTGGTCGAATCCACCACCACCAATGCCGGGGCAACACCGGAACCGTCCTCACGCACCGTCAGCCCCTGCGAGAGCAACACACTGCGCAACGCATCGAGCTGAGGACTACGCACCCGCACCGTCGACTCCGACGAACGATCCACGAACTCCGCGACCGTCGAATCCGAAATCAACCGACCCCGACCGATCACCACCAACTGCTCCGCCGTGAGCGCCATCTCCGACAGGAGGTGACTCGACACGAGCACCGTGCGGCCCTCGGCCGCCAACCGCTGCATGAACTTACGAATCCAGACGATGCCCTCCGGATCGAGACCGTTGACCGGCTCGTCGAACAACAACACCTTCGGATCCCCCAACAACGCACCCGCCAACCCCAGACGCTGCGACATACCGAGCGAGAACCCGCCGGCCTTCTTGCCCGCCACCTCGGACAATCCGACCAACCCGAGCACCTCGTCGACGCGGGACTTCGGGATCCCGTTCGAAGCAGCCATCCACTGCAGATGCGCCCGCGCACTGCGATTGGGGTGCACCCACTTCGCATCCAGCAACGCACCCACCGTCCGCAACGGCGTCTTGAGCTCCCGGTACGGCTTGCCCTCGATCAACGCCGCACCCGACGTCGGCTGATCCAGACCCAGGATCATCCGCATCGTCGTCGACTTACCTGCACCGTTCGGGCCCAGGAAGCCCGTCACGATGCCCGGCTTGACCGTGAACGACAAATCGTCCACCGCTTTCGTCGGTCCGTAAACCTTGGTCAATCCCCTCAG
>NZ_JARJBE010000062.1:0-897 GCF_029269915.1 Rhodococcus sp. C3V
TACGGCTTGATCCGGTAGTGCCGTGCCTCTCGCAGTGAAGATGTGAAACCTGCTGCCCGATAGCATGATCCGTTGTCGGTAATCACGCGCTCGATGCGGCTGATTCCGTGTGCGGCAAAGAAGACGCAGGCGTTGTTCATGAAATCGATGACTGTTGCTGCGGTTTCGTTGTCGCGGGCTTCGGTGTACGCCAGGCGGGTGTTGCCGTCGATCGCGGAATGCAGGTAGGTATAACCGACACGGGCCTGCTTGTTCTTCGTTTTCCGGCGCTGGGATCGTTTGGCCTGCTCGGACCCGCGGCCATGAACGCGCCATCCGCCGCCGTCCGGGATTCTTCCGACCTTCTTGACATCGACGTGGACCATCTGACCAGGTCGTTTCGCAATGATGACCTGCGGTTTTCGGTTGGTTTCGCCGTTCGGGTCGATGAACCGGCGACGATTCAGGCCCAGGTTCCGCAGAATTTTCGTGACTGTTCGACGAGCAATGACGATGCCGTCGGTGCGCAACTCGAACGTGATGCGCGAGGCCGACCATTTCCGGGTTCGTCGCATGGATTCGATCTCGGCCACGATCTCCGTTGCCGTGGCGGTCGGGTGGTGGATCGGTGTGCTGGATCGGTCCTGAATTCCCAGGTCACCGTATTGGCGATACCGGTTGACCCACTTGGATGCGCATTGGCGTGAGATACCCATTTCTGCGGCGACGTGGGCGATCGGACGACTTTGGCAGCGCTCGATCAGGCGGTGTCTTCCTTCAACAGTAAGTGGGGCATTACGGTGTGTCACAGGGCTGGTCCTTTTTGGTCGAGAACGGTTGTGTCGCAACTCCCATTCTTACGCCGAGGACCAGCCCGTCTACTTCAATCCCGCGTCAACAACGTCCGTACCCGCAACA